>NZ_AEJB01000515.1 GCF_000331005.1 Streptomyces turgidiscabies Car8
CCGCCGTCCGCGACACGGTCAACGCGATTCTGTGGGGTGGGCCACACGGGACCCGGACGTCCGGGATCCCGGATGCGCGATAGCCTGACGGCCGGATCTCTCTTGACGCCAAGAGATCGATCATCCGAACCCCGGGGCAGCGACGCCCCACCGCCAGCTGTCATACGGAGAACGCCATGACCCGCACTCCCGTGAACGTCACCGTCACCGGCGCGGCCGGCCAGATCGGTTACGCCCTCCTCTTCCGCATCGCCTCCGGCCAGCTGCTCGGCGCGGACGTGCCGGTCAGGCTCCGCCTCCTGGAGATCACCCCGGCGCTCAAGGCCGCCGAGGGCACCGCCATGGAGCTGGACGACTGCGCCTTCCCGCTGCTCCAGGGCATCGACATCACGGACGACCCGAACGTGGCCTTCGACGGCGCGAACGTGGGCCTGCTGGTCGGCGCCCGCCCCCGTAGCAAGGGCATGGAGCGCGGTGACCTCCTGGAGGCCAACGGCGGCATCTTCAAGCCCCAGGGCAAGGCCATCAACGACAACGCCGCGGACGACATCAAGGTCCTCGTCGTCGGCAACCCGGCCAACACCAACGCGCTGATCGCCCAGGCCGCCGCCCCGGACGTACCGGCCGAGCGGTTCACCGCGATGACCCGCCTGGACCACAACCGCGCGCTCACGCAGCTGGCGAAGAAGACGGGCTCGACGGTCGCCGACATCAAGCGTCTGACGATCTGGGGCAACCACTCCGCCACCCAGTACCCCGACATCTTCCACGCCACCGTCGGGGGCAAGAACGCCGCCGAGGTCGTCAGCGACGAGAAGTGGCTCGCCGAGGACTTCATCCCGACCGTCGCCAAGCGCGGCGCCGCGATCATCGAGGCCCGTGGCGCGTCCTCGGCCGCGTCCGCCGCCAACGCCGCCATCGACCACGTGTACACGTGGGTCAACGGCACGGCGGACGGCGACTGGGCCTCCATGGGTATCCCGTCCGACGGCTCGTACGGTGTCCCGGAGGGCCTCATCTCCTCCTTCCCGGTCACCACGAAGGACGGAGTCTACGAGATCGTCCAGGGCCTGGACATCAACGAGTTCTCCCGCGCCCGCATCGACGCCTCCGTGCAGGAGCTGTCGGAGGAGCGCGACGCGGTCCGCGCCCTCGGTCTCATCTGAGTCCCAACAGCTTTTCTCCCGGGCCCCGTTCAGGCTTTCGCCGGACGGGGCCCGGCCGTGTCCGGGCTTCGCCCCGCGCGCACGGCCGTCGGGCTCTGACAATCCACTGTCCCCGGCACGTCCCGTCCCCCTATGCTGATCTGTCGTCAACTGGCCGTCTGACAAGGGCCGTTAACACGCATCGGGGGATTGTGTGAGTACCGCGAACGTGCCGCAGCAGCCACAGCCGACACCAGGCGCCCCGCCCGCCCCGGCGCCCACACCACCGCACGCCAGCGAGGCCACCCGGCTGCTGTGCGCCGGCACCTATCTGGACTCCCACTACCGCGACCGGGTCATCGAGGAACTGCACCTCAACGAACAGCGGGCTCGCTGGGAGGAGCCGGAACCGGGCAGCGCCGTCGGCATCGACCTCGGTCTCACGCACTTCGCGGTCCTCTCCGACGGTACGAAGATCGACAGTCCGAGGTTTCTGCGTCGCGCGGAGAAGAAACTGAAGAAGGCGCAGCGGGAGCTGTCCCGTAAGCGGAAGGGATCGAAGAACCGGGCCAAGGCCCGCGTGAAGGTCGCCCGCGCCCACGCGGCTGTGGCCGATGCGCGCAAGGAGTTCCATCACCAGCTCTCCACGAAGTTGATCCGCGAGAACCAAGCGGTCGCGGTGGAGGACCTGGCGGTCTCGGGACTGGCGCGCACTCGGCTGGCCAAGAGCGTGCACGACGCGGGCTGGGCCCAGTTCGTGACCATGCTTCAGTACAAGGCGCAGCGGTACGGCCGGACCTTCGTCAGGATCGGCCGGTTCGAGCCGACCAGCCAGGTGTGCTCGGCCTGCGGGTATCGGGATGGGCCCAAACCCCTGCATGTACGGGAGTGGACCTGCCCGGCCTGCAATACGCTCCACGATCGCGACCACAACGCCGCGATCAACGTGAAACAGGCCGCCGGACTGGCGGTATCGGCCTGCGGAGCGCCGGTAAGACCGGGACTTGTCCCGGCACAGCGTGAAGAAGTAGGAAGCCACGGAATCCCTGCCGAGAGCCATGTCGCGTAGCGGCACAGCAACCGGCAGGGACGGCCAGAATCCTCGGTCTTCAGCTTCAGATCGAGGAGCATGTCAACTGAAGAACGTGCAGGACGGGGTGGTCAACGGGGTGCGGGCGCTCGCCGAATCCGGTTAGCAGACCAGCGAGTTCATGCAGAAAATCACCACCATGAACAACAACGGCGACGTGATGAGCATCGCGCCCGTCGACAGCGGCACCTTCGCCATCGGCAGGAACGCGCGCGCTGTCGCCCACCACGGGCGCGGCGCGGCTACGACGACGAACTGGAGCTCTTTACCACGGCGTTGGAATGGTTCTGCCCGCCCCATGGCGTCTGCGACCCGGCGATTCCACAGGATTTCGCACCAGAAAATCCCTGAATTCTACGAAATCGTATGTCTGGCAGGCCTGTTGCGTGCACGCTCAGTACATGAGCGACTACAGGGATGGCTTCCGGGGTGACTACAGGGACGATGTCCCGGCCTATCTGACGGTCCGGGTCACCGCCCAGGACGGCCCGATCGCGGCCTTCGCCGAGCAGGAGGCGGGGGAGGCCGCGCGGCGGTACCCCGACCTGATGGGAGTGGGCATCCCCGAGTTCTTCCACGCCAGGGAGTGCGAGACCGGCGGCTGGGAGCTCTACGGCCACGGCAGTGACACACCGCAGGGCTCCCGGGACTCGCTCGGCTCGGTGTTCCGGATGCGCGCCGGCGAAGCGCACGAGGCCGGGGACGAGGTCGCCCGGCGCAAGTGGACGGCGGCGGCGGAGCGCATGGACCGTGAGGTGGTCAACGACGTACGGGTGCGCGGCGAGCGCTTCCGGATCGTACGAGCCTCACGCTTCGTCCGGATGGGACCGAACGGGCCCGAGCCGCCCCGCCCCTCCGACCCGGACCCGGCGGAGGTCGGCGAGGCGTACCGGGTGGGACCGCGCACCAAGGGCTTCGTGGTCGACCCCGTCACCGGCACCGGGCTGTCCGACGGCATCCTCAGGATGGACCTCATCCAGTTCGTCGGCGTCACGCCCGGCGCGCCGCCGGAGGTCCGGGACGACGCGCGGCGGGCGATCCACACGCATCCGGGCGGGGTGCTGCTGCCCGCCGTCTACATGATCTCCGAGCGCGTGGACGGCAGTTGGCGCGCGCACGATCCCGGCGCCTCGGACTCCACACCCCAGGGCGCGCGGGACGCCCTCGCCCACTGGCTGCGCGTGATGGCCCCCTTCACCCTGCGGCTGAGCGAGGAGAAGGCGGCGGAGTACGCGCTGGCCGCCGACCGCGTCGACGAGCGGCGCTCCAACGTCGCGACCGTCGACGGCATCCGCTACCGGGTCACCCGGGTCGAACGCCTCGTCAGGGTCGGCCCCGACGGTCCCGAGGGCCCACGCCCCTCCGACTTCGACCCCGATCCGCCCGTCGACGTACAGACCCGCCGGCTCAAGGAACAGGGCCTGTGGCGGGAGGAGGACGACGAGCCGATTCCACTCAGCGAACGCACACTGGAGTTGAAGCGCCGGTGGGATGCGGAGGAGGCGCGGAGGCAGGCGGTGCGCGAGAGCAGGAAGAAGGGGCAGGGGACAGGGGCGGGTGGCGGGTGAAGGACCGTGGTCAGGGGCCGTCGGGCGTGGCGAACACGTTGAGCGGCTCCTCGTAGCCGAACCCCAGGTCGGATTCCCGCCAGCTTCCGCCGGTGGGGCCCGCGATGCTCGACGTATGAACCGACTCGAAGGAAACGTCGCTCTGATCACGGGTGGAAGCCGGGGCATCGGCGCCGCCACGGCGCTCCGGTTGGCGGAGGAAGGCGCCGACGTCGTCGTCACCTATGAGAACAGCTTGGAGCGTGCTGCCGAGGTCGTGAAGCAGGTCGAGGCCCTGGGGCGTCGCGGTCTGGCCATCCAGGCCGACAGCGCGGTCCCCCAGGAACTGACCGCCGCGGTGGACGAGGTCGCCGCGACATTCGGCAGGCTGGACATCCTGGTCAACAACGCCGGTGTCTTTCTCGTCGGCCCGCTCGACGACCTGGGGCCGGTGGAGATCGACCGCACCCTGGCCGTGAATGTCCGGGCACCGTTCGTGGCGTCACAGGCGGCGGCGCGTCACATGGGCGACGGCGGACGCATCATCAGCATCGGCAGCAATGTCGCCGGACGCGCGCCGTTCCCGGGCCTGGCGCTGTACTCGATGAGCAAGACGGCCCTCGTCGGCATGGCAAAGGGCCTGGCCCGGGAACTCGGCCCCCGAGGCATCACGGTCAACGTGGTCCACCCCGGCCCCACCGACACCGACGCCAACCCGGCGGACGGCCCGAACGCCGAGGCGATCGCCGGCTTCACCGCGGTGGGCCGCTATGCGGAAGCGGCCGAGATCGCGGCCACCGTCGCCCACCTGGCAAGCGTGGACGGCAGGTACATCACCGGAGCCGAGATCCACGTGGACGGCGGCTTCACGGCCTGACCGTCAGACGCCCTTGACCTCGGCGACGAACGACGCCCAGGTCGCGGCGGTGAAGAGGACGGCGGGGCCGTGGGGGGCCTTGGAGTCGCGGACGGGGACGATGTCGGTCAGCCCGTTGCCGACCTCGAGGCACTCGCCGCCGTTGGAGCTGCTGTAGCTGCTCTTGTGCCAGGAGACGGGCAGTTCGCTCGCGCTGATCGTTCCGCCGACTTCGAGGCAGTCGCCGCCGTTGGTGCTGTAGCTGCTCTTTCGCCACACAACAGACAGCTCGCTTGCGCTGATCATGCGTCTAGCTCCTTCAGATGCCTTCGGATCAACTCGGTCGACGCGTCGGGCGACAGGGCAACCGCCCTGAGCAGATCATAGGCTCGGATCCCCTCCGCCACCTCGTCCTGGCCAAGGGCTGTTCGGCCTTGGGAGAAGCCGTCCACGAAGAGCACGTCCGGCCCTTCGTCGAACCCGAGCACGGTGAATGGACCTGCAAGCCCGGGATGCGTGACAACCGTCCGCGGGATGACCTGGATCACCGTGCGGGGATGTTGGCCCGCCTCCAGCAGACGCTCGAACTGGCCGCGCATCACGGCCTCACCGCCGATGTGCCGCATGAGGACGTACTCGTCGATGATGAACCAGGTGCGAGGGCGTTCCTCGCGTTCGAAGATCTCCTGCCGGGTCATCCGGGCGGCCACCAGGTCTTCGAGGTTGTCCGGCCGGACTGCGGCCAGCATTGAGCGTGCGTACTCCTCGGTCTGCAGCAGGCCGGAGAGGATCTGGCTCTGGAACGACCGGATGGACACGGCGTCCTGCTCCAGTTCCACCACCGGCAGGAACCAGGACGGGTACGCATACTGGATGACCAGCGGATGCAGCCGCGCGAAGTGTCCGTCCGTCTTCAGCGCGAGGTCGAGGTCGCGTGCGAGGTCCAGGGACGGCACGCGTTTCGCCGCCTCCACCTTCGACAGCATGGACTGGGTGGTGTGGGCGAGCTTCGCTGTCTTCTCCTGTGACAGCCCGGCGTTGGTGCGCAGGCGGGTCAACTCCGTTCCGAAGAAGGCCAGGAGGGACGTAGTCGGGTCGGGGGCCGGGTCGGTCTCGACAGCCATGCGCAAACCTCCTCCGTCATGACCGGATCCCGGTCATGGTGGCCTGCCATGACCCCGATTCGGTCATGACGTTCTCCCTGGTGAAGCTACCGAGCGGAGCGCAACGCTGTCTCCACAACCGGTAGTTGCCCACCCCAAAGGGGCACGTGGGCACGGGGACACCTCGGCCTGGGAGAAGCGCGTGGAGACAGACAAGTGTGCGGGTACGGCCCCGGAGGCCGGAGCGGTTCTGTACGACGTGGAGTTGGAGAAGGTGGGGGAGTACCGGGCGAAGGTCGGCCCGTATCTGCTGCTCCGCCCGCTCGGGGGCGGTCGGGAGTGGGAGGCGGCCCCGGCGGACGTACGCCTCGCGACTCCCGCCGAGCAACTGAGCGCCAAGGTGCGGGCGGCGAACGACCAGGCCGTGCGCAACCGGGCGGAACCGGTGAACGGTCCGAGCCGCGAGGTGTGCCGCCCGCCGGTGCCGGTCCCCGGTTGTACGGAGTGCGCCGAACTCGGCGCCCGACGCGCCACCGCCCGCGCCGGGTTCGACTGGAGCGGGGAGACGGACGCGAACGTACTGCTCCGCTCCCATCAGCTACGGGAGCACGGCGGATGACCCCCGGATGTTCCGCCACGTGCCGTACGGGTCGTCCAGGACCCCACGGCGGCGGATATTCCGAGGTTTCTCCCGTGTCGTCCAATTCACGATCACGGGGTCCTCGTCAACGGTTACAGTATTCCCATGACCACCACTGAAACCGTATCCCGCGTCGCCCTCAAGAAAATCACCCCCGCGGTCTCCGCCTCGATGGGCGCCCTGCACGGCGCCGCCGTTTCCGCAGCGCAGGATGCCAAGGTCGAACCAGAAATCCTGGAGCTCATCCGGATTCGCGCATCCCAGCTCAACGGCTGCGCGTTCTGCCTCGACATGCACACCAAGGACGCCCGCGCGGCCGGTGAGACCGAGCAGCGGATCTACGCCCTGAACGCCTGGCGGGAGACCCCCTTCTTCACCGAACGGGAGCGCGCCGCACTGGCGTTGACCGAGGCCGTGACCCTGGTGCACGACGGGCACGTCCCCGATGACGTGTACGCCGAGGCCGCCGCCGTCTTCGACGAGGCGCAGGTCGCCGCGCTGATCTGGGCGGCCACCGTCATCAACGCCTACAACCGGATAGCCATCGCCACACGCATGGTTCCCGGTGGTTATCAGCCGGTTCAGAAGACCAGCTGAAATTGGAAATGGAAAAGCAGGGCAGGGCGATTTTCAATCGGCCTGCCCTATTTTTCGTTCTCGTTTGTTCTCGTTTACTCCAGCGGCTCCATGAGGCCCTCCAGCCATTGCCGCCATTCGGCTGCCCGTATCGCGCCTCCTGCCCGCAGAAGGGGTTTGGTTCCGCCCGTCCATTCCGTCACCGGGCGGATTCCGTGCAGGGCGTTCACCAGCCACACCTCACGGTCCTCCAGGTCGGCGAGGGTGCGTTCGCGGTGGGCGACGCGGACGCCGGTGCGCTGGGCCCGCTCCTGGATGAGCGCCGAGGTGACTCCGGCCAGGACGGGGAGTTGCGGCGACGGCAGACACAGGGTGTCGTCCTCCCACCAGAGGAGGCTGGAGGTGGCGCCCTCCAGGACCAGGCCCGACGGCGTGATCAGCACCGCCTCGTCCGCGCCCTCGGTGGACGCCCGCTGCCGGACCCGGCCCAGGATGTCCAGGTCGGGTCCCTTGCGGCGAGGGACGGTACGCGGGTCGGTCTGGCCCGCCGCCCAGACCCGTACGCCCGTGCCGAGCGGCGGAGCGTGACGGAGTAGGAGCCTCAACTCCCGCGATTCCGCGCCCAGTTCGACCCGGGGGAACCACTCTCCGGTGTGGGGCAGCGCGTCGGTCATGTCGCGCCAGAAGTCCACCAGTTGGCGAAGGGAGGGGCCGCCCGAATCGCCGCACGCCCGCAGGAAACGCTCCCGGTGCCTGCCCAGGCCGCGTACCCGGCCGTCGCGCAGCAGCCACGAGTCGGCGACCGCCAGTCGCTCACCGAGGGCCGGCACGGAACCGACGGAGTCCGCCCCGGTCAGCCCCCGGCGCGGCGACCACGCCAACCGCCCTTCCGTGGCCGTTGCTTGTGTTGCTGTTCGCGTCATCAAGTGCTCTTTCTTGATACTGCTGATGCCTCTGAATGCCTTGATACCTGGGTCAGTACTTGCGGCCCGCCACCGCCGGTGCCCCGTTCCGGGGGCCGTACGGCGCGTGCTCCAGCCATGATCCGCACCACGGCAGAACCGGGGAGAGGGCCGCCGCCGCGCGCTGCTTGGCCCGGACGATCCGGCGCCGTGGCCGCAGGTGGTCCAGTGCGTTGCCGGCGGCGGCGCTGTTGAACACGGCCGCCGCGTGCCGTACTTCGGCGAACTCGGCGACCGCTCCCACCAGGCCCGTCCTGGCCACCGCCGCGATGGCATCCGCCGCTGCCGCCGCGTCCGCGATGCCGCTGTTCATCCCGCGTGCCCCGAACGGCGGGAACAGATGGGCCGCCTCCCCGACGAGCAGCACCCGCCGGTGCCGGTCGGTGAAGACGTCCGCGACCTTGCGCAGGAAGCGGTACGTCGACACCCACAGGATCTGGTTCCCGTACCCGGGCGCCTCCAGCACCCCCGGCAGCCAGTCCCGTACGGCCTCCTCCGTGCCGTACGCCTCCTGCGGGTCGTCGTCGCGACACTGGAGGTCGACCTGGAAGCCGCCGGTGAACGGCACCCGCATCACGCTTCGGCCGCCCACGCCCGGGTGTTCGTAGTGGAAGACCCGCTCCAGAGGGAGTTCGGCACCGGGGATGTCGGCGACGTCCACGACCACGTGGAACCCCTCCGAACGCGTCCCCTCCATGGTGATCCCCAGCTCCGCCCGTACGGCGGACCGGGCGCCGTCGGCCGCCACGACGTAGGAGCCCTGCCAGACGCCGCCGTCGGAGTCGGTGAGGGTGACCCCGTTCGGTGAGGAGCTGACGCCCGTCACCCGTACGCCCCACGCGAACTCCACGCCCGCGTCCCGGCAGGCGGCGCGCAGGAAGCGCTCGGTGTCCACCTGGCGGAGGCTGGTGAAGGGCGGGGTGGCCGTGGACGCCTTCGGCTGCTCGGGGAAGGTGCGGGAGTAGACCTCGCGGCCCCGGTACAGCGTGCGCCGGGTGTGCCACGTACGTCCGTACGACGCGAACTCGGCGGCCAGGCCCGGGCGCATCCCGTCCAGCAGACGAAGGGTCTCGCGGTGTACGAACAGGGCGCGGCTGCCCGGGCGTTGACGGTCCTCGGGGTCCGCCTCCAGGACGACGACGGGCAGCCCGTGGGCGCGCAGCCCGAGGGCGGCGGACAGGCCGACGGGACCGGCCCCGACGACCAGTACCTGCCCGGTCACCTGCTCCGTCACCTGCTCCGAGGAGGTCATGCGCGTGCGCCCTCGGCCAGCATGCGGGTGATCTCCACCCGTTTCACCTTCCACGTCGCCGTCATCGGCAGCTCCTCGAACCGCCACTGCCGGGGCTCGGCCATCGTCGGCAGGTCGGCGGTCGCCTGCCGCCAGCGGTCCGGGTCCAGCGGCATCTCGTCCCGTACGCAGATCACGGGCACCGGTTCACGGTCGGCGCCCGGCACGATGACGACCTCGCGCAGCTCCTCCAGCCGGTCCATCAGCGTGTCCTCGACCTCCAGGTTGCTGTGCACGGAGTCGATCTGGTCCACCTCGCGGTCGATGAGATACAGCGCGCCGAGCCTGCTCCGGTAGCCCATGTCGCCCATCTGCCACCATCCGCCGCCGTCGAGCTGGCGCTGGTACTGCTCGCGCGCCCCGAGGTAGGTGAGGATGCGTCCGCGCGTACGGGCCTCGATGCGACCCGGCTTGCCGGGTGCGGCGGGCCGGCCGTCGTCGTCTGTGACCCGGACCCGGGTGAAGCCGGGTATCCCGATCCCGACCCGGCGGCCGTCCATCTTCGCGACACTGCGCCGGGTGAACCACTGGAAGGCGACGGGCCCGGTCTCGCTCTGCCCGTACAGCTGGATCAGCCAGGCGCTACGGCGCTTCGAGGCGTTCAGCAGCCGTCGTACGGTCCGGGGGTGGATCGCGTCGAACGTCGACCCGTACGACCGTACGCGCGACAGCGGTTGACCCGGCGCGTCCGCCAACTCCTCCCACAGGACGAAGGTGTTGGGGTGGGTCTCGACGATGCCCGGGCGGTGGCGGGCGAGCAGTGGGCCCACGGCGGCCGGGGTCGGATCGGTGATGAGGAGCAGCGGGCTGCCGAAGTGCAGGAGAACGCCGAGGAGATGGTAGAAGCGCGAGTGCACGAACGACATGTGCAGCGCGGCCGTCTCCCCGCGCGTGGGCCAGCCCATCGCCTGCTGCGGTACGAGCCGGTTCCACATGGTGTTCGCGCAGTGCACGGCGAGCTTGGGGATACCGGTGGTGCCCGAACTGTGGGTGATCAGGGCGGGTTCGCGGGGATGGAGGCGGACGGGGGCGGCGGGCTCGGCACCGGCGTACATGGCCAGCGGCTCGGCGCCGGGTGCGTCCGCGCCGGCGTCGGCGTCCACGGCGAGGGTCCGGCGGACCAGCGGGGGGAGGTCCAACTCCGCGAGCGGGCCGTTGAGTTTGGCGCTGTCGGTGAGCAGCCAGGGTCGGTGCAGACGGGCCAGCAGCTGGCCGACGACCGGTCCGGCGAGGCCGGGGGAGAGCAGCACGGGGACCGCGCCGATCCGGGAGACGGCACAGGTCAGCAGCACGATGTCGACGTTGTCCGTCTTGTGGACCACCACTTCCTCCGAGGGCCGCACCCCGGCCGCCCACAGCTGTGCCGACAACTCCTCGACCACATCGGCCAGTTGGCTGTAGCTGAGATCGACTCCGAGGTCGGGGCTGACGTCGAGCGGCCGGTCCAGGGTGACGAAGACGGCTCCGTGGCGGTCGGCGGCCCGCCGGAAGATCGGGCCCAGATAGAAACCGCGGTCGGCGAGCAGGGGCTGCGGCTGTGGCATGCGCCCGTTCCCTTCTGAAGTACGGCTGGTGTTCGCGACGGCTGCCGTCGGCACGGTCGTCGGGATGGTCGCGGGGGCCGCGTTGGCCGCCGGGGTCACCAGGCGCCCTGGCGGACCAGATGGCGGCGGAGTTTCCCCGTCGAGGTGCGGGGCAGCGACGGGACGAAGCTGACACTCCGGGGGACCTTGAACGCGGCGAGACGGGCGCGGGCAAGCTCGATGAGTTCCGTCTCCAGCCCTGCCCGGGCCGGTCCGACGGGGACGACGAAGGCGCGCAGTCTGCTGAAGCCCCGCTCGTCGGTGAGGGCGGCGACGGCGATCTCCCGTACCGCCGGATGGGTGCGCAGTACGGCCTCCACCTCCAGCGGCGAGACCGTGATGCCGCCGACCATCTCCATGTCGTCGGCGCGGCCCAGATGCCGGTAGCTGCCGTCCGGTTCACGTACCGCCCGGTCCCGGGTCGCCAGCCAGCCGCCGACCAGTGAACGGGCGGTCTCCTCGGGCCGGTTGAGGTATCCGCTCGTCAACGTGGGCCCGCGCACCCAGAGTTCGCCCTCGGCACCGCCGTCGGCCTCGGTGTCGGATAACGGAAGCCCGGCACGGTCGCGCAGTTCGACCTCGAAACCGGGGACGGGGCGGCCGACCGTACCGGGGTGGTTGTGGTCGAGGCTGTTGGCGCAGAAGGCGTGTCCGGCCTCCGTCGAGCCGATCTGCTCCAGCACCGGCGCGCCGAGCAGCTCGCCGATCTGCTGCCCGAGCCCGTCCGGCAGCCCCTCTCCGGCCGAGACGGCGGCCCGTACGGAGGCGAAGCAGGCCTGGTGGCCGTTGCCCCGGTCGGCGACGAGGGCCGCGTAGGCGGACGGCACGGAGTAGAGCAGCGTCACCCGGTGCCGGGTGACGAGTTCGTCGACGGCGGCCGGGGCCGGACGCCGGTCGACCAGGACGGCCGAGGAGCCGGAGAAGAGCGGGAAGACGAAGGCGTTGCCGAAGCCGTAGGCGAAGTACAGCTTGGAGACGGAGAGGGTGACGTCGTCCTCGGTGATCCGCAGCAGACGGCGCCCGATGAGGTCGTGGTAGGTCTTCGGGTCGCCGTGACAGTGCACAACTCCCTTGGGGCGCCCGGTCGTTCCTGACGTGTACTGCACGTACAGGGGGGTGTGCGCGTCCACCGGGTGGGCGCCGGTGGCCGGTTCGGCGGTGGGCGCGAGGGCGGCGAGCTGGTCCGCGCCGAGGAGGGGCCGGCCCGCGAAACGTCCCGCTTCTCCGGCTCCCTCCTCCATCCAGGGCCCGGTCACGCACAGCACGGCCTCGGCGTCCTCGGTCATGAACGCGTGGTCGGCGGGCGGGAGTTCGGGGTTGACCAGGACAGCCACGGCACCGAGTCGGGCCAGGGCGAGGAAGGCGGTCACCCAGGTGATGCCGTCGGGCAGGGCGAGGACCACCCGGTCGCCGGCGCCCACCCCGTGCCGGGCGAGCACCGTCGCCGTACGGGCGGCCAGGTCGTGCACCTCACCGTGCGTCCAGGACCGGTGGCCCTGCTGGCTCTGGTGGAAGGCGGGCCGGTCGTTCCAGCCGCGCCGTTCGGCGAGCGCGACGAGATGGGCGGCGAGGTTGCCGGGGGCGTCGGCATCGGCGGGGAAGGGTGCGGAAAGGGGTGTGGGGTTGGGGGGAGCGGTGGTGGTGGACGGGTGGGTCGTCATCGGGCGGCCTCCTCGGCGGCGGCCGACAGGGACGAGGACCGCTCGTACTCCGGGTACTCCGAATACCTCTGGCGCTCCGGGTACTCCTCGCGCTCCCGGTCGTCCTGGTCCCGCTGCTGGTACTCCTCGTAGGCCCGCATCTGCGCGGCCGTCTTCAGCAGCATCTCGTCGTACTCCGCGACCGGGTCGGAGCCGAGGACGATCGCGCCCCCCGCGCCCAGCTGCATCTCGCCGTCGGCGATCACGGCGGTCCGGATGACGATGCTGAGATCGGCGCCGCCGCTGCACCCGAGGTAGCCGAGGGCCCCCGAGTACACGCCACGGGCCTGGGTCTCCAGCGAGTCGATGATCTCCATCGTGCGGAGCTTGGGCGCGCCGGTCATGGAGCCGCCGGGGAAGCAGGCGCGGACCGCGTCGACCGCGCCGGTGCCCTCGCGCAGCCGTCCCTCGACGTAGGAGACGAGCTGGTGCACGGTGGCGTACGTCTCGGCGACCATGAGCCGGGAGACGCGGACCGTGCCGGTGCGGCAGACCTGGCCCAGGTCGTTGCGGAGCAGGTCGACGATCATCAGGTTCTCGGCGCGTGTCTTGTCGTCGGCGGCGAGCGAGTCGCGCAGACGGTCGTCCTCCGCCGGGTCCTGACCGCGCGGGGCGGTGCCCTTGATGGGCCTGGCCTCGGCCATGCCGTCCCGGGTGATCCGCAGGAACCGCTCGGGAGAGGAACCGGCCACATCGAGGTCCCCGAACCGCAGGAAGGCCGAGTACGGCGCCGGGTTCACGCGGCGCAGGACCCGGTAGTAGTCGTACGCGTCCCGAGGCGCCGGCATCCGGGCCGCGTCGGTCAGACAGACCTCGTAACTCGTGCCGGCCGTCAACTCCCGTCGGCAGGCGGCGATGTCGGCGAGATAGGTGGCCCGGTCGCGCACCAGCCACGGTTCGGCGGCGGCGGGGTCCGGCTCGGCGGCGGGTACGGGCGGCGACGGCTGTTCCCCGGACACGAAGGAGAGCTGGGCCAGGGCGCTGTCGAGCCAGTCGGCGGCCTCCAGCGTGGCCTGCGGAGTGTCCTCGGCGACGCAGACCGCGTAGGTGTAGCCCTCCTGGTGGTCCACCGCGATCAGCCGGTCGGCGAACAGCCAGCAGGCGTCGGGGGTTTCGGCCCGGTGGACGTTGGGTGAAGCTCCGCAGTCGGCCTTCGTCTCGTACCCGAAGTAGCCGACATAGCCGCCGGTGAAGTCGAACGGCAGGCCGGTGGCGTCGACATGACGGTTCGTCAACTGCCGCTTCAGGTAGTCGAAGACGCTCGCCGTGACCTTGCGCGTCGGCCGTCCGGCGCGCTCGATCTCACAGACGCCGCTCGTGACGTCGTAGCGCACGAACTCGGCGAGCGGGCCGGACCCGTCCCCGAAGAACGAGAACCGTGACCGCCCCTTCTCGACCTGTGAACTGTCCAGCCAGAACGCGCGCGGCGAGCCGGCGTACATCCGGCCGAACGCGGCCTCCGTGTCCACGGCGGTGGCGATCCGGCGGGTGTGGAGACGGTGGGTGGGGCGCTGCTGGGGGGAGCGGCGCTGGGCGGGGATGCGCGTGGTCCGGGGGACGAGCGGCTGCGCGGAGGGCTCGGGCATCGCCGCAGCGGTGCGGGTGACGGCGGTGTTCTTGGCCCGGAGCTTGCGGGCGCGTTCCGCCGTGAGGTTGCGGAAGTTCATGAGCATGCGGCGGCCGTACTCGGTGAGGACCGACTCCGGGTGGAACTGCACTCCCCACAGGGGGCGCGTGCGGTGCCGCAGACCCATCAGCACGCCGTCCTCGGCCCAGGCGGTGGCCTCAAGGGTGTCGGGCAGCGGCTCGCGCACGGCGAGGGAGTGGTAGCGCACGGCGGTGAAGTTCTGCGGCAGGCCCTTGAAGAGGTCCCGCTCGTCGTGCCGGATCGTCGAGAGATACCCGTGGCGGGGCTCGGGGGCGGGCTCTACGCCGCCGCGCTCGCCGAGCGCGATCCCCTGATGGCCCAGGCAGACGCCCAGTACGGGTATCCGGGACTCGGCCAGTACACGTGCGCTGATCCCGAAATCGCGGGCGGCGGCGGGGTGCCCGGGGCCCGGGGAGACGACCACGTTGTCGAACTTGTCGAATTCCAGCAGACTGTCGACTCTGCTGGTCAGCGCGTCGTTGCGGATCACCGACGGCTCCTCGCCGTTGACCTCCGCGATCAGCTGGAACAGGTTGTACGTGTACGAGTCATAATTGTCGATGAGCAGGGTCTTCACCCGCCCACCTCCCTTGCATCGTTCATGCCGTCGTTCAGGCAGTCTTCAGGCTGTTCGCCGTTTGTGCCGACCACGAAGTGCCTGGAGCGGCGGATACAGCCATTTCTTGAAAAAGCGCTGAAGGCGCGGCATGAGAATCCAGGTGACGAGTGCCGTCACGGCCAGACAGAGCAACAAAGTGCGAATGAGCGGATTAACACCGCCGAGGAACGGAAGAATGGTCAGATTGAATATAAGCACGGGTGGAAAAACCGCGCTCATATTCACGAACCACAGCTTCCACTTGTCCGGCGGACGCGGTGGAGCGGGCGCTGCGGCGGGGGGCGGTGAGTCGGCCTGGGAGTCGAACCACACCCTCGATCCCTGGACGCTACGGCGCCCGGTCTCCCGGGCGAGCCCCTCGACCCTGGCTCTCCACTGAGCCCAACTGGCGGAGTTCTCCCAGGCCAGGGCCGTACCCTCGCTGTCGAAGCGGTAGACCACATGCCACTCAGCCTCTCCGTCGACAAGCACACCACCCCCCAGAAAACCCGGCTCACGCGCCCTCGCACGCAGCACGGCCCACCCCCAGGAGTGGAACTCGGTCTCGCGGCCCGGGATCACTTGATACGCCACCGTGACGGTGACGGGATTCCTGGTCACCCCGTCGTATACGCAGCGGGAACCGCTCGCGCTCAAATATTCAACGAAGATTTTCGAAACCTCCGCCAGGATGTCCGGAAGGTTACTTTTTATCAGGCTTTAGGGCGGCTTTCGGGGTTCTTTCCAGTGATACTCGGGGTAACTTTCCTGGAATTCGGGAAAGGGCTTGCCCCGGAGAGCGGAATAGCTGCACGATCGCCATTCGACCGACGCGAGGGAGATTTCATGTCCAGGTACGACTGGGATATGACCCACGAGGGAATCGAACGGGCCCGCTCCGTGATCGAACCGGTGCGGAAAGAAGTGACCGCCCACCCGATTTACCAGCGGATAAACACCAGGGAACACCTGGCGACGTTCATGGAACACCATGTTTTCGCGGTGTGGGACTTCATGTCCCTGCTCAAGTCGTTGCAGCGGGAGCTGACCTGTGTCGACGTCCCCTGGGTGCCTCGCGGGTCGGAGGTGAGCCGGCGCCTCATCAACGACATCGTGCTCGTGGAGGAGAGCGACGAGCTGAACGGCGGCTTCACCAGCCACTTCGAGCTCTACCGGGCCGGCATGAGCGAGGCGACGGCGGACACGTCCCGGATCGACACGTTCATCGCCCTGGTGGGGGAGGGGCACGACGTGGACTCGGCGCTACGGGTCGCCCAAGTCCCCGGTCCCGCAGCTGAGTTCGTCCGCACCACGTTCGAGATCATCAGGGACCGTCCGCTGCACTGCCGGGCCGCGGCCTTCGCCTTCTCCCGCGAGGACCTGATCCCGGACATGTTCGACCAGGTGATCAAGGAGGAGGGCACCGACAGCTTCCCCCTGTTCCGCGACTACCTCTCCCGCCACATCGAGGTCGACGGCGAGCAGCACACACCCATGGCGATGCAGATGGTCGCGGACCTGTGCGGTACGAACGACGCCCACTGGGCGGAGGCGGCGGAGACGGCGACGGACGCGCTGGTGGCGAGGGTGCGGCTGTGGGACGGGGTGGTCGGGGCGATGGGGTGAACCGGACCTTCTCTCCGCCGGCCCGCGTTTCCAGCCCGTCCGGCGATTGAGGACAAGGCCCGTTCAGGGCCGGCAGCGGGGGTCCGGGGGCGCAGCCCCCAGGGGCGGGTAGGGGCGGGCGGGGGCGAGACTATTCCGGCGCCTCACCGAACCGGGCCAACGCCAACGCCCCCACCACGGCGACCCCGAACCCCGCGACCGCCAGCCACCCCAGCCCCTCCCGCGTACGGTCCCCCAGCCACACCACCCCGATCAGCGCGGGCCCGATCGTCTCCCCGATCACCATCCCCGCCGTCGGCACGGTCACAGCCCCCCGCTGCAACGCCGACGTCAGCGCCAGAAACGCCGCCCCGCCCCCCACCACCAGTGCGTACACCGCCGCGTTGCTCACCAGCGCCCCCACCGACACGTCATCGACGAGCCGCACCGACACCTCGACCACCCCGAATCCGAACCCGGCCGCCAACCCGAGCAGCAGCCCCCGTCCCCGCTCCGGCAACCGCCCGCCCAGCAGACCCAGGACCAGCACGCCCACACCGGTCGCGAGCATCGCGTACCTCAGCGTGTCCGTTCCCGCACGGTCCCCCTCCGTGCCCGACGCCAGCCCCAGCATCCCCAGCCCGGCGCACACCACCCCCACCGAGGCCCACTCCACCCCGCTCAGACGCACCCGCAGCAACCGGGCGGCGACCACCGCGGTGACGGCGAGACTCGCGGCCAGCGCCGCGCCGACGGCGTAGATCGGAAGGGACCGCAGCGCGGCGATCTGGAAGACGAAGCCGAGCCCGTCCAGGGCCAGCCCGGCGATGTACCGCCATTGCCGCAACGCCCGCAACAACAGCGCCGCGTCGTCGCCCGGGCCACCGCTCCCCGCCGGTTCGCTCCCGGCCGCCGCCCGCGCGGCCACCGCCTGCAACACCGTCGCCGTACCGAAGCAGACCGCCGCGCTGAGCGCGCACACCATTCCAAAGAGCACAAAGTGACTCTAGGGGGGAGAGGTGCGGGCGGCAGGAACAGGGGTCAGCCGAAGGCGCTCCCCGGGTGATCCCTAAACTGCACGGAAAACCGCACGAAACGCCAACGGGGAGACATGACATGGCCGACGTCAGCAGAAGAACGCGCGGACAACTCCGCTCGGGAACCGTCGTGCTGGGCGGCATGGGCCTGCTCGCCGCCGCCCTCACCGCCTGCTCCTCCGACGACCCCGACAAGCGCTGCGTCGACCGCGACAGCTACCGCGCCGCCAAGGGCTACAAGGTCGTCGCCGAGAAGAACTGCAAGACCACCACGGCCGTCAACGGCGCCCACTACTACGGCGGCAAGAAGAAGTCCGGCTGGGTGAAGGGCGGCTCGTTCACCAAGTCCGGTAAGGGCAGCGGCGGTTCCGGGAGCAGCGACGACGACCGCAGTGGCACCGGCGTCCACCGCGGCGGCTTCGGCGGCGGCGGCGACAGCTCGGGCGGCTGAGCCCCGACATGCAGCGCCGCACGATCGAGCCCCGCCCGGACTGGCAGCGGACGTCGAGGAGCAGGGGCTCATCTACCCGCTCACCCGCCACCCCGACAACTCCCTGCGCCCCTACTGGGACGAGAGCGCGTACTACGTCTTCACGCTCCCCGAGGTGGAGGCGCTGGAGGAGACCGTCGAGGAACTCCACGCCATGTGCCTCGCCGCGGCCGGTCACATCGTCACCGCGAACCGTTTCGCCGACCTCGGCATCACCGACCCGCGCATCGCGGCAGCGGTCGCCGAGGCCTGGCACCGCCGTGCCGAACTCCCCTCCGTCTACGGCAGGTTCGACCTGCGCTACGACGGGACGGGCCCCGCGAAGCTCATCGAGTACAACGCGGACACCCCCACCTCCCTCGTCGAGGCCGCCGTCCCTCAGTGGTTCTGGATGGAGGACCGCTTCCCCGGCGCCGACCAGTGGAACTCCCTCCACGAACGCCTCGTCGCCGCCTGGAAGAAGCAGGCCGCCCTCCTCCCGCCCGGCAGCCCCCTCCACTTCGCGCACTCCGCCGCCGACGAGATCGGCGAGGACCTGATGACCGTCGCGTATCTGAAGGAGACGGCGGAACAGGCGGGCCTCGACACCGACTGGATCTCCATGGAGGAGATCGGCTGGGATCCGCTCTCGGGCCGTTTCGTCGACAACCGACTCCGGTTCATCCGCAGCTGCTTCAAGCTCTACCCGTGGGAGTGGCTCACCGCCGACGAGTTCGCCGGCCACGTCCTCGACACCCTGGACAACGGCGGCGGCACGGGCAGCACCCTGTGGATCGAACCGGCCTGGAAGATGCTCCTCAGCAACAAGGCCCTCCTCGCCGTCCTCTGGGAACTCCACCCGGGCCACCCCAACCTCCTCCCCGCCTACCTGGACGGCCCCCGGGAGCTGGCCCACACCACCGGCTACGTGGCCAAGCCGCTGCTGGGCCGGGAAGGCGCCGGCGTGACGGTCCACGAGCGGGGGACCACGCCGACCGCAGCCGACCCCGAAAACCCCTGCTGCTACCAGGAGTTGGCGCCCCTGCCCACCTTCGACGGCAACCATGTCGTCCTCGGTGCCTGGGTCGTCGAGGACGAGTCGGCGGGCCTGGGCATCCGCGAGTCGGCCGGTCTGATCACGGACGAGTACGCCCGCTTCCTGCCCCACGTCATCCTCTGAAGCCGTCTGAAGCCGGCTGTAGCGCTCTGAAAACTTTCCGAGGCCCCCGTCGGCACCCGTGTGGGTGACCTCGCTCGCATGGTGGACAGCGCGGCTCGGCCCTCCGGCCTGCCCGGTAGGCTGACCGGCGGGCCGTGACTGGCGCGCTGGGATGGGACCGACCATCGGGAAGCGGCCCCAGGACCGTCGCAACCCGTTGCCGGGGTCCGTGAGTGAGTGCCGTGCGCCTGGGCCGAGCCGTGAACGCCGAACGCCACGTCCGGAGGTCCCCATGTCAGCCGAGCCCCGCAACACCGAGCACCTCTCCACCGAATCCACCGCCTTCCGCAGCGCCCTCGACGTGATCCGCGCCGTCGAGCCGCGCGTCGCCGACGCCATCGGCCAGGAGGTCGCCGACCAGCGCGAGATGCTCAAGCTGATCGCCTCCGAGAACTACGCCTCCCCGGCCACCCTCCTGGCCATGGGCAACTGGTTCAGCGACAAGTACGCCGAGGGCACGATCGGCCGCCGCTTCTACGCCGGCTGCCGCAACGTCGACACTGTCGAGTCCCTCGCCGCCGAGCACGCCCGTGAGCTCTTCGGCGCCCGGCACGCCTACGTCCAGCCGCACTCCGGCATCGACGCCAACCTCGTCGCCTTCTGGTCCGTCCTCGCCGACCGCGTCGAGGTCCCGTTCCTGGAGAAGACCGGCGCCCGCCAGGTCAACGACCTCTCCGACGCCGACTGGGCCGAGCTGCGCCAGGCCTTCGGCAACCAGCGCATGCTCGGCATGTCCCTGGACGCCGGCGGCCACCTCACCCACGGCTTCCGCCCCAACATCTCCGGCAAGATGTTCGACCAGCGGTCCTACGGCACCGACCCGGCGACCGGCCTCATCGACTACGAGGCGCTGCGCACGTCGGCCCGTGACTTCAAGCCGCTGATCATCGTCGCCGGCTACTCCGCGTACCCGCGCCTGGTGAACTTCCGGATCATGCGCGAGATCGCCGACGAGGTCGGCGCGACGCTCATGGTCGACATGGCCCACTTCGCGGGTCTGGTCGCGGGCAAGGTACTGACCGGCGACTTCGACCCGGTCTCGTACGCCCAGATCGTGACGACCACCACGCACAAGTCCCTGCGCGGCCCGCGCGGCGGCATGGTCCTGTGCGACGACTCCCTCAAGGACCAGGTCGACCGCGGCTGCCCGATGGTCCTCGGCGGCCCCCTCCCGCACGTCATGGCCGCCAAGGCCGTCGCCCTCGCCGAGGCCCGGCAGCCCGCCTTCCAGGACTACGCCCAGCGCATCGTCGACAACGCCCGCGCGCTCGCCGAGGGCCTGATGAGCCGGGGCGCCACCCTCGCGACCGGCGGCACCGACAACCACCTCAACCTGATCGACGTCGCCTCCTCGTACGGTCTCACCGGCCGCCAGGCGGAGACCGCGCTCCTCGACTCGGGCATCGTCACCAACCGCAACGCCATCCCGGCCGACCCGAACGGCGCCTGGTACACGTCCGGCATCCGCATCGGCACCCCCGCCCTCACCACGCGGGGCCTGGGCACGGCGGAGATGGACGAGGTGGCCGGCCTGATCGACCGCGTCCTCACCGCCGCCGAGCCGGGCACCACGAAGTCGGGCGCCACCTCCAAGGCGTCCCACGTCCTGGACGCGAAGATCTCCGACGAGATCTCCCGCCGCGCGACCGACCTGGTGGCCGGCTTCCCGCTGTACCCGGAGATCGACCTCGGCTGACCCCGGCCCTGGGCGGGCGGGCCTGGCTCACAGGTTGTTCAGCTCCTGACGTGGCCCCTGTGGCGGCTGGGCCTCGGGCTGGTTCGTCGTTCGCCGCGTCAGGAGCTGATCGATCTCGGCTGACCCCGGCCCCGGCCCCGGGCGGGCGGGCTTGGCTCACAGGTTGTTCAGCTCCTGACGTGGCCCCTGCGGCGGTCCGGCCTCACGCCGGTCCGCCGCCCGCCGCATCAGCAGCACGCCCCCGGCGCCGACCCCGAGCCCCACGGCCAGTCCCGCCACCGCCCACCGGACCTCGTCCCGGCGGCCCGCACCCGCTCCCGCACGCCCCGTACCGGCCGAGCCCGCCGCGAACACTCCGGCCCGCTCCAGCCGGTCGTAGTCCGCGCGGGACACCCGGTGCCAGCGGATGTCGTCGTCCTCGATCTCCGGCGACGGATCGGAGCGCACCCAGGGCGTGCCCTCCTCGTCCAGGAACAGCTGGTCCTGCCGCTCCATCGCTACGTCGCCTCCCGGCGGCGAGTCCGTGTCGGGCCAGCCCCCGACACCGGTCAGCCCCCAGATCACCGTGACCCGGACCGGCGGGTACCGCCCCTCAGCCCAGACCTCGGACACCCGCTCCGTACCGGAGTACGTGGGCTGCAGAAGCCCCCGCAGCCGGGCGAAGTCCGGATCCGTGGCAGGCACGGCTCGGGTCCGTCCCGTGTCGCCGGCCAGGACCAGCGCGAGGTCCGGCTCGTCGGTACCGGACACCCTCCCCGAGGACGCCGTCCCCGCCCGGGCAGGCCCCGCGCCCGCACCCGTCCCCATGGCCAGGGTCAGGGTCAACGCCCCTGCTAACGCCGCCAGTTCACACACCCCACGTCTGCTACGCATCCTGCGCACAGCGCCTCCCCCCATCCCGCCACACCGCCGTCCGAACTGTTTTCCGGCCGTGTTCCGACTGTGTTCCTCGTCTCATTGTCCGACGCTGTTTCCGATCGGTGGTCGACCCGTGTCCGAACCCGTACCGGACCGGGCCCCGAGACCTGAGAGAATGGTGAACATGGCCTCTGACCGTCCCCGCGTGCTCTCTGGAATCCAGCCCACCGCAGGCTCGTTCCACCTCGGCAACTACCTCGGCGCCGTACGCCAGTGGGTGGCCCTGCAGGAGTCCCACGACGCGTTCTACATGGTCGTCGACCTGCACGCGATCACGCTCCCGCAGGACCCGAAGGAGCTCACGGCCAACACCCGGCTGGCCGCCGCCCAGCTCCTCGCCGCGGGGCTCGACCCGGACCGCTGCACGCTGTTCATCCAGAGCCATGTCCCAGAGCACGCCCAGCTCGCCTGGATCATGAACTGCCTCACCGGCTTCGGCGAGGCGTCCCGGATGACCCAGTTCAAGGACAAGTCCGCCAAGCAGGGTGCCGACCGGGCGAGCGTCGGGCTGTTCACGTACCCGATCCTCCAGGTCGCCGACATCCTGCTCTACCAGGCGCACGAGGTGCCGGTCGGCGAGGACCAGCGTCAGCACATCGAGCTGACCCGTGACCTCGCCGAGCGCTTCAACGGCCGCTTCGGCGAGACCTTCACGATCCCGAAGCCGTACATCCTGAAGGAGACGGCGAAGATCTACGACCTTCAGGACCCGTCGATCAAGATGAGCAAGTCGGCGTCCACGCCCAAGGGCCTCATCAACCTCCTCGACGACCCGAAGACCACCGCCAAGAAGGTCAAGAGCGCGGTCACGGACACGGACACAGTGATCCGCTTCGACCGCGAGGAGAAGCCCGGCATCAGCAATCTCCTCGGCATCCACTCCACCCTCACCGGCACGGACATCGCCGAACTTGAGCGGAAATACGAGGGCAAGGGCTACGGTGCGCTGAAGGTGGACCTCGCCGACGTCGTGGTCGACTTCGTGACGCCGTTCCGGGAGCGCACCCAGCAGTATCTGGACGACCCGGAGACGCTCGACTCGATCCTCGCCAAGGGCGCGGAGAAGGCACGGGCCGTCGCCGCGGAGACCCTCGCCCAGGCCTACGGAAAAGTCGGCTTCCTGCCCGCCAAGCACTGATCCGCAGTCGCCTGGGTACCTGTACCACCGCACGGCGCACGAAGCGGCACGAGAGCGCTGCACATCACTACGGTTGCGCCTGCCCGCAGACACGCCGTGGCCGTACAGTCGATAGCCGACCGGTACGAGCAACAGCCGATATGAGCAACACCGAGACTACGAACAGGAGACGACGTGGGGACCGTAACGATCGGTGTGTCGATCGCGGTCCCGGAGCCCCACGGCAGCCAGCTCCAGGAGCGGCGCGCGGGCTTCGGCGACGCCGCTGCTCACGGTATCCCCACCCACGTCACCCTGTTGCCGCCCACGGAAGTCGACTCCGCCGCGCTCCCCGCCATCAAGGCACACCTCGTCGAGGTCGCCGCGGCGGGCCGGCCGTTCCCGCTGCGGCTCTCCGGCACCGGCACCTTCCGGCCCGTGTCGCCCGTCGTGTTCGTCCAGATCGTCGAGGGCGCGGAGGCCTGCACCTGGCTGCAGAAGCAGGTCAGGGACGCCTCCGGACCTGTGGCGCGCGAACTGCAGTTCCCGTACCACCCGCATGTGACGGTCGCGCACAGCATCTCCGAGGAGGCGATGGACCGCGCCTACGCGGAACTCGCCGACTACGAGGCCGCCTGGCCCTGCACCGGCTTCGCGCTCTACGAGCAGGGGCCCGACGCGGTGTGGCGCAAGCTGCGCGAGTTCACCTTCGGCGGGACCCTCGTACCGCCGCAGGCCGCCCATGTGGAGCGCGGCCCCCTTCCGACCAGGTAGGACCACGAGGATCCGGCGCCCGCAGGGTACAAGGTCACCATGGACTGGCTGAAGAAGCTCCCCGGCGTCGGACCGATCGTCGTCCGTCTGACCGCCACACACGTATGGCGGTCGTACGAGCGCCTCGACCGGGTGAAGTGGTCGCGTCTCGCCGCGGCGATGACCTTCATCAGCTTCGTCGCACTGTTCCCGCTGCTCACCGTGGCCGCCGCGATCGCCGCCGCCACGCTCAGCACCAGTCGGCAGAACGAGCTGCAGGACAAGCTCTCCGAGCAGGTGCCCGGCATCTCCGAGCAGCTGGACATCGACGGTCTCGTCCAGAACGCCGGCACGATCGGGGTGATCGCCGGCGCCGTGCTGCTGTTCACCGGCATCGGCTGGGTCGGCTCGATGCGGGAGTGTCTGCGGGCGGTGTGGGAGGTGCCCGAGGACGAGGGGAACCCCGTCCTGCGCAAGGTCAAGGACACCGGTGTGCTGGTCGGGCTCGGCGGGGCCGTCCTCGTCACGATCGCCGCGTCCGCCGTCGCCTCGGCGGCGGTCGGCTGGGCGGCACGGGGGCTCGGCATCGACGAGGCCGGCTGGGGTGCGGTGCTGCTGCGCCTCGCCGCGTTCGCCGTCGCCGTATGCGCGGACTTCCTGCTCCTCCTGTACGTCCTCACCCTGCTGCCCGGGGTGGAGCCGACCCGGCGTCGGCTGGTCGTCGCCGCGCTGATGGGCGCGGCGGGGTTCGAGCTGCTGAAGCTGCTGCTGAGCGGCTATATGCAGGGCGTGGCGGCGAAGAGTATGTACGGCGCGTTCGGCGTCCCTGTGGCTCTGCTGCTGTGGATCAACCTGACGTCGAAGCTGGTGCTGTTCTGCGCGTCGTGGACGGCGACGGGTGGGTCCGGGGCGCCTGAGGAGGCTGAGTCGCCCGCGCCCCCAGCCCGTCCGGCGTTTGAGGACGAGCGCGTTCAGCGCGAAGGGGGTCCGGGCGGCGGAGCCTAACGCTGGCGGCGTCGTACCAGTTCCGGCAGGGGCCAGCGGCGGTTGATCAGGAACGCGCCGCCCGCCAGCAGTACCAGCACACCCCCGGCGATCCCGAGCGCGACGCCCATCCCGCGCCCGTCGGAGCCGGACGCGGTGGACGCGTTCGCGACCGGTGACGCGGAGGAGCCGCCCGTGGCGGAACCGTCGCCGGAGCCGCCCCCCGCCTCTCCTGAGTCGTCGCCGGAGTTCGCGGGCGTGGTCGCCCCCGTCGCACCCTTGGGCGCCACCAGCTCGCCCACCGGCTGCACCTTTCCGGCGGCCCGGAAGCCCCAGTCGAGCAGCTGGGCGGTCTCCTTGTAGACCTCGTTGTGCTCGGACTTCTCCGGGTTCATGACGGTGACCAGCAGCACCTTGCCACCCCGCTCGGCGACCCCCGTGAAGGTCGCGCCCGCGTTGGTGGTGTTGCCGTTCTTCACCCCCGCGATGCCCTGGTACACGGAGATGTCCGAGTCACCGGCGAGCAGCCGGTTGGTGTTCTGGATCTCGAAGGACCCGCGGACCAGCTTGCCCTTCTTGTTCTTCTTCGTCTCGCCCGGGAACTTGGCCGAAACCGTCGAGCAGTACTCGCGGAAGTCCTTCTTCTGCAGCCCCGAACGCGCGAACAGCGTCAGGTCGTACGCCGACGACACCTGCCCCTTCTCGTCGTAGCCGTCCGGGCTGACCACGTTCGTGTCGAGGGCCTGGAGCTCCTCGGCGTGCTCGTTCATCTCCTTGACGGTGGCCTCGACGCCACCGTTCATGTGGGACAGCACGTGCACCGCGTCGTTGCCGGAGCGCAGGAAGACACCGAGCCACAGGTCGTGGACCGTGTACGTCTCCTTCTCCTTTATGCCGACCATGCTGGACCCGGCGCCGACGTCCGCCAGATCGGTGGGCGCGACCTTGTGCTTCAGCGTCCTCGGGAACTTGGGCAGCACGGTGTCGGCGAACAGCATCTTCAGCGTGCTGGCCGGGGGCAGCCGCCAGTGCGCGTTGTGGGAGGCGAGCACATCCCCGGACTCGGCGTCCGAGACGATCCAGGAGCGGGCGCTGATGTCCTTGGGGATCACCGGCACGCCGTCTGAGAGGTTCACCTGCGTCCCGGCCAGGCCGAGCCGCGCCCCGCCCACGCTCGACATCCTCGCCGGGGGAGTCACCGAGGGCGTGGCACTCGGCGTGGGCTTGGGAGCCGCGAACGCCGGTACGGGCGCGATCAGCGCGGCGGACAACAGGGTGGCGGAGGTGACCAGCAAGGAGCGCTTGGCGGTCTTTTTCGAGGCGGACACGAACGAGAACGTACATGTACCGGCCCGGGAAGTCGTACCGCCCTGCCCACCCCGGCCGAAGGACCCGGAGGACGGCGGCGATACTGGCCTCATGAAGCTCAGCCGCCCCGTCTCCTGGTTCCTGCTCGCCTTCGGGGTGTGGAGCTGGGTCATCTGGGTCACTTTCATCAAGAATCTGGTCAAGGACGGCAGCGGGCTCGCGTTCGACGACGCGGGCACCCCGACGGCGTACTTCTGGGTGCATCTGGTGCTCGCGGTCGTCTCCTTCGTATTGGGGACGGTCGTCGGGGGCATCGGGTTGCGCGGGCTTCGCGCTTTGCGCCAGACCTCATAGCGCGAGACCCACCCCTGACAACGCGAGACACACCCGCGACAACGGGTGCCACACCCGCAACAACGGGAGACACACCCGCATGGTCATCGTCTTTCTCCTCGCCGGGCTCGCGGCCCTCGCCGCTCTTGTCGGCCTGCACTGGTACGTCTGGCGCCGTCTGGTGCGCGACACGACAGCTGGCCCCGGACCCGCCCGCCGGGCCGGCACGGTGGTGTTCGTCGCGCTGCCCGTCATGATGGTCGCGGCCCTGGCCGCCGAGCGCGGCGGCGCGCCCTTCTGGCTCCAGCGCACACTGGCCTGGCCGGGCTTCCTGTGGCTCGCCCTGTTCATGTATCTGGGGCTGGCCCTGATCGCGGGCGAGTTCGTACGGCCACTGCTGCGCCGCTTCCTGGAGCGGCGCGGGGCGGCCCGGGCTCCCGTACCGCCCCTGCAGCTCCGGAAGACGGAGACCGTACCGGCGGGTGCTCCCGAGACCCCGGAGGCCGCCAAGGGGGCCCCCGACACCCCCGACACGGCGGGCACCATCCCCGGCACCTCCGACTCACCCCGTCTCCTCGCCGCCCCCTCCCGGCGTCTCTTCGTCTCCCGGGTGGTCGCCGGTTCGGCCGCCGCCGTGGCCGCCGGGACCGTCGGCTACGGCACGTACGGCGTCCTGCGCGGCCCCCGCGTGAAGCGCGTCACCGTGCCGCTGGCCAAACTCCCGCGCGGCGCCCACGGGTTCAGGATCGCCGTCGTCAGCGACATCCACCTCGGGCCCGTCCTCGGCCGGGGTTTCGCGCAGAAGGTCGTCGACACGATCAACTCGACGCAGCCCGATCTGATCGCCGTCGTCGGTGACCTGGTCGACGGCAGCGTCAAGGACCTCGGCCCGGCCGCCGCCCCTCTCGCCGGGCTCCGGGCACGGCACGGGGCGTTCTTCGTGACCGGGAACCACGAGTACTTCTCCGGCGCCGAACAGTGGGTCGAGGAGGTACGGCGGCTCGGTCTGCGCCCGCTGGAGAACGCCCGCGTCGAACTGCCCGCCTTCGACCTCGCCGGTGTCAACGACATCGCCGGGGAGAGCGAGGGCCAGGGCCCCGACTTCACCAAGGCGCTCGGTGACCGGGACACCTCACGGGCGAGCGTGCTGCTGGCCCACCAGCCGGTGCAGATCCACGACGCCGTCGAACACGGCGTGGACCTCCAGCTCTCCGGCCACACCCATGGCGGCCAGCTGTGGCCCGGCAACTTCGTCGCCGACCTCGCCAACCCCACCCTCGCGGGGCTGGAACGGTACGGCGACACGCAGTTGTACGTCTCCCGGGGCGCCGGCGCCTGGGGCCCGCCCACGCGAGTGGGGGCGCCGTCGGACATCACGGTCGTGGAACTGGCGTCCGGACATGCCTGATCACACCCAGTGAAGATCACGGGTCGATAAAGCTTCGCGGTCGCCGGAACCTCCGGCGCGACCCGTGAGTCCGGGGTCCGCTCGTCGGGCTCGGGTCCGAGGTGTCCCATTTGTCGAATTAGTCCCACAGGGAACACTCAACGGAGGGTCATCTTCCGTGTGGCCGAAACTTGTTGATCGAATTCAAGTCAAGGCTATTGAGGAGGATCTGAGGATCACTGTGGGCTACGAGTGGTGAAGCCATGGAGAACTCTTTACACATCCCTGCTTTGATCAGCCCCGCTCAGGACGCAAGAGGTGTCGGGGCGCGATCACAGGAGTGTGCATGGGACTCAAGGGAAGACGTGTCTTCCCTGCCTCACGGGGGCGGGACAGAACAACCGGGACATCGCTGCGGCGGACCGCGCTGGCGGTGGCGGCCGTGCTCGCGGCCGAAGCCGCACTGGTGTCGCTGAGCTCGGGCCAGGCCTTCGCGGCCGCCGACTCCGGCACCGCGAAGGTGACGTCGACGGCCGCCAAGTCGGCCAAGTCGGCTGCGTCGACGGCCGATTCGACTGCGGCGGCGCTGCTGATGGCCCGTCTGCAGGGCCGGAAGATCGAGGTGCTGTCGGAGCGTTCGGCGTCGTCGACGACGTACGCGCTGCCGAACGGGCAGTTGCAGACGTCGACGTACGCGGCGCCGATCCGGCAGAAGGTGGACGGCACCTGGCGCGACATCGACACCTCGCTGTCGGACGCGGGGGCGTCGCTGGAGCCCGACGTGGCGGCGGCGGACATCGCGGTCTCCGACGGCGGGGACACCGCGCTCGCGTCGGTGACCAAGGGCGCGCGGTCGTTCGGGATGGGCTGGGAGTCGAAGCTTCCGACGCCGTCCGTGAAGGACGACACCGCCTCCTACGCACTCCGTGACGGCGAGAGGCTGACGGTCACCGCGCTGTCGCAGGGCTTCAGCCAGAACGTGATCCTGGACAAGGCGCCCACCGGTCCGCTGGAGTACCGGATACCCATGCGGCTCAAGGGACTTGAGCTGTCGGTGGCCGAATCCGGTCACCTGCTCCTGAAGGACAAGGCCGGAAAGCTGGTCGCGGAGGCGCCCGCGCCCATGATGTGGGACTCCTCCAAGGACCGCAGGTCCGGCGAGTCGAAGCATCAGGCCAGGGTCGCCACGAAGGTCGAGACGGCCGAGGACGGGGCACAGACCCTCGTTCTCACCCCGGACGCCGGCTACTTCACGAAGAACAAGCTGACGTACCCCGTCACCGTCGACCCGACCTCCACCCTCGCGGTGACCACGGACACCTGGGTGGCCACCAACTACACCGACTCGCAGGTCTCCTCGGAGGAGCTGAAGTCGGGTTCGTACGACGCGGGGACCACCAAGGCCCGCTCGTACATGAAGTTCGATGTCGCCCCGTTCAAGGGCAAGCACATCACCGACACGAACCTCGCCCTGTACTCGTACTACTCCTCGACCTGTGACACCACCGGCGCGGGCACCGAGGTACGGCGGATCACCGGGACCTGGACGTCGGCCGACATCACCTGGGCCGCCCAGCCCGCCACCACCGCCACCGGCGCCGCCACCAACAAGGCGGCGCTCGGCTACAGCACCAGCTGCCCGGCCGGCACGGTCAACTTCGACATCGACGCCATCGTGCAGGCGTGGGCGGACGGTGCCACCAACCAGGGCGTGCGGATCGCAGGCGCCTCGGAGACCGACTCCACCACCTGGCGCCGCTACCGCTCCGCCAACTACGTCTCCGGCGACGGCTCCACCGAGCCCCACCTGACGGTGACCTACAACTCGTACCCGGCGGTGCCCAGTTCGACGGCCGTCGCGCCCTCGCAGGTCAACGCCTACAACGGCAAGCGGTACGTCACCTCGCTCACCCCGACCATCTCGTCGAAGGTGACCGACCCGGACGGCTCCAACTCCCAGGCGCAGTACGAGATCACGGCCGACCCGGCGTACGCGGACACGACGTACGCGTACACGGCGTACGGCAAGACGGTGGCCTCGGGCAGCACCTCGACCCTCGCGATCCCGACGGCGTCCGCGTTCCCGGCCGGCAGCCATCTGCGTTACCGGGCCCGCGCCTACGACGGCACCGACTTCGGATCGTGGTCGGGCTACACGACGTTCGTGCTGAACACGGCCAAGCCGGCCGCGCCGACCGTCACCTGCGACACGTACACGCAGAACGGCTGGACCGCGAAGGCCTCCGCCGCCGTGAACTGCACCCTCGCCACCGCCGCCACCGACGGGGCCGGCTTCCAGTGGGGCCTGGACGACGCGTCCCTGCCGAACAAGAAGCTCGACACCACCAACGGCACCGGCGGCGACACGCAGACCGTCAGCATCAACCCGGCCAACGGCTGGCACACGCTGTACGCGCGCACCATCGACTCCGGCGGCAACCTGTCGACAGCGACTACCGCCTACTCGTTCGGAGTCGGCGCCGACGGGGCCGCGATCCTCTCCCCGTTGGACGGTGACACCACCGCCCGCCGGCTGACCCTCGCCGCCAAGGGCCTCACCACCTACACCGGGGTGACCTGGCAGTACCGGCGCGGCGAGACCGACACCTGGCACACCGTGCCCGTCGGTGACGTGACCGCCGCCGGCGCGGCCGTGTCCGCCTGGCCGGTCGCCGTCACCAGCGGCACCGCCACCAAGCTGGTCTGGAACACCGTCAACTCGCTGTCCGAGGACGGCGTCATCCAGCTGCGGGCCGCCTTCACCAACGGCACCACCACCGGCTACTCGCAGACCACCGACGTCACCCTGGACCGGGACGCGGGCACCGCCCCCACCGCCCAGGTCGGCCCCGGCGAGGTCAACGAGCTCACCGGTGACTACACCCTCTCGGCCACCGACGCCTCCGCCTTCTCCGCGAGCGTGGGCCGTACGTACTCCTCGCGCGCCAACGACACAGACATCGAGGGCCAGGCCCAGGTCTTCGGTCCCGGCTGGACCCCGTCCGTGGGCGCCGAAGGCAGCGGCTTCACCCAGCTCCGCAAGACATCCGGCACATCCGTCGAGCTGCTCTCCGCGGACGGCAGCGCGATCGCCTTCACCGCGACCAGCGGTGGCGGCTGGAAGCCGCAGACCGGGGCCGAGTCCCTGACCCTGACCGGCAGCCTCAGCGGATCCGCGTTCACGCTCACCGACACGAGCGCGAACGTGACCGTGTTCGCCAAGGCCGCCGATGCCTCCCCGACGTGGACGCTGTCCTCCAGCGCGACCGCGGTGGACGACTCCAAGGTCGTCACCGTCTCGGAGCCCGTGACGGTCAACGGCAAGACGCTGGCCCGTCCCAAATACGTGATCTCGCCGACCAGCGCGGTCACCGCGGCCACCTGCCAGGCCACCCCGGCCACCAAGGGCTGCCGCGTCCTGGAGTACGTCTACGCGACGGCCACCACCGCCACCGCCGGCGCGCTCGGCAACTACGCGGGCCAGGTCGCGTCGGTCAACCTGTGGGCCACCACCCCCGACGCCTCCGCTTCCACGGCCGAGACGATCGCCTCCTACGCGTACAACGCCTCCGGCCAGCTGCGCCAGGTGTGGGACCCGCGGATCAGTCCCGCGGTGAAGATGCAGTACACCTACGACTCCGACGGCCGCATCCAGACCCTCACCGAGCCGGGGGAGCTGCCCTGGACCCTTGCGTACGGCAAGGCCGGCTCCGCGCTGACCTCGGGCACGGGCATGCTGCTCAACGCCTCACGCCCGGCGCTCGCCCAGGGCTCCGCCAGCACCACCTCCGGCACAGCGGCCACCACCGTCGTCTACGACGTACCGCTCACCGGCGCCAAGGCCCCGCACGCGATGGACACCACCGCGGTCGCCACCTGGGCGCAGGACGTGGCGCCGACGGACGCGACGGCGATCTTCCCCGCCGACTCCGTCCCAGCCTCCAGCACAGGCAACGACCTGACCGCGGACCAGTACGCCCGGGCCACGATCACGTACATCGGTGTCGGCGGCGAGGAGACCAACATCGCCGGTCCCGGCGGTGCGATCACCACGGCGGAACACGACGAATACGGCAACGTCGTCAGCGAACTGACGGCTGCCAACCGAGAACTCGCCCTCGGCGGCGCCGACGCGCTGACGTCCCAGGGCCTGAGCGGGCTGAGCGACCTGTCGACCGCGGAGCGGGCCGAGCAACTCGCCACCACCTCGACGTATTCGGCGGACGGGCAGCACCTCACCGACGAGTACGGTCCGCTGCACCAGGTCGCCCTCGCCAAGGAACTCACCGGTTCCACCAGCGAGTCCACCCTGGCGGCCGGGACGGTCGTGCCGGCCCGGGAACACACGACCTACGCCTACGACGAGAACCGGCCGAGCGACGCGGCGGTCTCCGACCTGGTCACCTCGACCGTCACCGGCGCCTCGATCACCGGCTACGGATCCGACGCCGACACGGTCACCTCGACCACCACGTACGACTGGTCGACAGGCAGAACGAAGGCCACCGCAGGCGGCGACACCACCAGCACCGTGACGACGTACGACGACGCGGGGCGGGTGGCGACGACCCGACCCGCAGGGGCCACGGGCTCCGACGCCGCCACGCTGAACTACACGTACTACACCGCTGACGGGTCCGGCACCTGCGGCGCCCGTCGCGAGTGGGCAGGCATGCTGTGCAGGACCGCGCCGGCGGCCTCCATCACCGGCGGCGGAAGCAATCCCACCGAAGCCGTCACCACGGTCTACACGTACGACCGTCGGGGCAACATGGTCCAGACGGTGGAGACCGCCAACAGCGTGACCCGCACCGTCTCGCGCACCTCGGACACCGCCGGACGCATCGTCGCGGGCTCGGTCTCCGGCGGTCTGGGCACGTCGGTCGGCACATCCACCGTGACCTACGACCCAGCCAGCGGACGGATCGCCACGCAGTCCGCCAACGGCCAGACCATCGCGTACACCTTTGACGCCCTCGGCCGCCAGATCTCGTACGCCGACGGCGCGGGCAACACCAGGACCACGGCCTACGACATCCTCGACCGGGTGGTGAAGACCACCGACTCGGCCCCGTCCAACGTGAGTTACACCTACGACGCGGCGGGCAACACCAAGACCCTGACCGACTCGGTCGCGGGAACCTTCACCGGCACCTACGACGCGGACGGCACTCTGACCGCCGAGACGCTGCCCGGGAACTACAAGCTCGCCATCACCACGGATCCCTCCGGTGACGTGACGACCCGCGAGTACACCGACTCCGCCAACAACACCGTTCTGTCGGACTCGGCCGACACCACGGTCCACGGGAGGCAGGTCACCCACGCCCAGACCGCAGGCGGCACGATCCGGACGGAGACGTCCTACGACACACTCGGACGCCTGGTCACGGCCGGGGACCAGTCGGCCACCGGCTGCACGACCCGGTCCTACGCCTTCGACGCGAGCAGCAACCGAACATCCCTGACCTCCTCCTCGGACGACTGCGACAGCAGCACCGACGACAGGACCAGCCAGACCAGTTCCTATGTGTACGACAGCGCGAGCCGCCTGATCGCGGACGGCACGTCGTACGACGCCTTCGGGCGCACCACGGTGACCGGTACGACGAGCCTGTCGTACTACAACAATGATCTCGTCCGCGCGGAGACCGTCGGCACCGAACGCAAGACGTGGTCGCTTGACGCGGCGTCACGAACCGCCGTGGCCACCGACGCGAGCCGGACCACCGACGGCACCTGGACCGACGGAACCGTCACCACCAACCACTACGGCGACGCCTCGGACAACCCTGCCTGGATCAAGCGGTCCGACGGCACCGTCAGACGCTACGTGTCCGATCCTCTGGGGCAACTCGCCGCTGTCACCACGGCGAACGGCGGCACCACCCTGCAGATGCTCAACCTGCACGGGGACGTCTCCGTCACGCTGGCCCTCGACACGGCGGCCGCGACCGTCAGCCACTACGACGAGTACGGCAAGAGCGCCGGCGCCAGTGCACAGTCCTCGGCCTATGGCTGGCTCGGCGGTATGCAGCGCTCCGCCGACACCGTGAGCGGCATGACCCTCATGGGTGTCCGCCTCTACTCGTCGGAGACCGGACGCTTCCTGAGCACGGACCCGGTGACCGGCGGAAGCTGCTCCGGCTACGACTACGCGTGCGCCGACCCGGTCAACAAGTCCGACCTCTCGGGCGCGATGACCGCCGGCTGCAAGACCTTCAACAAGAGCTACAAGGTCTACGAGGGCGGCGTGAAGATCCAGATCGCCACCATCGCCATGCACGTCCAGGTCTGTGTCAGAAGCAACGGAACCATCAAGAGTTCGAGGGGCTCCTCCGAGGACGACATGAACGGAGCGGCCTCGGTCCTCGGCTGGTCACTCAACCTCAATTCGCCGTACGAAAGCTCCAGCGGGGGCTTCTACACGAACTGGAGGGCCAACGGTAAGGGCCAGGTCTGCCTGGCCAAGATCACTCCGGTCTGCGGCTTCCAGGAACGCTTCAAAATGACCATGCACTACGGTGTGAAGTACGGCCCTGTCGGCGGCTGGTTCAAGCCGTCGTGGGGAGCGAAGTGCACCAACAGCAACTGTGGATTCCGGTTCAAGTAGCCAAGACCGCACACGCCCAGTAGTTCACCAGCCACGCGGGAATCCAGGAGTGAAGATGCGGACCCGACAGTTCGGGGGAATTCTGGCACTCGCCGTCTTCTTGGCGGCGTGCGCGATCGGCTACACCCTCAATGACGGCACTCCCAGCATCGCCTGGGGAGTGTCGGGGGCGGTTGCCGGAATCCTGCTCGCCCTGCTGATACGGCGTATCAGGGGGAAGTAGATCCAACCGGGAGGCCGTCACCGACCACCGGCGAACCACCACTGCCGGCTCCGCGCACCCCGCGGAGCCGGCAGTCGGCGTTGGTCCACGGCCGCGTGGATCCGTACGCCGACCCAGGGAGCCGGCGTACGGAAAGGTCTCCCGGATCTGGCCGAAGCCGTACGGTCCCAGCTTGAAACGCCTTGACAGCGGGGCGAGTTGGGCGATTGCGGGCACACTGGAGCGCCAGGTGCCGACGGCCCCGGCCGAGCAGCGGCCGGGTCTGAAATCCACCGGCAACAGATCGTCGGTAACGTCTTTCCCATCTCGCAGGAAGTCCCTTCCCCACACGAAACACCTGTGCTTAGGTGATCACCGCCACAGGCGAGTCGCCGTGGCAGGGGGCCTGGGGAGGGCACACACCGATGCGCTCGGTACGCGTACGGATTCTCGCGGCGCTGCTCGTTGTGACAGCCGCGGGCGCGGTCGCCTGGCAGCTCATGCCGTCGCGGACCGACCACGGCAGGACGATCACCGTCGGCACCACCGACGCCGTGACCTCCCTCGACCCGGCCGGCGCCTACGACGCCGGCTCCTGGGCCCTGTTCAGCAACGTCTTCCAGACCCTGCTGACCTACCGGGCGGACGGCACGGCCCCCATCGAGGACGCGGCGAAGAGCTGTGACTTCAAGGGCTCCGACCTGCGCACCTACGTCTGTGTCCTGCGCGACGACCTCACCTTTCCGAGCGGCCGGAAGATGACCGCCGAGGACGTGAAGTTCTCCTTCGACCGCGTCAAGCGCATCAACTCCGACGTCGGCCCCGCCTCCCTGCTCGGCACCCTCGCCTCGGTCGACGCCAGGAACCTGACGGTCACCTTCCACCTCAACTCGCCCGACGCCACCTTCCCGTTCAAGGTGGCCACCGGAGCCGGTGCGATCGTCGACCACGAGCGTTACCCCAAGAACGGCCTGCGCACCGACAACGGCGCCGACGGCACCGGACCGTACGTCCTCGAGACGTATACGAACGAGAAGCAGGCGCTCCTCGAACCCAACGACCGCTACAAGGGCGCCGTGAAGAGCATCGGCCGCCCCATCCGCCTGCGCTACTACGCCGATCCGCCGGCGCTCGACAAGGCGTGGAAGGCCAAGGCGATCGACGTCGCCACCCGTCAGCTGCCGCCCGCCGTCCTCGCCGGCCTCTCGCCCAGCGACCCCGGCCGGCAGGTCATCGAGAACGACAGCGCCGAGACCCGCAACCTCGTCCTCAACCTCCGCGCGGACTCCCCCCTCCACGACCCGTCCGTCCGCCGCGCCCTGGCCTGGCTGGTCAACCGGGAGGAACTCGCCGCCACGGTCTACAAGGGGACGGCCGAGCCCCTCTACTCCCTCATCCCGGCAGGCCTCACCGGCCACACCACCTCGTTCTTCGACGACTACCCCGAGCCCAGCGTCACCCAGGCCCGCGACCTGCTCACCGAGGCAGGCGTGAAGCTCCCCGTCCGCTTCACCTACGGCTACGCCAAGGGGCGCGGCGCCGCCGCCGAGGAGGCGACCCTCCTCAAGACCCAGTTGGAGAAGGGCGGCCTGTTCGACGTCACCGTCAGGGGCTACGAGTGGACCGACTACCAGAAGCGGTACGCGGCAGGGAAGTTGGACGCCTACGCCGTCGGCTGGGTCGCCGACTTCCCCGACCCGGACACCTTCACCGGCCCGCTGGTCGGCACCGGCAACAGCATGAAGAACGAGTACAGCAACAAGAAGGTGGACCGGCTGATCCTGGACAGCCGCCGGTACGCGGACCGTGACCGTGCCGCCCAGGACTTCCGCGCGCTCCAGCAACTGATCGCCCTGGACGTGCCCGTGATCCCGCTGTGGCAGCGCAAGGAGTACACGGTCAGCAGCGAGGACGTCAGCGGCGGCCAGTACCTCTCGGACGGCACCGGGGTGTTCCGCCTCTGGAGCCTCGACTGGATCTGACGCGGACCGTCCGACCCTGACTAAGTGGCGCTGGGCGGGTACCCGACGCGGCACCAGGTAGGGCGAAGGTGCTGCGGACGGGGTGAGAAGCGGACGTGTTGAGGCGCGACTCCTTCCGGCTTCCCCGTCACCCCTCGTCCGTCGCGCTCGCCCGGCGCCGGGTACGCGACCATCTGGCCGGCTGGGGACACAGCGCGGACGGCCCCGCGCTGGCGGACGCCGTCCTGCTCGTCTCCGAACTGGCGAGCAACGTCGTACGCCACGGCCCCCTCGCGGAACCGGAGTTCGAGGTCGCCCGTCACCGCACTCTCCGACGGCTCCTGCCTCATCGAGGTCTCCGACGAGAGCACGACGGCACCCAGACTCCGCCCGGTGGGGGACTGGGAGGAACACGGCCGGGGCCTCCACCTGGTCGAGAACATCGCGGCGGCGTGGGGAGTACGGAACAGGGGGAGACACGGCAAGACGGTATGGGCGCTGATCACGGCGCCGGTCGGGTGACGCCGCCTGAGGCGCCCCTACTTGGCCGACTCGCCTTTCCTGCCAGCTGTTCCTTCATCCTGCTCCGGTACGGGAAGGGCGTTGGTCATCCCCGGCAGGAAGTCGCTGAACAGGTCGTGGACCTCTCGGACCAGCGGGCGCAGCACCCGGAAACGGGCCAGGGTCACTCCGCGCGCGGTGAGGCGGGCGCCGCGCCCGGCGAGCCGGTAGGTGCGCTCACGGCCCTCCGTACGGTCGTAGATCCAGTACATGACCATGCCCATCTGGGACAGCCACATCAACTCGGGCAGGATGTCCCGGAGTTCCTCCGGAACCTTGGCCTTCGACCCGGCGAGCACCTCCCGGTGCACCTCGATGGCCTGCGTGCGCGCGTGTTCCGACTCGGGGGAGAAGGGGCTGAGCGGACTGTTCGGGTCGGCGGCGGTCTTGAAGAACTGCACGGCGAACTCGTGGTAGGGCGCGGCGACATCGAGCCAGGCCCGGTGCACCCCGGCGAGCCGGGCCTCCAGGTCGGTCTCCCGGTCCAGGACCTCCCGCGCGACCACCTGGTAGTCGCGGGCGAGCTGGTCGTAGAAGCCCTGGATCAGATGCTCCTTGCCGGCGAAGTAGTAGTACGCGTTGCCGACGGAGACGCCGGCCTCCTGAGCGATGGCCCGCATGGTCGTCTTCTCGTACCCGCGCTCCTTGAACAGCCGCATGGCCGTGTCCAGGATCAGCGCACGGGTCTGCTCACTCTTGGCGGGAGTACGAGCGGAGGGCTCGGCGGACTCGGGCGACTCGGGGCTGTCTTTCGCTGCTGGCACGGCACGAGCCTAACCAGTGGAGCAGGTGCCGCTGTCACAGCCGGGCGGCCTGTGGACCCACCCGAACCGCGGGTCGTACGACCACCCGTCCGCCTGCCGGTACACCGGGCGCCCACTCCTGCCGGTGCCCCACTGGCTGCCGCGCCACTTGGCGGCGGCGAGCACGGCACCCTTGGCCAGCCGGGCCCCGGCCGGGGTGGCGAACCGATGGGCGAGCGGCCGGTACTCACGCAACGCCCACAGCACGACGACCCAGGCACCGGTGCCGCGATAGACCTGCCCGGAGTCCCCGACGACGGTGATGTCGTCGAGGGTGGCGGCGTGATCGAGGCCGGGGAAGAGCTCCCGAGCCCGCGGCGAACCAGCCGGAACCATGTCCAGCGGCACCAACTGCGGCTGCCGTACGAGCCAGCCGCGCACGAAGGTGCACAGGCCGCAGTCGGCGTCGTACAGGACGGTGAGCCGGCGGACCGGGACGCCCCCCGTGGCATCCCGGTCCGCTCGGGCGATGGTGTCCCCCGACCCCACCGCGTTCATGTGGCTCATCGCGCTCACGCCCCGGTCGTGGGGGCGACCCAGCCCTGCGGCGCGACGGGCGGCACCTGCTCCCGCTCCATACACCGCGCCGACGGATCTTGCTGAGCACGAACACGTTGGCGAGATGCATGACACCGAGCACCAGCAGCACGACCCCGAGCTTGGTCGAGAGCGCCTCGAACACCTCCCGGGTGGTGCCGATGTCCCCGTCCCCGCTCAGATAGAGGGCGACGAACCCGAGGTTGACGAGATAGAAGCCGACGACGAGCAGATGGTTGACGGCATCGGCGAGCTTCTCGTTCCCCCGCAGCACATCGGCGATGAAGACCCGCCCATTGCTGCTGAGGGTGCGCGCCACCCAGACGGTCAACCCGATGCTGACCAGCAGGTAGACGACGTATGCGACGACTGTGAGGTCCATGTCTTCGTCCTTGTCCCCGTACTCCTTGAACGACTTGAACGCGTTCAAAAGTGCTTACGGGGAAGACTGTAGACCTATTTTTGAACACGTTCAAGCGGTAACTGGGCTGAGCTGGCAGCGTTGTTCCGAGGACGTGGCGCTGCCTGAAGAAGTCGAAGGGGGAGAGGGTGTGAGCGCGCGAGACGAGCGGGAAGGGCAGGAGGAGCAGGAAGAGAGGGAAGGGTGGGAAGACTGGTTCGACGCGGAACCGCCGTACCGGTGGCCGATCCCGCCCCCGGAGGGCTGGACGGCGGACGATCTCGACCGCGTTCCCGACCTCCCACGGCGCACGGAGCTGCTCGACGGAGTCCTCGTCTTCGTGAGCCCGCAGACGCGCTTCCACGCCCGCACGCTGCGCCTGCTTGAGCGGACCCTCCTGGAGCGGGCACCGCCCGGGCTGGATGTCGTACGGCAGATGACCGTGAAGCTGGACGCCCGCAACCGCCCCGAACCGGACGTCATAGTCGTACCGGAATCCGCGAACACCGGCCCGGACCAGACCTGGTACGAACCGGAGGGCGTCGCCCTTGCCGTCGAAGTCGTCGCCGCCGACACGCTGGAACGCGACCGCGAGGTCAAGCCCCGCAAGTACGCGGCGGCAGGAGTCCCGCACTTCTGGCGGGTCGAGCCGGACGCAGAGGAGGGCCTGCCGGTTGTGTACGTCTACGAGCGCGACCCGGCCACGAAGACGTACGCGCTCACCGGCGTCTTCCGCGACCGCCTGAAGGTCGCGGTGCCGTACGGGATCGAGATCGACCTGACGGCGGTCAACCGCCGGCCGGGCTCATGAACGTGCCAGCTCCGGCCGCTTCGTGTAGTCCGTGAACCCGATGACGTTGCCCCACGGATCGGCGATCTCGACGGTCCAGCCCGTGGCCACGGAGAGCGGGGCGTCGAGCGGGGTGATCCCGGCCGCGGACATGGCACGGAACGCGGCCTTGGCGTCCGGCACCTCCAGCCAGATCCGGGGCGAAGCCCACGGCGGCGACCGGTGCCCGAGCGCCTCCTCGACACGCAGCAAGAGACCAGGGGTCTCGGCGCCCACCTTCAACACGGCGATCCCGGCCTCGTCGAGCCGAGCGTTGACACCGAACCCGGCCCGCTCGTAGAAGTCGACCGCCTCCCCGAGATCCCCGACAGGCAGCAGCACGTTGTCGAACCCGAGCAGCTCGTACGACTCGTCATCTGACATGGCGTCAGGGTAAGGGGATGGTCGGCGGAATCGGGGGAGGCGTGTGAGGCGAACGGGGGGCGGTGGCCGGGCGGTGGTCAGGGTGCGCTGACCAGGATGTGCTTGCTGATCAGGCAGCCCGCTTCTACTGCCCGGCGTCGAGGATCTCCGCCACATCGAGGGTGACCTTGGCGCCGACGGAGTCGGGGAGGGCGACGAGTTCACCGGGGGCGTGGACACGGTGGGTGGCATACGTGCTGCCCTCGGGGTGGGTGAGCACGTGGAGGCGCTGGTGCTTGCGGTCGACGACGACGTAGACGGGCACCCTGGCGTCGGCGTACGCGGCGACCTTGGTCTGCAGGTCGGCCTTCCAGTTGCTGGAGGTGACTTCCAGGACGAGGCGGAAACAGACCGGGTCGTAACAGCCGCTTTCGACATGGCGGTCCCGGTAGTCGCCGTCCACCACCGAGAGGTCGGGGATCGCGTAGTCCTCGGCACCAGTCGGGAGCCACAGCCCGATCCCCTGGAGCACACGTGATTCCGTCCCGTGCAGTCCTGCTGTCAGAAAGGGCACAGTGAGACTGGTCAGGGCATCGGCGTGCGGGCCGTCCGGCGGCGGGGACGCAAGGATCAGGCCTCCGATGATCTCGACGCGGCAGCCCGGGTTACGCTCCATGAGACGGTTCGCCTCCGCGATCAACGACCGGTCTCCGTGGGGCCGCTCGACGGAAGCTGCGGCCATCGCGTGCCTCCTGGGGGCTGGTGTCGAGGCCATCATCGTAGGCCGGTCAGGACGTGGGTGTCCTGATCACATTTGGTCACCCGATCGTGTGGCCGACGCGCACGGGAGCCCCGTTTCCTGGGGAAACGGGGCCCGCCGGTGTCGTACGAGTGCGGCTGCTCAGCCCACAGCGATCCGGTTCTTCCAGTAGTCCCTCGCCGGGAGGATCTCGCGTCCGGAACCCGGGACCACCGTCGCCTTGCCGCCGGCGTAGAAGCGGACGGAGCCGTCCGCGCGGATGGCCCAGAGGTCGGGCACGCTGTCGCCGTTGACGTCCGGGGTGCCGAGCACATGGAGCATGCTGGCCCTGTCCCAGCCGGCGGGTGCGTATTCGGTGTCGGTGCCGCCGGACGAACCGCCGCCGCTGGCCAACGAGTTCATGTCGACTCCGCCGCCCGTGGCCGCGATGCCCTTGCGGAGCCGCAGCTTGGCCGTGGCGTCCTCGCGGAAGACGATGTCCGTCACACCGTCGCCACTGACGTCCTGAACGGTGACGAGGTCACGACCCTTCCAGCCGGAGGGCCAGAGCTGGGTCGCCTGGTCGATGGTGGCCCCGTTATAGCCGGTGAGGACCCACAGCTCGTCGCCGATGGTGGCGAAGAAGTCGGTCCGGCCGTCACCCGTGGCGTCGCCCGCGGACATGATCTGGGTGAGGACAGAGGGACTCGGCGCGCCGTCGGGCAGCAGGATCTCGACGCGCTTGTCGAAGTTGACGGCGCCGTACCCGTCCCCGGGGTACACCCACAGCCGCTGGCCCAGGCGCACGACGAGGTCCTGGAGGCCGTCTCCGCCGTAGATGTCACCGTTGTGCGTGATCAGGGCACCCTTGAAATGCTCATGTGCGTGTTGGTGGCTGTGGGTTCCCAGCCCGCTTCGGTCCTGCGGAGGCGCGCCGGCCACGGACAACGGCCGTAACAACGGCACGTGTTACCCGGTCCGCTGGTCCCCGGACGGTGACGAGAAGACCCCCGCGAAGGCGTGGTTCAACAAGTACGTCGTCGCCTCTGTCACGGAGCGGGACAAGGTCACCTCGCACGGCAAGGACATCCACACCGTCTACGAGTACACGGGCCCGGCCTGGTCCAAGTCGGACGACGAGTTCACCCGCCCGTCCCTGCAAACGTTCAGCGACTGGCGCGGCTACCGCGAGGTGGCAGTGACGAAGGGCAGCTCCGTATCCGGGGCGGACGCCCTGCAGGCCCAGTCGCACTCCGCCGCCCGCTACTTCCTCGGCGTCGGAGGACAGGTCAAGGACTCCACCAACACAGAGACCCTTCTCGCCGCCGACGATCCGCAGTACGCGGGTATGACGGCGGAGACGATCACCTACCTCGACTCCGGCAAAGCGGTCAAGAAGCGCACTCTGAACTACCCCTGGTCGAAGCAGACCGCCTCCCGCCCGAGGGAGGCCGAGGACGCCACGGATCTGGATCCGCTCCTCGCCCACCGCAGCGGAGTCAAGCGTACGGACGCGATCCAGACCGTCGACACGAGCTGGCGGGCGGTCCGCACCCTGACGTCGGTCGACGAAACGTACGGCCTACCGATCCACGTGGAGACCGCGGTGGTCAAGCCGAACGGCACCGGCGTGATCCTCTCCGACCAGACGTGCACGGTGACGACGTACGTCCACAACCCTGTGGCATGGCTGATCGGCCTGCCCAAGTCGCAGCGCAGCACGGGTACTTCATGCGCGGCGTACGGGACAGCGGACCCTGCGACCAAGCTCATCAAGTCGGTGCGCAACAGCTACGACGGCAGCACGGCCGGCATCGAGATCCCGTCGAGAGGCCTGGTCACGACAGTCACCGGTGTCGACGGCACCGGAACCTCGGACGTGGTCGCCGCGAGGACGACGTACGACGCATTGGGCCGCATTCTTACGGTCACGAAGCCGGGGGCGGGCACGACGAGGACGGAGTACACGCCTGATGACGCGCAGGGCGGCCCCGTCACCTCCGTGAAGGTGACCAACGCCAAGGGCCACGCCGTCACCACCACCTTCGACCCGGGCCGCAGCCTGGCGTTGACGGTCACCGACGCCAACAACCGCGTCACGCGCAACGATTACGACGCCCTCGGCCGCCTGGAGAAGGGCTGGTCCCCGTCCCGTTCGGCGGGCGGCAAGCCGGACGTGGTGATCGCCTACCAGTCGGCGATCGCCTCGAAGAGCGTGACCCTCCCGGCCGCCGTCACCACCAGCACACTCAAGGACGACGGCACCTACAGCAGGCAAGTCACCATCTACGACGGCCTGTTGCGCCAGGTGCAGACCCAGTCGGAGGCACACGGCCCCGGCCGCGTCGTCACCGACACGACATACGACGACCACGGCCTGGTGGACGAGCAGAAGGGCCCCTATCTGGCGCAGGGCGAGCCGGCCACCGCGCTCTTCCTCCCCAGGTCCGAGACCCTGGTCCCGAGCAAGGTCAAGTTCCTCTACGACGGCCTGGAGCGCCCCTACCGCGAGTCGACGTATCACGCGGGCGAGTTCAAGTACGCGACCTACACGAGTTATAGCGACACGAGCATGTACGTGAACCCGGCCGGTTCGACCGCCCCTCGGACACGCACGTACACCGATGCCCTCGGCCGTGTCACCTCGATCCTTCACTACAAGGACGCGTCCGCCACGGCCGTGGGTCGCACGACGACGTACACGTACGACGACCGCGGCTACCGCACAGAGGTCAAGGACCCGGCCGGGAACCTCTGGTCATACGAGTACGACGCCCGGGGCCGAGTGAAGTCGACCTCGGACCCGGACGTCGGCAGGACGGTCACCGGGTACGACGACGCGGACCGCGCGAACAAGGTGACGGACGCGGAGAACCGGACGACGTTCACGAAATATGACGAACTCGGCCGTGTGACCGCCGTCCGCGAGGGCTCGGAGACGGCCGCCCCGGTGAAGTCGTTCACGTACGACAGCCTGCCCGGCGCGCTGGGCCAGCCGGTCGCGTCGACCCGGAGCACGTCGCAGGGCGACTACATCAACCGCGTCACGGGCTACGACACCGAATACCGGCCCACGGGCACCGAGACGGTGATCCCGGCAGCGGGCCCGGCGGCCGCAGGCCTCTCGGGCACATACGCCTACGGATACACCTACACCCCGACCGGAAAGCCGCTGTCGGTGACGCTGCCGGCGATCGGCGGCCTGCCGAAGGAAAAGGTCGTCACCCGCTACAACAGCGACGGCCTGCCGGAATCGACATCCGGCCTGACCTGGTACACGGCGGACGTCACCTACTCCCCGTACGGCGAGCCGCTGCGCACGGTGTCTGGCTCACAGCCCTACCGCGTGTGGACGACGAACTTCATCGACCCGTCCACGGGCCGCCTCCAGCGCACGGTCACGGACCGCGAGACAGCGGACCCGCACCGGATCACGGACAGCTACTACTCCTACGACCAGTCCGGGATGATCACGTCCAACTCCCGCCAACTGACGGATGGTTCGGCCACTCCACCCTGGGACACCCAGTGCTTCACGTACGACGTGATGGGCGAACTGGTCAACGCCTGGACGTCGAACATCGCACCCGTCGACGGCAAGAGCTGCAAGGCGTCGAACGGTACGACATGGGGTTACCGCGCGAACTACGCGACCTCGTCGGGCCCGGTGGCGGACGCCCCGGACACGGCGTCGGACGCGACAACCCCGGACACGTCACTCCAGTCGACCCTGACGGCAACGGCTCCCGACGCCTCGACCGTCTCGACGGGCACGACGGCCTACCGCCAGTCGTTCACGTTCGACTGGCTCGGCAACCGAGCCACGATGACGGAACACGACCCGGCAGACGCGACGAAGAACGTCACGTTCAAGTACGGCTACGGCAACACGGCGGGCAAGCAGCCGCACACCCTCGCCTGGACCACCTCCAACCCGATGGGCCAGGGCAGCAGTTACCAGTACGACGCGGTGGGCAACACGAAGGTCCGCGACCTGTCGGCGACAACACAGTCCCTGAACTGGACGCAGGAGAACAAGCCCACCACGATCACGAACGACGGCACGACAACGACGTACGTCTACGACGCCACCGGCAACCGCCTCTTGGAGAACTCCCCGTCGGGCTCGACCCTCTACCTGGGCGAAACAGAGGTGACGACGGACGCGACCGGCAAAATCACCCGCGCATCCCGCGCCTACGCCCACCCGGGCGCCCCGACAGTCATCCGCTCGACGAGCAACGGCGCGACAACAGGCCACAAGCGCAACGTGATGCTGGCCGACCACCTGGGCACAGCCAACACGACGATCGACATCACGAACACCACCCAGCCGGTAACCCGCCGAGCCTTCAAGCCGTACGGCGAGCTGCGCGGCCCGAAACCGACAAGCTGGCCGGACAAGCGAAGCTACCTGGGCGTCGGAATCGACGACGCTGCTACTGGGCTTACGCATATCGGGGCTCGGGAGTACGACCAGAGTTCGGGACGGTTCCTGTCGGCGGATCCCGTTATCGACATCGCGGATCCGTTGCAGATGAACGGGTACGCGTACTCGAATAACAGTCCTGTCAGTAAGAGCGACCCGACCGGCTTGATGTTGAACGGCGATGGGATGGGTGGCGCGCCGTGCACCAAGCCTGGCGGGTGTGTGCGGGACGCCCCGGCCAAGAACAACCTCAAGGGAGGATGGGAGAGCGAAGGTGCGGGCCAGGCCGACTATGACCGGGACGGCTACATTTCCGTATATCCCACGGTCAATATCGAAGCCAAGTGGAATCGAGCCAACGACTACATTGATGCGTTTTACGAGGAAATAGACAGGCTGTGCACTTTCCGTGACGGCTGTGCTGATACGTCACTTCCTTATCACGTCGTCGACATAAATAACGTCAAGGGGAAAGCCTGCCTTGCGATAGGAGGGAACTGTCCTGCAGGATTGAGCTACGGCGCATCTGTTGCTATGGGTGCCCTGATTGCAGTAGCGGCAGATGGAGGGGAAGGCCCGGCAGGTGGAATCGCGTTCGGGGGAAATCGGAAGTCCAAAAAATCTTCCGATTGTAATCAGTGTTTCCTGGCCGGTACGGACGTCTTGTTGGCAGATGGAGCCTCGAAGGCTATCGAGGATATAGAAGTCGGCGATGAAGTGCTGGCGTCTGATCCCGAGACTGGGGAAACTGGCCCGCGCAAGGTGACCCGCCTGATCGTCACCGAGGACGACAAAAGCTTCAACGAGCTGTCCATTGCCGCGGATCGCGGTGTCGAGACACTCACGGCCACCCACGAGCACCCGTTCTGGGTCCCCGAGCTGGGCCAGTGGGTGGAGGCTCGCAACCTTGCAGCGGACATGCACCTGCGTAAGCCGGACGGCTCGACAGTCACGGTCATCGCAAACCGCCCCTTCTCGAAGCATGCTCGCACGTACAACCTGACGGTTGATGACCTTCACACGTACTATGTGCTGGCGGGGGCCACGCCGGTCCTGGTCCATAATTCGAATTGCGCGCCAGGGACGCTGCCGGGAACGCGGTTCGACGTCCCTGAGCAACCGGGCATCTATACCATTCACCTGAATGACGGAACGAAGTACGTAGGGAGCTCCACTTCAAGCATTAGAGAGCGAGTGAATAAGTCGATGCGGTCCAAGCATGCGGTCCGCAGGGCCGGATATGCGGCCGACGACGTGGTGAACGTCACCTACTTCACTCTGCCTAGCGGTACGAGCAAAACAGCGATCCGCCGTATGGAACAGACGATGATGGAAGGGGTAAAGGCGAGGGGTGGGACTCTCTTGAATCGAAGAGATCCGGAAATCGAAGTTCCATTCGGCGGATACCTGCCGTAAGTCTCGACTGGAGTTTGTGATGGGAACCTGGGGATCGGGCCCGTTCGACAGCGACACCGCTGAGGACTTCCTTGATGAGCTGGAAGAGCAGACTGCATCGCGGCGACTGACTGTCGTCGAAAACACTTTCCGCTCCGCCATCGAGGCGGGGGGCAGATCGAATTCCTCTGTGCTTCCTGAGGAGGTAATGGCTGCTGCTGCTGTGGTTGCGGCCAATATTCCGACGGGGAGTTCTTTGGCTTGGAACGAGGAATATCCGAGCATCACGGAATGGCTGGCGAAACCAATTGCGCCCGCCCTAGCCTCGTCTGCGATTCAGGCGCTGGAAGTGGCGTTGCCGACAGACAGCTGGTTCTGGAGGAGCTGGGTCGACGCCAGCGAGAGGGAAGAGGCTCAGGCTGCGATTGACAGTCTGAGGTCTGTACTGCGTCCCGTCAGTGAAGGTGAATCCCAGTAGTTCGCTGGTCGAGGTCGACCAGAGAGTCCACTACATGCGAGGAGCCCCACCGAAGCATGATTCGGTGGGGCTCCTCAGTGGTTTGCCACTGAGGTTGAAAGGGTGGGGTGACAGCGGGCGTTGGCGGTGCTACATCCTCGTTATGAGGTATGCGGATGGCGGCGGCCAGACAGCCGCGGGGCGGGCGAAGCGTGAGGCGGCGAGCTTCGAGGCCGCGGAGATGTTCGGGCAGGGGGTGCGGCCGCCGGAGGTGGCCCGCAGGTTACGGGTATCGCGGAAGTCTGCGTACGCCTGGAACGCCGCTTGGCGCCAGGCCGGAGCGCAGCCCTGGCCTCCAAGGGGGTCGACGGCTTTCCGCGCCGGCTAGTCGGTGAGGGATAGGCTTGTCGTCATGGCTGACTTCGTGCAGGTGTCGACGGCGACCGAGACGCGTGAGCAGGCCGTAGAGCTGGCTCGGTCGGTTGTGACCGCTCGTTTGGCGGCCGGGGCACAGATCGTCGGGCCGGTGGCCTCCGTCTTCTGGCATGAAGGCGAGTTCGGGACCGGGGAGGAATGGCAACTCCTCCTGAAGACCCGGGCCGACAGATACGCCGAACTGGAGGCGCACCTTCTGGAACGTCATCCGTGGAAGAACCCGGAGATCGTGGCGGTGCCGATTGTGGCCGGAGCGGATGCCTACCTGAAATGGATGACCGCGACCCTTGGGCAGGTGGCCGGAGAGTGACTGGCCGTCAGGCTTGGGCTTTCTCAAGCGTCTCGGCAACCACCGGGAGTGCTCGATGGTTGCCAAGCCGTCGCAGAACCGGGGCAAGTCGCTCGCGTGGGCGGACAGATGCCACTCCGGCGGCGAGATCGAGGGCGCGGCTCGTTGCAGCGGCTGCCTGTTCGATCTCCCCGGCCTCGATGTACGAGTCGGCGAGCCAGGACAGATACAGGCTCTTGTCCCGTGCGTGCGCGTCGTCGTACTCGGCCAGGGCTGTCTCAAGAGCCGGGACCGCGCGGAGTGGGCGCCGGAGTTCCGTCCAGCACCGGCCGGTCATGATTCTCAGTTCGTTCTGGTCGACCCACGCCGTCCAGTCCGGCTGTGGTGCGTCGTCGATCTCCGCGAGCGCGGACTCTGCGGCAACCAGGGCGCGTTCCGTCTCGTCGGCGAGTCCCGCGACCGCGTATGCCCACGCAAGCCGTTCCTCCAGCAGTGCGCGCACCCTGGGCGCCGCGTCAGGTCCTGCCGTCGCACACGAGCGGGCGGCCGTGTCTATCCCGGCTTGGCGGTCGCCGCTGACTGCCTGGTAGGCGAGGAAGGCGAGCGCGTTGCCGGCGAGCTCGGTGTCCTCGGCCTCTACGGCAGTCGTGTGGCTCGCTTCGTACAGCCCTGTCGCGTCGTGGTGCCTGCCGCTGTCGAACGCGGCCCAACCTGCTTGCTGCGCCTGTTCGGAGAGCACTGAAAGCAGTGCCTTGTAGGTTCCTTCGCTGCAGGTCGAATCCCGGACCAGAGCTTTGGTTGCCTGGTATTCGCCCAGGTAGACACGGTACGTGTCGCCGCCGCCGAGCACGTCGTCCAGGCGCCGCAGCCGCGTGGTGCGCTCGCGTAGCCGTTCAGGGAAGTCGCTTCCGATTCGGCGGCCCGCTCGGGGGCGGGAAAGCTCGGGCAAGCCCACGGCGAGTCCAGTTCCGGCCGATGTTCTGATGAACTCCCTACGCCTCACTTCGTCTCCGTCTCCATCGGTGGTGGCCGAATGCACAGGTCTGGGAAACACGTGGTGCGGCCCGGCTGATTCCTCCCACTGGCGTGGAGCGAGGCCGAGCATGTGCCCGGGGATGCGCAGTGCGTCGGCGATCCGGGCGACCTTCTCGAAGGTGGTCACGCTGCCCTGCCCGCGAGCCAACACCCCTACGCGCTCTGGCTTGATGTCGCATTCGGCAGCGATCTTCGAGTAGCTGATCCCCGCCTCGCTCCTGGCCAGGCGGAACACCGTGCCGAAGTCGTGCGCCCTGATCGCGGCACTCATGTCCGCACGGTCCAAGAGCCCGCGCGGAAGCGCGGTCGGCGGTACGTAACCGGTCATGAGACGTCCCGTCGTGCCTGCTGGTGACAGTGTGTTGCACTCGGCTAACCCTCAGCCTACCCATGATGGGGATACCCACAGGTGGGAAGTCGGCAGCCCTACCAAGGCGGACAGTTGACGCGAAATACCCCGGCGACCGCGCGAACGGTCCCGGGGCGTGGTCAACACTGACTAGGAGCGTCGACATGTCGAAAACTACATCCCCCGAACGGAAGCGTGACCCCGGGGCCAGGATGACGATCCGCGTCTACACCGTGAGCATCGGAAGCGGTGAGATCGTCGAGGATCGAGGCACTGTCAGGGTTCTGGGGAGCGACGGTCCGCTTCCCCTGAGGAACGCGTTCCCGCCGTGCGCCTGTCCCCTTCACCGCAGGCAGGAGGCCGCGCTATGACCACCCGCATCGCCACAGACACTTCACCCCCATCGGCGGAATGTACTGTCGGGCAGCGGCCGGAGTATGCGGATCTGCACGCCAGTTGTCGTCAAACCAAGGACGTGCCCCTGCCCCATGGAGGCGGGCTGTTGTTGCTGCGCCGGTGCGGCTGCACCTGCCACTCAGGGACAGGCGGCTGGTCATGATGGCCGGGCCGTATGTCTGCCGTCACTGCGACGGGCTCATCACCGACCCGGATGACGCGGTCATCGTGGCCTACGTGCACGTCAACTCCGGTCCCGGTCGGGTCGTATGGGCGCACAGCGCGCACGCCCACCTCGTACAGCCAGACCCGTACCCACTCGCCCTGCTGGCCCGCATCCGGGCGCTCCGCGCAGGGAGCACCGCCCCCTGAAACGTCACGCCAGGGCCCGGTGACAGACAGGCAGACCGACAGCACACGTCAGTCAACGGGCCCCTCATTTTGGCGGACCGCCCCCAACTGCGGGAACGCGGCAGACGCTGACGTCACGGGACGAAAGAGCCAACGCCACCTCACCCGATCCCCGCGCTCCCGCAGACGAAAGTCGTTTCCCGGAGCAGTTCCGGTGTGACGCGAACGCCCGTCAGGTGCTCTGCGAGGGCGAACGACGCCTCAACGCCGAGGAAATCCGCAGTGTCGGAGATCTCGTCCCCGAACTGGAAGCCGCAGTGACGCATGGCGTCCAGAAGGTCGTCGGGGGTGGTCCCCCATCGGTGGTCGGGGATTTCGGGCTCGAACGTCAGGCGCTTGACCGTGTCGTCGGCCCAGAGGAACGAGTCGACGCCGTTGATGTTGACGAAGTGCGATACCCAGCGTGTCCCGGCGGACGCCGGCAGGGCGCGTTCTTCGGTGACCCCGAGATAGCCGATGGGCTCGATCAGCAGGGTCCAGTCGCCGACGGTGGTCATGGCGATGAACTGCCGGGTGCTGTCCGACCGGTCGAGGAGTTCGAACGCTGCGTCCACTATCTCCGCAGCCCCGGTCCGGGAAGGCTCGACTCTGCCGCCGAGGCGGGCGAGTACCTCGGAGGGCGGCAGATTGTGCACCAGCGTGAGGCAGTACGCCTCTGCGAGGTCTGGGAACAGCTTCTGGAACCACAGGTAGTCGGCTGCAGTCGCGGTCAGTCCCACCAGAACTCCCATTCGCGGCGCTTCATGAGCTCCTCGGGGTATGTCTCCAAGTCCATGGACGGGTCGACGAAGAACCAGTCCGGGCAGGCGGCGTAGTGCTCGAGGGCGAGAACACGGGCCTGGTCGATGTCCGTAGGTGGAGCGGCAACCGAGAGGTAGAGATACGCCTGTCCGAAGCCCACGACACGGACTCCGAACCGGTCTTCCCAGGAACGCAGGACCACCGACAGCTCTTCCGCGGTCATGTGGTTCGCCGGTCCGGTCCAGTTGAGGGCAGCGGGTGCGTCGGCACCCCGGGAGACCTCCACGAGGGCCAGACACGGGGCCCGACTCTTGCGGACCAGCGCGGTCGCGAGTTCCCCGGCGGGCTGGGCGGCGTCCGGAACCGCAGCGGCAGGCGCTGCCAGACCCGGCCACTCCTCGAACGCCGGCCAGGCATCCTGCGTCCACTCACGCCGCAGGTAGGAAGCCGCATCGACGCCCGCTCCGTAGTCGCCTCGGGTGGGCTCGAACGAGTCGTCCGGATACTCGAGCAGCAGCGGGTACAGACCGGTCTCCGGATGCCTGGAGTACAGCCGCGCCCACCAGTCGGCCGCGCCCCGGACCGGGCCATCGCTGAGCCACACCAGAGGATGCGAATCCTGAGACGGGCCCAGCAGGTGGCCGGGCGGCAGGTCGGTCAGCAGTCGTGCGCGATTTTCGTGAAGTGCTTTGGACATGACCGGACCATATGAGGCACCACTGACAATGCCGCCCCCAGACCTACACCCCGCCAACCCCGTCCCTGACAACCTCCCGAGCCACAGTCCCCCGAGCGCCCGCCAACTCGGCCGCGATACGGGCGGTCCGCTCGCCGTCCGCAGCAACCACCCCGGCCACCGGCCCCGCATCGAGAAGGCGCCGCCGTCGCAAGTGGGTAGGCGGGTGGGTCGTGTCCACGGCGTGGCCGCGCAATGCGCCGACGCGGCGCTGGCGTTCGTACTCGAACTCGGGGATGGAGTCCATGTGGGCCGCCAACTCCACCCACAGGTCGTCGTGTTCGGTACCCCGTGTCCGTCCACCACCGCGCAACCGGCGTCCGTTCACCTCGCGGCGCAGGGTGATGTCGATGGAGTCGGTGACGAGCAGGATGTCCATCAGGCCGACCGCGGCCTCCGTCGAACCGGCCCTCGCCGCAGCCGAGTCGGCGAGGTACTCGCTGCGCTGTGTGGCGCGCAGGGTGAGGGTGTCGAGCAGCATCAGCACACCCAGGATGAGGAACCGCGGCACGACGTACGCCAGGTTGGTGATCGCCTGGATGGGAGTCGGGTTCGGGGTGGGGGAGAGGTAGTACAGCCAGAGGTTGAGCGAGTGGTACGCCGTCGCCAGTACCAGGCCGCGACGCGTGTCCCCGTTGCTGTAGTGGCCCAACTCGTGTCCCAGCAGGGCGATTCGGCGCTCGGGGGACAGGGATTCCCAGAGCGGGAGGCCCAGGGTCAGGAGGCGGCCCCGGAGGCCGTACGTCCGGACACTCGCGTTCACCTCGGCGTTGACCGCGACGGCGTCCACACCTCTCGTACCCGACGCCACGGCGATCTCGTCGATCAGCGCGAACAGTTCGGGCGCCTCCGGGCGGCGCAGGACGACGCCGGTGCCCTCGTCCTTGGGCAGCCGGTTGAGCCTCGGACGCAGCGCCCAGCCCAGCAGCAACAGGAACAGGCCCGGCACCATGAGGAAGCTGCCCCAGCCGCTCACCACGCACCAGACGCCGGTCACGGCGAGCACGCCGGTCACCCCGTGGATCAGCAGCGCGATGACGTACGCCAGCACACCGGACACATCACGACGAGCCCGCTGCTCATCAGCCGTGTCCGTGCTCATCGTGGCCAGCAGCTTCTCGCCGTGCCGTCGCGCCAGCGTGCGGCGCAGTGTCTCCAGCCTGCCCTTCTTCGGCTCCGGGCCGCCCGGGTCCACGTTCCAGTCGCAGGCCGGACACCATGTGGTGAAACGGCTGTCCGCCTGGATCCCCGTACCGCACTCGGGGCACTGTCTCGACTCCAGCATGGCTTCTCTGATGGCGCGCACGACCGCGTCCCCCTCCCCCTGCGGCCCCTCCCCAGAGGCTGCTCTGTCCATGACACGTAGGGGCCGATCATGCCAGTGCCGTCGAAGCTGCAACGGTGCGGGGCGTCAGAGTGTGAGATCTCAGACTTCGTCCTGGGGCCACTGGTGCGCCTTTGCTGGAAATTTCCCTGTGGCTGCCCCCCTCTTACGCCACAACCACCCGCGTTCCGTTGAAGTTGGCGACGACCTCCAACTCTCCGCCCAAGGCCGCGACGTAGGCGGCCACCGTCCCCACCTCGGCCGATGATGTCCTGCCACGTTCGATGGCGGACACCCGTTCCTGTCGTACGTGCATGCGATCTGCTACTTCGCGCTGTGTGAGTCCGAGCTGGCGACGCATCTCGGCGAGTCGGTGCGCGCGGGCTTCGGCCACCATGCGCCGGGCTCCTGCCGAGATCTCGTCGAGGTCCTCCGCGTCGAAGACCTCCGCTTTGACCTCGTCCCAGGAGTGGAAGCTGGTCATGTTTGTGCCTCCTTCTGCTGCCGCTGCTTCAGATGAACGAGCCACTCCGCATACCGGGCTTCGGCCATGGGGATGGCGCGGCGGTACCACTCGGACCACTGGCCCGCCTTGTCGCCAGCCACGAGAAGGACCGCGTTGCGCTCCGGGTCGAAGACAAACAGGATGCGGATCTCGCTGCTTCCGGCCGATCCGGGGCGCAGCTCCTTGAGATGGTGCAGGGTCGAACCCTTGATTCGATCCACCAGGGGACGTCCGAGATCGGGGCCTTCGTCGACGAGGGCCTGGATCGCCTGGCCCACGAGCTGTGCCGTGGCCCGGTTGTCCTTGCGAAGTGTGTGCAGCCAGTCGCGGACCTCCCCGGCCATTTCAAGATGCCAGGCCATCGATCCTCATCGAGTAGTACGCCTTCATACTAGTACCCTTGCGTACTGTCGACCACTGCGGAGGGATTGCCAACCCTGTTCACCCGATCGTGGACAACGACAACGTCCCGAGGTCGCACGCACAGCCCCACCCTCAGCTACACGAACCAACCCGCCCGGATGCCCTTGGCGGCGGTTCAGGTTCGCCACTACGGTCGCGGACCGTGGACCCCTTCTCACGTTCCTGGACAGCGCTGCGCACAGCCGTAGCCGCACTCCCCGACGAGGACTTCGAGCGCCCCTCCGGCTGTACCGGCTGGCTCGTACGGGACCTGGTGTGTCACCTGGTCATCGATGCGCAGGACGTCCTGATCACCCTCGTCACGCCCGCTCCGGACAGGGAACCGACGGTGGACGCCGTCGCCTACTGGGACGTCCTCCCCGAACCCCCGACCGGCGACGACCCCCTCGACGCGCTGATCCCGCGCCTGGCCGCCGCGTACTGTGACCCGGAACTCCTCAAGTTCCATCTCGACGACGTCGGTTCCGCCGCCGGCCGGGCTGCCCGGCTCGCCGATCCCGCCGCTCGCGTCAGCACCCGCGACGAGGTGCTGACCGTCGGGGACTACCTTTCCGCGTACGTCCTCGAATGGACCCTGCACCACCTCGACCTGGTCGCGCACCTGCCGGCCGCCACCGACCCGCCCGCCGAGACCCTCGCGGCGGCGCGCGCCCTGCTGGAGGCGATCGGCGGGGCCCCGTTCCCCGCCGCCCTGTCCGACAAGGACGCGCTCCTCATCGGCACCGGACGCCGTACACCCACGAACGCGGAGACGGCCGCGCTCGGTCTCGGTGTCGACCTCGCCGCGAGGCTGCCGCTCATCCTCGGCTGAGTGGCGCGCCACCCGGGCCGAGGTGGTTTGACAGAGCCCGGAGTTCCGCAGCCCGGCGCGGGCTATGCCTGGAACACACCCGAACCTCTCGGTTACGGGCCGGCCGGGGCCATGGCTCTCTTTGTGGCTGCTCCTCTACTGACGGCTGCCGCTCTTTCCCTGGCAGGCGTGGTGGGTGGGGCGGA
>NZ_AEJB01000516.1 GCF_000331005.1 Streptomyces turgidiscabies Car8
ACACCGGCCGTGACCTGGCTATTTACCGGAGACCTCGGCGTCTTCCCGGGTACGGGAGGCCAGCACCCGTGTCTGTGCGGTCCTGGCGAGCTTCGGGCCCAGCCACCGCTTGAACCGGCGCAGCGATTCGAGGCGCCCCGCCGCCCGGTCGATGCCGTAGTACAGCTGGGGCGGCACATAGGGCAGCAGGGGTGAGTGGCGCTGGCCGAGCAGGGCGAACATTCGGGCCGGGGGCAGCCGGATGTAGCGCGGCAGGTTCTCGTACCACTGGGCGCTGTAGCGGGCCGCGCTCTGGATGGAGAGCAGCTCCGACGTGCGCCGCTCCTCGTAGGCGGCGAGGGCCGCGGGGAGCTCGGGGTGGGCGTGCAGGGCGTCGGCCAGGGCGATGGCGTCCTCCAGCGCGAGAGTGGTGCCGGCGCCGATGGAGTAGTGCGTGGTGTGGGCGGCGTCACCGAGCAGGACGAGGTTGCCGCGGCGCCAGGTCCGGTTGGTGAGGGTGCGGAAGTTGAGCCACTGGGCGGCGCCGTCGGCGGCGGCGCGGCCGATCAGGGGGTGGCCGTCCAGCAGGTCGCCGAAGAACTTCTCCAGCAGGGCCAGACCGTCGGCCTCGTCGGCCCGGTCGAGGCCGAGTCCGCTCCAGGTCTCGGGGGCGCATTCGACGACGCAGGTGCTGTTGTCCGGGCTGTAGCCGTAGCCGTAGCACCAGATCCAGCCGTGCTCCGTCTCCTTGAAGTCGAAGGTGAAGGCGTCGAAGACCTTGGTGGTGCCGAGCCAGATGTACCGGTTGCGTCCGGCCCTGAGGTGGGCGCCGAAGTGTTCGGTGTGCTGTTCGCGCAGCGCGCTGTTGACACCGTCGGCGGCCACGACGAGATCGGCGCCGGCCAGCGCCTTGTCGTCCGCGTCGGTGATCCCGTGCTCGAACTCCAGCCGTACGCCCAGTTGCCGGGCCCGGTCGGCGAGGATGTCGAGGAACTTGTGGCGGCCGATGCCGAAGCCCTCGTCGCCCGGGTGTCTGGTCTCGCTGTCACCCACGCGGGCGACTCCGTCGTTCCAGGACACCGAGGCGTCGGCGACGGCCCGCGCGGACTCGGGGTCGTGCTCGTGGAGCTTGTCGAGCAGTCCGCGCCAGTAGGTGACGCCCCAGCCATAGGTCGAGCCCGCCGGGTCGCGCTCGTACACGGTAACCTCGTGGGACGGATCCCGCAGCTTCAACAGGATCGAGAGATACAGGCCGGCGGGCCCGCCTCCGACACAGGCGACCTTCACACACACCCCTAACGATTACGGAAGGTGGTCAGTTCGCGTCGGAGGGTAGCAGGATGCGAGCGCGCCGAAACGCCGTCCACCGGTCGGCAGACGACGTGCGGGTTGACGCCGGGTGTGGTCCGGTGTGCTCAGGCGTCGGCCGTACGGCACTCCGGGTGGCCCCAGCCCTGGGCGTTCTTGGCGATGGTCTCGCCGGCCGCGTAGGACTTTCCGCAGAGGCAGCGGCCGGGGAACTTGGCCTTGAGGGTGCGGTTGGAGCTGCCCGAACCGCCGCTTCGCGGACGGGACGTCTTGGTGCCGGAGGTGCCGGACGACTTCGTGCCGGACGACTTCGTGGACGAAGAGCGCGGGGTGTCGGGCGAGGCCGGGGGCTGAGGGGAGCCGAGGTCGCTGCCGGCCGGCTGCTGCACGATCGCGGCCTGGCTGGCGGCGCGGTCGGCGAAGTCGTTGAGCTTGTCGCCGTCGACCTGGTGGGCGGGTACGTAACGGAACTCGACCGAGCGGCCGGCGAGCAGTTCGTCGATACGGACGACGAGTTCCTGGTTGGCGACCGGCTTGCCGGCGGCCGTCTTCCAGCCCTTGCGCTTCCAGCCGGGCAGCCAGGTGGTGACGGCCTTCATCGCGTACTGGGAGTCCATCCGGATCTCCAGCGGTACGTCCGGCGCGACAGCCGTCAACAGGCGTTCCAGCGCGGTGAGTTCGGCGACGTTGTTGGTGGCCCGGCCGAGCGGCCCGGCCTCCCAGCGATCGGGGCTCTCCGAACCGTCGGCCACCACCCAGGCCCAGCCCGCCGGTCCCGGATTTCCCTTCGAAGCCCCGTCGCACGCGGCCACCACACGTTCACGCATGCGCTCGATCATGCCATGCGTGCGGCGGGCTCCCGGCCCTCGTGGGCCGCCCCGCTCAGCCCACGTCCACCGACTTGGGCAGCTCACCCGCCGTCGTCGTGACGTCGATGACGGAGAAGTTGGCGCCCTGCGGATCGCTCAGTGCGGCGAACCTGCCGAACGGGGTGTCCATCGGCCCGAAGCGCAGCACCGCGCCGAGCTTCGTGGCCGTGGCGACGGCGTCGTCGCAGTTGCCGACGTTGAAGTACACGTTGATGTAGGGCGGCATCTCGGGCGGGAAGTCGTCCGTCATCCGCATCCGGCCGAGGACTGTGTTCTCGCCGTTCTCGCCCAGGTTGTACATGCGGAAGTCGACGGCGTCGTCCTGCATCTGCTTGGCCGAGTAGCCGAAGACGTCCTGAAAGAAGGTGTCCGACCTCTCGGCCTCGCGCGTGAAGACCTCGGCCCAGCAGTAGGCGCCGGGCTGCTCCGGTCCCGCCTCGAAGCCCTCGTGGGTACCGCCCTGCCAGACGCCGAAGACGACACCGCTGGGGTCGCGGGCCAGGCACATGGTGCCGAACTCGCCCACCTGCATCGGCTCCATCAGCAGCTCTCCGCCGTTGTCACGGATCCTGGAGGCGGTGGCGGCGGCGTCCGGTGAGGCCAGGTACAGGCACCACGCCGACTGCCCCTCCTGGCCGGGCATGGGCGGGACGACCGCGGCGACCGCCTTGCCGTCTGCGTACGCCTGCGTGTAGTTGCCGTACTCCGACGACGACTCGCCGAAGGTCCAGCCCAGCACCTCGCCGTAGAAGCTCTTGGCTCCCTCGACGTCGCTGAACATCGCGTCGGCCCAACAGGGGGTTCCCTCAGGTTGCACGGCCATGGCTGCGGCCTCTCCGGTCTCGTCGAACTCGCGGGCTGTCCGGATCCTCACGCTAGTCAGGCTTCGTCCGGGCCGCGCGCCGAACGCTCCGCGCTGTTACGGACCGGAGAGCGCGAGGACCTGTCCTCGCCGTGCGGCTCCCCTCCGGCCGCTGGAGCCCAGGGTGCGGCAGCAACACGCCGCTGCGGTCTGATAATTTCATCGGCGCTCGTCTCCTTGGCCCTTCCCCTACCTCCAGGTGTCCAGATGTCCGCTGCACGGGTGCGACGCCGCCTCGCGGCGCGGCATGCCCGCGGCGGCCTTCCGCACCTGCTGGGCGGCGTCATGGTCCTCGTGCTCGCCCTCGCGACGTTCGCGTTCACCTGCGCCGGCTCCCTGCCCTCGCCGGACGCCGGGACCTCGCGGTCGGCGTCCGCGCACGTCGCGCACATCGCCGACCGGGACCCCTGCCAGGAGAGTCCGCACCACAGCTGTCACGCCACCGGGCAGCACGGCGTCCTCAACCACGCCCCCTCCGTCGGCGCGGACCGGGCCGCCGCGCTGGACCAGCCGGGCACCGGCCCCGCCCGGCTGCCGCTCGGCCCGTCGCGGATCCCGGGCACCGCCCGCCCTCCCGACCTCCACGAACTGCAACTGCTCCGGGTCTAGACCGCGGCCGGGCCCCCGGGGCCGACCCCCTCAGCCACGACCATCACCCCAGCTTGCAGCGCCGTGCCCGGAGACAGGCACGGCGAGGAGAAGGACATCCCATGGGTACATCCAACGCCAAGGCGAAGACCGCGGCCCGCCGCGCCCACATGGAGGAGCTGCGCAAGACCGAGCAGGCCCGTGAGCGCCGTATGCGGCTGCTCACGCTCGGGGCGACCGCCGTCATACTCGTCGGCCTGGCCGGCGGCGGCTGGTTTCTCGTCGACTCCGCCCAGGACAAGGAAGAGGCGAAGGCGGCGCCGATCTCGGGCGTGAAGAGCTGGTCCAAGCTCACCCAGAACCACGTCGCCAAGGCCGTCACCTACAAGATGAGCCCGCCCGTGGGCGGCGACCACAACCAGGTGTGGGTGAACTGCGACCGGCAGGTCTACACGAAGGTGGTCCCCAACGAGAACGCGGTGCACGCCCTCGAACACGGCGCCGTCTGGATCACGTACAACGACAAGGCGGCCAAGGCGGACGTCGAGACGCTCTCCGAGAAGGTGACCAACACGTCGTACACCTTCATGAGTCCGTACGAGGACCAGTCGTCGCCGATCGTGCTCAGCGCCTGGGAGCACCAGCTCAAGGTGGACAAGGCGTCGGACCCCCGGGTCGCCGCGTTCCTCGACAAGTACGTCCAGGGTGAGCAGACGCCCGAGCCCGGTGCCGCGTGCACCAACGGGATGACGCCGTGAACTGAGGCCCGGCCGCGGGGCGTTCGCACCGGCCGCCCCGCGCCGGCGCCCGCGTTTCCGGGCCGTGGAAATTCGGTGGACCACGGGCCCGTCGGCGGCTGGGATGGGCCCATGTGTGCCATGAGGATGCATTCGGACGAGGTGGCGATCGATGCCTCGCTGGTCCGACGCCTGATCGCCCGCCGGTTTCCCGAGTGGGCGGGTCTGCCGGTGGAGCGGCTGGAGTCCGCCGGGACCGAGAACGCCATGTTCCGGCTCGGCTGTGACCTGGTGGTCCGGCTGCCGAGACATCCCGGCGCGGTCAGCAGCATCGAGCACGAGCAGCGCTGGCTCTCCCTGCTGGGACCTCGGCTCCCGGTCGCCGTGCCCGAGCCGCTCGGGCGGGGCGGCGCCGACGAGGAGTTCCCCTGGCCCTGGTCCGTGTACGGCTGGCTGGACGGGCGGAATCCGGCGGTCGACGCCCTCCGCTCCCCCGAGACACTGGCCCGGGAACTCGCCGGCTTCGTCCGCGCCCTGCGCCGCGTCGACGCCGGCGACGGGCCGGCCCACGCCAGGGCCGTTCCGCTGTCGGCACGGGACACGGACACACGCGCGGCCCTCGCCCGGCTGACGGGGACGGCGGACAGGGTGGACACGGAGGCAGTGACAGCCCTGTGGGAGGAGGCCCTGCGGGCTCCCGAACACGCGGGCCCGCCCGTCTGGGCGCACGCGGACCTCTCCCCGGGGAACGTGCTGGTCACCGAGGGGCGGCTGAGTGCCGTGATCGACTTCGGCTGTACCGGGATCGGTGATCCGGCCGTCGACCTCATCGTGGCCTGGAACCTGCTGCCCGCGGGTGTCCGTGACACCTTCCGCGAGGCGGTCGGCGCCGACGACGCCGAGTGGGCGCGGGGGCGCGGCTGGGCGCTGTCGATCTCGTTGATCCAGCTGCCGTACTACCGGGTGACGAATCCGGTGCTCGCCGCGAACTCCCGGCATGTGATCAGGGAGATCCTCGCCGAGTAAAGCCCGGCCCAAGCCCCGGGTGTCGGGTGTAGACCGGCACCCAGAGGGCAGAAAGCGCTTGCCAACAGCCCGGTTCCCCAAGGAGGACCCCCGTTCATGGCGTCGTCCGAGCAGCCACTCGACCATCGCTACCGGGGCGAGCACCCGATACGCACCCTCGCCTATCTGTTCCGTGCCGACCGGTGGCGGCTCGGCGTCGCACTGGTCGTCTTCACCGTCAAGCACAGCCCGGTGTGGCTGCTGCCGCTGATCACCGCGGACATCGTCGACACCGTCGTCGAGCACCGCCCGCTCGGCGGACTCTGGCTCAGTTCCGGGGTCATCATGCTGATCCTGGTGGTGAATCCGCCGCTGCACCTGCTGTACGTGCGGCTGCTGTACGGCAGTGTGCGCCGCATGGGGACCGATCTGCGCTCCGCCCTGTGCACCCGGATGCAGCAGCTGTCCATCGGCTACCACTCCCGGGTCAGCGCGGGCGTGCTCCAGGCCAAGGTCGTCCGCGATGTGGAGACCGTCGAGCAGATGGTGCAGCAGAGCTCCGACTCCGGGCTCGGCGCGCTCACCGTCCTGGCGGGCGGGCTGGTCGTCATCGGGGTGCGTACGCCCGAGTTCCTGCCCGTGTTCCTGCTGGTCGTGCCGGTGGCGGCCCTGCTCATCGTCAGGATGCGGACACGGCTGCGCGTCCAGAACGAGAGCTTCCGCCACGAGGTCGAGCAGTTGTCCTCGCGGGTGCACGAGATGACCCGGCTGATCTCCGTGACGCGGGCTCACGGGCTGGAGGGCAAGGCCCTGGGCCGGATGGACCGGACGCTGCGCCAGGTGCTCAGCTCAGGGCTCCGCCTCGACCTGCTCAACGGGCGGTTCGCCTCGCTGGCCTGGGTTTTCCTCAACGCGGTCGGCGTGCTGTTCCTGACGGGCGCGGCGCTGGTCTCGTACTACGGCGTCTGGGGCGTCACCCCGGGTGATGTGGTCATGCTGAGCGCGTTCCTGACCACCCTCACCAACTCCACGACGACCCTCGCCGGGCTCGCCCCGGTCATCACCAAGGGCCTGGAGTCCGTGCGTTCGGTCGGCGAGGTGCTGGAGGCGCCCGAGCTGGAGGACAACGCCGGGAAGGTCGCCGTGCGCGAGCTGCGGGGTGCGGTGACGTTCGACGGTGTCGGGTACGCGTACGACGAGGGCGGGCGGTCCGCCGTACGGGACTTCGGTCTCACCGTGTCTGCCGGCGAGACGATCGCGCTGGTCGGCGCCTCGGGAGCCGGGAAGTCGACCGTGCTGAACCTCGTGATCGGGTTCATCCGGCCGACGTCGGGGCGGCTGCTGCTCGACGGGACCGACATGAGCACGCTGGACCTGCGCACGTACCGGCGGTTCGTGTCGGTGGTACCGCAGGAGTCGATCCTGTTCGACGGGACCGTCCGGGAGAACGTGGCGTACGGCATGGACGAGGCCGACGACGCGGCGGTGCGGGCCGCGCTGCGCGACGCCAACGCGCTGGAGTTCGTCGACCGGCTGCCGCACGGCGTCGACACCGTGGTCGGTGAGCACGGTGCCCGGCTGTCGGGGGGCCAGCGGCAGCGGCTCGCCATCGCGCGGGCGCTGATCCGCGATCCCCGGGTGCTGATCCTCGACGAGGCGACCTCCGCGCTGGACACCCGGTCGGAGGCGCTCGTGCAGGAGGCGCTGGCGCGGCTGATGCGGGGCCGTACGACGTTCGTCGTCGCGCACCGGCTGTCGACGATCCAGGGAGCGGACCGCATCGTGGTGATGGAGGACGGCGCCGTCCGGGAGGTCGGCCCGCACGAGGAGCTGCTGCGGCGCGGCGGTCTCTACACGGCGCTGCACAGCGGACAGCCGGCCTGAACCGCCCGGGAGGGGGGCGGCTCGGGCCGACGGCCGGCCGGCTCGCCCCTACTCCCCCGCGTACGCCTTCTTCAGGGCGGCGATGTCCAGCTTGCTCATCGCGTACATGGCCTTGGTGGTCCGGACGGCCTTCTCCTGGTCCGGGTCGCTGATCATCTCGATCAGGCCGTCCGGGATGACCTGCCAGGACAGGCCGTACTTGTCCTTGAGCCAACCGCAGGGGCCGCCCTCGCCGCCGCCCTCGGTGAGCTTGGCCCAGTAGTGGTCGACCTCCTGCTGGTCCGCGCAGTAGATCTGGAAGGAGACGGCCTCGCTGAACGTGAACTGCGGGCCGCCGTTCAGGGCGACGAACTTCTGGCCGTTGGCCACGAAGTCGACGGCCAGCACACCGCCGGCGGGGGCGGGGCCGGCCTCGTTGTAGTAGCCGATTTTGCCGATGGTCGAGTTCTTGAAGACGGAGACGTAGAAGTGGGCGGCTTCCTCGGCCTGGCCGTCGAACCAGAGACACGTGGTGAATCCGTCGGTGGTCATGGGATACCTCCTGGAGCGGGAACCTGTCACCTCTTTCGACCGATCCTCGGACGGAAACTCATCGGTGGCGCGACAGGTTCTCCGGCCGGGCCCGCTCAGTGGTGACTCAGCGGTGCCGAGCCGCTCCCGCACCGGTGGTCACTGGCCCACGCGGCCGTCGATGCACTCGCGCAGGAGGTCGGCGTGGCCGCAGTGCCGCGCGTACTCGTTGACATGCGCCGACAGGACGTCACGGAGCTGCAGCTGCCCGCCGGACTCGGCGCCGAAATCGGAGAAGCCGGCGTTCGTGGTGCCGAGGTCGGAGACACCGGCGATGAAGCGGTCGGTGAGTTCCGTCTCCGCCCGCCACTGCTTCCAGGCGTCCTCCACGACCGCCGGATCGGCGACCGCGCCGTTCCAGTCGCCGTCACGGTCGTCGTCGGTGCGGTACAGCTTGGGCGCGTCGTCGCCGGCCATCACCCGGCGGAAGTGCCGTTCGTCCTCGGTCAGGTGCCGTACCAGCCCGAGCAGGGACATCGTGGACGGCGGTACGGAGCGCCGGGCCATCTGTTCGGCGTCCAGGCCGGCGCACTTCATCTCCACGGTGAGGCGGTAGTGGCGCAGGCCTTCGAGCAGCGTGCCGCGTTCGTCGACGATCTCGGTGTCGGTCTCGCGCGGGTCGTCGTCCGGGTCGACCCACATGTCGTCGTAGACGGTCGCGACCGTCCACCGAGCCGCCGTTACCTCGTTGCCGTGCTCACGCGCGTCCATGGGGGCATCGTCGCGTGCGTCGACACGGTCCGCCACCGGTTTTCGGGGCCGGCGCGGGGCCTTCCCCCTGTCGCCGACCGCCAGTTGTTCCCCCTACTGCGCCTGGTGCACGATCTGGATCAGGTTGCCGCAGGTGTCGTCGAGCACAGCTGTGGTGACCGGGCCCATCTCCCGCGGCTCCTGGGTGAAGCGCACGCCCAGCCCGCGCAGCCGGTCGTACTCCGCGTGCACATCGGATACCGCGAACGCGGTGGCCGGGATTCCGTCCTTGACCAGGGCGTCCCGGTACGGCTTCACCGCGGGGTGGCCGGACGGCTCCAGCAGCAGTTCGGTCCCGTCGGGGTCCTCCGGGGAGACCACGGTCAGCCACCGGTCCGCGCCCAGGGGGACCTCGGTCTTCTTCACGAAGCCCAGCACGTCCGTGTAGAAGCGCAGGGCCTTGTCCTGGTCGTCGACGAAGACGCTGGTCAGATGGATCCTCATGGTGTGCTCTCTGCTCGTTGGGATTCGTCGGGGTTCACGGCTCGCTACGAGGCGGCGTCGGTCCACGCCGCGCCGAGCGAGTCGTCCACGGGCGGGGCTCCGCCGATCGGCTGCTCCGCCCAGATGGTCTTGCCGCTGTGGTGGTAGCGGCTGCCCCAGCGTCTGGTGAGCTGCGCCACCAGGAACAGCCCTCGGCCGCCCTCGTCGGCCGCTCGTGCCCGGCGCAGGCGTGGCTGGGTGTTGCTGGAGTCCCGGACCTCGCACACCAGGGTGGTGCCGTCGTGGAAGAGGCGCAGTCCGACGGTGCCGCCCGCGTACCGCATCGCGTTGGTGACGAGTTCGCTGACGATCAGCTCCGTGCTGAAGGCCAGGTGGTCGAGCCCCCAGTCGGCGAGTCTGCGCGCGACCACGTTCCGCGCCTCGGCCACCGCCGCCGGGTCGTCGGGAAACCGCCAGTCGGAGATGTCGTTCGCCGGAAGCAGCCGGGGGCGGGCCAGGAGCAGTGCCATGTCGTCGCGGGGCGGCGGCTCGGCGGCGCCGGCCATGACGGCGCTGCCCATCTCCTCCAGCGTCCCCGTGCCCCGGCAGAGCGACGAGAGGGTGTCGAGCAGTTCGCGGGTGCCCTGGTCGACGTCACGCGCTCCCCGTTCCACGAGGCCGTCGGTGTAGAGCGCGAGGGTGCTGCCGGGTTCCAGGGAGACGGTGGTGACCTCGAAGGGCATGCCGCCGACGCCGAGTGGTGGTCCCGGGGACACCTCGACGGGCCGGGCGGTGCCGTCGGGGCCGATCAGCGCGGGTGCCGGATGCCCCGCACTGGCCAGGGCGCAGCTGCCGGAGAGCGGATCGTAGACCGCGTACAGGCAGGTGGCGCCGACGGTGTCCCTCTCCTGGGGGTCGACTTCCTCGGCGAGCTGCTGGACGAGGTCGTCCAGATGGATGAGGAGTTCCCCCGGCTCCAGTTCGAGGTCGGCCAGCGTACGGATCGCGGTCCGCAGGCGCCCCATCATCGCCGCCGCGTGCAGACCGTGGCCGAAGACGTCGCCGACGACGAACGCGACCCGCAGCGACGGCAGCGGGATGGCGTCGAACCAGTCGCCGCTGATGTCCGCGCCGCCCCCGGCCGGCACGTAGCAGCCCGCCGACTCGGCCGCCGCGGTCCTGGTGGTGGCGCGTGGGAGCAGGCGCTGCTGCAGCGCGACCGCCGCCCGGTGTTCGCGCGTGTACTGCCGCGCGTTGTCCACGCTGAGCGCGGCCCGCGAGGAGATGTCGAACACCAGGTCGGCGTCTTCCTGCTCGAACGCCTCCGGCTGCTCGGTCCGCCAGACGGTCACGAAGCCGAGCAGCAGACCGCGCGCGTACAGCGGGGACACCACGGCGGAGTGCCCCCGCTCCGGCATCGTGGCCCGGATGAGTTCGGGATCGCCGAGGAGGTCGATCATCTCCTGCCGGGTCGTGTTGAAGACGGTGTCCCCGTGTATGGCGGCCCGCCGCACCTGCGGCACGTCGGGGAAGCGCGGGATCAGACCGCCCACGGGGACGAGTTCGGCGGGCCAGGGGCCGGTGTCAGAGGCGACGGCCACCCGGCGGAGCCGCAGCCAGTGGCCGGGAAGGATCACCTTCGACGGTTCCTCGCCCTCCAGCACCGCCTCGGCCATCTCCACCGTCGCCATGTCTCCCAGGCCGGGGACCAGTACGTCGGCGATGTCCTGGGCGGTGCGGGTCACGTCCAGGGAGTCCCCGATACGTGCCGACGCCTCGTGGCCGACCTTGGTGCGCCGCCGTGCCCGGCGCTGTTCCGTGCTGTCGGTGAAGAACGCCGCGATCCCGGCCGGGCGGTCCTGGCCGTCCGCCAGCCGGAAGGCGGACACCGACACGTACCGCTCCCGCCCCGAGCCGTCCGGTGCGCGCATCCGCTGTTCCCGTGCGAGCAGCGGCGCCCCCGTCGCCAGTACCCGGCGCAGCTGGTCACCGACCTCCTGCGCGTCCTCGGCGGCGATGACGTCCTCGACACGGTGCCCCGGTCGCAGGAGCGGCCAGCCGTGTACCTCGGCGGTGACGTTCGTGAGGAGGACCCGCAGTTCGGTGTCGCAGAGGACGACCCCGAGCAGGGACTGGGCCAGCAGGGCGGTCAGCAGCGACGACCCCTGTTCCTGCGCGGCCTCGTCCTCCTGCCCGGCCTCCTCTTCCTGTGCGTCCTCGTCGCGTGTCGGCGCCGCCAGCAGGACGATCTTGGAGGAACCGTCCAGACGCACCTCGTCGACGGTGGCCTCGACGGGCAGGCCCGAGGCGTGCCGGAAGACGGTCTGTCCCGTTGGTACGAACGGGGGATCGCCGGGCGTGTCCACACCGCTCGCCGGCACCGGATCGACGAGCAGCCCGGCCATCGGCCGGCCGCAGACCTGCTCGGCCGGCCGCCCCAGCAGTTCGGCCGCCGCATGCGACCAGCCCCGCACGATCCCCGCGCTGTCGAGCAGCACGACGGCGACCTCGTCGGCCGACACGTCCGCGTCGTCGTGCTCGCTCAGGGCTGCCATGGGCCACCTCACCTGCGGCGCTGTCTCCGGCGCCGCACTCCCCCTCATTATGGTGCGCCGCACGAGGTCACGCCCGGCACTCGGGAGCGCCTGCCCGATGCGCCGACACGCGTTGCCCCACGGTGCCGGTACGCGCCCCCGGTCCCGGCCCGCAGGAGGGTCGTGGAGGCCGCCCTCAGCCGTCCTCGCGGGGTCCCGGACCGCCGTGAGGCCGACGTCACAGATCGGTCGAGGTCAAGGTCACAGCCTGGGGCTCTGCTGTGGCCGGACCTCTCTGCCCTAGCATCCGGGCATGACAGTCCTGCCCAACGACGGGCTCTCGCTGGCCGCCGAGTTCCCCTCCACGTCCCATGAGCAGTGGCAGCGCCTGGTGGAAGGCGTCCTGCGCAAAGCGGGCAAGGAGGTCTCCGCCGCGACAGCCGAGGACGCGCTGTCCACCGCTCTGGAGGACGGGCTCACCACCCGGCCCCTCTACACGGCGCACGACGAGTCCCCCGACCCCGGCTTCCCCGGCTTCGCCCCCTTCGTACGCGGCGGACGCCCCGAGGGGAACACGGCCGGAGGCTGGGACGTACGGCAGCAGCACACGACCCTCGTCGGCGACGCGATCCTCGCGGACCTGGAGAACGGCGTCACCTCGCTCTGGCTGACGGTCGGCCCGGACGCGATCCCGGTGTCGTCGCTCGCCCGGGCCCTCGACGGCGTGTATCTGGACCTGGCGCCCGTCGTCCTCGACGCCGGACAGGAAGTCGAGCCCGCCGCACGGGAGTTGCTGCGGCTGTACGAGGAGCGGGGCGTCGCCCGGGAGGCGGCGCGCGGCAACCTCGGTGGCGACCCGCTGGGCCACGAGGCCCGTACGGGTGAGGAGTTGGCCTTCGCGCCGGTCGTCGAGCTGGCGCGACTGTGCGCAGAGCAGTACCCGGGGCTGCGCGCCCTGACCGTGGACGCGCTGCCGTACCACGAGGCGGGCGGCTCGGCAGCGCAGGAGCTGGGCGCGTCCCTGGCGACCGGGGTCGCCTACCTGCGCGAGCTGACGGAGGCGGGGCTGTCCGTCGAACAGGCCTGTGCACAGCTGGAGTTCCGGTACGCGGCCACCGCCGACCAGTTCCTGACGATCGCCAAGCTGCGCGCGGCCCGGCGGCTGTGGGCCCGGGTCGCCGAGGCGTCCGGGGCGCCGGCGGCCGGGGCACAGACGCAGCACGCCGTGACCTCGCCGGTGATGATGTCCCGCCGCGACCCGTGGGTGAACATGCTGCGCACGACGGTCGCCACGCTGGCCGCCGGGGTCGGCGGCGCCGACTCGGTCACCGTGCTCCCCTTCGACCACGCGCTGGGCCTGCCGGACGCGTTCGCGCGCCGGATCGCCCGCAACACCTCGACGATCCTGGTCGAGGAGTCGCATCTGGCACGGGTGATCGACCCGGCGGGCGGCTCCTGGTACGTGGAGCGGCTCACCGACGAACTCGCCCACGCGGGCTGGGAGTTCTTCCAGTGGATCGAGGGTTCGGGCGGTCAGGCCGCCGCCCTGCGTTCCGGCCGCCTCGGTGAGGCGCTGGCCACCACCTGGGCGACCCGTTCCGCCAAGCTGGCCAAGCGGCGCGAGCCCATCACCGGGGTCAGCGAGTTCCCGAATCTCGCCGAGCGCCTCCCGGACCGCGAGCCCGCGCCCGTACCGCCGTCCGGCGGGCTTCCCCGGGTACGGCGCGACGAGGCGTACGAGGCCCTGCGCGCCCGTTCCGACGCCCACCTCGCCGCCACCGGGTCCCGGCCGCGCGTCTATCTGGCGACCATCGGTCCGGCCGCCGCTCACAGCGCGCGGACGACCTTCGTGTCGAACCTCTTCCAGGCGGGCGGTGTCGAGCCCGTCACGGAGGGCACCTTCGAGGAGAGCGGCGCCACCGAAGCGTGCCTCTGCTCCAGTGACACGCTGTACGAGGAGCAGGCCGCGACCGTGGCGGCCGGACTGAGGGCCGCCGGCGCTTCACATGTGTTCCTCGCCGGCCGTCCCGGGCAGTACACGGACGTCGACGCGTACGTCTTCGCGGGCTGCGACGCCGTCGCCGTGCTCTCCGCCACCCTCGACCGCATGGGAGCGATCTGATGGGAATCCCCGACTTCTCCAAGATCGAACTGGGGACCCCGACCGCCCGGGCCGACGCCGGCGACTGGCGTACGGCCGTCAAGGGGGCCACCGGCTCGGACGGGGCCTTCTGGGAGACCCCGGAGGGTGTCGCGGTCAAGCCGCTCTACACGGGCCGTGACCTGGAGGGCCTGGACTTCCTGTCGACGTATCCGGGTGCCGCCCCGTATCTGCGCGGCCCCTACGCGACGATGTACGTCAACCAGCCCTGGACGATCCGCCAGTACGCCGGTTTCTCCACCGCCGAGGAGTCGAACGCCTTCTACCGCCGCAACCTCGCGGCCGGCCAGAAGGGCCTGTCGGTCGCCTTCGACCTGCCCACGCACCGGGGTTACGACAGCGACCACCCGCGCGTGACGGGCGACGTCGGTATGGCGGGCGTCGCGATCGACTCGATTCTCGACATGCGGCAGCTCTTCGACGGCATCCCCCTCGACAAGATGACCGTGTCGATGACGATGAACGGCGCGGTGCTGCCCGTTCTCGCGCTGTACATCGTGGCGGCGGAGGAACAGGGGGTGCCGCCCGAGAAGCTGGCCGGGACCATCCAGAACGACATTCTCAAGGAGTTCATGGTCCGCAACACCTACATCTATCCGCCGAAGCCGTCGATGCGGATCATCTCCGACATCTTCGCCTTCACCTCGCAGCGGATGCCCCGCTACAACTCCATCTCGATCTCCGGCTATCACATCCAGGAGGCGGGTGCGACGGCCGATCTGGAGCTGGCGTACACGCTCGCGGACGGCGTCGAGTACATCCGGGCCGGCCGTGAAGTAGGCCTGGACGTCGACGCGTTCGCGCCCCGGCTCTCCTTCTTCTGGGCGATCGGCATGAACTTCTTCATGGAGGTCGCCAAGCTGCGCGCGGCGCGCCTGCTGTGGGCGAAGCTGGTCAGGCAGTTCGATCCGCAGAACGCCAAGTCCCTTTCCCTGCGCACCCATTCGCAGACCTCCGGCTGGTCGCTGACGGCGCAGGACGTGTTCAACAACGTGACCCGTACGGCCGTGGAGGCGATGGCCGCGACGCAGGGCCACACCCAGTCGCTGCACACCAACGCCCTGGACGAGGCGCTCGCGCTGCCCACCGACTTCTCGGCACGCATCGCCCGCAACACGCAGCTGCTGATCCAGCAGGAGTCGGGCACGACCCGGGTCATCGACCCGTGGGGCGGCAGCGCGTACGTGGAGAAGCTGACGTACGACCTCGCGCGCCGCGCCTGGCAGCACATCGAGGAGGTCGAGGCGGCGGGCGGTATGGCCAAGGCCATCGACGCGGGCATCCCGAAACTGCGCATCGAGGAGGCCGCGGCCCGTACGCAGGCCCGTATCGACTCCGGGCGGCAGCCGGTGATCGGCGTGAACAAGTACCGCGTGGAGACCGACGAGCAGATCGACGTCCTCAAGGTCGACAACTCCTCCGTACGCACCCAGCAGATCGAGAAGCTGCGGCGGCTGCGCGCGGAGCGCGACGAGCGGGCCTGCCAGGATTCGCTGGACGCGCTGACCCGGGCGGCGGGCGGTGAGGGCAACCTGCTGGAGCTGGCGGTGAACGCCGCCCGCGCGAAGGCGACGGTCGGGGAGATCTCCGACGCGCTGGAGAAGGTGTACGGGCGGCACGCGGGCCAGATCCGTACGATCGCCGGGGTGTACCGCAACGAAGCAGGCGAGTCCCCGTCCGTCGACCGCACCCGCACCCTGGTGGACGCCTTCGAGGAGGCCGAGGGGCGCCGGCCGCGCATCCTGGTCGCCAAGATGGGCCAGGACGGCCACGACCGCGGCCAGAAGGTGATCGCCACCGCCTTCGCCGACCTCGGCTTCGACGTCGACGTCGGCCCCCTGTTCCAGACCCCCGGCGAGGTGGCCCGGCAGGCGGTGGAGGCGGACGTCCACATCGTCGGGGTGTCCTCGCTGGCCGCCGGGCACCTCACCCTCGTACCGGCGCTGCGCGAGGAGCTGGCGGCCGAGGGTCGGGAGGACATCATGATCGTCGTCGGCGGGGTGATCCCGCCGCAGGACGTGCCGACCCTGCTGGAGATGGGCGCGGCTGCCGTGTTCCCGCCCGGGACGGTGATCCCGGACGCGGCGTACGACCTCGTCCAGCGGCTCTCGGCCGA
>NZ_AEJB01000517.1 GCF_000331005.1 Streptomyces turgidiscabies Car8
CCCCGAAGGAACTGCAAACACCATCTGCCGGCCCTACTACTGCACCGGCCTTCTTTTTCCGCACGAATGTCTGATTTGCCGACGTGAGTGCGGGGATCGCGGATGTATGACCGGAGACCACCTACCTATCGATGTCCTGCGGTACCCGGGCCCAGCTTCCGCCCGGGCGATCCTGATGGCGCTCGACTCCTCCGTTCTTCCCTCTGGGTCAACAACCTATCGAACAGGAACTGCGTACTGCTGGTACTGCCGTGCTGGTACTGCTCATGGCGGCCCCTGATCACCGCGGGCCACCCGGTCCGGTCGTCAGTCCCGTCGCCGACCTACGACAACCCTGGCTTCGGAACTCCACCACCGCACCGTCCTGCGAACTGCAACTGCGGTACCACTGCCCGGCAGTTCGTGTCTGCCAGGCCTCGCTCGATCTCGGCTACGAGAGAAACCATAATGACCCGAGCCGCCAATGTCTACTCCGGCGAGCATAGATTTTGATGAGCTCGACGATGAGGTAATCGCCTGTGGGCTGATCGGCGGAGAGGGGCCGGTCCACCTGGGTGTCACCGCCCGAGCCACCCGGACGGGCCGTTGCATAGAATCCGATGCCATGCCGAAGCCTGACGACCTGATCGTTGACATCGCCGCCCTTGTGGAGTCCGGGCGAAGCAATCAGATGTCCCTGACCGTGGTCACCGGTGGTGCTGTCATCACCGGTCGACTGGCTCCCGAAGCCGTGTGGCGGCGGAGGGTGTCGGAGGTACTGACCGACTCCGATCAACTGGGCGAGTTCTCCGCCGTGTTCAACGCCCCCGCCAAGAAGGAGGGCCCGCCCACGCATCTGCACTTCCATGTCGCCCGGATCCTGCAGGGCACGGTGGGGATCCCGGAGACGGGCGGGATGTACCGCATCGCGATCGAGGACGTCAGCGCCTGGACCGTGGGCGACTTCAGGTACTCCGACCACTGACCCGCCGACCCGCTGAGCCGCCGCCGCGCCCCGGCCGGCACGGCACGCGGTGAG
>NZ_AEJB01000518.1 GCF_000331005.1 Streptomyces turgidiscabies Car8
AGCGGCGCGGGCTTCTCGTGCTGCAGCACGGGGAGTCCGAGGCGCCGTACGACGAGATCGCTCAGCGGCGGCAACGCGCGGCGTTTCTCGATCTGAAGCTGAGGGGTGTGCGCACGCCCGACGACGGGGACGGGCACACCTACCAGCAGTACGTCGTGCGGGTGCCCGGCAACGGGCGGCCCGACCGGGACGCCTTCGCTCGAGCCCTGCGGGCCAGGGGAGTTGACTGCCGCGTGCCCGTGAAGGCACCGGTGCATCGCATGCCCGCGTTCCGGTGCTGTGTCTCGCTGCCCGAGACCGAGTTGGCTGTCGACGGGAGTATAGCCTCGGCTCAGGTCCGGCCCAGTTCGAACCAGACCACCTTGCCCGTGCTCAGCCGGGTCGCACCCCAACGCCGGGCCAGCCGGTTGACGAGATACAGTCCCCGGCCGCCCTCGTCCGTGGCCCGCGCCTGCCGCAGCCTCGGCAGCTGCGGCACGTCGTCGCCGACCTCGCAGCGCAGTACGTCGGTCCGCAGCAGCCGGAGGGTGATCGGCCGGGACGCGTAGCGCACCGCGTTGGTCACGACCTCGCTGACCAGCAGCTCCACCGAGTCGGTCATCTCCTCCAGACCCCAGCGGGACAGCGCGCGCCGGGCCAGCCGGCGGGCCCGGCCGGGAGCCGCGTCCTCCGGGTCCAGGTACCAGTACGCGACGTCGCTCGGCGCGATGCCGTCGAAGCGGGCGGCGAGCAGCGCGATGTCGTCGTCCCGGTCACCCGGGCCGAGCATGTCGAGCACCTCGTCGCACAGGGCTTCGAGGGGCGGCGGATGGTCCGGCCCGGTCAGCTGGGCGGTCGCGGCGAGCTTCTCGCGCAGCTGCTCTATGCCGGTCCAGACGTCCCGCAGCCGGGACTCGACGAGCCCGTCCGTGTAGAGGAAGAGGGTGGCACCGGCGGGCGCGTCCAGTTCCACGGCCTCGAAGTCGACGCCGCCGACCCCGATGGGCGCGCCGGACGGCACCTTGAGCACCTCGGCCCGGCCGCCCAGGTGCAGCAGGACGGGCGGCGGGTGGCCGGCGTTGGCGATGGTGATCCGGTGCGACACCGGGTCGTACACCGCGTAGAGGCAGGTCGCCATGCGGTCCGTACCGAGCCGCTGGGCCTGTTCGTCGAGGTGGTGCAGGACCTCCTGCGGGGGCAGGTCGAGCCCGGCGAGGGTCTGCGCGGTCGTCCGCAGCTGGCCCATGATGGCCGCGCTGGTCATGGAGTGCCCCATGACGTCGCCGACGACGAGCGCGACCCGGCTGCCCGGCAGCGGGATGGCGTCGTACCAGTCACCGCCGACGCGGGCGGTCTCGGCGGCCGGGAGATAGCGGGACGCGAGCCGTACGCCGGTCGGGCGCGGCAGGGTCTCCGGGAGCATCGTGCGCTGCAGCTCGTCGGCGATGTAGGCCTCACGGCCGTACAGCACCGCCTTGTCGATGCCCAGGGCGCTGTGGGTGGCGAGCTGGGCGGCGACCAGCAGGTCGTCCGTCTCGAACGGGATCCGGTCCGGCCGGCGCAGGAACAGCGCGGCCCCGATGACGCGTCGCCGCCCGCGCAGCGGGGCGAGGATCGCGCGCTGCCCGTCCGGGACCTCCAGGTCGCAGCTCTCGCCGAGGAGTTCGGGCAGGGCCGCGCGGGCGGCGGGCGCGTCCGCGAAGACGGGCCGGACGCCGCGCAGCACCTCGGCGAGGGCGCCGCCGGGACGCACCTCGCACAGTTCGGCGCTGACCGGGGACAGCTCGGGCAGCGGCTGCGGGACGGCGGAGGTGGCCAGGAAGCCGTTCTCGGTGTCCCGCTCCTGCGGCAGCCGGTCGGTGCGGCGCAGCCGCAGCACCAGCGGGCCGGTGGGCCGCTCGTCGCCGACGGGCAGCGGATCGCGCAGATAGACGAGGATCGTGTCGGAGAACGTCGGCACGGTCGCCCGGCACAGCCCCATCACGATCTCGTCGAGGTCGATGCCCCGCGCGATCCGCCGGGTGGCGGCACCGACGAACCGCAGCCGGTCGCCGTCCCGCCGCATCGGCAGGGGAGTGCCGGCGGGACTGCCCTGTCCCGAACGCCGCTCCCGGCCCGCGAGATCGCTCGCGGCCGGGTCTGCGCCGGCGCCCTCGGCGGGGCCGTTGGGGCTCGGGAGGGACTCCGTGGCGTGATGCTCCGTCGCGTGGTTGTCCGTGCCCGGGTGGCCCGTCTCGGCGCCCGGCTGGACCGGGATGCTGTCCGGTGCCGGGCGCGGGCGGTGCGTGTCGGGTTCGGTCGAGGACGGCTGGTCGGACTGCGAGTGCTCCGGCCCGGGTGTGGCCGGCGGACCGGCGGGGTTGGGCCCCGTGGAGCCTGACGTACCGGTACCCGTACCCGAGCTGGATGCCATCGCGCCTGTTCCCGCCTCTGTTCCCGCTGTTCCCGATGTTCCCGCGTCGTGCGCGGTCGTACCGGCGCCGCCGACGGTCCCGGGGCTCTCGGAGCCTGTTCCGGGGCAGGCGGCGGCCTCCGGTCCACCGGCGGCCCCCTTCTGCCCTGTCGTCTGCTTCGGCAGAGGCAGAGCCGCCGCCTCCGGGGAACGCAGCAGCGCCCCGCGGGGATCCGCGGGGTTGTCCGGCCGGCCGGTGCCCGGCCGACGGCGCTCGTGCGAGGTGGGTTGCTCCGTCACGCGTGTCGAATCCATCCGTCCGGGGCTGCGCGTTGTACACGCAGTTGGTCCCGCCGACTTCCCGATACCCGGAATACGTGCCCCAGGAACGGAAAACCGGCGTGGTCAGAGGTTGTTCCTGATGCACCGGCGAGCCCTGGTCGGCCCTGACCGGTGTTGCCCTCGTACCCCTCGCTCACGTCCTGCCGCCCCTCGGTGACGTATGGTCAGGCCCAGCGCATGTTCCGGGAGTTACGGTTGTGCGCCCTTGCGGAGGACGATCCTACGGTTGCGTACCGGGGGCGCATCAAGGGTCTCATGACGACATGTGCGCGGGCGTACGGTCCCAGTCCTCCGGCAGTGACGGTACAGCCCACGACGGATCCGGGCGCCAGTGCTGCCAGCCATCCGCGAACGGCGCCCCCCACGCCTGGATGACCTCGACCGCGGAACGCCCCGCTTTCCTTACCCTTCCGGCGAGTTGGGCGTCCATCAGTCCGGCCTGCTGGGCCTGCGCGAACTCGTCCTCGTCGCGCCACTCCCAAGTCCGGTCGGGATTCACGGTGATGTCGAGAAAATGGTCCTCGGAGTCGACCCCGCCGGCCCAACGGGCCAGCGGTTCCTCCAGGTTCACGTACCAGTTCTTGAACTGCCAGCCCGGTTCCCAGAAGAGCCACACCGACCAGGGCTCGGCGGGCCGCGCCAGCTTCAGCACCCCGGTGCCGAACCAGCGGTCGCGCTGCACGGTCCGGGGCTTGGTGTACCGCGACTCCAGCGGCTCCACATGCACGGGCGTACCGTCCGCCAGCACGGGCTTGACGCATTCGGTGCCCGGCGCCATCCACACCGCGAGCAGCTCGGAATCGTCCCGTACGACGGTGACGGGACGCACGATGTGGAAGCGGTCCCCGGAGTTCTCACGGTATCGCCACAGGATCTGACTCCCGGGGGACCAGTACGCCGCTGATCCGCCCGCTTCCACTCGTCTCAACGCTCCGTCGTCTGTCATGAAGAGATATTAGGTGCCACAGGCATACGACGCCGCAGTGCGTGTCACGGTTCACGCCAGTGGCCGGATGACGTTACGGGCGCGTCATCCGCAGGACATCCAGCGCGCTGTCGAGCTGCTCGACGGTGAGGTCACCACGCTCCACGTACCCACCTTCCAGGACGACTTGGCGGATCGTCTTCTGCTCGGCGAGCGACTTCTTGGCCACCTTGGCCGCTTCCTCGTACCCGATGTACTTGTTGAGCGGCGTGACCACGGACGGCGACGACTCGGCGTACTCGCGCGCCCGCTCCCGGTGGGCGACGATCCCGTCGACGGTCCGATCGGCGAGCAGCCGCGAGACGTTGGCGAGCAGCCGTACGGACTCGAGGACGTTCTTCGCGATCACGGGAAGCATGACGTTGAGCTCGAAGTTCCCGGCGGCGCCGGCGGTGGTGACGGTGAGGTCGTTGCCGATGACCTGCGCGGAGACCATCAGCACGGCCTCGGGGATCACGGGGTTGACCTTGCCGGGCATGATGGACGACCCCGGCTGGAGATCGGGCAGGCTGATCTCGGCGAGCCCGGTACGCGGCCCGGAGGCCATCCACCGAAGATCGTTGGCGATCTTGGTCAGCCCGACGGCGATCGTCCGCAACTGCCCACTGGTCTCGACGATCCCGTCCCGTGCGCCCTGTGCCTCGAAGTGGTCGCGGGCCTCGGTGAGGGGCAACCCGGTGGCCCGGGCGACTTCCTCGATCACGGCGGCGGAGAACCCGGGAGGCGTGTTGATCCCGGTCCCGACGGCCGTGCCACCGAGCGGCAGCTCGGCGAGCCGGGGCAGCGAGGCACGCAGCCGCTCCACGCCGTACCGCACCTGCGCCGCGTACCCCCCGAACTCCTGCCCGAGTGTCACTGGCGTGGCGTCCATGAGATGCGTACGCCCCGACTTCACGACGTCGGCGAACTCCTCGGACTTGCGCGTGAGGGCGTCCGCGAGGTGGTCGAGGGCGGGGATCAGCTCACGGGTGACGGCGGCGGTGGCGGCGATGTGGATGGAGGAGGGGAACACGTCGTTGGACGACTGCGAGGCGTTGACGTGGTCATTGGGGTGTACGTCCCTGCCGAGCCGCTCACCGGCGAGGCTCGCGATGACCTCGTTGGCGTTCATGTTGGACGAGGTACCGGAGCCGGTCTGGAACACGTCGACGGGAAAGTGCTCGTCCCAACGCCCCGCGGCGACCTCGTCCGCGGCCTCCTGGATGGCGTCGGCGATGTCCTTGTCGACCACACCGAGCTGGGCGTTGACCTTCGCCGCGGCACCCTTGATCCGGGCGAGGGCCTCGATATGAGCCCGCTCGATACGTTGCCCGGAAACAGGAAAGTTCTCGACAGCACGCTGGGTCTGCGCCCGCCACTTGGCATGAACCGGAACCCGGACCTCCCCCATGGAGTCGTGTTCGGTGCGGTACTGCTCGGGTGTCGTCATGGTCGTACCTCCGAGGGGGACAGCGCGAGTGTGGAGGGACGTATTCCCAGGTTCAGCCCGTCCGGCGTTTGAGGACGAGGCCGTCCAGGCCGAAGGGGGGTCCAGGGG
>NZ_AEJB01000519.1 GCF_000331005.1 Streptomyces turgidiscabies Car8
GGTCCGCGCACGAGGCCGCGTATGGGCCGCATACAGGGCCGCGTACGACCATGACTACGCTTCGTCGTCCTCAGGCTTCTCCGCGTCATCAGCGTCCTCGGCGTCCGGCTCCAGGCCGAGCTGCTCGACGAGCCACTTGTCGAACTCGATCGCGGCCCGCACCCAGCTCACGGTCGACGACACGAAGTGCTCCAGGCTGACGCCCGTACCGATCAGCATCTGCGCCTCGCCGATCAGGCGGACGGTGCCGTCGTCGTGCGTGTGGCTGTACACCTTCGGCCACAGGGTCCGGCGGTTCCAGTCGTCGATCGACTCGAGAAGCGCGGGCTTCTCCTCGATCGGGTGGGGCCGGTCGTAGAACGTCCGCACCGAGAAGACCTGCTGGTCACCCTCGCCGCGGAACATGAAGTACGTACGGAACTGCTCCCACGGCGCGGCGAGGTCACCCTCGTCGTCGATGACGTACTTCAGCTCCATCTGCTCGAGGAGCTGCTTCACCAGGTCCTGATCCGGAACGACAGGGCCCGCCGGTCCACCGGACTGCGGCTCGGGCTGGCCCCCGAAGTTGGGAATCGAGGACGGGTCGATGGTCATTACGTGAACACTCCTGCTGTCGTCTGGCTCGTCCGGCCATCGCTGAGACCAGACCTACACACCCCACCCTCTCTTGCTTCGCCCCCGACCGGCAACAGCCGCCATGGGTCGTCGGCCCGGAGCGTCCGAAATCAGTCCGGCTACAGCGTCTTGCCGCTCGCCGGGCCCACGATCAGACCCTCCCCGAACGCGTCCACGCGGACCGTGTCGCCGTCCTTGACCTCGCCCGCCAGGATCTCCTTGGCGAGGCGGTCGCCGATCGCCGTCTGGATGAGGCGGCGGAGGGGCCGAGCGCCGTACGCCGGGTCGTTGCCCTCGTCGGCGAGCCAGGCCAGGGCGGCCGGGGTGACGTCGAGGGTGAGGCGCCGGTCGGCCAGGCGCTTGGCGAGGCGGTCGATCTGGAGGCCCGCGATGCGCTCCAGTTCCTGTCCGTTCAGGGCGGAGAAGACGACCATGTCGTCCAGACGGTTCAGGAACTCCGGCTTGAAGGAGGCCCGCACCACTTCCAGCACCTGCTGCTTCTTCTCCTCCTCCGACGTCGTCGGCTCCACCAGGAACTGGCTGCCCAGGTTCGACGTCAGGACCAGGATCGCGTTGCGGAAGTCGACGGTGCGGCCCTGGCCGTCCGTGAGGCGGCCGTCGTCGAGGACCTGGAGGAGGACGTCGAAGACCTCCGGGTGGGCCTTCTCGACCTCGTCCAGGAGCACCACGCTGTACGGGCGGCGCCGTACCGCTTCGGTGAGCTGGCCGCCCTCCTCGTAGCCGACGTAGCCGGGCGGGGCTCCGACGAGGCGGGCGACGCTGTGCTTCTCGCCGTACTCCGACATGTCGATGCGGACCATGGCCCGCTCGTCGTCGAAGAGGAAGTCGGCCAGCGCCTTCGCCAGCTCCGTCTTGCCGACACCCGTCGGGCCCAGGAAGAGGAAGGAGCCGGTCGGACGGTCGGGGTCCGCGATACCGGCCCTGGTCCGCCGTACGGCGTCCGAGACGGCCTGGACGGCCTCCGACTGGCCGATGAGCCGGCGGCCCAACTCCTCCTCCATACGCAGGAGTTTCTGGGTCTCGCCCTCCAGGAGACGGCCGGCCGGAATGCCGGTCCAGGCGCCGACCACGTCCGCGATGTCGTCGGGGCCGACCTCCTCCTTGACCATGGTGTCCCTGGAGGCCTCCTCCTCGGCTTCGGAGGCTTCCTCCAAGTCCCTTTCCAGGGTGGGGATCTCGCCGTAGAGGAGCTTGGAGGCGGAGTCGAAGTCGCCGTCGCGCTGGGCCCGTTCGGCCTGGCCGCGCAGTTCGTCGAGCTTCTCCTTCAGCTCGCCGACCCGGTTGAGGGACTGCTTCTCCTTCTCCCAACGGGCCGTCAGGCCGCGCAACTCCTCCTCCTTGTCGGCGAGATCACGGCGCAGCCGCTCCAGGCGCTCGCGCGAGGCCGGGTCGGTCTCCCTCTCCAGCGCGAGTTCCTCCATCTTCAACCGGTCGACGGCACGCTGCAGTTCGTCGATTTCGAGGGGGGAGCTGTCGATCTCCATCCGGAGCCTCGACGCCGCCTCGTCGACCAGGTCGATCGCCTTGTCGGGGAGGAAACGGGAGGTGATGTAGCGGTCGGAGAGTGTCGCCGCCGCGACCAGCGCGCTGTCGGCGATGACGACCTTGTGGTGGGCCTCGTACCGGCCCTTGAGGCCGCGCAGGATCGCGATGGTGTCCTCGACGCTCGGCTCCGCGACCAGGACCTGCTGGAAGCGGCGCTCCAGCGCCGGGTCCTTCTCGATGCGCTCGCGGTACTCGTCGAGGGTCGTCGCGCCGACCATGCGCAGCTCACCGCGGGCCAGCATCGGCTTCAGCATGTTGCCGGCGTCCATCGCGGAGTCGCCGCCGGCGCCCGCTCCGACGACCGTGTGGAGTTCGTCGATGAAGGTGATGATCTGGCCGTCGGAGTTCTTGATCTCCGCCAACACCGTCTTCAGGCGCTCCTCGAACTCACCCCGGTACTTCGCCCCGGCGACCATCGCGCCGAGGTCCAGGGAGACGAGGCGCTTGTTCTTCAGGGACTCCGGTACGTCACCCTTCACGATGCGCTGGGCGAGGCCCTCGACGACGGCCGTCTTGCCGACGCCGGGCTCACCGATGAGGACCGGGTTGTTCTTCGTACGGCGCGACAGCACCTGCACGACCCGGCGGATCTCCTGGTCACGGCCGATGACCGGGTCGAGCTTGCCCTCCCGGGCGGCGGCCGTGAAGTCCGTACCGAACTTCTCCAGGGCCTTGTACTGACCCTCGGGGTCGGCTGTGGTCACGCGACGCCCTCCCCTGCTCTTCTGGAACGCGTCCAGCAGCTTTTTCGCACCGGCGCCCTGCTCGGAGAGTACGTCCCCGGCGGGGCCGCCCTTCGCGGCGATGCCGATGAGGAGATGCTCGGTGGAGAGGTACTCGTCGCCGAGCTCCTTCGCCCGTTCGGCCGCATCGGCGATGACCGAAAGAAGTTCCCTGTTCGGCTGCGGGGGCGCGACGGTCGACCCGGTCACGCTGGGCAGGCTCGCGAGGACACGCTCGGCACCCGAGCGTACGGCCGCCTGGTCGGCGTCGGCCGCCACCAGCAGGTCGGTCACGTTCTCGTTGTCCTCGCCGCTCAGCAGCGCCAGCAGCAGGTGCGCGGGGGTCAGGTCCGGGTGCCCCCCGGACACGGCCCTGCTGGTGGCCGCGTTGATCGCGTCCCGGCTCCTGTTGGTCAGCTCGGCGTCCACGGTCGCTGTCTCCCTTCCAGATGGTGACTGACACAGCAAGCGTACGTAAAGTTGAGTCTATTCCACTCAAGGTGGGAACGGGGCGGCCGAGACGACCCAGAACGGCCGGGCACACCAAAAAAACCGCCCGTCCTCAATGGCGGACGGGCGGCGAACACAGCGAGTGACACGGAAAAGTTACGGCTACTTCCAGCCAAGCAGACGGGGCTGGAGTGGTTGCCACCCCCACCTCAACGGCACCCAGATCCCGATATTTCCC
>NZ_AEJB01000520.1 GCF_000331005.1 Streptomyces turgidiscabies Car8
CACCAGGGGGTGGTCCGCGTCAGCCGATCACGCCGCCGAAGAGACCGCCGTGCGCCATACCGAGGAAGAAGCCGACCGCTGCCGCACCGAGCCCCAGGATCAGTCCGAAGCGTTCGCGGGTCGTCTCCGAGACGAACTGTCCGTACGCGCCGGTGAGGATCCCCACCAGGCCGGTCCAGGAGCTGAGCAGATGCAGGCTGTGGAACATCGCCGTGACGAAGGCCGTCAACCCGAGCACCAGGGTCACAGCGAGCAGGCTGTCCTGGAGGGGATGGGGTTTGCCGTCGGTGGCGAAGAGGGATCCGGCGGTGTTGGGTCGCAATGCCTGTGCCATGTGGCACCTCCTGCGGAAGGCGGCGCACTGTAGCGCCATACACACCCGATGTGTACAGATTGCGGGTCACCGGGGCCTGATTTCAACCGGAAGCGCAGTACGGGTAGTCTGTAGCGTCTGCACCGGTGTCTGCCCAGGGCGTCGTGAGAATCCTTCCGAGGACCTCCGACTGTCAGTGGTCGCCGATACCGTTGCGTACGCATAACAACCCTCCTGCCACGGAACGACCGTGGCCGCTGAGTCCAAAGGAGGTGGGTTCCACATGCGTCACTACGAAGTGATGGTCATCCTCGACCCCGAGCTGGAGGAGCGCGCTGTCGCCCCTCTGATCGAGAACTTCCTCTCCGTCGTCCGTGAGGGCAACGGAAAGGTCGAGAAGGTCGACACCTGGGGCCGTCGTCGTCTCTCGTACGAGATCAAGAAGAAGCCCGAGGGCATCTACTCGGTCATCGATCTGCAGGCTGAGCCCGCGATCGTCAAGGAGCTCGACCGCCAGATGAACCTGAACGAGTCGGTCCTCCGGACCAAGGTCCTCCGCCCCGAGACCCACTGAGCCTCCCGCTCGGTCGATCTCGGGATTTCGAGTAGCAGCACCAAAAGCAGCCAGCAGCAAACCCGCCGAGAGGTTCCCCTATGGCAGGCGAGACCGTCATCACGGTCGTCGGCAATCTTGTCGACGACCCCGAGCTGCGCTTCACCCCCTCCGGTGCGGCGGTCGCGAAGTTCCGTGTCGCGTCGACGCCCCGCACTTTCGACCGTCAGACCAACGAGTGGAAGGACGGCGAGAGCCTGTTCCTGACCTGCTCGGTCTGGCGTCAGGCGGCGGAGAACGTGGCCGAGTCGCTCCAGCGAGGCATGCGCGTCATCGTGCAGGGCCGGCTGAAGCAGCGGTCCTACGAGACCACGCAGGGCGAGAAGCGCACGGTCTACGAGCTGGACGTCGATGAGGTCGGCGCCAGCCTGCGCAGCGCCACCGCCAAGGTCACCAAGGCCGCAGGCCGAGGTGGCCAGGGCGGTTACAGCGGCGGCGGCGGTGGTGGCGGCGGCCAGCAGGGCGGTGGCTGGGGTGGAAACTCCGGCGGCGCTCCGCAGGGCGGCGGCGCTCCGGCCGACGACCCCTGGGCGACCGGCGCTCCTGCCGGTGGCAACCAGGGCGGCGGCGGTGGCGGCTGGGGTGGAAACTCCGGCGGCGGCAGCGGCAACAGCGGCGGCGGCTACTCGGACGAGCCCCCCTTCTAGGCCTTCGGGCCGAAGGGTGGGCCGTACCCACACTTCTTGATCACACAGGAGAAACACCATGGCGAAGCCGCCTGTGCGCAAGCCTAAGAAAAAGGTCTGCGCTTTCTGCAAGGACAAGGTCCAGTACGTGGACTACAAGGACACGAACATGCTGCGGAAGTTTATTTCCGACCGCGGCAAGATCCGTGCCCGCCGCGTGACCGGCAACTGCACGCAGCACCAGCGTGACGTCGCCACGGCTGTCAAGAACAGCCGTGAGATGGCGCTGCTGCCCTACACGTCCACCGCGCGATAAGGGAAGGGTGACCGACTAATGAAGATCATCCTCACCCACGAGGTCTCTGGCCTCGGTGCCGCGGGCGACGTCGTCGACGTCAAGGACGGCTACGCTCGCAACTACCTGATCCCGCGGAACTTCGCGATCCGCTGGACCAAGGGCGGCGAGAAGGACGTCGAGCAGATTCGTCGCGCTCGCAAGATCCACGAGATCCAGACCATCGAGCAGGCCAACGACATCAAGGCCCGCCTCGAAGGCGTCAAGGTCCGTCTGGCCGTTCGCTCCGGCGACGCCGGTCGTCTCTTCGGTTCCGTCACCCCGGCCGACATCGCCACGGCGATCAAGGCTTCCGGTGGCCCCGAGGTCGACAAGCGCCGCATCGAGCTGGGCTCGCCGATCAAGACCCTCGGCGCCCACGAGACGTCGGTGCGTCTGCACCCCGAGGTTGCCGCCAAGGTCAACATCGAGGTCGTCGCAGCCTGAGTGCTGTGCACGTTGAAGTAGTTGTAGGGCCGCATCCTCCGGGGTGCGGCCCTACTGCGTGAGCGGGTTCGTCGCTGACAGGGCACGCAGATGTTTCACGTGAAACGGTAGGAATGCGGTCGATGTTTCACGTGAAACAGGGGGCGTCGGCGGAGGGGCTGGTAGCGGTGCACTCGGCGCTCGTTCTGCTTCAGCTCAGCGGGTGGCGCCCGTGACCATCCAGCGGCCCGAACGGGATCGCAGCCACAGAGTCGCCATACGGACGGTCATCATGAGCGTCATCGCTCCCCACAGGGCGGTGAGGCCGCCGCCGAGAGTCGGTACGAGCAGGGCTACGGGTACGAAGGCGGCCAGCGTGATCAGCATCGCTCCGGCCAGGTACGGGCCGTCGCCCGCACCCATCAGTACGCCGTCGAGCACGTAGACGATCCCGTAGATCGGTTGCGACAGCGCGACCACCAGCAGAGCCGGCAAGGCGGTGTCCTTGACCACGGAGTCGCTGGTGAACAGGGGCAGGAACAGGGGACGGCTGACGATCACCAGCAGACCGAGCACGACTCCGGTCGCGATGCCCCACTCGACCATGCGGCGGCAGGCGTCGCGCGCGCCTTGGGTGTCGTTCGCGCCGAGGCAGCGCCCGATGATGGCCTGCCCGGCGATGGCGATCGCGTCGAGAGCGAAAGCGAGCAGGGTCCACAGGGACAGGATGATCTGGTGCGCGGCGACGTCCGCGTCCCCGAGCCGTGCGGCGACGGCCGTAGCGATCAGCAGGATCGCCCGCAGGGACAGGGTGCGCACGAGAAGTGGCGCGCCGGCCTGGGCGGAGGCCCGGATCCCTGAAGCGTCGGGGCGCAGCGAGGCGCCGTGCCGGCGCGCACCGCGGACGACGACCGTGAGATACGCCGCCGCCATTCCCCATTGGGCGATGACGGTGCCCCAGGCGGAGCCCGCGATGCCGAGGTCCGCGCCGTAGACCAGCCCCGCGTTCAGCGCGGCGTTGGCGACGAAGCCCGCGATGGCGACGTACAGCGGGGTTTTCGTGTCCTGGAGACCACGCAGGATCCCGCTGGAGGCGAGGACGACGAGCATGGCGGGGATTCCGAGCGCCGAGATCCGCAGATAGGTGTCCGCGTACGGGGCGGCGGTCTTCGAGGCGCCGAAGAGATCCACGAGCGCGGACGACGTGGGCAGGACGACGGCGATGACCGCGACGCCGAGCAACAGGGCGAGCCAGATGCCGTCCACACCCTGGCGGATGGCGGCCTGGAGATCACCGGAGCCGACACGGCGGGCGACGGAGGCCGTGGTGGCGTACGCGAGGAAGACGAAGACGCTCACGGCTGTGGTGAGAAGCGCCGAGGCGATGCCGAGCCCGGCCAGTTGAGCGGTGCCGAGGTGGCCGATGATCGCGCTGTCGGCGATGACGAAGAGGGGCTCGGCGATGAGTGCGCCGAAGGCAGGGACGGCCAGCGCGACGATCTCTCGGTCGTGCCGGCGCCGGGTCGCCCTCGGGGCAGCGGGAGCCTGTGTCATGACCACCAATCTAGTCTTCCACAGGTAAGTGATGCAATGCGGTTGGGACCATTACCTCTCCGCTTGAGGCGTGTGTTGAGGTGTGCCGCTCGTGGAGATCTTGGCCCGATGGCGAAAGTTTTTCTCCTGCACAGCCGGTGGACGGAAAACGTGCAGGTCAGCGACGGTGTGTCGAAGACCGCGAAAGCTTGTTCACAGGGCTGTCCACCGGGTCGTGCACAGGTTTTGCGGAGTTCTCCACAGCATCAGGCCCGTCGTCCACATGGCCTGTGGATAACCAGATTGGCTGACGGTGCCGACGGGCCTACGGTGGTCCGGAGCCCGCCCCGCCTTCCAGCCTCGGAAACGTCACAAAACCGACGCGCCGGAACCGGAGTTGGGCCTCTTATTTGTCAGTGCCGTGCCGTAGAACAGAGGGCACGGCGAGGTCCGCTCTGCGGATGGGAGGAGGTGGCTCGGTGAGTATTTCCGAGCCCTTGGACGATCCGTGGGCCGACAGCGGCCCCAGTGATCGTCTGCCCCCCTCCCGTCAACGCCGTGAAGGGGGCCGGGGGCGTGACGAGCAGCACGACCGCGGTCGTGAGAACGGCGCCTGGGAAAGCGAGGGCACGTCTTTCGAGCGGGTACCGCCGCAGGACCTCGACGCCGAACAGTCGGTGCTCGGCGGCATGCTGCTGTCGAAGGACGCGATCGCCGACGTCGTCGAGGTACTCAAGGGCCACGACTTCTACCGGCCCGCGCACGAGATCATCTACGGGGCCATCCTCGATCTCTACGCGAAGGGCGAGCCTGCCGACCCGATCACGATCGCGGCCGAGCTCACCAGACGGGGCGAGATCACCAAGGTCGGCGGCGCTCCCTATCTGCACGCACTGGTGCAGACGGTGCCGACGGCGGCGAACGCCGAGTACTACGCGGAGATCGTGCACGAGCGCGCGGTCCTGCGGCGCCTGGTCGAGGCCGGAACCCGCATCACCCAGATGGGATACGCGGCGGACGGGGACGTCGACGAGATCGTCAACAGCGCCCAGGCCGAGATCTACGCGGTCACCGAGCAGCGCACCACCGAGGACTATCTGCCCCTCGGCGACATCATGGAAGGCGCGCTCGACGAGATCGAGGCGATCGGCTCACGCTCGGGGGAGATGACCGGTGTGCCGACCGGGTTCACCGACCTGGACCAGCTCACCAACGGTCTGCACCCCGGTCAGATGATCATCATCGCGGCCCGTCCCGCCATGGGTAAGTCGACGCTGGCACTGGACTTCGCCCGTGCCTGCTCGATCAAGCACAACATGCCCAGCGTGATCTTCTCCCTCGAAATGGGCCGCAACGAGATCGCCATGCGTCTGCTGTCCGCCGAGGCACGGGTGGCCCTTCACCACATGCGCTCCGGCACGATGACCGACGAGGACTGGACCAGGCTCGCCCGCCGGATGCCGGACGTCTCGGCCGCGCCCCTGTACATCGACGACTCCCCGAACCTGTCGATGATGGAGATCCGTGCCAAGTGCCGGCGTCTCAAGCAGCGCGCGGACCTCAAACTCGTGATCATCGACTACCTCCAGCTGATGCAGTCCGGCGGCAAGCGCTCCGAGAGCCGCCAGCAGGAGGTCTCGGACATGTCGCGAAACCTGAAGCTCCTGGCCAAGGAGCTGGAACTGCCGGTGATCGCGCTGTCGCAGCTGAACCGTGGTCCTGAGCAGCGGACGGACAAGAAGCCCATGGTCTCCGACCTGCGTGAGTCCGGCTCGATCGAGCAGGACGCGGACATGGTGATCCTGCTCCACCGCGAGGACGCGTACGAGAAGGAGTCACCGCGCGCGGGCGAGGCGGACATCATCGTCGGCAAGCACCGAAACGGCCCGACGGCGACGATCACAGTCGCCTTCCAGGGGCACTACTCCCGGTTCGTGGACATGGCCCAGACGTGAGCCGGTGCCCGTGGCGAGAGGGAAATGCGCTCGACGCGGCGCGGCTCTCCCGCTGAACTTGCCTTATGACAACACCTCAGGACGAGCTCCTTCCCGGCACGCGACGGGCATTGCTCCATCGGATCGCTGTCGCCCAGAGTGACGGGCGGGCGCCGTCGTTGGTCGCGGCGGTGGTGCGGGGCGGCGAGACAGTGTGGACGGGTGCACGTACTTCGGTGGACGGGCACGCCCCCGATGCGAACGTGCAGTACCGGATCGGTTCGATCACCAAGACCTTCACCGCCGTACTGGTGATGCGGCTGCGGGACGAGGGGCTTCTCGATCTCGTCGACCCGCTGGAGAAGCACCTGCCGGGCACCGGTGCGGGGGAGGCCACCATCGCCGAACTGCTCGCGCACACCGGTGGTTTGGCGGCAGAGTCCCCCGCGCCCTGGTGGGAGCGGACACCCGGATCACTGCGCCCCGATCTGGCCGATGTCCTCGGGGAGCGGCCGTTGCTGCATCCCGTGGGCCGCCGTCACCACTACTCGAACCCGGGCTACAGCCTTCTGGGTGCGCTGGTCGAGGAGTTGCGCGGTGCTCCTTGGGAGGACGTGCTGCGGCGGGAGGTGCTCGACCCGCTGAGGCTGGAACGGACCAGCGGGCAGCCGCGGGCACCGCACGCGGGTGGCTGGGCGGTGCACCCTTGGGCCGACGCGCTGCTGCCGGAGCCTACGGAGGACCTCGGACGGATGGCACCGGCCGGGCAGCTCTGGTCCACGGCAGGAGACTTGGCCCGCTTCGCCGTCTTCCTGGCCAAGGGGGACGACCAGGTGTTGAGTGCCGCATCCGTCGCGGAGATGCGTACGCCTGCTGCTCCCGCCGAGCCGGAGGATGTGGCCGCGGGGTCGGCGTACGGCCTCGGTATGCAGATCCAGTACAGGGAAGGCCGGCTGCTGGTGGGGCACGGGGGCTCGCTTCCCGGCTTCCTGGCGAGCCTCACGATCGACGTGGCGGACGACCTCGCTGCTGTCGTCCTCGCCAACTGCACCTCTGGCCCGCCGGTTTCCTTGGTCGCCGGCGACCTTGTGAAGATCGTCGCGGAGGCCGAGCCGCGGATTCCCGGCCCATGGCGCCCGTTGCCCGAAGTCGACGAGGCCGTGCTGGAGTTGACGGGCCAGTGGTACTGGGGGACCGCCCCGTACGCCCTGCGGCTGTCGCTCGACGGGGGTGTCTCGCTGGGGCCTCTGGCCGGCAACGGCCGCCGCTCGCGGTTCAGGGCGAACGGTGACGGCACCTGGACGGGACTCGACGGGTACTTCGCCGGCGAGCTTCTGCGGGCTGTACGACGGCCGAACGGGGCGGTGGACCACCTGGACCTCGGGTCGTTCGTCTTCGTGCGTCAGCCGTACGAGGAGGGGGCCTCTGTGCCAGGTGGCGTGGATCCGGAAGGGTGGCGCGGGATCAAGTAGGCGCCGACTACGGAGAAG
>NZ_AEJB01000521.1 GCF_000331005.1 Streptomyces turgidiscabies Car8
CCCGATGTCGTCACCCTCGACGTCGCGATGCCTCGGCTCGACGGTCTGAGCACCGCCGCCCGGCTGCGTGCCGATCCCCGTACCCGCGACCTGCCCCTCGCCATCATCAGTGCCTGCACGGAGTACGAGGTCGAGGCGGGGCTGGAGGTCGGCGTCGACGCGTTTCTCGCCAAGCCCTTCGACCCCTCCGAACTCATCAGCCTCGTACAGCAGTTGGCCGAGCGAGGACGGGACGGCGTCTCCCTCGAGAGCGCCCTCGGGCCTGCGGCCGTGCCGCCCCTCGGACCCCTTGACGCCCTTGGCGCCCCCGGAGAAGCCGAGCGTGCCGGCCGGGGTGTCGGCGGCTGAGACCGGCACTCGCAGCCCCTCGCCGTCCCCTCCGTTCGTCCCACCCCCTTCTCTCTCCTGCTCCCCCTCGTCTCTTCCCCCTCCGTCCACATGCCGGACGCACCGCAAACCCAGTCGCCTACCCACCCCCCTCCTCCCATACGCTGGTCCCGTGACCCCCGTCGAGCTCTCCCGTACCGTGCTGTGCGCGGTGCGTCGTGCTGTCGACGCGGGAGAGCTGACCGTCGCCGTCCCCGCACGCGCCGTCGTCGCGGCGCCCGGGCCAGGCGGCTCCGGGGACTACGCCACGAACATCGCGCTGCAGCTGGCCCGGTCCGCCGGCCGCACCCCCCGCTACGTCGCCGAAGTCCTGTGCGAGCGGATCAGCGCCGCACCCGGTGTGCGTGGCGTCGAGATCAGCGGGCCCGGATTCCTCAACATCAGCCTGGACAGCGCCGCCCCCGCAGCCCTCGTACGGGAGATCCTCGGCCAGGGTCCGCGCTACGGACACAGCGACGCCCTCGCCGGTCAGCTGCTGTCGGTACGGCTGCCCCTCGCCTACGAACCCCGAGCCGAAGCCGTCGCCGACGCGGTCGCACGCATCGTCGCCACCCAGGGCGCCCGCGTACAGCTCCACCGCGGCGGCACCGGAGAACAGGGTGGCCAGGGAGGGCAAGACGTCGAGGTCCTTGATCTCCGCAACCTTCCCCCTGCCCCCCGCGACCCCACCCCCCTCGGCCCCGACGCCGCCCGCTGGGCCCTTCTCCATCCCGCCCCGCACGACCGGGTCCGGGTCGGCGCCGATCATCTGGTCCAGCGGGAGAGCAACCCCCTCTTCCGGGTGCGTTACGCCTACGCCCGTACCCGCGCCCTCGGCCGGAACGCCGCCGACCTCGGTTTCGCCGCGTACGCCGGTGACCTGGACGACGTATCGGCCGCCCCCCTGCACCTCGCCCTCGCCGACCACCCCCGTCTGCTCCTCGGCGCCGCCACCCACCGCGCCCCGGACCGGCTCGCCCGGCATCTCGTCACCCTTGCCGATGCCACGCTCGCCTTCCTTCCCACCGTGCTGCCGCTCGGCGACGAGAAACCCTCGGCCGCCCACCGAGCCCGGCTCGCGCTCGCCGAAGCCGCCGGGACGGTGCTGGCCGGCGGCCTGTCCCTGCTCGGTATCGACGCACCCGAATATCTTTGAACCACCTCTGACACCTCTGAGGAAGCACGCAGTCATGAGCCGTTCCGCACACCCCGCCGGGCCCCGTCACGCCGATGTGCTGCCCGAGGGACATCCCTCCGCGCCGCCCGCCGACCTCAACCACCTGGACCCGAAGGTCTGGGCGTCGACCGTCACCCGTACGCCCGACGGTGTCGTCACGGTCGGCGGGGTCGAGGTCACGGCGCTCGCCGAGGAGTTCGGCACCCCGGCCTACCTCGTCGACGAAGCCGACTTCCGTGAGCGCGCCCGTGCCTGGCGTACCGCCTTCGGGGCCGACGCCGACGTCTTCTACGCCGGCAAGGCGTTTCTCTCCCGGGCCGTCGTGCGCTGGCTGCACGACGAAGGACTCAACCTCGATGTGTGTTCCGGGGGTGAGCTCACCACCGCTCTCTCCGCCGGGATGCCCGCCGACCGCATCGCCTTCCACGGCAACAACAAGTCCGTGGACGAGATCGAGACCGCCATCCGTGCCGGTGTGGGGCGGATCGTGCTCGACTCCTTCCAGGAGATCGTCCGCGTCGCCCACATCGCGCAGTCCCTCGGCAAGCGGCAGCGCGTGCAGATCCGTATCACGGTGGGTGTGGAAGCCCATACTCATGAGTTCATCGCCACCGCCCACGAGGACCAGAAGTTCGGTATTCCGCTGGCCGGCGGACAGGCCGCCGAGGCCGTGCGGCGGGCGTTGCAGCTGGACGGGCTCGAGCTCATCGGCATTCATTCGCACATCGGGTCGCAGATCTTCGACATGTCCGGGTTCGAGGTCGCCGCCCATCGCGTCGTCGGGCTGCTCAAGGACATTCGGGACGAGCACGGCGTCGAACTGCCCGAGATCGACCTCGGAGGCGGGCTCGGTATCGCCTACACCAGCGCCGACGACCCGCGCGAGCCGCACGAGATCGCCAAGGCGCTCCACGAGATCGTCAGCCGGGAGTGTGAGGGCGCTCGGCTGCGTACTCCTCGTATCTCCGTCGAGCCCGGGCGCGCCATCGTCGGGCCCACCGCCTTCACCCTCTACGAGGTCGGCACCATCAAGCCCCTCGACGGGCTGCGTACGTATGTCTCCGTCGACGGCGGGATGTCGGACAACATCCGGACCGCGTTGTACGACGCCGAATACAGTGTCGCGCTCGTCTCCCGGACCTCCGAGGCCGCGCCCATGCTGGTGCGGGTCGTCGGCAAGCACTGCGAGAGCGGGGACATCGTCGTCAAGGACGCCTTCCTGCCCGCCGACCTGGCACCGGGCGACCTGATCGCGGTGCCGGCGACCGGCGCGTACTGCCGGTCCATGGCCAGCAACTACAACCACGCCCTGCGCCCGCCCGTCGTCGCCGTGCGCGAGGGGGAGGCCCGGGTGATCGTCCGGCGGGAGACCGAGGAGGACCTGCTCCGGCTCGACGTGGGATGACGGCAGAATCTCCGAAGGGGGCGGAAGATCTCCTGTCTTCCGCCGCCCGGAAAACGAAATAGACATCTCACGATCCGGACGATGGATAGAAACTGCAGTCCGGTGAGTGAGACTTATGAACCGTAGACGGTATGAGGAAACGAGGTCGGATGATGCGTACGCGTCCGCTGAAGGTGGCGCTGCTGGGCTGTGGGGTCGTCGGCTCAGAGGTGGCGCGCATCATGACGACGCACGCCGACGATCTCGCCGCCAGGATCGGCGCTCCCGTCGAGCTCGCGGGCGTCGCCGTACGGCGGCCCTCCAAGGTCCGTGAAGGCATCGACCCCGCCCTCGTCACCACCGACGCGACCGCCCTGGTCAAACGCGGCGACATCGACGTGGTCGTCGAGGTCATCGGCGGTATCGAACCCGCGCGCTCCCTCATCACCGCCGCCTTCGAGCACGGCGCGTCCGTCGTCTCCGCCAACAAGGCACTCCTCGCCCAGGACGGCGCCGCCCTCCACGCCGCCGCCGAGGAGCACGACACGGACCTCTACTACGAGGCCGCCGTCGCCGGTGCCATCCCCCTCATCCGCCCGCTGCGCGAGTCCCTCGCCGGCGACAAGGTGAACCGGGTCCTCGGGATCGTCAACGGCACCACCAACTTCATCCTCGACAAGATGGACTCGACCGGGGCCGGCTATCAGGAGGCCCTCGACGAGGCCACCGCCCTGGGATACGCGGAAGCCGACCCCACCGCCGACGTCGAGGCGTTCGACGCGGCCGCCAAGGCCGCCATCCTCGCCGGAATCGCCTTCCACACGCGTGTGCGCCTCGACGACGTCTACCGCGAGGGCATGACCGAGGTCACCGCCTCCGACTTCGCCTCCGCCAGGAACATGGGCTGCACCATCAAACTGCTCGCCATCTGCGAGCGGGCCGGGGACGGCCAGTCCGTCACCGCGCGCGTGCACCCGGCCATGATCCCGCTGACGCATCCGCTCGCCTCCGTGCGCGGCGCCTACAACGCCGTGTTCGTCGAGTCCGACGCCTCCGGTCAGCTGATGTTCTACGGGCCCGGAGCCGGCGGTGCGCCGACGGCCTCCGCCGTGCTCGGTGACCTCGTCGCCGTGTGCCGCAACCGGCTCAGCGGGACCACCGGTCCCGGCGAGTCGGCGTATGCCGCACTGCCCGTCTCGGGCATGGGCGACGTGGTCACCCGCTATCACATCAGCCTCGACGTCGCCGACAAACCGGGTGTTCTCGCCCAGGTGGCCACCGTGTTCGCAGAGCACGGTGTTTCCATCGATACGGTTCGGCAGACGGGCAAGGACGGCGAGGCCTCCCTTGTCGTCGTCACCCATCGTGCGTCCGACGCCGCCCTGGGCGGAACCGTCGAGGCGTTGCGCAAGCTCGACACCGTGCGGGGTGTCGCAAGCATCATGCGGGTTGAAGGAGAGTAACCAGCAATGACCCACCAGTGGCGCGGAATCATCGAGGAGTACCGGGACCGGCTGCCCGTCTCCGCCAGCACTCCGGTCGTGACGCTTCGCGAGGGCGGCACGCCCCTCGTCCCCGCGCAGGTGCTCTCCGAGCGCACGGGCTGCGAGGTCCACCTCAAGGTGGAGGGCGCCAACCCGACGGGGTCCTTCAAGGACCGCGGTATGACCATGGCCATCACCCGGGCCAAGGAGGAGGGTGCGAAGGCGGTCATCTGTGCCTCCACGGGCAACACGTCTGCCTCCGCCGCCGCCTACGCCGTGCGCGCGGGCATGGTCTCGGCCGTTCTCGTGCCGCAGGGCAAGATCGCCCTCGGCAAGATGGGACAGGCCCTCGTCCACGGCGCCAAGATCCTCCAGGTCGACGGCAACTTCGACGACTGCCTCACCCTCGCCCGCTCGCTGAGCGACAACTACCCCGTGGCGCTGGTGAATTCGGTCAACCCGGTGCGTATCGAGGGGCAGAAGACGGCCGCCTTCGAGATCGTCGACATGCTCGGCGACGCGCCCGACATCCACGTCCTGCCGGTCGGCAACGCGGGCAACATCACCGCGTACTGGAAGGGCTACACCGAGTACGCCGCCGACGGCATCGCCCGGCGCACCCCGCGCATGTGGGGGTTCCAGGCCGCCGGCAGTGCCCCGATCGTGCGCGGCGAGATCGTCAAGGACCCCTCGACGCTCGCCACCGCCATCCGTATCGGCAACCCGGCCTCCTGGAAGCAGGCGCTGGCCGCGCGCGACGAGTCCGGCGGTTTCATCGACGAGGTGACGGACCGTGAGATCCTGCGCGCCTACCGGCTGTTGGCCGCACAGGAGGGCGTTTTCGTCGAGCCGGCGTCCGCCGCGTCCGTCGCCGGTCTGCTGAAGGCGGCCGAGCAGGGCAAGGTCGACCCGGGCCAGACCATCGTCTGCACGGTCACCGGCAACGGCCTGAAGGACCCGGGCTGGGCCACCGAGGGCGCACCGAAGCCGGTCGTCGTCCCGGTGGACGCCGCGACCGCCGCCGAGCGACTCGGACTCGCGTAGACCGGGTACTGAAACGCCGGAAGTGGGGTACTCCCCACGGCGGGTGCACAGGGGGCTTACGACACGCATCGTGCGCCTCCTGTGCGCCCTATGTCGCCACAGAACCTTCCTTCGATAAGCTGGGGTGAACCCGCCCGCCGCATATGCCCCCGCGTACGGCGCGGCGCCGCGTTGCCCCAGCGGCCCGAGGGTCTCCCCGTAGGTCTTCAGCCGTTCTTCCAGTAGCCGTTTCCCGCAGTTCCCCAGTGCCGTATCGAACGTCTTCGACGAAATCGCAGCTCAAGGAGAGTCATCGAGCGATGGCCGGTCCAGCGTTCCGTGCCGCCGCCGTCCGGGTGCGCGTCCCCGCCACCAGCGCCAATCTCGGTCCGGGCTTCGACGCCCTCGGCCTGTCGCTGGCGCTGTACGACGACGTGGTCGTCCGGGTGGCCGACTCCGGGCTGCACATCGACATCGCCGGTGAGGGCAGCGAGACCCTCCCGCGCGACGAGAACCACCTGCTCGTACGGTCCCTGCGCACCGCCTTCGACCTGCTGGGCGGACAGCCCCGGGGCCTGGAGATCGTGTGCGCCAACCGGATCCCGCACGGACGGGGACTCGGCTCCTCCTCGGCCGCCATCTGCGCCGGCATCGTCGCCGCGCGGGCCGTCACCATAGGCGGCGACAGCCGGCTCGACGACGAGGCGCTGCTCGAACTGGCCACCGAGATCGAGGGACACCCGGACAACGTCGCCGCCTGTCTCCTCGGCGGGTTCACGCTCTCCTGGATGGAGGCCGGCGCCGCCCGGGCGATCAGGATGGAGCCCGCCGGCTCCGTCGTCCCGGTGGTGTTCGTCCCCGGGAAGGCGGTGCTCACGGAGACCGCGCGCGGCCTTCTGCCCCGCACCGTCCCGCACGTCGACGCCGCGACCAACGCGGGGCGCGCCGCCCTGCTCGTCGAGGCTCTGACCAGGCGTCCCGAGCTGCTGCTGCCGGCCACCGAGGACCGGCTGCACCAGGACTACCGCGCCCCCGCCATGCCGGAGAGCACGGCGCTGGTGGAGCGGCTGCGGGCCGACGGCATCCCCGCGGTGATCTCCGGCGCCGGACCCACGGTCCTGGCCCTGGCCGACGAGGCGACCGCCGACAAGGTCTCCCGGCTGGCGGGCGAGGGCTGGGCCGCGAACCGGCTGGGCCTCGACGCCCGGGGCGCGAGCGTTCTGCCGCTCGCGGCCCCCGGAGAGAGCTAGGGCGACGACATCAACGGGGCGCGCACCAGGGGACTTGCGGCATTAGACGCCGCGGCGATCGAGGCCGCGACATTTAACGCTGTGACATTCGGCGCTGTGACTTTCAACTACATACGGTTGCCGGATTTGGAGAGGGGGAATGTTTGTTGGATCCGGTAGTGTTAACCTCAAGTCTGCACCCGACCCCACCATGGCGAGGTGCTTTGTGTCCCCGTCCGGGACAGACATTCTTCCGGGAGCCCCCCAAGCCACTCTGTGTTTCATGCGGCGTTCGATTCGTCGTGTGCAGGCGCTGAGCGGCATTCAGGGCACGCTCCGGAACCGGTGTGACCAAGCCGCCTGACACGGACACTCAGTGTCATTGGCTTTGGGAAGCGCCATCACCAGAAACCTCTTCCGCCGCTTCGGCGGACCACCGCCCCGGCACGGTCCACTCATGAAGGACCGCAGCCGGACAGCAAAACCGGTCGCCGTGCCAGACAGGCCGACGTCCGCTCCAGGGAAGGACCCTTCGTGAGCGACACCACCGATCTGATGGGCGCACGTGTCGAGGAGACCGCTGCGGCGCCCTCCACGGACGCCTCCGCGCCTGCCACGGGTGCCGGCTCCCGGCGGCGCCGCGGTACCGGCCTCGACGGCATGGTGCTGGCCGAACTGCAGCAGGTCGCATCCGGCCTCGGGATCAAGGGCACCGCGCGGATGCGCAAGAGCCAGCTGATCGAGGTCATCAAGGAGGCGCAGGCCGGGGGCGGGACCCCCAAGGCCGCAGCCGCCCCCGCCGGGGACGTCGCCGAGACCAAGCCCAGGCGCCGCGCCACCTCCAAGGCCCGCACGGGTGAGGACACCGCGCCCGCCGCCGAGAAGAAGGCGGCCGTACAGGTCGCCGAGGCGCCCGCCGAGAAGGCCGTGGCCCAGCAGCAGATCGAGATCCCCGGTCAGCCGGCTGGGGGCCCCTCCCGCGCGAGCGAAACCGAGCGTGGGGGAGACGACGCCCCGGCCGAGCGCCGCCGGCGCCGCGCCACCTCCGAGGCCGGCAGCCCCGAGACGGTCGTCGCCGAGGCGAAGAGCGAGTCGAAGGCCGAGACTCCGGCCGCGCAGGCCGACACCGGTGACGGCGACGGCCGTCAGGGCCGTCGTGACCGCCGGGACCGTAGCGACCGCGGTGACCGCGGCCGGGACCGCGACCGCCGTGGCGCCAAGGGCGACGAGCAGCAGGCCGGTACCCAGCAGCGCGCCGCCCAGCAGGGCCAGCAGCAGGCCGGCGGCCGTCCGGACCGCCAGGAGCGGCAGGACCGGCAGCAGCGCGACCAGCGGGACAGCCAGCCGCGTGACAACGGGCCCCGCGACAACGGGCCGCAGGACGACGACGACTTCGACGGCGGACGCCGTGGACGCCGCGGGCGCTACCGCGACCGTCGTGGACGCCGCGGGCGCGAGGAGTTCGGCCCGAACGAGCCACAGGTCGCCGACGACGACGTCCTGATCCCCGTCGCGGGCATCCTGGACATCCTCGACAACTACGCGTTCATCCGCACGTCGGGCTACCTGCCGGGTCCCAACGACGTGTACGTCTCCCTCGCCCAGGTCCGCAAGAACGGCCTGCGCAAGGGTGACCACGTCACCGGTGCCGTGCGTCAGCCCAAGGACGGCGAGCGCCGCGAGAAGTTCAACGCGCTGGTACGCCTCGACTCGGCCAACGGCATGGCGGCCGAATCCGGGCGCGGGCGGCCGGAGTTCAACAAGCTGACCCCGCTCTACCCGCAGGACCGCCTCCGTCTGGAGACCGACCCGGGCATCCTCACCACCCGCATCATCGACCTCGTCGCGCCGATCGGTAAGGGCCAGCGCGGTCTGATCGTGGCCCCGCCGAAGACCGGCAAGACCATGATCATGCAGGCGATCGCCAACGCGATCACCACCAACAACCCCGAGTGCCACCTGATGGTCGTCCTGGTCGACGAGCGTCCGGAAGAGGTCACCGACATGCAGCGGTCGGTGAAGGGCGAGGTCATCTCCTCGACCTTCGACCGCCCGGCCGAGGACCACACCACGGTCGCCGAGCTGGCCATCGAGCGCGCCAAGCGACTGGTGGAACTGGGCCACGACGTCGTCGTACTCCTGGACTCGATCACGCGTCTGGGCCGTGCGTACAACCTCGCCGCCCCGGCCTCCGGCCGCATCCTGTCCGGTGGTGTCGACTCGACCGCCCTGTACCCGCCGAAGCGCTTCTTCGGTGCGGCCCGCAACATCGAGGACGGCGGCTCGCTGACCATCCTCGCCACCGCGCTGGTGGACACCGGGTCCCGCATGGACGAGGTCATCTTCGAGGAGTTCAAGGGCACCGGCAACGCCGAGCTCAAGCTCGACCGGAAGCTCGCCGACAAGCGCATCTTCCCGGCGGTGGACGTCGACGCGTCCGGTACCCGTAAGGAAGAGATCCTGCTCGGCAGCGACGAGCTCGCCGTCACCTGGAAGCTGCGCCGGGTGCTGCACGCGCTCGACCAGCAGCAGGCGATCGAGCTGCTTCTCGACAAAATGAAGCAGACGAAGTCGAACGCCGAGTTCCTGCTCCAGATCCAGAAGACGACGCCGGGCAACAACAACGACTGACGGTCGATAAGCAGTCGGCGCGGTTCCAGCAGTTCGTAAAGGGCCATCCCCTGTTAAGGGGGTGGCCCTTTATGGTGTATGCGACAGGTGTACGATCGCGCTCTTCGGGCCGATTCTCGTGGTGTGCCCGAACTAACGATCCCTAGGGGGGACTTGAGTGGGTATATCCCTGTCCGGTGAGGGCCGCCACAGACGACGTGTGCGGATCGGCGTTCCCGTCGTCGCCGTCGGCCTCGCCGCCGCCGTCACCGGTGCGCTGATGATGTCGTCCGCGAACGCCGCCACGGCCCTGCCGCGGCCCACCGCCGACCTCAGTCGCAGTGCGCCCAGCAGCACCGAGCTGGAGAAGCGCGTCGCGGACGCGGCCACCAGTGACGACACCCTGGCGTCCAAGAAGACGACGTTCACCGCCGGCACCGTCGCCGGCACCAAGGACGCCAAGATCATCGGTGGTTCGACGACCACCATCTCGTCGGCGCCGTACATGGCCCAGCTCTGGTACGCCGACGACAAGGGCACGAGCGCGACCGGCGACGACGTCGACTTCTTCTGCGGCGGCGCCGTCATCGCGCCGACGAAGATCCTCACCGCCGCGCACTGCGTCAAGGGCTTCAACTGGAAGGCCAACGGCGCCGTCATCACCGGCACCACCACGCTTCCGGACGCCGACGGGAACACGGACGGCACGGTCTCGGGCGTCTGGCGCCAGTGGAACAACCCGTCGTACAGCTCGGTGACGTTCGACAACGACATCGCCGTCCTGACGCTCGCGTACCCCGTCACGGCCGCGCCGATCCGGATGACGACGTCCGGTGACACCACGTCCTACAAGGCGCTCACCAACGCCAAGGTCTACGGCTGGGGGCGCACCAGCTCCACCACCCAGGACATCTCGGCGACCCTGAAGACGGCCACGCTGCCCATCCAGTCCGACGCCACCTGCACGGGCGCGTACGGCAGCGACTTCGTCAAGGGCCACATGGTCTGCGCGGGCAAGCCCGCCACCGGCAGCGACACCGGCACCACCACGACCTGCAACGGCGACTCCGGCGGACCCCTCGTGGTCGCGGGCAAGGTCGTCGGCGTCGTCTCGTGGGGTGTGACGGACTGCGTGGAGAAGGGCGCCTACAGCGTCTTCTCGAAGGTCACCTCGTACGTCGGCGCCGCGTACCCGCGGGTCGAGGACGCGAACCTCAGCGGTGACCAGATGGCCGACCTGTGGCTGCGCCGCGCGTCCACGAAGGTCGCCTACGAGAAGGACTCCAAGGGCACCAGCTTCGGCGCCAGCGAGCCCTGGGGCAACTGGGACGGCGTCAACGTCGTCCTGCAGACCGACCTGAACCGGGACGACTACCAGGACCTGGTGATCCGTGACAGCGCCTCGGGCGCCGTCTACTGGATGCACTACGTGCCCACGGCCGACGGCAGCGGCGGTGCCTGGGACACGAAGCAGATCTTCGCCAACTGGAAGAGCCGCACCCGGATCATCACCCCCGGCGACGTCACCGGCGACTACAAGCCCGACGTCCTCTCGGTCGACTCCGCGGGCGTCCTGTGGATCTACCCGGGCAACGGCAACGGCACCTTCGGGGCGCCGTCGAAGGTCTCCAGCGGCTGGAACCAGTACAACTCGATCGTCGGCCACGGCGACTTCAACGGCGACGGCAAGGCCGACCTGCTGGCGCGCACCAAGACCGGCGGTGTCGGTTACCTCCTCAAGGGCAACGGCAAGGCCGGCTCCCAGGCCTTCGTGCCCCGGGTCAAGGTGCGCACCTGGAGCGGCTTCAACACCCTGGTCACCCCCGGCGACGTGACCGGCGACGGAAAGGCCGACTTCCTGGCCCGTACGCCCGCCGGGACGATGTACCTCTACCCGGGCACCGGCAAGGGTACGAGCGAGATCTTCGGCACACCGAAGTCCGTCGGAACCGACTACAAGCAGTGGGACATCATCAGCTGAACCCGCAGGTGAAAGGGGTCTTCTGAGCGATTCGCGAGGAAGATCCCGCCCGTCCGGTCACACACTGTGCCCTTCGCGCCACGCGAAGGGCACAGCGCGTTGTGCAACCCTTTTTCCGTAATGACCGTCTGACTGACCGAGTTGCGACGGAAAAGGACTGGCCCTGAAAGCAGGGGGTAACCGACCGGACGAGACCGAGGGAAGCGCATGTCCGCCGAGAGCAATCCGCTTGATCCAGCGAAGCGACGCAGCCGCCGCAAGCCCCGCGGCAAGCACTCCAGGGCGCTCCTCGTCACCGCCTGGGTCGCCGCGGCCATCGTGGTGCTCGGCGGCACCGGCCTCGGTTACGTGTACTTCAAGCTCAACGGCAACATCAAGAGCGTCGACATCAACCAGGTCCTCGGCACCGACCGCCCCGCCAACGTCGACAACGGCTCCGAGGACATCCTGGTCCTGGGCTCCGACACCCGCTCCGGCGCCAACAAGAAGCTCGGCGGCGGCACGGACGACGGCAGCGCCCGCTCGGACACCGCGATGGTCGTCCACGTCTACGAGGGTCACAAGAAGGCCAGCGTGGTCTCCATCCCCCGGGACACCCTCGTCGACCGCCCCGAGTGCACGGACGCCAGGGGCGTCACGCACGACGCGGCATCCGGCGTGATGTTCAACTCCGCGTACTCCACGGGGGGCGCCGCCTGCGCGGTGAAGACCGTCGAGTCGCTCTCCGGGATCCGCATGGACCACTACGTCGAAGTCGACTTCACCGGCTTCCAGAAGCTCGTCGACGAGCTCGGCGGTGTCGAGGTGACCACGACGAAGGACATCAAGGACTCCGACAGCCACCTGAACCTGAAGGCCGGCACACACCGCCTCAACGGGCAGCAGGCCCTCGGTCTGGTCCGTACCCGCCACGGCGTCGGCGACGGCTCGGACCTGGGCCGCATCCAGCTCCAGCAGGCGTTCATCAAGGCCCTGGTCGACCAGATCAAGGACGTCGGCGTCCTGACGAACCCCAAGAAGCTCTTCGACCTGGCGGACACCGCGACCAAGGCCGTCACGACCGACTCCGACCTGGGCTCCGTACGCACCCTGACCTCCTTCGCGACGGGCCTCAAGAGCATCAGCTCCGCCCACATGGCCATGGTCACCATGCCGGTCGAGTACGACCCGGCCAACCCCAACAGGGTCATAGTCGACAAGACCAAGGCGCGCCTGGTCTGGAACGCCCTGAAGGCCGACAGGCCCATCCCGGCAGCCGCGACCAAGGGCACGGCAAAGGGCGACGCGGCAGGCGTGGTCAGCTAGAAACCTGGAAACAGGGGGGCGCGGCCCCCGTTTCCAGGGGCGCGGGGAACTGCGCGACAAGCCACAACGCACTCGCACCCGCCCGCGAACGCCCCGCCACCACCCCCTCCCGCGCCCTCCGGGAATATCCAACCCCCGCCCCCGGTTTTGGGGGATGCGCCCAGTCCTGGCAGACTGGTACGTCGGCCCCGGTTCACGCACCCGCATCCCGCGGAGGCGACCCGGAGCCCTCCCGAAACTAGGAGAACCCCTTGAAGCGCGAAGTCCACCCCGAGTACGTCGAGACGCAGGTCAGCTGCACCTGTGGCGCGTCGTTCACCACCCGCAGCACGATCACGAGCGGCAACATCCGCGCCGAGGTCTGCTCCGAGTGCCACCCGTTCTACACGGGCAAGCAGAAGATCCTCGACACCGGTGGCCGTGTGGCCCGCTTCGAGGCCCGCTTCGGCAAGGCCGCTGCCGGCTCCAAGAAGTAGCGAGGCACCAGCGCCGGTCCACGTTCGCCCTCCGGGGCGTACCTGGACCGGCGTTTTTGGTCGCCCCACTTCCCCCACGTACAGAACGTACAGACGTTTTCAGGAGCCCCCATGTTCGAGGCCGTCGAGGATCTGCTCACCGAGCACGCCGACCTGGAGAAGAAGCTCGCCGACCCGTCGGTCCACGCCGACCAGGCCAACGCGCGCAAGCTCAACAAGCGCTACGCCGAGCTGACCCCGATCGTCGGGACGTACCGCTCCTGGAAGCAGACCGGGGACGACATCGGGACGGCGAAGGAGTTCGCCCTCGACGACCCCGACTTCGCCGCCGAGGTCAAGGAACTGGAGAAGCAGCGCGAGGAGCTCACCGAGAAGCTGCGCCTGCTGCTCGTTCCGCGTGACCCCAACGACGACAAGGACGTCATCCTGGAGGTCAAGGCGGGCGCCGGCGGCGACGAGTCCGCCCTGTTCGCCGGGGACCTCCTGCGCATGTACCTCCGCTACGCCGAGCGCGTCGGCTGGAAGACCGAGATCATCGACGCCACCGAGTCCGAGCTGGGCGGCTACAAGGACGTCCAGGTCGCCGTGAAAACCAAGGGCGGCCAGGGTGCCACCGAGCCCGGCCAGGGCGTCTGGGCCCGCCTGAAGTACGAGGGCGGGGTGCACCGCGTACAGCGCGTGCCCGCGACCGAGTCGCAGGGCCGTATCCACACCTCCGCGGCCGGTGTCCTGGTCACCCCCGAGGCCGAGGAGGTCGACGTGGAGATCAACCCGAACGACCTCCGCATCGACGTGTACCGCTCCTCCGGGCCCGGCGGCCAGTCCGTCAACACGACCGACTCGGCGGTGCGCATCACGCACGTTCCCACCGGGGTCGTCGCCTCCTGCCAGAACGAGAAGAGCCAGCTGCAGAACAAGGAGCAGGCGATGCGTATCCTGCGCTCCAGGCTCCTCGCGGCAGCCGTGGAGGAAGCGGAGAAGGAGGCCGCGGACGCCCGCCGCAGCCAGGTCCGCACCGTCGACCGCTCCGAGAAGATCCGTACGTACAACTTCCCGGAGAATCGTCTCTCGGACCACCGCGTCGGCTTCAAGTCCTACAACCTCGACCAGGTGCTGGACGGCGACCTCGACGCGGTCATCCAGGCCTGTGTCGACGCGGACTCCGCAGCGAAGCTCGCGGCGGCGTAACACCCCGTACGAGCCCAGTACGAGCAAGCCCAGTACGGCCCCGTACGAGTCACGAGTACCGGAGGACCAGCGTGCAGCAGAACATTGGGGGACGGCCCCCGAGCCCCCGCAGCTTGCTGCTCGCGGAGGTGGCCCAGGCCACCCAGCGGCTGGCCGACGCGGGCGTGCCCTCGCCGCGCAACGACGCGGAGGAGCTCGCCGCGTTCGTGCACGGCGTGAAGCGGGGCACGCTGCACACCGTCAAGGACACCGACTTCGACGCCCGCTACTGGGAGGTCATCGCCCGCCGCGAGGCCCGCGAGCCGCTCCAGCACATCACCGGGCGCGCCTTCTTCCGCTACCTGGAACTCCAGGTCGGGCCGGGCGTGTTCGTGCCGCGCCCCGAGACCGAGTCGGTCGTCGGCTGGGCCATAGACGCCGTCCGCGCGATGGACGTCGTCGAGCCGCTGATCGTCGACCTGTGCACCGGATCCGGTGCCATCGCGCTCGCCCTCGCCCAGGAGGTCCCGCGCTCCCGGGTACACGCCGTGGAACTGTCCGAGGACGCGCTGGCGTGGACCCGCAAGAACATGGAGGGGTCCAGGGTCGACCTGCGGCAGGGCAACGCCCTGGACGCCTTCCAGGACCTCGACGGCCAGGTCGACCTGGTGATCTCCAACCCGCCGTACATCCCGCTCACGGAGTGGGAGTACGTCGCCCCCGAGGCCCGGGACCACGATCCCGAACTCGCCCTGTTCTCGGGCGAGGACGGCCTCGACCTCATCCGGGGCCTGGAACGCACCGCACACCGTCTGCTGCGCCCCGGCGGCGTCGTCGTCGTCGAGCACGCGGACACCCAGGGCGGCCAGGTGCCGTGGATCTTCACCGAGGAACGCGGCTGGGCCGACGCGGCCGACCATCCGGACCTCAACAACCGCCCGCGCTTCGCGACCGCCCGCAGGGCGACGCCGTGAGCATCACCCACACTTTCTACCCCCAGCAGTACGTGTACGAGGAGGCCCGCTAAATGGCTCGGCGATACGACACCAACGACGCGACCGACCGCACGACCGGTCTGCGCGAGGCCGCGTCCGCCGTCCGCCGCGGCGAGCTGGTGGTCCTCCCGACCGACACGGTCTACGGCATCGGGGCCGACGCGTTCTCCTCCGAGGCCGTCAACGACCTGCTGGAGGCCAAGGGCCGCGGCCGTGGCATGCCCACGCCCGTCCTGATCGGTTCCCCGAACACCCTGCACGGCCTCGTCACGGACTTCTCCGAGATGGCCTGGGAACTCGTCGACGCCTTCTGGCCGGGCGCTCTCACACTCGTCGCCAAGCACCAGCCGTCCCTCCAGTGGGACCTGGGCGACACCCGGGGCACGGTCGCCGTGCGCATGCCGCTGCACCCGGTGGCCATCGAGCTGCTGACGGAGGTCGGCCCCATGGCGGTCTCCTCCGCCAACCTGACCGGCCACCCGTCGCCCGAGGACTGCGACGCCGCCCAGGAGATGCTCGGCGACTCGGTCTCCGTCTACCTGGACGGCGGCCCCACGCCCGGCATCGTCCCGTCGTCGATCGTCGACGTCACGGGCAAGGTGCCGGTCCTCCTGCGGGCCGGCGCGCTGTCGGCCGAGGAGCTGCGCAAGGTGGTCCCCGACCTCGAGGTGGCGAATTGACAGCCCCTGACGCGGGGCGTGGCATAGGCACGCGTCAGGGGGTCACGGGGGCTCAGCAGTGGAACGGGGCCTCGCGGGACGCCTTCCGCATCCTCCATGTCAGCACCGGCAACGTATGCCGCTCACCGATCACCGAGCGGCTGACCCGTCATGCCCTGGCGGACCGGCTCGGCGACCCGCTGTGGGGCGGCCTGATCGTGGAGAGCGCCGGTACGTGGGGCCACGAGGGCGCGCCCATGGAGGCCAACGCGGAGGCGGTCCTCGCGGAGTTCGGCGCGGACCCCTCCGGCTTCACGGGGCGCGAGCTGCTCGACGAGCACGTGATCCGGGCGGACCTCGTGCTGACGGCCACGCGGGACCACCGCGCGCAGGTCATCTCCATGGGCCATTCGGCGGGCCTGCGCACCTTCACGCTGAAGGAGTTCACCCGCCTGGTGAAGGCGATAGACCCGGCGACCCTGCCCCCGCTCGACGACGGCATGATCGAACGGGCACGCGCCCTGGTCCGCGCCGCGGCGGCTCTACGCGGGTGGCTTCTGGCGCCCACGGCGGAGGCGGACGAGGTGTACGACCCGTACGGGGCGCCCCTGACGTTCTTCCGGTCGATCGGGGACGAGATACAGCTCGCGCTGGATCCGGTGGTGACGGCCCTGACCGGGGTGCCTGCGAAGGCATGAACGCCCGCTGTCCTGCCCCTGGGTGTCGTTGTGCGGCTGCCGGTCCGTCGTGGCTGGTCGCGCAGTTCCCCGCGCCCCTGTAGGGCCTTACGGCCTACATTGGACGTACGTCACCGTCGACGTCCGGAGTCCACCATGTCGGTCACGCGTGCCCTTGAGGGCGATCTCGCAGATGATGTGCTGCGCCGGCAGGACCCGGAACTCGCCGAGGTCCTGCTCGGGGAGGCCCAGCGGCAGGCGACGACGCTCCAGCTGATCGCCGCCGAGAACTTCACGTCGCCCGCCGTGCTGGCCGCGCTCGGCTCGCCGCTCGCCAACAAGTACGCCGAGGGGTATCCGGGCGCCCGGCACCACGGCGGCTGCGAGATCGTCGACGTCGCCGAGCGCGTGGCCGTGCGGCGGGCCAGGGCCCTGTTCGGCGCCGAACACGCCAACGTCCAGTCCCACTCCGGGTCTTCGGCCGTTCTGGCCGCCTACGCCGCCCTGTTGCGCCCCGGCGACACCGTCCTCGCCCTCGGCCTGCCCTACGGCGGCCACCTCACCCACGGGTCGCCCGCCAACTTCTCCGGGCGCTGGTTCGACTTCGTCCCCTACGGGGTGGACGCGGAGAGCGGCCTCATCGACTACGAGCAGGTGCGCGCCCTCGCCCGTACACATCGTCCCAAGGCGATCGTCTGCGGGTCGATCTCCTATCCCCGGCACATCGACTACGCCGCCTTCCGCGAGATCGCCGACGAGGTCGGCGCCTACCTCATCGCGGACGCCGCGCACCCCATCGGGCTCGTCGCCGGGGGAGCGGCGCCCAGTCCCGTGCCGTACGCCGATGTCGTCTGCGCCACCACCCACAAGGTGCTGCGCGGGCCGCGCGGCGGGCTGCTGCTGTGCGGCGCGGAGCTGGCGGAACGGGTCGACCGGGCGGTTTTCCCGTTCACGCAGGGGGGCGCTCAGATGCACACGATCGCCGCCAAGGCGGTCGCCTTCGGCGAGGCGGCGACGCCGGCCTTCACGGAGTACGCCCATCAGGTGGTCGCCAACGCGCGGGTGCTGGCGGCGGGGCTGGCCGCCGAGGGGCTGGTCGTCACCACGGGCGGGACCGACACGCATCTCATCACGGTCGATCCGGAACCCCTGGGCGTGGACGGACATGCCGCGCGGGGCCTGCTTTCCGCCGCCGGAGTGGTTCTGGACTGCTGTGCGCTGCCCCACGGGGAGGCACGCGGCCTGCGGCTCGGGACGGCGGCGCTGACCACGCAGGGAATGGGGGAGGCAGAGATGGCGCGGATCGCGGTGCTGTTCGCGGGTGTGCTGCGTGGGGCCGCCGGGAGCGGTGGGGCGCGTGAAGAAGTGCGGGAGCTGGCCGGTAGATTTCCGCCGTATCCCGGGCGGTGAGGGGTAGACGTCAACGCGTGCACAGCCGTACGTGCAACCATCGTCGCTACCCGGAAGTCCCCATCCTTATGCGTCCCTCGCTAGGGTGTGGGGCCTGGATGACCAGCGAGACCTGTGGGGAAGCCCGTGCGTGAATACCTGCTGACGCTCTGCATCACGGCCGCGGTGACGTATCTGCTGACAGGGCCGGTACGGAAGTTCGCGATCGTGGCCGGAGCGATGCCGGAGATCAGGGCCCGTGACGTGCACCGGGAACCCACTCCGCGGCTCGGCGGGATCGCGATGTTCTTCGGGCTGTGCGCCGGACTGCTGGTCGCCGACCACCTCACCAACCTGCACGAGGTCTTCAGCAAGTCGAACGAGCCGAGGGCGCTGCTCTCCGGTGCCGCGCTGATCTGGCTGATCGGCGTCCTGGACGACAAGTTCGAGATCGACGCCCTGATCAAGCTCGGCGGGCAGATGATCGCCGCCGGCGTCATGGTCATGCAGGGTCTGACGATCCTGTGGCTGCCGATCCCGTCCGTGGGCAACGTGGCGCTGACCCAGTGGCAGGGCACCCTGCTGACGGTCGCGCTGGTCGTGATCACCATCAACGCGGTGAACTTCGTCGACGGCCTGGACGGTCTCGCGGCCGGCATGGTGTGCATCGCCTCGGCCGCGTTCTTCCTCTACGCCTACCGGATCTGGGTGTCGTACGGCATCGAGGCCGCCGCCCCGGCCACCCTGTTCGCCGTGATCCTGATGGGCATGTGCCTCGGCTTCCTGCCGCACAACATGCACCCCGCCCGTATCTTCATGGGCGACTCCGGGTCGATGCTGATCGGGCTGGTGCTGGCGGCCGGCGCGATCTCCATCACCGGGCAGATGGACCCGGACGCGATGAACCTGTTCTCCGGGTCCGAGCGCGAGACCGTGCACCAGATGGTGCCGGTCTACATCCCGCTGCTGATGCCGCTCACCATCATCGCGATCCCGGCCGCCGACCTGGTGCTGGCCATCGTGCGGCGCACCTGGCGCGGACAGTCGCCGTTCGCGGCCGACCGGGGGCATCTGCACCACCGGCTGCTTGAGGTCGGGCACTCGCACAGCAGGGCCGTTCTGATCATGTACTTCTGGTCTGCGCTCATCGGCTTCGGCGCCCTGTCCTACTCGGTCAACAACGCGTCCATGTGGATCGTCCTCAGCGTGGTGGTCCTGAGCGCGATCGGACTCGTCCTCCTGCTGCTGCCGCGCTTCGCACCGCGCACCCCGCGCTGGGCCGAGCGGTTCGTGCCGCCCCGCTACCGGCGCAGCCGGACGGCGGAGGCCGAGGCGACGGCGCCCGCGGCCTCGGTGCCCGCGCTGGCGGCCGAGGTCGGGGAGTCCGCCCCGGAACACCGCGCTCCGGTGCGGGCCGGGGTCTCGGGAGTCAACGGGGCGACCGCGATCAGCTCCCGTTCACGGCGTCTGGAGCAGCCCAAGGCGGGATCGTCGCGCTGACCGCAAGGTAAGAATCTGACTAACGCTTTGCTTGAAACAGAGAGAGCACAGGGGTAGTAGGGGGTGGGTAAAGCGCCCAATACCAGACAAGTCGGCGCTGATTCTGCACAGACGTGCAGGTTCACTCTCATGTGTGACACCGAGCACACCTTCGAGGTAAAGACCTCATCAAATAGTTTGTGATACGGTTCACGAGAACCCCGGACAGAGCCGAAGGACCGCAGTGCGACGGTCGGTTGGCGTGAGTTTCACCGCTCGAACCGGGGACTACGCTCGTCCATGACGACACCCCACGCCCCCTGCGAAAGCGGAGTTGCCGCCATGCCGTCCAATGACGTCCGGACCCTGCTTCAGGCCGCTGTGCCCACAGCCGGCGTCGGCGCTCTCGCCGCCGTCATCGGTGCTGTGGTCGCGGGCGCCGAAGGAGCGGTCGGAGCGGTCGTCGCGACGGTGGTCGTGATCCTTTTCATGGGAATCGGGTTCTACGTTCTGCAGCGCACTGCCAAAACGCTTCCGCATCTGTTCCAGGCAATGGGCCTGATGCTGTACGCGGCTCAAATTCTTCTGCTGTTCATCTTTCTCGCGGCGTTCAAGAACACGACGCTGTTCAACCCCAGGGCCTTCGCGCTCACGCTGGTCGCAGGCACGCTCGCCTGGATCGCGGCGCAGGCGCGAGCCCACATGAAGGCGAAGATCCTTTACGTTGAACCCGACTCCATGACGGGGGACAGGCCCGAAAAGACGGGGCACTCGTCGTGAGAGGTAGGGCCGGGATAAGCGCGTGGGAGAGATCCTGCTATCGTCCGGTGCCAACTGCGGCATCGCGGGCGCGGGCATCTGAGCTGACGCCTGCTCAATCGCGAGGCTTGATGCCCCACAGCCGCCCCCACATCCGAAACACCAGTCCAGTGCCGACCCGCGGCTGTGTGCCGCGCCGACACAACGAGGTTGCCGTACCTATGCGCCACGCTGAAGGAGCCCGCGGTGAGTGCTGACCCGACGCAGGTGCTCGCCTTCGAGACCGATTGCCACCTCTTCGACGGTTGTGGCTTCCCGGCTCCGGGCCTGCATTCGTTCATGTTCGAGCCGCTTTGGGGCGACGCCGACGGCAACGGGCTCTACTTCAACAAGCCCATGCTGCTCGCTCTGCTCGGTTCCATCATCGTGGTGGGGTTCTTCTGGGCCGCTTTCCGCAAGCCCAAGATGGTTCCCGGCAAACTGCAGATGGTCGCCGAGGCCGGTTACGACTTCGTCCGGCGCGGCATCGTCTACGAGACGATCGGAAAGAAGGAGGGCGACAAGTACGTACCGCTTGCCGTCTCGCTCTTCTTCTTCATCTGGATGATGAACATCTGGTCCATCATCCCGATCGCCTCGTTCCCGGTGACCTCGATCATCGCCTACCCGGCGGTTCTCGCGGCCATCGTCTACATCACCTGGGTCTCACTGACCTTCAAGCGACACGGTTTCGTCGGCGCCTTCAAGAACTTCACGGGCTACGACAAGACGCTGGGCGCGGTGCTCCCGCTGGCCATGACGATCGAGTTCTTCTCGAACCTGGTGGTCCGCCCGTTCACGCACGCCGTGCGACTGTTCGCGAACATGTTCGCCGGTCACACCCTGCTGCTGCTCTTCACGATCGCCAGCTGGTACATGCTGAACGGCATCGGCATCGCGTACTCGGGTGTCTCCTTCGTGATGGTCATCGTGATGACCGCCTTCGAACTCTTCATCCAGGCAGTGCAGGCGTACGTCTTCGTCCTCCTGACCTGCACCTTCATCCAGGGCGCGCTCGCCGAGCACCACTGAGTCGTCCGCCTTACCAAGAGACATCCGGTGGCCAACCCCCACCGGTCACTGAAAGAGAAGGAAGAACCGGCATGTCCGCTCTCCAGACCCTTGCTGCGGTCGAAGGCAACCTCGGCTCCATCGGTTACGGCCTCGCCGCGATCGGCCCGGGCGTCGGCGTCGGCATCATCTTCGGTAACGGCACCCAGGCTCTTGCCCGTCAGCCCGAAGCTGCCGGCCTGATCCGTGCCAACCAGATCCTCGGCTTCGCGTTCTGTGAGGCGCTGGCCCTCATCGGCCTCGTCATGCCGTTCGTCTACTAAGACGAACCACGACGACAGCCCCATTCGACGAAAGGCACTGATGTGAGCCACGCACACGCACTGGTTCAGCTGGCGGCCGAGGCGGAGAAGGAAAACCCTCTCATTCCGCCGTGGCCGGAGCTTGTCATCGGCCTGATCGCCTTCGTCATCGTCTTCGGCTTCCTCGCCAAGAAGCTCCTCCCGACCATCAACAAGGTTCTGGAAGAGCGGCGCGAGGCCATCGAGGGCGGTATCGAGAAGGCCGAGGCCGCTCAGACCGAGGCCCAGAGTGTCCTCGAGCAGTACAAGGCGCAGCTCGCCGAGGCTCGGCACGAGGCCGCGCGCCTGCGCCAGGAGGCGCAGGAGCAGGGCGCCACGCTCATCGCCGAGATGCGCGCGGAAGGCCAGCGGCAGCGCGAGGAGATCGTCGCCGCCGGGCACTCGCAGCTCGACGCCGACCGCAAGGCCGCCTCGTCCGCGCTCCGTCAGGACGTCGGCAAGCTCGCGACCGAGCTGGCCGGCAAGCTCGTCGGTGAGTCCCTCGAGGACCACGCGCGGCAGAGCCGCGTGATCGACCGCTTCCTCGACGGCCTCGACGAGACCGCCGCGAAGGCCGAGGCGACTCGATGACCGTGCACGGAGCCAGTCGCGAGGCTGCCGCCGCCGCACGGGAGCGTCTCGACGCGCTGACGGACTCGACGTCCGCCGACGCGAAGAAGCTGTCCGACGAGCTGGCTTCGGTCACCGCGCTGCTGCACCGCGAGGTGTCGCTGCGTCGGGTCCTCACCGACCCGGCGCAGTCCGGGGAGGCCAAGGCCGGACTGGCCCAGCGTCTCCTCGGCAGCCAGGTCGGCGGGCCCACCTCCGACCTGGTGTCCGGCATGGTGCGCTCCCGCTGGTCGCGTTCGCGTGACCTGGTGGACGCGCTGGAGGAGCTGGCGGACATCGCCGACCTCACGGCCGCCCAGCAGGCGGGCGCGCTCGACAACGTCGAGGACGAGCTGTTCCGGTTCGGCCGGATCGTCTCCTCGAACACCGGGCTGCGCGCCGCGCTGACCGACCGTGCCGCGACGACCGGCGCCAAGAGCGAGCTGCTGCGCAGCCTGCTCGGGGGCCGGGCCGCCGCCACGACCGAGCGTCTGGTGACCCGCCTGGTGACCGCGCCTCGGGGACGTAGCCTGGAAGCGGGACTCGAGTCCCTGTCCAAGCTCGCCGCCGAGCGCCGGGACCGCATGGTCGCCGTCGTCACCTCCGCGGTCCCGCTGAGCGACCCGCAGAAGCAGCGCCTCGGCGCCGCCCTCGCGAAGCTCTACGGCCGTCAGATGCACCTGAACCTGGACGTGGACCCCGAGGTCCTCGGCGGGATCCGGGTGCTGGTCGGCGACGAGGTCATCAACGGCAGCATCGCGGACCGCATCGAGGACGCCGGCCGCCGCATGGCGGGCTAGCCCGCCCGGCAGTCACGCACCACGCAGCAACTCAATACTCGTAGTACGTACTTGAATGCGGCCCTGGTTGGGCCGTGCAGAGGATTCACCTCTTTTTGGGGGGAGTCCCCATCCCCCCAAGTGAAACTTCGGGCCCAACAAGGAGAGCAGGGAACCCAGATGGCGGAGCTCACGATCCGGCCGGAGGAGATCCGGGATGCGCTGGAGACCTTCGTCCAGTCGTACAAGCCGGACGCGGCCTCGCGCGAGGAGGTCGGCACGGTCACCCTCGCGGGTGACGGCATCGCGAAGGTCGAGGGCCTGCCCTCGGCCATGGCCAACGAACTGCTGAAGTTCGAGGACGGCACCCTCGGGCTCGCGCTCAACCTCGAAGAGCGCGAGATCGGTACCGTCATCCTCGGCGAGTTCAGCGGCATCGAGGAGGGCCAGCCGGTCACCCGTACCGGCGAGGTCCTTTCCGTGGCCGTCGGCGAGGGCTACCTCGGCCGCGTCGTCGACCCGCTCGGCAACCCGATCGACGGCCTCGGCGAGATCGAGACCAGCGGTCGTCGCGCCCTGGAGCTGCAGGCTCCGGGCGTCATGGCGCGCAAGTCGGTGCACGAGCCGATGGAGACGGGCTACAAGGCCGTCGACGCGATGACCCCGATCGGCCGCGGCCAGCGTCAGCTGGTCATCGGCGACCGTCAGACCGGCAAGACCGCTCTGGCCGTCGACACGATCATCAACCAGCGTGACAACTGGCGCACGGGCGACCCGAAGAAGCAGGTCCGCTGCGTCTACGTCGCCATCGGTCAGAAGGGCTCGACCATCGCCTCCGTGCGTGGCGCCCTCGAAGAGGCCGGTGCGCTGGAGTACACGACCATCGTCGCCGCCCCGGCGTCCGACCCGGCCGGCTTCAAGTACCTTGCGCCGTACACCGGTTCGGCCATCGGTCAGCAGTGGATGTACGAGGGCAAGCACGTCCTCATCATCTTCGACGACCTCTCGAAGCAGGCCGACGCCTACCGCGCCGTGTCCCTGCTGCTGCGCCGTCCGCCGGGGCGCGAGGCCTACCCCGGTGACGTCTTCTACCTGCACTCCCGCCTTCTGGAGCGCTGCGCGAAGCTCTCCGACGAGCTGGGCGCCGGCTCGATGACCGGTCTGCCGATCGTCGAGACCAAGGCCAACGACGTCTCGGCGTTCATCCCGACCAACGTCATCTCCATCACCGACGGCCAGTGCTTCCTGGAGTCGGACCTGTTCAACGCCGGTCAGCGCCCCGCGCTGAACGTCGGTATCTCCGTCTCCCGAGTCGGTGGTTCCGCGCAGCACAAGGCGATGAAGCAGGTTTCCGGCCGACTGCGCCTCGACCTCGCCCAGTACCGTGAGCTGGAGGCGTTCGCCGCCTTCGGTTCCGACCTGGACGCGGCGTCGAAGTCGCAGCTGGAGCGCGGTCAGCGACTGGTCGAGCTGCTCAAGCAGGCTCAGTACGAGCCGATGGCCACCGAGGACCAGGTCGTCTCCGTCTGGGCGGCGACCACCGGCAAGATGGACGAGGTCCCGGTCGCGGACATCCGTCGCTTCGAGAAGGAGCTCCTGGAGTACCTGCACCGCAAGGAGCAGGGCCTCATGACCTCCATCAAGGAGGGCGGGAAGATGTCGGACGACACCCTCACCGCCATCGCGGACGGCATCACGGACTTCAAGAAGCAGTTCGAGACGTCGGACGGCAAGCTGCTCGGCGAGGACACCCCTGCCGCTGCGGGCAAGTGACGACGGAAGGGACCTGAATCATGGGAGCCCAGCTCCGGGTCTACAAGCGTCGCATCAAATCCGTCACCGCGACCAAGAAGATCACCAAGGCGATGGAGATGATCGCCGCCTCGCGTGTCGTCAAGGCGCAGCGCAAGGTGGCGGCCTCCGCGCCGTACGCGACCGAGCTCACCCGCGCGGTCACGGCGGTCGGCACGGGCTCGAACACCAGGCACCCGCTGACCACCGAGGCCGAGACTCCGACCCGTTCCGCGGTACTGCTCCTCACGAGCGACCGCGGTCTGGCCGGCGCCTTCAACGCCAACGCCATCAAGGCCGCCGAGAAGCTCACGGCGCGACTTGAGGCGGAGGGCAAGGAGGTCGACACGTACATCGTCGGCCGCCGCGGCCTGGCCCACTACAACTTCCGCGAGCGCAAGGTCGTGGAGTCGTGGTCGGGCTTCACCGACGAGCCCTCGTACGCGGACGCGAAGAAGGTCGCGGGTCCGCTCATCGAGGCCATCGAGCAGGAGACGGCGGACGGCGGCGTGGACGAACTCCACATCGTCTTCACCGAGTACGTCTCGATGATGACGCAGAACGCGGTCGACGACCGTCTGCTGCCGCTCAGCCTCGACGAGGTTGCCGCGGAGTCGACGGGCAAGGGCGAGATCCTTCCGCTGTACGACTTCGAGCCGTCGGCGGAGGACGTCCTCGACGCCCTGCTGCCGCGGTACGTCGAGAGCCGTATCTACAACGCGATGCTCCAGTCGGCTGCTTCCAAGCACGCCGCCACGCGCCGCGCGATGAAGTCGGCGACCGACAACGCGGGAGAGCTCATCACCACGCTCTCCCGACTTGCCAACGCGGCCCGACAGGCCGAAATCACCCAGGAAATCAGCGAGATCGTCGGTGGCACCGCAGCCCTGGCCGACGCGACCGCGGGGAGTGACAGGTAATGACGACGACAGTTGAGACGGCCGTTGCCACGGGCCGCGTCGCCCGGGTCATCGGCCCGGTCGTCGACGTGGAATTCCCCGTCGACGCCATGCCGGAGATCTACAACGCCCTTCACGTCGAGGTGGCCGACCCGGCCCTCGACGGCGCGAAGAAGACGCTGACCCTGGAGGTCGCCCAGCACCTGGGTGACGGCCTGGTCCGCACCATCTCCATGCAGCCCACCGACGGTCTGGTCCGCCAGGCCGCGGTCACCGACACGGGTACGGGCATCACCGTCCCCGTCGGTGACTTCACCAAGGGCAAGGTGTTCAACACCCTCGGCGAGGTTCTGAACACCGACGAGACGTACACGGGCGAGCGCTGGTCCATCCACCGCAAGGCCCCGCGTTTCGACGAGCTCGAGTCGAAGACCGAGATGTTCGAGACCGGCGTCAAGGTCATCGACCTTCTCACCCCGTACGTCAAGGGTGGAAAGATCGGCCTGTTCGGCGGTGCCGGCGTCGGCAAGACGGTGCTCATCCAGGAGATGATCTACCGCGTCGCCAACAACCACGACGGTGTCTCCGTGTTCGCCGGTGTCGGCGAGCGCACCCGTGAGGGCAACGACCTCATCGAGGAGATGGCGGAGTCCGGCGTCATCGACAAGACCGCCCTGGTCTTCGGTCAGATGGACGAGCCCCCGGGCACCCGTCTGCGCGTGGCCCTGGCCGGTCTGACCATGGCGGAGTACTTCCGCGATGTGCAGAAGCAGGACGTGCTGTTCTTCATCGACAACATCTTCCGCTTCACGCAGGCCGGTTCCGAGGTCTCGACCCTGCTCGGCCGTATGCCCTCCGCGGTGGGCTACCAGCCGAACCTGGCCGACGAGATGGGTCTCCTCCAGGAGCGCATCACCTCGACCCGTGGACACTCGATCACCTCGATGCAGGCGATCTACGTTCCCGCGGACGACCTGACCGACCCGGCCCCGGCCACCACGTTCGCCCACCTCGACGCGACGACGGTTCTCTCCCGTCCGATCTCCGAGAAGGGCATCTACCCGGCCGTGGACCCGCTGGACTCCACGTCCCGCATCCTGGACCCCCGCTACATCGCGGCGGACCACTACAACACCGCGATGCGCGTCAAGACGGTCCTCCAGAAGTACAAGGACCTTCAGGACATCATCGCGATCCTCGGTATCGACGAGCTGGGCGAGGAAGACAAGCTCGTCGTCCACCGTGCCCGTCGCGTGGAGCGCTTCCTGTCCCAGAACACCCACGTCGCCAAGCAGTTCACCGGCGTCGACGGGTCGGACGTACCGCTGGACGAGTCGATCACCGCGTTCAACGCGATCATCGACGGCGACTACGACCACTTCCCGGAGCAGGCGTTCTTCCTCTGCGGTGGCATCGAGGACCTCACGGCCAACGCCAAGGAGCTGGGCGTCTCCTGACCCCCGCGCTCTGAACAAGAGGGGCAGGGGAGCACCCTTCGCGGGGTGCGTCCTGCCCCTCTCCGCACTACCTCTGCTGCATTGCCTGGGGATAACCCCCAGACCCCCAGCCGAAAGCCTGGGGACAGGCCCCGACACATTGGTGCTCGGAGCCCTACTAGACTTATACGCAACACCCGGTGACCCAACCGGGTGGTGACCCGAGGAGCCAACCTTGGCTGCTGAGCTGCACGTCGAGCTGGTCGCTGCCGACCGTAAGGTCTGGTCCGGCGAGGCCACCCTGGTCGTCGCGCGCACCACGTCCGGCGACATCGGCGTCATGCCCGGTCACCAGCCGCTGCTCGGTGTGCTGGAGTCGGGCCCGGTGACCATCCGTACGAGTGATGGTGGAACGGTCGTCGCCGCGGCGCACGGCGGTTTCATCTCGTTCGCGGACAACAAGCTGTCGCTGCTGGCGGAGATCGCCGAGCTGGCGGACGAGATCGACGTCCAGCGCGTGGAGCGAGAGCTCGAGCGCGCGAAGGCGGAGGGCGACGCCTCCGCCGAGCGGCGTGCGGACGTCCGACTGCGGGCCGTGGCGGCGCGCTGACCACAGCGCCCGAGTGTGATGCTTTGCCTCAGCCGCGGCTGGGA
>NZ_AEJB01000522.1 GCF_000331005.1 Streptomyces turgidiscabies Car8
CAAGCCTCACAGCCGTGAACCCGCGTCAGAACAGCCGGAGTTTGTCGTCCTCGATGCCGCGCAGGGCGTTGTAGTCGAGGACCGCGCAGCCGATGCCCCGGTCCGTGGCGAGGACGCGGGCCTGGGGCTTGATCTCCTGGGCGGCGAAGATGCCGCGCACCGGAGCGAGGTGCGGGTCGCGGTTCAACAGCTCCAGATAGCGCGTGAGTTGCTCAACACCGTCGATCTCGCCGCGCCGCTTGATCTCGACGGCGACCGTCGCGCCCTCGCCGTCCCGGCACAGGATGTCGACCGGGCCGATGGCCGTCATGTACTCGCGGCGGATGAGGGTGTAGCCGGCGCCGAGGGTGTCGATGCGGTCGGCGAGGAGTTCCTGGAGGTGCGCTTCCACGCCGTCCTTGATCAGGCCGGGATCCACGCCCAGTTCGTGCGAGGAGTCGTGGAGAATCTCCTCCATCGTGATGATGAGCTTCTCGCCCGCCTTGTTGGTGACGGTCCAGATCCCTTCCTCTTCTCCGGTCCCCTCCTTCAACGTGCAGGGCGGAGACATCCAGTTGAGAGGCTTGTAGGCGCGGTCGTCCGCGTGGATCGAGACGCTGCCGTCAGCCTTGATGAGGATGAGACGGGGGGCCGACGGGAGATGAGCGGTGAGCCGGCCCGCGTAGTCCACGGAACAGCGCGCAATGACGAGACGCATGGTCGGCAACGCTACTCGACGGGCGGTGGTCCACGCGATTCGCCCACCTCACAGTGCTGACGTGCGATCGGTGGGCCGACGGAACATGCCAGAGGCAACTGTTCGTTGTTGGCTGATTGTGTGCCTACGAGGACGGTTCTGACCGGTCCTGTATCCGCGTTTTCCTGGTGCGGTCACGGTCCGTTGCCTACCGTAGTAAACGGGAGGTCGCGATGCATGTACGGAGCGTGCTCGGTGTCGCGGGCTCTCTTTCCCTGTCAGGCAACCCCCGTGACCCGGGGGTGCGAGAGGAGAACTCATGTCGCTCGACGTCTCACCGGCCCTACTCGAACAGGCCGAGCGAGGCGAGGTCGATGAAGCGGAATTCGTCGACTGCGTCCGGACCTCCCTGCCCTACGCATGGGAGATGATCAGCTCCCTGGTGGCCCAGCTGAAGGTGGACGGCGGAGACTTCGCCGACAACCAGACGCCGCCGCCGGACGAGCAGGCACGTGGCCAGCTGCTGCGTGCGCTGGCGAGTGACGCGATACGCGGCGCGCTGCAGCGGCACTTCGGTGTGCGGCTGGCCTTCCAGAACTGCCACCGGGTGGCGGTGTTCCCGCTGGACTCCTCGGTGGACGTCAAGCTGGCCCGCTTCACCTCGGTACGCAGTCAGTTGCTGAACCAGTCACCGGAATTCCGGGACTGCTGACGCGATTTGGGGCAACGGCTTGCCGCTCCCGTGCGCGGGAGGTGTTTCTGTACGGGGCGGCAAGCTCCCTGGGGCGGTGCGGTCGGGCGCGTCAGCGCAGCTGGGTGAGGACGTCGGTGCCCAGCCGTCGTACGTTCTCCTCCGTGGCCGCCAGGTCGCCGGACCCCTCGACGAGGAGGGCGAAGCGCGAGATGCCCGTCCGTTCGGAGGTCGCCGCGAGCCGGTCGGCGCACAGCCTGGCCGTGCCCACCGGGTGCAGTCCGCAGAGGAGTTCGGTGTACGCCACCGGGTCCCGCATCGAACGCGCCCGTCCATCCACCGTGACATGTGCTTCCAGCCCTAGTCGCAGCCAGCCCGGCATCGCCTTCATCAGTGTCTCGACGGCGTCCGTACGCCGGTCCGCGATCTGGCAGATGCCGGCCGACACATGGGCGGCGCCCCGGATCTCGTCCACCGGCCGCCCCGCCGCACGGGCGTACTGCCGCCACAGGGCGACCATCTCGGCCTTCTCCTCGTCCCCGACATGCATCCCGAGGAGCATCGGCAGTCCGCGCTCGGCGGCCAGCCGCACGCTCGACGGCGAGGTGCAGGCGACGACGACCTCCGGTCCCGCCGTCTCCGTCAGCGACTCCGACGGGGCGGGTACGACGGGCACCTCACGGAACCTGAACCGGTCGCCGTCCGCCGACACGGACGGTTCACGCAGCCAGCGGACCAGCAGATCGAGTGATTCCGGGAACGCCTTCTCGTACGCCTCAAGGCCCGTCCCGAACACCTCCAGGTCGACCCACGGCCCGCCGCGCCCCACGCCCAGCGTGAACCGCCCGCCGGACGTCAGATGCAGCAGAGCCGCCTGTTCGCCGAGCGCCACGGGGTGGGTGGTGGGCAGGACGCTCACCGCCGTACCGACCCGGATGCGCCGGGTGCGGCCCAGCAGCAGGGCGGCCAGGGTCGTCGCGGACGGGCAGGTGCCGTACGGGACGAAGTGGTGCTCCGCCAGCCAGACCGTGTCGAGACCCGCCTCCTCGGCGACCTCGGCGGACCGGACCGCTCGGTGCAGCGCCTCCCCCTGGCCCTGGCCCGGGAACTGGGCCGCCAGCACAAAACTTCCTACGCGCATTGCTCTTTCCTGCTTCCTAGGCCCCGACACGGAGCTCCCCCGCACGGCATAACCGCGCGACACGTGCCGAAGTCACGGCTTGGCGGAGAGATTGGCGGATTGTCTGCAGAATCGGGCGGCCGGGCGGGGAGCTTCCTGCGGTCCGGCGGGGGTCTGCCTCGAAGCGGCCCGAGAGTCGACGACATGATTCGGGCGGGAGTTCGAGAGTGTTCGAGAGGAGTGGTGCGGAGGTGGTTACTTACATCTACCCAGGATCGCGCCGCGTAGGCTGGAGAGCATCCGTGCTCCCCGACCCGCTCCGTGAGGTGTCCTGTGTCCCCGCGTCGCAACCGCCCCCAAGGCCCCGGCGGCTCGTCCGGCCATAGTGCCGACGGGGACGACTCCGGCCGCTACGGCGGCTTCCAGTCCTCGGAGAGCTGGCAGGGCGAGAACTGGAACGTCCGGCACGTGGCGGGAGCCAGCGCCCAGGGCAAGACGTACCGCTGTCCCGGCTGCGACCAGCTGATCCCGTCCGGCGTCCCGCATGTCGTCGCGTGGGCCGAGCACGCGGGCGTGGACGACCGCCGGCACTGGCACAAGGCGTGCTGGAACGCGAAGGACCGCCGCACCACGCGGGTGCAGCGGTCCCGTAACTCACCGAGGTTCTGAACGAGGTTCCGACCGGGTTCCCGAACTGGCCCAGCAGGCAGGGCAGTTCACGCGTCCGGGTGAATCACACGTCCCGGCGGTCGAGCAGTACGAAGGCGCCGACGATCGCCGCGGCGGTCACCCCGGCGAGCAGACCGAGCTGTGCGCCGCCGCCGGTGCCGCCGTCCCCCTCGCCGATCCCGAAGATCTTGGCGAGGGCGTTGGGGGCGTTGTAGTCCACCATCTTCTCGCCGATCGTCCGCATGCTCTCGGACAGCATCAGGAACGCGGGCAGGATCGCCGGTACGAGGACGAGGCCCAGCATCGCGGTGATCGCGCCCGCCGAGTGACGCAGCATCGAGCCGACCGCGAGGGCGAGCACCCCGAGCAGCGAGACGTACAGCGCGCCCTTGACGACCGTGCCGCCCCACGCCGCGCCCTCGCCGTCGCTGTGCATCGACTCGGTCACCAGCCCGATGAAACCGATCGCGAACGCGGACACCACGAACGCGACAGTGAAGAAGATGATCAGCTTGGCGGCGAGCACCCGGTGGCGCTGCGGCGAGGCGGTGAACGTCGTACGGATCATGCCGGTGCCGTACTCCGACGAGACGACCAGCACGCCCAGCGTGATCAGGCAGATCTGCCCGAGGATCAGCCCGAAGAACGCGGGGATGGTGTAGGGCACCTTCCCGAAGTCCTCGTCGGTCGTCTGCGCGGCGACCAGCAGGCCGATGCCGACGACGAGGAGCAGGAAGACCCCGAGCGTCCAGATCGTCGAGCGCACCGACTTGATCTTCGTCCACTCGGAGGCGAGGGCGTGACCGAGGTGCGTGCGCGTGACCGGGATCGGCGAGGTGTAGGGGGCGTACGAAGTGCCGGGCGCCGCCTGCCAGTTGGGCGCGGACTGCGGCTGCAGCGCTTGCGTCGGGGGCTGCTGGGGCGTGCTCATCGGGCGTCCTCGGGCTTGGTCAGGGCGGGGGCGGCGGCAGCGGCGGGCGCCTGCTGAGGGGCGGTGGCGGGCTGCGCGTACGGGTTCACGTGGCCGCCGGCGGGAGCACCGGGGCCGCCAGTCGCGCCGTACGGCCCTGCGGGCTGCCCGGGACCGCTGGGCTGACCGGTGTCCCCGAACGGCGGCTGACCGCCCAGCTGGGGCGGCGGCGGGGCGTACCAGCCCGGCTGGCCCTGCCCCGGGACCGGCATCTGCACCGGCGGCTGCGCGCCCGGCGGTGGCAGCTGATGGAGACCGGCCTTCTGGTCGACGGTCGAGCGGTAGTCGACGGCGCCCTGCGTCATACGCATGTACGCCTCCTCCAGCGACGCCTGGTGCGGCGACAGCTCCCACAGGCGTACGTCGGCGCTGTGCGCGAGGTCGCTGATGCGGGGCAGCGGCAGCCCGGTCACACGCAGCCCGCCGTCCGGCTCGGGCAGCACCTGGCCGCCCGCCTCGGTCAGCGCGGCCGTCAGCTTCTCGCGCTGCTGCGGCTCGGTGTCGGGGGTGCGCACGCGCGCGAAGTCCGCCGAGTTGGTGGAGATGAAGTCCCTGGTGCTCATGTCGGACAGCAGCTGTCCGCGCCCGATCACGATGAGGTGGTCGGCGGTCAGCGCCATCTCGCTCATCAGGTGGGAGGAGACGAACACGGTCCGCCCCTCCGCCGCGAGGGCCTTCATCAGGTTGCGCACCCAGAGGATGCCCTCGGGGTCGAGGCCGTTGACCGGCTCGTCGAAGAGCAGCACCTGGGGGTCGCCGAGCAGTGCGGCGGCGATACCGAGCCGCTGTCCCATACCGAGCGAGAATCCCTTGGAGCGCTTACGGGCCACGTCCTGCAGTCCGACGACGCCCAGCACCTCGTCCACACGCCGCGCCGGGATGCCCGACAGCTGGGCCAGGCAGAGCAGGTGGCTACGGGCGGACCGGCCGCCGTGCACCGCCTTGGCGTCGAGCAGCGCGCCGACTTGCCGGGGCGCGTTGGGCAGCTTGCGGTACGGGAAGCCGCCGATCGTCACCTGGCCCGAAGTGGGCTGGTCCAGGCCGAGGATCATCCTCATCGTCGTCGACTTGCCCGACCCGTTGGGGCCGAGGAAGCCGGTGACGGACCCCGGCCGCACCTGGAAGGAAAGGTTGTACACGGCCGTCTTGTCGCCGTAGCGCTTCGTCAGGCCGACTGCCTCGATCATGCTCCGCACCCATCGAAAAATTCAGGACAGCGGGGCACAAGCCCCCGTAAGGGTTAGGAGCTTATCCGGGCGCTGACGGTTCCCTTCAAAACGCAGTAAAAATGTCGGGTCCATGACCGGGATGATCGACGGCCGGGTGCGGGGGACGCGCGGTTCAGGCGTCCCGCTCCTTCAGCAGAACATAGCCGCCCAGCAGGGCCACCGCGACCCACCCCACCATGATCGCGAGCCCGCCCCAGGGACCGTACGGAGTGTCGTTGTCGATCGGGGTGACCACCTGCATGATCTTGCTGCCGGCCTGGTCGGGCAGATAGCGGGCGACCTTCTTCGTCGCCGAGACGGCGCCCAGGATGTTGGAGATCAGGAAGAAGAACGGCATCAGGACACCGAGCGACAGCATCGGGCTGCGCAGCATCGCGGCCACACCCATGGAGAACAGGGCGATGAGCGTCATGTAGAGCGCCCCGCCGATGACCGCGCGCAGCACGCCCGGATCGCTGATGGACGTCGAACGGTCGCCCAGCATCGCCTGGCCGAGGAAGAACGCGGCGAAGCTGGTGACGACGCCGACCGCGAAGGCGAGCCCGGCCGCCACCGTGAGCTTGGCGGCGAGGAACGTGCCGCGCTGCGGTACGGCGGCCAGCGAGGTGCGGATCATGCCGGTGCTGTACTCGTTCGACACGACGAGCACCCCGAACACGATCATCGCGAGCTGTCCCAGACTCATCCCCGCGAAACTCGTGTACGTCGGATCGAAGGAGAGCCGGTCCTTCTCGCTGAGGTCGCTCCACTGGTTCTTGAACAGCAGGGAGATCAGCGCGCCGAGCGCGATCGTCACCACGGCCGCCAGACCGAGCGTCCACACCGTGGACGCCACCGACCGGATCTTGGTCCACTCGGACCGGATGACCTGAGCGGCCGTCATGACCGTCCTTCCTGCCAGCTGTCGCCCCACACCCCGGCCGACGAAGCGGGCGGGGGGCCGTCCTGGAGGCCGGACGGGATGGGCGTGTCGGAGTGCGCGTGGTACTCGACCGTCTCGGCGGTCAGCTGCATGAACGCCTCCTCCAGGGAGGCCTGCTGGGGGCTCAGCTCGTGCAGTACGAGGTGGTGCTGTGCGGCCAGCTCACCGATCTGCTCGGCCTTGCCGCCGTCCACTTCGAGCGTCTCGCCGCCGGCCTGTACCGCGGTGATCCCGGCGGCGTACAGGACGTCGAGCAGCCGTTCGCGCTGAGGGGAGCGGATACGGACGTACGAACGCGAGTTCTGCTCGATGAAGTCCGCCATGGAGGTGTCGGCGAGCAGCCGCCCCTGCCCGATGACGACCAGGTGATCGGCGGTCAGCGCCATCTCGCTCATGAGGTGCGAGGAGACGAACACGGTCCGGCCCTGACCGGCCAGGGATTTCATCAGGTTGCGGATCCAGTGGATGCCCTCGGGGTCGAGGCCGTTGACCGGCTCGTCGAACATCAGGATCCGCGGGTCACCCAGGAGCGCGCCCGCGATACCGAGCCGCTGCCCCATGCCGAGGGAGAACCCCTTCGCCTTCTTCCGGGCGACCGACGTGAGACCGACGGTGTCGAGCACCTCGTCCACGCGCGTGCGGGGGATGCCGTTGCTCTGCGCGAGACAGAGGAGGTGGTTGAAGGCGCTGCGCCCGCCGTGCATGGCCTTGGCGTCGAGCAGGGCGCCGATGTAGGTGAGGGGGTCCTTGAGCCGGTCGTAGTGCTGACCGTCGATCCGGACGTCACCGGCGGTGGGGCGGTCGAGGCCGAGCATCATCCGCATGGTGGTGGACTTGCCGGCGCCGTTGGGGCCGAGGAAACCGGTGACGATGCCGGGTCTGACGGTGAACGTCAGATGGTTGACCGCGACTTTGTCGCCGTACCGCTTGGTCAGCCCCTCTAGCTCGATCATGCGGCCACGCTAGTTCGGGGGGTCGGGCGCTGCCAGTTGGCTTCGCCGGGCGGGGGGTCACGTGTGCGGCAACTTTTGGTGAACCGGGGTCGTTTTTGGGGTGATCGATCGTGGGTGTGTGCTGCGCCGTCGTGGCTTGTCGCGCAGTTCCCCGCGCCCCT
>NZ_AEJB01000523.1 GCF_000331005.1 Streptomyces turgidiscabies Car8
CCGCCGCCCCTACCCGTCCCGTCCTGTTCCTGGGGGCTGCGCCCCCAGACCCCCCTGCCGGCCCTGAAGGGGCCTTGTCCTCAATCGCCGGACGGGCTGGATCAGGCCTTGCGTACCGACAGGAGGTCCTCCAGCTGTTCCTCCCTCGCCTGGGCGGCTACGAACAGGAGTTCGTCGCCTGCCTCCAGGGAGTCCTCCCGGGTCGGGGTCAGGACCCGGGTGCCGCGGATGATCGCCACCAGGGACGTGTCCTCCGGCCAGTCCACGTCGCCGACCTGGATGCCGGCCAGCGCCGACTCCGGGGGGAGGGTCAGTTCCACGAGGTTCGCGTCGCCGTGGCTGAAGCGCAGCAGGCGTACCAGGTCGCCCACGCTCACCGCCTCCTCGACCAGGGCCGACATTAGACGGGGTGTGGAGACCGCCACGTCCACACCCCAGGACTCGTTGAACAGCCACTCGTTCTTGGGGTTGTTGACGCGGGCGACGACGCGCGGAACGCCGTACTCCGTCTTCGCGAGGAGGGACACGACCAGGTTGACCTTGTCGTCGCCCGTCGCGGCGATCACGACGTTGCAGCGCTGCAGCGCCGCCTCGTCCAGCGACGTGATCTCGCAGGCGTCGGCCAGCAGCCACTCCGCCAGGGGGACTCGTTCGACCGAGATGGCCGTGGGAGCCTTGTCGATCAGCAGGATCTCGTGGCCGTTCTCCAGCAGTTCGCCCGCGATCGAGCGTCCGACGGCACCGGCACCGGCAATGGCGACCCTCATCAGTGACCGGCCTCCTCTTCAGGGCCCTCGGCGAAGGACGCCTCGACCTTCTCGACGTCGTCCGTACGCATCATCACGTGCACCAGGTCGCCCTCCTGCAGCACCGTCTGCGAGGTGGGCAGAACCGCCTCGCCCAGGCGGGTGAGGAAGGCGACACGCACGCCGGTCTCGTCCTGCATCTTGCTGATCTTGTGGCCCACCCAGGCCGACGACGCGTGCACCTCCGCGAGCTGTACGCCCCCGGTGGGATCGCGCCACAGGGGCTCCGCACCGGACGGCAGCAGCCTGCGCAGCATCTGGTCGGCCGTCCAGCGGACCGTGGCGACGGTCGGGATGCCCAGGCGCTGGTAGACCTCTGCGCGGCGGGGGTCGTAGATGCGGGCCGCGACGTTCTCGATGCCGAACATCTCGCGGGCCACCCGTGCGGCGATGATGTTCGAGTTGTCACCGCTGGAGACGGCGGCGAAGGCGCCGGCCTCCTCGATGCCCGCCTCGCGCAGGGTGTCCTGGTCGAAGCCGACTCCGGTGACACGACGGCCGCCGAACCCGGAGCCCAGTCGTCGGAAGGCGGTGGGGTCCCGGTCGATCACTGCGACCGTGTGCCCCTGTTGCTCCAGGGTCTGGGCGAGAGCGGAACCCACTCTGCCGCAGCCCATGATGACGATGTGCACGACCGTCCTTCCGATCCGATGTCGAAGCCCGCCGTTGTTGACTTGGCTTGAACAGGGTCTCAGACCCCCGCCCAAGCTACACACGCACGGTCGCCGGAGGGCACCCCCGTGTGCGCTCCGTCTGTACCTGTGGGCCGTCTACCTGCGGCTGATGCTGCGCACGCTGGCCGCGGTCAGAAGGGCGAGGACGACGAGCGCTGCGGCGGCGCCGATCAGCTCGGCGGCGAGATGCGGCATGGGGTCTCCCGGGCAAGAGGGGAAGCGAGGGGGGAAACGAGAAGATCGGCGAGGTGACTAAAGGGGGCATAAAGGGTGCTGCGATTTCGTCATATAGCCATGAGGACGCCGTCCCGGGGGCATCCGCCTGTCTCGGATGCCGGGATTTCACTCGACGGCCCGTCGGGATTTCACCCGGATGTGCCCAGAACAAGGCGGGGAGCTTACGATCCTGTCCGTGTCCAAACTGACCGACGTGCCCAAACGGATCCTGATCGGGCGCGCACTGCGCAGTGATCGGCTCGGCGAAACGCTCCTGCCGAAGCGCATCGCTCTCCCCGTCTTCGCCTCCGACCCCCTCTCCTCCGTGGCCTACGCCCCGGGGGAGGTGCTGCTGGTCCTGTCGATCGCGGGCGTGTCGGCGTACCACTTCAGCCCGTGGATCGCGGTCGCTGTCGTCGTACTGATGTTCACCGTGGTCGCCTCCTACCGGCAGAACGTGCACGCGTACCCGAGCGGCGGCGGCGACTACGAGGTGGCGACCACCAACCTCGGTCCCAAGGCCGGCCTCACGGTCGCCAGCGCGCTGCTCGTCGACTACGTGCTGACCGTCGCCGTGTCGATCGCCTCGGGCATCGAGAACCTCGGCTCCGCCGTCCCCTTCGTCGTCGAGCACAAGGTGTTCTGCGCGATCGCCGTCATCGTGCTGCTCACGCTGATGAACCTGCGGGGCGTCAAGGAGTCCGGGAAGCTGTTCGCGATCCCGACGTACGTGTTCGTCGCCGGAGTCTTCATCATGATCGCGTGGGGTGCGTTCCGCGGTCTGGTGCTGGGCGACACCATGCGTGCGCCGACGGCCGGCTTCACGATCAAGGCCGAACACCAGGGACTCGCCGGGTTCGCACTCGTGTTCCTGCTGCTGCGCGCGTTCTCCTCCGGCTGTGCCGCGCTCACCGGCGTCGAGGCCATCTCCAACGGTGTGCCGGCCTTCCGCAAGCCGAAGTCCAAGAACGCGGCGACCACGCTCGCGGCGATGGGCCTCCTCGCCGTCACCATGTTCTGCGGGATCATCGTCCTGGCCATGACCACCAAGGTGCGGATGGCCGAGCACCCCGCGGAGGACCTGCTGGACAAGGGAGTCGAGGTCGGCTCCGGCTACGTCCAGAACCCGGTGATCTCGCAGGTCGCCGAGGCCGTGTTCGGCGACGGCAGCTTCTTCTTCATCCTGCTGGCCACCGCCACCGCGCTGGTGCTCTTCCTGGCCGCCAACACCGCGTACAACGGCTTCCCGCTGCTCGGCTCGATCCTCGCGCAGGACCGCTACCTCCCGCGCCAGCTGCACACCCGCGGTGACCGGCTCGCCTTCTCCAACGGCATCGTGCTGCTCGCCGGTGCCGCTGTCCTGCTGGTGTGGATCTACGGGGCGGACTCGACCCGCCTCATCCAGCTGTACATCGTCGGCGTGTTCGTTTCCTTCACGCTCAGCCAGACCGGCATGGTCCGGCACTGGAACCGCCACCTGGCCACCGAGAAGGACCAGACGAAGCGCCGCCAGATGAAGCGCTCCCGGGCCATCAACACCTTCGGCGCCTTCTTCACCGGGCTGGTGCTGGTCGTCGTACTCGGTACGAAGTTCACGCACGGTGCCTGGGTGGCGCTGCTCGGCATGGTGATCTTCTACGCGGTGATGACGGCGATCCGTAAGCACTACGACCGCGTCTCCGCAGAGATCGCCGCCCCGGAGGGCCCCGGCGACGACAGCGTACGGCCGTCCCGGGTGCACTCGGTCGTCCTGATCTCCAAGATCCACCGGCCCACGCTGCGCGCCCTCGCGTACGCGAAACTGATGCGCTCCGACACCCTGGAGGCGCTCAGCGTCAACGTCGACCCGGCGGAGACGAAGGCGCTGCAGGAGGAGTGGGAGCGGCGGGGGATCACCGTCCCGCTGAAGGTGCTCGACTCGCCGTACCGGGAGATCACCCGGCCGGTGATCGAGTACGTGAAGGGGCTGCGCCGGGAGTCGCCGCGCGACGCCGTGTCCGTGATCATCCCGGAGTACGTGGTCGGCCACTGGTACGAGCAGCTGCTGCACAACCAGAGCGCGCTGCGGCTCAAGGGGCGCCTGCTGTTCACCCCGGGTGTCATGGTGACGTCGGTGCCCTACCAGCTCCAGTCGTCCGAGGTGGCCAAGAAGCGGGCCCGCAAGCGCCAGGACTGGAACGCGCCCGGATCCGTCCGGCGCGGTCCCGCGCAGGAGTCGTCGCAGGAGCCGGGCAGGAAGAACTGACGGCTGCCGAGACCACGTCCGGTCTCGGCTTGTGGTGAGTGGTCGGGCGGCACCCACGTAGACTGGTGGGCTGTTGTCCGGCCGTTCCCTTTTCTCTCCCCTGGAGTCACCCCGCCATGCAGGCAGAACCGAAGAAATCGCTGGCGGGGCAGGAGTACGAGGTCGAGGTCGGTCCCGTCGCCCATGGCGGGCACTGCGTCGCCCGTACGGATGACGGTCAGGTCCTCTTCGTACGGCACACGCTGCCCGGTGAGCGCGTCGTGGCCCGGGTGACGGACGGCGAGGAAGGCGCGCGGTTCCTGCGCGCCGACGCGGTGGAGGTGCTGACGGCGTCCAAGGACCGGGTCGAGGCACCCTGTCCGTACGCCGGCCCCGGCCGCTGCGGCGGCTGCGACTGGCAGCACGCCAAGCCGGGCGCGCAGCGCCGCCTCAAGGGCGAGGTCATCACCGAGCAGCTGCAGCGGCTCGCCGGGCTGACCCCGGAGGAGGCCGGCTGGGACGGCACGGTGATGCCGGCCGAGGGCGACAAGCTGCCGCCGGGCGAGGTACCTCAGTGGCGTACGAGGGTCCAGTACGCGGTGGACGCGGACGGCAACGCCGGGCTGCGGCGCCACCGTTCGCACGAGGTCGAGCCGATCGAGCACTGCATGATCGCGGCGCCCGGTGTCAGCGAGCTGGGCATCGAGAAGCACGACTGGTCCGGCATGGAGTCCGTCGACGTGATCGCCGCGACCGGATCCCAGGACCGCATGGTCATCCTGGAGCCGAAGCCGGGCGCCCGCCTGCCCCTCGTCGAGCTCGACAAGCCGGTCTCCGTCATGCGCGTCGAGGAGCACGACGGTGGCATCCACCGAGTCCACGGCCGCGCGTTCGTCCGCGAGCGCGCCGACGGCCGTACGCACCGGGTCGGCAGCGGCGGCTTCTGGCAGGTCCACCCGGCCGCGGCGGACATGCTGACCAAGGCGGTCATGCAGGGCCTGCTCCCGCGCAAGGGCGACATGGCCCTCGACCTCTACTGCGGCGTCGGCCTGTTCGCGGGCGCCCTCGCCGACCGGATCGGCGAGAAGGGCGCGGTCCTCGGTATCGAGTCGGGCAAGCGCGCGGTCGAGGACGCCCGGCACAACCTGGCCGCCTTCGACCGAGTCCGCATCGAACAGGGCAAGGTCGAGGCGGTCCTGCCGCGCACCGGTATCACCGAGGTCGACCTGATCGTCCTGGACCCGCCGCGGGCGGGCGCCGGCCGCAAGACGGTCGAGCAGCTGGTGAAGCTCGGGGCACGCAAGATCGCCTACGTGGCCTGCGACCCGGCGGCGCTGGCCCGTGACCTGGGGTACTTCAAGGACGGGGGGTACCGGGTGCGGACGCTGCGGGCTTTCGATCTGTTCCCGATGACGCATCACGTGGAGTGCGTGGCGATTCTGGAGCCTGCGGCGAAGGGCGCCTGACCTGCGGTTTCATGCGTGCGAATGATGTGCGGTGTGGGCGTGCGGGCGATGCCCTGACGCCGAAATGACGCTCGTGACGCTCATGTGACGCTCGTTCTGATGGGATGTCAGGCGGCTTCCGGGCCGGCCGGTTCCAGGTCGGTGTGACCGGGCCCGACAGCCCCTCGCGGGTGGTGGTCTGCTCGCAGAGGTCGGTGCCGGGGCGTGCTGACCGCGGCGAGCCTGTCCTCCGCGTCCCAGGTGTGACGCCAGGTGTCTGGCGTGCGGGACAGCCGGGTCTTCTGCCTCAGGACGATACGGCCGGGCTCGTCGTCTCGTGGCGGACGGCTCCGGCGCGGTTGATGCGGGTGCCCTCGTACGTGCGAGCGCCGTTGGCCTCCGGTCCCGGGGGCGGCCGTCAGCGCCTCAGCGCGCGTGCTCGGTCAGACCCGCCTCGAGCCCACCGCGGCGAACACGCCTGGCAACGGCCGTCAGGGTGCCCAGGTGGTCCGCGGGGGTTTCCCCCGTGGGGTGACTCGGCGGCTGCGGCGCTGACCTCGGCCGTCGTACCCGTCTGTGCGGTTGCGACGTTGCACAGCCCTTCGGCCCGATCGAATGCGGGAGTGTGTCCTTCGTGGCGCGACAACCGGCCGCCGGGTCAGGGCCGGCCGGTCTCGCGGGCCCGGGCAGGCGGTCCCCGTCCCGGCTCCGGTCGCGGCGCGGGGAGCGAAGGGTACGGGCAGCGGGCGGGCGCTGAGTGCCCGTTCGGGCCTCTGCCTCTGATCGTTTTCGGCCAGGGTGTCGATTCCGCGTCCGTCGGCGGGGCGGTGGACATCGTGGATCCGGCCACGGGTCCCATCGTTTTCCGGCTACTCCCACCTCCTCCCACCTGCGCCTCGGCCCGGTGGGCCGACCGCGCAAGGCGGTTGCCCGGTATGGCTGGATCGGATCACCTGTGCGATAGCGAATCGGCCATCCGTGCGGGTGGGGCGGCCGGATCTCAGGGGCGGAATCCGACCACTACAGGTCCCGGGGAGTGTCGGGGTTACCGGGCGTAAGGGGCAACGAGTTTCCGGAAGTGGTATTTCACCCCGGATTACTCGATGCGAATTCGCACACCTGATCTCTTGTATGGTCCAAGGAAAGTAAAGAGAATTCCCCATTCCGCGCCGTCGAAGCCCCTGACCTCAGTCGCGGCTGAAAAACACCAGGGAACCGGCCCGACCGCTCAGGTATTGTCGTCCAGGCGCTCTGGTGAGGATGGTGGGCGGAGCTCTGGGGGGAACATCCGTGGGTGAGCGGCTCGCTTTCAAGATCCTGGGGCCTCTGTCGGTGACGGCGAACGGCCGTGCGCTCACCGTCGGCGGTGCGCGTCAGCGAACGGTCCTGGCTTTGCTGCTGCTCAATCCCGGCCGGATCGTGCCGGTCGACACTCTCGTCGACGCTGTCTGGAACAGCGGTCCTCCCGCAACCGCCCGCACCCAGATAGCGATCGTGATCGCCGCGCTGCGCAAGACCTTCAAGGCCGAGGGCGTCACCGAGGACATCATCGTCACCGCCCACCCCGGTTACGTCCTCAGATCCGAGGGCCACGCGGTCGACTCGGTGGACTTCGCCCGGCTGGTCAAGGACGCGGAGACGGCAGCGGAGCAGGGCCGGCACGCCGACGCGGCCGACAGCTACGCGCAGGCCCTCGCCCTGTGGACGGGCCCCGCCTTCGCCGGGGTCGCCAGCCCGGTGGTGGAGGACGAGGCCGCCCGGCTCGAAGGGCACCGTCTCAACGCCTACGACGACGCCACCGCCGTCCTGCTCGAACTCGGCAGCCACCAGGACCTCGTACCGGAGCTGGCGGCCGTCGTGCGGGAGCATCCGCTGCGCGAGCGCACCCGGCATCATCTGATGCTCGCGCAGTACCGGTCCGGGCGGCGGGCCGAGGCGATGGGCACCTTCCGGGAGGCGCGCGCCCAGTTCATCGAGGAACTCGGCATGGAGCCGGGCCCCGACCTCCAGGAACTGCACGACGCGATCCTGCGCGACGACCCTTCCCTCGCCCCCACGCCGCCGGTTTCCACCACCGATGCGCTGCGCTCCGACTCCGTCATCGTCCCCTCCGAACTCCCGCCGGACGTGCCCGGCTTCACCGGCCGCGCTGCCGAACTGGGGTTACTGGAGCTGCTGGTGGCCGGCCGGGACCGGCAACAGGGGCCCGCCTTCGGGCTGATCACCGGCATCGCGGGCGTCGGCAAGACCGGCCTCGCGGTTCGCTGGGCCCACCGGGCCGCCGCCCACTTCCCGGACGGACGGCTTTTCGCCGACCTGCGTGGCTACGACGAGGAGCACGAGCCGACCGTCGCCGCCGACGTCATCAGCCGCTTCCTGCGCTCGCTGGGCGTTCCCAGTGACCAGATACCGCCGGAGACGGAGGCGCTCGTCGCGCTGTACCGCAGCGTGCTGGCCGAGCGGCAGGTGCTGGTCGTCCTGGACAACGTCCGTTCCTATGCGCAGCTGCGGACCCTGCTGCCCGGCAGCGGGCGCTGCGCCGTGCTGGTCACCAGCCGGGACCAGCTGGAGGAACTGGTCACCTGGCCGCAGGAGGCCCGGGTGCACCTCGGCGTGCTGCCCGAGCCGGAGGCCGTGGAACTGCTCGGCCGGATCGTCGGCACGGAACGCATCGCCCTGGCCCGCGCCGACACCGCACGGCTGGCCGAACTGTGCGACCGGCTGCCCCTGGCCCTGCGTATCGCCGCCGCCCGGCTCGCCTCCAAACCGCACTGGACCGTACGACACCTGGTGACCCGGCTCGACGACGAGGCACACCGGCTGGACGAGCTGAGCCAGGGCGCTTCCCGCGTGCGGGCCAGCTTCGCGCTGTCGTACCGCTATCTGCCCGAGGACGCGGCGCTGCTCTACCGGCGGCTCGGCCTGCTCGACGTGCCGGACTTCGCGGCCTGGGTCGGCGGCGCGCTGCTCGACATCGACGTGCTGGACGCCGAGCGGATCATGGAGGATCTCGTCGATGCCCAGTTCGTGGAGGTCGTCGGCGTCGACGCGACCGGCCGGCTGCGCTACCGGCTGCAGAACCTGATGCGCCTCTACGCCCGTGAGCGGGCCCACGCCGAGGAGCCGCCGGATGCCCAGCGGGCTGCCCGCGAGCGTGCCTTCCGTACCTGGCTGACGATCGCGGAGGAGGCCCACCGGCGGGAGTTCGGCGGCCACTTCAGCGTCGTGTACAGCGAGGTGGTGCGCCGGCCGGTCGACCCCATCCACCTCGACGAACTCCTCGACTCGCCGCTGGAGTGGCTGGAGGCGGAACGCCTGTCGCTGGTCGCCGCGGTCGAGCAGACGGCCGCCCTGGGCATGGACGACCTCGCCTGGGACCTCACGGTCTCGGCGGCGGTGCTCTTCGAAACCCGCCACTACCTGGACGACTGGCGGATCTGCTCCGAGGCGGCGCTGGCCGCGGCCCGCCGGACCGGCAACCTGCGCGGACAGGCCGCCATGCTTCACCAACTCGGCGGCGTCGCCCAGTCCCACCGCAGGCTGGAGGAGGCGCACGCCCGCTACAGCGAGGCGCTGGAACTGTTCGAGCAGGCCGGCGAGGAGCACGGGCAGGCGCTGAACCTGCGCAACCTGTCGATCCTGGACCGGTTCCGCGGCAACCTGGACGTCGCCATGGAGCGGCTGCGGACGGCCCGGGACATCCTGCGCCGGGTCGGTGACACCTCTTCCGAGGCACACACGCTCGACAACATGGCGCAGATCGAGCTGGACCGCGGCTACACCGAGCCGGCGATGAAGCTGAGTCTCGAAGCGGTACAGCTCATGGAGTCGATCGGCGACGGCAGTCGGCGTGGCGCCGCCCAGACCCTGCACCGGCTGGGCCGGGTGCATCTGGCCCGGGCGGATTTCGACCTGGCGGAAAAAGCGTTCCAGCAGGTGGTCGCGCTGGTCACCGACAAGTCCGACCGGGTGGGTCTCGCCTACGCTCTGCTGGGACTCGGGGAGAGCCGCCTGGGCGCGGACGAGGTGGACGCCGCCGCGACCACGCTGACCGAGGCGCTGGAGATCGTCGAACGCATCGACGCCCCCCTCGTCGACGGCCGCATCAACCTCGCCCTCGGCGAAGCGCTGCGCCGCCTGGGCCGCCACGGCGCGGCCCGTCTACGGCTGACCGCCGCCCACGACGTCTTCGTCCGCGCCGACGCCCCGCAGTGGCGCGCGGAGGCGGAAGGCGCGCTGGCCCTCCTGGAGAACGACGAAGGGTGACGCCGGGCGGCAGCGGGACGGGGAGCCCGGGCCCCCGCGAGTGCCGTTGTAGACGACCGATACCCCACCGATAAGCGGGCTGCCTACGTTCGGCCGATACCACTGTCAGCCGAAATGTGGAGTACACGATGCCGCCTGTCGCCAAGGCGCCCACCTTCGCCGTGATCTCCGGGGCCCAGGTCCACCGGGTCCTGGCGGGCCGGCACCAGGAGGTGGTGCGTCTGATCGAAACGGCGTACCGCGTCCACGGTGCCGGTGACACCGTCAATCCGCCGTCCTACTTCCTTCGCTTCCCCGACCGGCCGGCCTCCCGCATCATCGCGCTCCCCGCGTCGATCGGCGGCGGCATAGGCGTGGACGGCCTCAAATGGATCTCCAGCTTCCCCGGCAACGTCGCGACGGGCCTCCCGCGCGCCTCCGGCGTGCTCATCCTCAACGACCCGGACACCGGCTATCCGCTGGCCTGCCTGGAGAGTTCGATCATCAGCGCGGCCCGTACGGCCGCCTCGGCGGCGCTGGCCGCCGATACCCTCGGCCGGGCGCGCGGTGACCGGCCGCGCCGCGTCGGCTTCTTCGGCACCGGTCTCATCGCCCGGTACATCCACCAGTATCTGGCGGGTACCGGCTGGGAGTTCGACGAGATCGGCGTGCACGACCTGTCGGCGGAGCACGCCGCCGGGTTCGCCGGACACCTCGACCGCTCCGGGTCCGGGGGCCGGGTCACCGTGCACGGGTCGGCCGAGGACCTCGTCCGCGGCAGCGACCTCGTCGTCTTCGCCACCGTCGCCGGCACCCCGCACGTCACCGACCCGGGCTGGTTCGGCCACAACCCGCTGGTGCTGCACGTGTCGCTGCGTGATCTGGCGCCCGAGGTGATCCTCACCGGCGCCAACTTCGTCGACGACGTGGAGCACTGCCTGAAGGCTGACACCTCCCCGCACCTGGCCGAACGGCTCAGCGGCGGACGGGAGTTCATCGACGGCACCCTCTACGGCGTGCTGACAGGCACGGCCGGTGTGCCCGCCGACCGGCCGGTGTTCTTCTCGCCGTTCGGACTCGGCGTCCTCGACCTCGCCGTCGGCAAGCACGTCTACGACCGGCTGCTCGACTCCGGTGAACTCGCCGTCGAGCAGGACTTCTTCCACGAGCTGCGCCGCTACGGCTGACCATCGCCCGCCACCTTTCGAGGATGGGGTTCACCCATGACCACACTGCTCGACTCACCGCCCCGAGCGGCCGGCGCACCACGCCGGTCCCTCACCGTCCGCGTCGACGAGATCGTCCTGCCCCCGCACGACCCGCTGGACCTGTACACGGCGCTGCGCGCCCGCGCCGCCGACGAGGTGTTCCTCCTGGAGAGCCTCGCCGCCCCCGAGGAGGACGGCAACGGAGCCGTCGTCGGCCACGGCCGGCTCGCCGAACTCCAGGTGCACTCCGATCGCGTCACCGTCGACGGAGCCCCCGCCGTCACCGAGGCGCTGCACGCCGCCGCCGTCGGCCTGGGGCTGGCCGAACTGCCGGACGGGGCCCGCGCCCTGGCCGACGCCGACCAGGTGTGGGAGCTGCTGCGGGCCGCCCAGCGGGCGTTCACCGTGGAGAGTTCGGTGCCCGCGGACGGATACGCCTTCGGCTTCCTGACCACCGTCGGCTACGGCGCCGCCTGGCACATGGAACGGCTGCCCGAGCGCACCGTCGACGGCGGCCCCGACCTCGTCCTGACCCTCTTCCGTGAGGTCGTGCGCTACGACCTCGACGCGGGCACCGCCCGGCTGCTCACCGCCCGCTGCCCGGACTTCCCACCCGCCGCGGTCCCCGGCCTCGTCGCCACGGTCGCCGCCGGGCTGCGCCCGTCCGCGCCGGAGCCCGCCCCGCTGCCTCCGGTGCCCGCCCCGCGCGAAGTCCGCGACAGCACCGACGAGCGGGCCTTCCTCGCCCAGGTGGAACGCTGCATGGCACACATCGGCGTCGGGGACATCTACCAGATCCAGATCGGCCATCGCATCGACGTGGACACCGAACTGACGCCGCTGGACGTCTACCGGCGGCTGCGGCACCGCAACCCGTCGCCGTACATGTACCTCGTCCCGCGCGACGGCTCCACGCTCATCGGCGCCAGCCCCGAGGTGCTGTTCGGCACCGAGGGCGACCGGATCGTCATGCGGCCCATCGCCGGCACCACCCCGCGCAGCGGCGACCCGGCGATCGACGGGCCGCGCATCGAGGCACTGAAGGCCAGCGAGAAGGAACGCGCCGAGCACGTCATGCTGGTCGACCTGTGCCGCAACGACATCGGCCGGGTCAGTGTGCCGGGCACGCTGGACGTGCAGCGGCTGATGACCGTGGAGACGTACTCGCACGTCTTCCACCTGGTCTCCACCGTCGAGGGTGTCCTCGCGCCAGGCGAGGACACCTGGTCGGTGCTGCGCGCCACCTTCCCGGCCGGCACGGTCACCGGCGCCCCCAAGATCCGCGCCATGGAGATCATCGAGGAGTTGGAGAGCGTGCCCCGGCGGATGTACGCGGGCGCGGTCGGTCTGGTCGACGTACGCGGCTGGTCCCGGCTCGCCCTGTGTATCCGCACCATCACCCACGACGGGACGGCGTACTCGACCCAGAGCTGCGCCGGCATCGTCGCCGACTCCGAGCCGCTCGCCGAGTGGCACGAGACGCTGCACAAGATGGGCGCCGCCTATTGGGCGCTGACCGGTGAGGAGCTGCTGCCGTGAAGGTCCTGCTCGTCGACGCCTACGACAGCTTCACCCACATCATCGACCAGTACCTGCGCACGCTGGGCGCCGAGACCGACGTGGTGCGCTCAGGCACCCGCACCCCGGCGCAACTCGTGGCCCTGGGGGCACAGGCGGTCGTGCTGGGACCCGGGCCGGGCCATCCGGCCGACTCGGGGCACGTGGAGCTGGTGCACACCTTCGCCGGGCGGGTGCCACTGCTCGGCATCTGCCTCGGCCACCAGGCGATCGGCCTTGCCTACGGGGCACGGATCTCCGTCGCCGCCCGGCTCAAGCACGGCAAGACCAGCCCCGTCGCGCACGACGGCGCCGGGGTCTTCACCGCCCTCGGCGACGAGGTGACCGCCACCCGGTACCACTCGCTCGTCGTCGACGAGCCGTTGCCGCGGGAGCTGACCGTGACGGCACGGGCTGCCGACGACGGCTATGTCATGGGTCTGCGGCACCGCGCGTTGGCGGTGGAAGGGGTGCAGTTCCATCCCGAGTCCGTCACCACGGTGGGTGGAATGCGGCTGCTGGAGAATTTCCTGCGAATGTCCGCACGAGACGTCGTACCGACTTCCTGAGGAATTTAATTCTTCCGGGTATGGCGCGTATGGGTCGGGGGAAGGGCATCCGCAACCCTCGCGCAACCCCCGGAATCTGTGAGTCCGAATTTCTCTTTAACCCATTGTGACCTGCGAGTATATCGCCGTTATTGCTCCAGTGGAGATCGGTGAAGCGCCTCCGATAATCAACTAAAGCCGTAGCTCCGTAATTTTCTCGGTGTCGGGACGGGACGGACCGAAACTACGAGAACTATTAACGGGGAGACGGAAATGCAGCTCACGCAGATCAAGAAGTCCGGGATCCAGGCCCTCGTCGTAGCCGCCTTCGCGGCCGGCGCCCTCTTCACCGGCGTGGCGGCCGGCGGCGGCGATGTGGACCCGTGGAGCAACGTGGTGGCCGGCGGCGGCGGCGGTGTGGACCCGTGGAGCAACGTGGTGGCCGGCGGCGGCGGCGGTGTGGATCCGTGGAGCAACGTGGTGGCCGGCGACGGCGGCGATGTGGACCCCTGGAGCTGACGCCCGCGGGGCACCGTCCCCGGACCGGATGACCGAACCGGATGACTGAAGGAGAACCGGAGTGAACGCAAGGACCGCATCGGGTGGGCCGCAACGGTCCTGGCCCGGGCTGCTCGGCTCCGTCCTGAACGGTCGCGACCTGTCCGAGCCGGACACCGCGTGGGTGATGGACCAGGTGATGCGGGGCAATGCCTCCGACGCCCTGATCGCCGGCTTCCTGGTGGCGCTGCGCGCCAAGGGGGAGACGGTCGGCGAACTGGAAGGGCTGGTGCGGGGCATGATGGCGCACGCGGTACACATCGACGTGCCGGGGAGGACAGTCGATGTGGTGGGCACCGGAGGGGACGGGGCGAAGACCGTCAACATCTCCACGATGTCCGCGGTCGTGGCGGCGGGCGCGGGGGCGCGCGTCGTCAAGCACGGCAACCGCGCCTCCAGTTCCGCCTCGGGCTCGGCCGACGTACTGGAGAAGCTCGGGGTGAGTCTGCGGCTGCCGCCGGGCCAGGTGGCAGCACTGGCGGAGGAGGTCGGGATCACGTTCTGCTTCGCCCCGGACTTCCATCCGGCGATGCGGCACGCGGCGGTCGCCCGGCGCGCGCTCGGCATCCACACCGTCTTCAACGCCCTCGGGCCGCTGACCAACCCTGCGGCGCCCGCGGCCCAGGCGGTCGGCGTCGCCGACGCCCGGCTGCTGCCGCTCGTCGCCGGGGTGCTGGCGCGCCGGGGGGTCGACGCGCTGGTGTTCCGCGGCGACGACGGGCTGGACGAACTGACCGTCACCACCACCTCCACCGTCCTCACGGTGGAAGGCGGCACGGTCCGCCAGGAGTCGCTCGACCCACGATCCCTCGGTTTCGGGTACGCCCCGGTCGAGGCGCTGCGCGGGGCGGACGCCGGATACAACGCGGACGTGGCGCGGCGGATCCTTGACGGTGAGCGGGGACCGGTGCGGGACGCGGTCCTCCTCTCGGCCGCCGCCGCGCTGGCCGCGCTGGAGCCGGCCGGCGGACGGACGGTCGCCGAACGTCTCGCCCCGGCCGTCGGCCGGGCCGCTGAGGCGATCGACTCGGGAGCCGCCCGGGCCA
>NZ_AEJB01000524.1 GCF_000331005.1 Streptomyces turgidiscabies Car8
GGAGACGGTCAACTCGGCGCGGTTTGACGCGAGTTTGAATCTCCGGACGCGTGTTCATGGTCAACAGCGACCTAGAGTCTCCCTCTGGCCTCCGTGTGAGCGCCTGGTACTCAGTTCACCGCGACATGGGGGGAATCGGCGTGAGACGTCGATGGGTGAAGGTTCTGCTGATCACGGTCGTGGTGCTCGCCGCACTGTTCACAGCGGCCGACCGCGCGGCCGTGCACTACGCGGACAAGGAGATCACGCAGCTCGCCAAGGAGAAGTACGGCTACGCCAACACCACCGACGGCCATATGGACGTGTCGATCGAGGGCTTCCCGTTTCTGACCCAGGCCGCCGCCCAGAGCTTCGATCATGTGTCGCTGACCGCCGACCGGTTCACCATCGACACCACGACCAACGCCCAGGGCGGCTATCTGCCCGTCGACCGTCTCCACCTGGACCTGCGTGGTGTGACGGTGACCTCGCTGACTGCGCGCAGCGCCGAAGCGAACCTCGCCACCGGCACTCTGACCCTCTCGTACAAGGAACTGTCCGGGGTCCTGAGCCGGCTCACGCGGGGCGGCGGCCCGTTGCAGGTGTCCCGGGCGCCCGGATCCAGCGGCCAGGCGGCACGTGTCAAGGTCTCCGGCACGGTCGGCGGGACGGCGTTGAACACCACGGGAACACTCCTGGCGCAGGGCACGGAAATCTCCCTGACGATCCCTGGAGTCGAGAGTGCCGGCAACGTCTGGCGGGTCGGCCTCCCGCAGGGCGTCGGCTTCGAGGCGGCGCGCGCCACGGCGGACGGCGTCGAGATCAGCCTCGTCGGTCATCAGGTGACACTCGGCTCCTCTCGCTTCGACGGCTGAGGCGCCCGTCCCGGCCGGGGGCGCTACGGGAGCAGGCCCGCCCGGCGGGCCGCGGTGACGGCTTCGAGGCGGGTGCTGGTGCCGAGCTTGCGCATCACCGAGCGCAGATAGCCCTTCACGGTCTCCAGGCCGATGTCGAGCCGGTCGGAGATCTCCAGGTTGGTGCAGCCCCCGGCGACCGCGGCCAGCACGTCCAGCTCACGCGGCGAAAGATTCGCCGCCGGCCCGGGTGAGGTCCGCTCCGCGCAGCAGCCCGACTCCAGCAGGGAACACACCTCGTGGAAGCGTTCCTTGAGGTGGTCCTCGCCGATCGTCTCCGTCAGGTCCAGCAACTCGGTGTGGACCGCGTGCACCTGCTCCAGGGCCGCCGCGTCACGGGGCGAGGGCGTGCTCCGCACGGCCCGCGCCTCCGACAGGAGCCGGTGCGCGTGCTCGTGGGACGCGAGGAACTGCTCCAGGTCGCGAGCCGCCGCCGTCACCGCCGTCAGCACACGGTCACTCAGCCGTACCGCGTCCCGTGACCCCACGAAGAGCGCGGCCCGTACCGTCGTACCCACGATCACGGGCGCCGCCACCATCGCCCGTACGTCCTCCTCCGCGATGAAGGAGTCGTACTCGTGGCTGATCTGGTGCGCCGTCCGGTAGTCGCTCACCGCTGCGAGCCGACGTGTCGTCAGTACCTTGCCGATCAGTCCCGCCCCTGCCGTCACGGGGAACCCCCGGCGTGCCTGCGACTTCACCCCGCTGGTCTCACCGATCCGCAGCAGCTGCGGGCCGACGACCCAGGCCACACCCGCGACAGCCATACCGCTGTCCCTGCGCAGCGCCAGCACCGCGGCACGGGCGGCGGCGGCCTCCGCACTGTCCTCCGCCGGCAACACGAGCGGGTCGACTCCTTGTCCGAGCGCAGCGGGGGCTGTTCCACCGCCGCCAGGAGAACAGTTCTGCAAGCGCTCCTCAACGTCAAGCGCCTTGCGAGTAAAGGTAGTTGACTGTTCTTCAGCTTTCCCGTGAGGTTCCCGCCCTGCGGATCCGGCACGACCGCGTACGACTTCCGGTGCCCCCTCATCCGGGGGTAGCTTGGCGGCCCGGTTTAGCTCAATCTTGGTGCCAGTAGAACGCCTCTTCCCGGTCCGGAGAACGGGATGTACAACCGTATGACCCGTCGCCCGGGCCGCGTGCACCACCCCCAGCGCGAGACCTGCCGAGCCCGAGGTCGTCGTGTGCACCCGCCGGCTCCGAGCCCGCACCCCCAGAGAGGAACTCCTCCCCCATGGATTTCTCCCGCCCACCGCTTCCTGCCGGCCACGAAGAAAGCGCTGTCGTCGCCCCGCGCCACCCACGCCACCCACCGGTCGGCTCCGTCGGCATCCACGGGTCCGGGATGCCTCCGCCCGCGGTCCGGCCGGACTTCGCCGACTGACCCGGCACACCCCGAGCGACTGACCCGAGACGACCACCGATTGCCCGGACGTACGGGACCGGCCGGAACCGCGCCGTCTCGTCAGCACCTTCGCGGCCGCCCTGGACCGGCGGAACCCGATGGTGTTCGCTCGCCGCTCGAGGACGACGGCGAGCTGATCCTGATTTCCCCGGCCCGCGACAGCGCCTCGGGGGAGAGCGACTGCCTCGCGCACGAGATGTACGCCGACGCGGACGCCAGAACGCGCGTACGCGCCATCCGCCACCGCGACTCCTACCGGCGTACGACAGGAACCTGGCGCTTCACCCGCCGGGAACCGATCGTGGACCGGACCGAGGACCACGTTTCGCAGCACCCACCGGCCACTGACCCCGGCCGCTCCCGCTCCCCGGGGAACGCACCACCGGAGCACTCTGTGCTCCCGCGCAGACCGAGGAAACGTATGACAGTGAAACCAGCCCCCGTCTCGGACGACGACCGCCAGCTCAAGCGTGCCATCGAATCGTTACGCCACACCACCGACGTGGATCTCACCTTCGGCGGCGTGGTGACCAGAGGGCGGCACGCGCAGCTCACCGAGTTCGCCGGCAACTCGACCAGAGCCCTCATGGGGCTGACCCTCGGGTTCGGCATGGGGCTCGGCGGCAAGGCGGTGGCTCTGCACCGGCCCATCGCGGTCAACGACTACGCGAACTCCAAACGGATCAGCCATCACTACGACCTCATGGTCGCCGCAGAGGGCATCCAGGCCGTCGTGGCGGCCCCCGTGGTGGTGAACCGCACGGTACGGGCGGTGATGTACGGTGCGGTCCGCCAGTCCGTCGGGCTGGGTGACCGGACGGTCGACGCCGTCATGGACACCGCCCGCGCCCTGGAACAGAACCTGGCCGTGCGCGACGAGGTGGTGCGGCGGCTCGGCCTTCTCGACGAGCCCGTGACGGCCGGCGAGCACCCGCCCGAGCCGGCGTCCCCCCGCTGGGAGGCGATTCGCGAGGCGTACGCGGAGCTTCGGGTGCTCGCCCAGCACGTCACGGACACCGACCTGCGCGAGCGGGTAGCCGCGTTGAGCGACAAACTGGCCGACGCCGGAGCGCCCGCCTCCCGGCGTTCGTCCGCCCCGGCCCTCTCGGCGCGCGAACTCGATGTCCTGTCGTGCGTCGCACTGGGGCGGACCAACACCGATGTGGCGGCTGAACTCGGCCTTCGGGCGGAGACGGTGAAAAGCTATCTGCGCAGCGCCATGCGCAGGCTGGGATGCCATTCACGCCTGGAAGCGGTCATGACCGCCCGCCAATTGGGCCTGCTGCCCTGAGCGTGGAAAAGGCCGCCGGGAAAACCGAGAAGGAAACGGTTCAAGAAGTGAGGGCTTCTTTGCGGAGCCGTTCGAGGACGGCCAGCCGGTCCTCCTGCTCGATACGCGCGGTGGTGGAACGGTCGGGATAGCAGCGCATGAACATGTTCGTGAAATGCGTGCCGTAGTGGATGAATTCGTCGCCCTCGGGCGCGCCCAAAGGACGGGCCACGGCCTGGAACGACGGCTCGTGGAAGTAGGCCATCGTGAAACGCTCACGGTCGGCCAGGCGCACCTTGTGCGGGGTGGAGAGGAGCGTTCCGCCGGTGATGAACTGCATGATGTCGCCGGGGAAGACGGTGAAGACCGAGGGCGTCGGGGCCACGAACGTCCAGGGGTCCTCGTTCTCGAAGCGCCCCGCCATGGACTCGTCGGGCAGCCAGTTGCGCCCCCGGGCCTCGCCGGGGACGGGCGGCCGTATGTACAGGCCGCCGACCTCGTCCTGGGCGGCGATGACGAGGAGACCGTAGTCGGTGTGGGAGCCGATACCGCGCTCGGAGGTGGCGTCCGCCGGCGGGAAGCGCAGCACCCTCATGTGGTGCCAGCCGTCGTCGGTGAGCCGTGTGAAGTGCTCCATGTCGTCCAGGCCGAGGCCCAGCGCGGTCAGTCGGAGCAGGCGCTGGCCGATGTCTCCGACGACGTCCATGTAGTCCTTCATGGCCGCGGCGTACTGGTCGGACGGCCAGGGGGCTGGGCCGTGACACGGCCACCTGTCGAGGACACGGGGGTCGTCGGCGGGGATGTCGGGGCAGACGGTGAAGATCTCCGAGCCGTCCTTCTCGCCGGCCGTCTCCTCCTCGCCGGATGCGACATAGCCGCTGTAGGTGAGGTCGGAGACGTGCTGGGCCTTCTCCTTGAGCGGCCGGCTGACGAAGGCCCTGGATGCGTCGAGGGCCCGTCCGGTGGCAGCATCCTGTTCGGGAGTCGCCTGGATCTGGAAGATACCGTCTGCCTGCCAGGCGGCGATGAGCGCCCGCCCGAGTTCCCGGTCGGCGTCACCGCCTTCGACGGTCGGGGGCAGTGAGAATGTCTGCAGTTCGGTCATGCCCCCACCATGAACCGGACGCAGGCAATCCACTACCCCCTTCTGAGGGGGCCGGACCGACAACAGACATACCCTCAACACACGTACCGACAAAGGGACTTACGATGATTATCTTCGGCACCAAGGGATATCTGTACCAGCTCGCGATACTGACGCTGGTGTGCGGCCAGTGCGGGAATCCGTCGGCGCACGCGCTGCGGAAGCGCGTCACCAAGTTCACCCTGTTCTTTGTGCCCCTTTTCCCTTTCTCGACCAAGTACCTGACGCAGTGCACCTTCTGCGGTGCGGAGCAGAAGGTGACCAAGGAACAGGCGGAGCAGCTGCAGGGCGGCGGCGTCGCCGGTGACCGGACGAACACGCCGCCGCAGCAGCAGTCCTACCGCCCCTGAATCCGGGCGCCCACGGCCGTCATCGTGCTCCCTGCCTGATCCGGCGCAGCAGCAGGAAACCGGCGATCAGGAGAAGCGCCCCGAGCCCGGCCGGCCACAGCTGGGTTCCCGTGTCGGCGAGATCGCCCGTCACGGCCTGTGGCTCGGGCCGCGAGGCGGAGGCGTCGCCACCCCCTTCGTCCGCGGTCGCCGCGCTGCCTACGTCGCTGGCGTCGGCGTCGTCCGTCGGGGTCGCGGCCGTCTCGGCCCGCTGGGTGGCCGGCGGTGACGTGTAGGCCCTGGGCTCCGCCTCGACGGGCTCCTTCGACGGCGTGGCGTTCGCCGGGTCCGGGGTCCAGGCACTCGGGGAGGGCGAGAGCGAGGGCTCCGGCGTCTCGTCCTCGCCCGGGGTCACCGTGGGGTCGGCGGTCGGCTCGTCGGTGCCGCCGGACGGGGGGTCCGGAGTCGCGGTCGGCGTCGGGGTGTTCTCCGGGTCCTCACCGTCCGAGGAGCCGGCGCCGCACTGCCGCCCGGAGTTGATGCAGTCGACCATGTCACGCATCAGGTTCTCGTCGAAGACGTTGATGAAGTCACCGTGGTCCGTGACCGGCTTGTGCAGCTGCTCGGGGAACGAGTCGACCGCGAACAGGGGCGTCGTACGGCCGCCGTCCTGCAGGCTCGGTGCGTCGACGTCGTAGACGATGCGCTGCACCAGCTGTGGAATCGCCTGGAAGCCGCCCGCGCAGTTTCCGTCGGCGTCGGCGAACGCCACGTGGGTGCGGTGGTTGGCGCTGTCGATGTTCCTGCCGTCCCAGCAGCTCTGGAACTTGAAGGTGCGCACCACGTCGCTGCCCTGGGGGCACAGCGGGTACTTGTCCTTGAGCTGCCGGTCCTCGAACCCGGTGCAGCTCCAGGAGGCGTTGGCGTTGGCGGTGCCGTTGACGAACGCCTTGGCATCGCCGGTGATGATGCGCAGCAGCTTGGGCATGGCCACGACCTGGCCGCGCGGGTTGCCGACGAACGTCATCGTGACCTGCTTCGCCGTGACGATCTCGCCCGCGTTGCCTTCGATGCCGCCGCCGGGTGAGGCGGCGTCCTGTTCCCGCGTGCCGTTCTGCAGGCGCAGCACGGGCCAGAAGTAGGAGGACCTGTCGCCCTGGTCGACGCAGCTCGTCTGCGCCCCGGCCAGGTCATCGTTGCCGGCGAACGCGTTGTTGGACTGGTTGCCGACGTAGTCGTGGAAGTGGTGTGCGCCGTTGGACACACCGGGAGCCACGATGACGTTGTCCGAGTTGAACAGACCGTTCGCGTTCACACCGCAGCTCGTGGCGAAGGTGCCGCGGGAGGCGTTGTTCTGCGGGGCGGGGTTCTGCGCGGTGGGCTGGACGGTGGTGATGTCCGCGAAGTCGTCGGCGACCGGGCCGTTTCCGGCCTGACCGCCGTTGCCGTTCTGCTGGTCACCCTGGTCCTGGCCGCCTTGGTCGTCCTGGCCCTCACCCTGGCCGTCGCCCTGGTCCTGACCGTCCTGACCGCCCTGGCCGTCGCCGTTCTGGTCCTGCCCCTCCTCGGACTGGTCGTCGGAGGCGCGGAAGGTGCAGGCCGCCAGGTCTTCGAGTCCCTGGGGACGGTCTCCCACCCGGTCGATGGCGATCGCGATCCGCTCGATGGTCGCGGACCGCTTCTCCTTCAGCGGGTTCATGATCGCGGAGTCGGCGAAGCCGCCGTCGTCGCGGATCGCCTGCGCCGAGTTCTGCAGCCGCTGATAGGCCTCGGCGATCTGCTGGTCCAGGGCGGCGAGCTCCTGGTCGACCTCCGGCCGGGCCTCCTCCGGTACGGCCGCCAACTGACCGCCGACGTCCGGGCAGTCGATCGTCGCGGCTCCTGACGAAAGAGTCCGGTCGGCCCAAGTCTGTTCAGCCGAGCCGCCGTTCGGGCCGTTTTCGGTGGCCGAGGCGTAGACGTTCGCGACGACCAGTCCACCTCCCCCCAGCATCAGGGCGACCGCCGCGAAGGTGGCGCGGCGTGGACCTGTCGGGCGTCTGCGCGTGTTACGTCCCACGGAAGTCTCCTGCGCTTCATGACCGGTTCGGCATATGAATGCCCCCGGCGTCATACGCGGGCGGACCCCCGAGCGTTCAAGTGCCACTCGGATTCATAGGAATCTCTCAGAGAACGGGGTCATCAGGAGAGTCTTCCAGGCCCATAAGTCCACTTTATGAGCCCATAACCCCGACCCCCGTACCAGCTTAGGCTTGCCTTAGTTTAGGCTTCCTTCGAAGATCCGAAGATCTCCTGTCATCGCTCGAAGGGAACCTGATCATGCCTCGCCCACTGCGGGTGGCCATTGTCGGAGCCGGCCCCGCCGGGATCTACGCCGCCGACGCGTTGCTGAAGTCCGCAGTGGCCGCGGAGCCCGGCGTGTCCATCGACCTCTTCGAGCGGATGCCGGCCCCGTTCGGGCTGATCCGGTACGGCGTCGCCCCCGACCACCCGCGCATCAAGGGCATCGTCACGGCGCTGCACCAGGTGCTCGACAAGCCGCAGATCCGCCTCTTCGGGAACGTCGACTACCCGGGTGACATCAACCTGGACGATCTGCGCGCCTTCTACGACGCGGTGATCTTCTCCACGGGGGCCACGGCCGACCGTGCCCTCGACATACCCGGCATCGAGCTGGACGGCTCGTACGGAGCCGCGGACTTCGTCTCCTGGTACGACGGACACCCGGACGTGCCGCGCACCTGGCCCCTCGACGCGGAGAAGGTCGCGGTACTCGGAGTCGGCAACGTCGCGCTCGACGTGGCGCGCGTCCTGGCCAAGACGGCGGACGAGCTGCTGCCGACGGAGATCCCGCCGAACGTCCATGAGGGACTCAAGGCCAACAAGGCGCTCGAGGTCCACGTCTTCGGCCGCCGCGGCCCGGCGCAGGCAAAGTTCAGCCCGATGGAACTGCGCGAGCTGGACCACTCCCCCAACATCGAGGTCATCGTCGACCCCGAGGACATCGACTACGACGACGGCTCGATCGCCACCCGGCGCGGCAACAAGCAGGCCGACATGGTCGCCAAGACGCTGGAGAACTGGGCCATCCGTGACGTCGGCGACCGGCCGCACAAGCTGTTCCTGCACTTCTTCGAGTCGCCCACCGAGATCCTCGGCGAGGACGGCAAGGTCGTCGGCCTGCGCACGGAACGGACCGCTCTCGACGGCACCGGCAACGTCAAGGGCACCGGCGAGTTCAAGGACTGGGACCTCGGAGCGGTCTACCGCGCGGTGGGCTACCTCTCCGACAAGCTGCCCAAGCTGCCCTGGGACGTCGAGTCGGGCACCGTTCCCGACGAGGGCGGCCGCGTGGTCCAGGAGACCGGCGAGCACCTCCCGTCGATGTACGTCACCGGCTGGATCCGGCGCGGCCCCGTGGGGCTGATCGGGCACACGAAGGGCGACGCCAACGAGACTGTCGCCAATCTGCTGGACGACTACACCAACGGCCGTCTTCCCGAACCGGCTTCGCCCGCTCCGGAGGCGGTGGACGCGTTCCTCGGCGAGCGGGACGTCCGCTTCACCACCTGGGAGGGCTGGCACCGGCTGGACGCCGCGGAGAGGGCTCTGGGCGAGCCCGAGGGCCGCGAGCGGGTGAAGATCGTCGAGCGCGAGGACATGCTCCGGGCCAGCGAGGCGTAAGCAGGGGCAAGCAGGGCCGGAGAAGCGACAGGGCT
>NZ_AEJB01000525.1 GCF_000331005.1 Streptomyces turgidiscabies Car8
CGGTAGGGGGCGGGCGGTGGGGGTTACAGGACGGCGTCCAGCCATGAGAAGACGTCGTCCTGCATGGGTGCGGTGAACACATGGCCGAGGTCGGGCCAGATCCTGGTGTGCAGCCGCTCCCCGGCGCGGCGTGAGCGCCAGACGGCGCGCAGCTTCTCGTGGGCCACGCGTACGCCCTCCGCCGGGAACAGCGGATCCTGGGCGCCGTGGAAGAACAGCATCGGCCTGGGTGCGGCGATGCTCGCCACGTCGGGGAAGTCGAGGTGCCGGGCGAGCCCGGGGTGGAGCATGTGGTAACTGGACTGGCCGCGCAGGGTGTTGTTGCCGGGGACCATCATTTCCTTCAGCCCGGTCATCCAGCAGACGCTGGCCGCTGCGGCGATGTCGTCGCTGAGCGCGGCGGTCTGCCAGGCGCGGAAGGCTCCCATGGAGAACCCGACGGCCGCGACCCGCCGCCGGTCCACGCGGTCGAGCCCGGCGAGGAAGCGGGCGGCGCGTACGTCCTCGCGGGCCATGAGTCCGGCGAGGGACGAGCCGAGGTTGTAGAGGTTGCTGGCGAGTGCCTGCTGCTGGTCGTAGGCGAGGGGCCCCCGGTCGGCCCAGCCGAGCGCGTCCAGCGCCAGTACGACGTATCCGCGCCGGGCCAGCTCGTCGCCGACGAAGCGTCCGCTGAAGTACCGGTCCGCCCAGGCCTGCGCGGAGGCGAGCCGGGTGTCGTCGTACCAGGGTCTGACCAGCTTCTCCTTCCCGATGTCGAACTTCGCCCCGTGGTCGTGGAGCAGCAGTACGGCGGGGAAGGGGCCGGGGCCGTGCGGAGTGAGCAGCGCGCCGCGCACGGGCTCGTACCGGGTGAGGCCGAGGGTCACCAACTCCCTTGTGTAGTAAGGGGTTTCGGCACGATCGCCGAACTCAGGGTCGAACGCGACGCCGTCGCCGTCCGGCTCGACGAGCAGCGTTTCCTCCACTTTGGCTCGGGCGATGCGGCGCCAGGCCCGGAAGTCCCGGACGCCGGATCTGCCCCAGGCGAGCGGGAAGTCCAGCTCGTCCTTGAGCGCCGGGTAGAAGCCGGGCAGCGGGCCGTCGACGACCGCCGACTCCGGCCCCGGTGCCGCCCCGGCGGGTTGGGCGGCGGCGCCGTTGATCAGCGCCGCCCCCGCCCCCACGACGAACGCCCGTCGCCCCACCGCCGGGTCACGGCCGGTCATACGGGCACCAGTCCCCGAGATACGTCCGCCGCGTGTGCTCGCCGGCCTCCGCCGCCGTGAGCTGCGGCCGGTTCTCCGGGGCCGAGATCACCGCGCCCGGACCGGAGTTGCCGTACTCCCGAAAGCGCATGGTCTGCCAGGGATAGGCCTCGCGCATGTTGATGTACGGGGTGACGGCGTCGATGCCCGGGCCGAGCCAGGTGTCCCTGACGAGCAGCGAGGGCCAGGCGGTTGTCTCGTACGACGGCACCCAGGGCCGGGCGATCTTGTACGCGCCGTCCTCCGCGCCCGAGGTCACCCGGCCGCGCACGGTGAGGAAGCCGTAGGGGTTGGCGCGGGCCGTGGCGGGGGCGAAGACCATGCCCTCGGGTCTGAAGGCGACGTCCCGGTCGAGGGTGTGGAAGTGGCAGCGTTCGAAGACGGCCCGTGCCCGCCCGAAGACGAAGTCGACGTCGCCCTCGATGTAGCAGTCACGGTAGTAGTGCCGGTCGAACGCGGTCAGTGCCGTCGTGTCCGCGAACAGGGTGTCCTGGTGGGCGAGTAACCGGACCCGGGTGAACTGCGACCGGTCCCCCGTGACATAGGCGGCGACGGCCTGCGTCCCGGTGATCTCCGGGTGGTCGGCGCGCAGCCAGTCGTTGGCGAGGGTCAGGTCGAGGACGGTCAGGCCCGGCGCCGCCGAGGTGAAGGTGGCGGAGCCGCCGGTGCCGTAGGTGCCCGAACCGTCGGGTTTCTGGGTGCCGTTGGCGTTGTCGTACACGATGACGGTGTCGCGCGGGTCGCGGGTGGCGCCGCGGATCGTCAACTCGGCTGCCTGGGCGGGGATGTTGACGACCTCGCGATATGTCCCCGGGTGCACGACGATCGTCCGCCCGACCTCGCCGGCGGCGACCACCGCGTCCACGGCGGCCTGGACGGAGCCGCCGGGACGGACGTGCAGGACTCGGTGCGCGGCGGACGCGAAGGCCGGAGCCGTACCGGCGGCGACAAGGCCTGCCGTGAGCCCGGTGAGCAGGGTGCGTCGGCGCATCTCAGCACCACCGCCCGCGCCATGGCGTCCAGTCGCCGAGGTATGTCTCACGGGTCGCCGACTCGGCTTCGGTGACGCTGAGTTGGGGCCGGTTCTCGGCGACGACGATCCTGGCGCCCGGACCCGTGTTGCGGTACTCGGCGAACCGCTGGCTCTGCCACGGGTAGCTGTCCGACATGTTGGTGTAGGGCGCGACCGCGTCGATGCCGGGGCCGAGGCGGGTGTCCCGGACGGTGAGCATCGGGCGGGCGGTGGTGTCGGAGCTGGGCACCCATGGGCGGGCCAACTTGTAGGCGGCGTCCGGGGCTTCACTGGTGACGCTGCTGTCGGTCACCAGATAGCCGCGGGGGTTGGTGCCCACGGTGGACGGTGCGAAGACGAAGCCGTAGGGGGTGCCCGCGAGGTCGGTGCGGTCGAGGGTGCGGAAGTGGCAGCGTTCGTACACGGCGGTGGCCCGGCCGAAGACGAAGTCGACGTCCCCTTCGGCGTAGCAGTCGGCGAAGTACTGCCGGGCGTACGCCTCACGGCTCATCGAGTCGGCGTACAGGGTGTCCTGGTGGCCGAGGAACCGGCAGTGGTGGAACGCCGCACGGTCGCCCTGGACCTTGATGGCGACGGCCTGGGTCCCCGCGATCTCGGGGTGGTCGGCGCGCAGCCAGTCGTTGGCGAAGGTGATCCAGCGGGCCGTGAAGTCGGCACCCTGGACGAGGGTCGTGGCGGAGCCGGTGGTGCCGTAGGTCCCGCCGCCGGGCTTCGGGGTGCCGGCGGCGTTGTCGTAGACGATGACGACGTCACGCGCGTTCTCGGAGGCGCCGATCAGCGTCAGTTCCGTACGGGCGGCCGTGACGGCGACGGTCTCGCGGTAGACGCCCGGTGCGACGACCAGTGTGAATCCGCTGCCGCTCACGGCCGACACCGCGGCCTGGACGCCGGTGAAGTCGCCGGTGCCGCCCGCGTCGACGTACAGCGTCCGCTCGGTCAGGCGGCGGGACGGGGAGCCGTAGCGGCCGAACCGGGTACGGCCGGCCGCGCGGGCGGGGGCCGCGAGCCCCAGGGCCAGTGCGGCCCCGGTGCTCGCGGCGACGAACGACCGTCTGCTCAACGGGAGTTCAGGGCTCGCCATGATCAGCAGACCTTGCCCGCGCCGGCACCGCGGTTCACGACGGACGGCACCGCGCGCGGCGAGTCGACCTTCGTGCGGAGCGTGGGCGTCCAGCCCGCGCCCGACTGGAGCGTCTCGGCGGGGATCTCCGCGTTGTGGACCGCGATCAGGTCGGTCAGCTTGCCGCCGACGTAGTTGTTCACGGCGGTGAGCGGGGACTCGTTCCACTTCTTCAGCACCTTGCCGACCTTGGCGCCGGCCGGCAGCGAGATGGCGTTGTCACTGGCGTACAGCTGCGAGGAGATGCCGACACCGAAGAGGTAGTAGTCGGACGCCTGCGCCCCGCCCACCACATAGCTGTTGTTGTAGACGTCGACCTGGCCGAAGCGCACCCGCGGGGAGCGCTGGAGGATCCCGTCGAACTTGTTGTGGTGCATGGTGACCTTGAGCTTGCCGCCGTCGGTGGTGGCGGTGCTGTCGCTGTTCCCGATCAGCATGTTCTTGTCGTGGTCCTTGAAGGAGTTCCAGGACACGGTGACGTAGTTGGCGCCGCGCACGATGTCGGTGAGACCGTCGTGCTGCTGGAAGACCTTGCCGAAGTAGCTCGGCCGCTCGCTGTCGGGGTAGCGGCCGTCGGTGAGCGTGTTGTGGTCGATCCACACGTGGTCGGTGCCGTAGACGACCACGGCGTCGTACTCGGAGTTCCAGTTGCCGGTGTTGTTGTCGTCGGTCGGGTCCCACTTGGGGAAGCAGTCGAGGGGAGCCTCGATGGTGAGGTTGCGCAGGATGACGTTCGAGACGGCCTTGATCTGGAGGCTGCCGCCGAGGATGCCGGAGTTCTTGCCGACGCCGACGATGGTGGTGTTGCTGGGGATGGCGGCCTTGATCGCCGAGTCCTGGTTGGCCATGGACGCGACCCGCGCGTCCTCCTGCGGCCCCATGGCCACCTTGTCGTTGCCGTAGACGGCCGGGTCGTAGTCCTTCAGGTACTGCTGGAGGTCGTATCCGCCGGTGGTGAAGGCCTCGCAGCCCTCGGACACGGCGTCGATCATGCCCTTGACCTTGATGATCTTGGGTGCGCTGCCGCCGTCCTTCAGCGCGGCCTTGAACTGCGCCCAGGTGGTGACGGTGTACACGTGGGCGGCGTCGGCGGCCGAACCGCCGGTCGTACCGCCCGCGTCGGACCCCCAGCCGTCACCGGCGGCGAGCGTCTGGCGGCCGAGGTCGGGGGCCGGAGCGGCGGCCTGGGCGGCGGGGCCGGTGACGGTGAGGACGAGGGCCGTGCAGCCGAGCAGGACGGCGGCCTTCATGGTGACATGATCATGACATGCGCGAAGCTTCATGGTACGGCTCTCTTTCCGAGAAAACGGGCGGGAGGTCTTGAGGCGGGAAGCGGCTAGACGGCGGCCGGCGGCCAGGTGATCCAGGACTCCGGGATCACGTCGCCGATGCGGCGCACGTCCCGGCGCGCCAGCACCCGGCGCCGCACCAGCTCGGCGGCGACGAGCCGGGCCACGGCGATGGCACCCGGCGGATTGAAGTGCGTGTTGTCCTGCTCGGTCGCTGTCCAGTTGAAGTACTTCTTCGTCTCCTCGACGCCCAGCTCCTGCCAGAGCGCGATCGACAGGGCCTGGACGTCGAGCAGCGCCACGCTCTCCTCCCCGGCGAGCGCACGCATCGCCGCCGGGTAGTCGCCGTGGGTCGGCACCGCGTTGCCGCTCGCGTCGAACTTTCTCCGCTCGACGGACGTGGCGAGCACCGGCCGGGCACCCCGGGCTCGCGCGCCGTCGATGTACAGCCGCAGACAGTCCTGGTACGTCGTCCAGGGCTCGGTGTACCGGACGGGGTCGGCGCTCTTCTCGTCGTTGTGCCCGAACTGGATGACCAGGAAGTCGCCGGGGGCGATGACGTCGAGAATGGCGTCAAGCCGACCTTCGTCGACGAAACTCTTGGAACTCCGCCCGTTCACCGCATGATTGGCGACGACCAGATCCTTCTGCAGAAAGAAGGGAAGCGCCATTCCCCACCCGGTCTCCGGGGCGGCGTCAGCGTATTTCTGGGCGGCGGTGGAATCACCGGCGATATAGACGGTACGGGAACGGCGACCGGAATGCGCCGATGCGCTTTCCGAGGTGGTGACAGCGAGAGGAACGGCGGCCAGAGCAGCCGCGGCCACCTGTCTACGACTAAGAGACACGACGTTGTGCCTTTCAAATAGGGCAGGGGGACCCGCGCCCCGATAGGGGCGCGGGGAACTGCGCGAAAAGCCACGACTAACCCGCAGCCGACGACGAAGGGAAAGAACCCCTAGCTCATCTGCTCATTCCACTCAGCCTGCGCAGCGTTCAGCTGCTCGGCCAGCGTGTCCAGGAACTCCTTCGCGCTCATCTTCTTCAACAGCACCTTCTGGAAGTTCGGCTCGTTGTCCGCCTTCGAGATCGTGTTCCAGTCGGGCAGGTAGTACGGCAGCTGCACGATCTTGATAGTGCCGCTGTTCAGCGACTCGGCCGCCAGCTTCGTCGCCTCCGCCGACTGGATCCACGCGTCCTTCGCCGCCTCCCTGTTGGACGGAATGGCGCCGGCGGACTCGTTCCACTTGCTGTTGGAGGCGTGCGACACGGCGAACTCGATGAACTTCCACGAGGCCGTCTTGTTCTTGCTGGACTTGAACAGACCGAGTCCGTCAACAGGGTTGGAGACCTGGACGCGCGTGCCGTCGTCCTGCGTCGGGTTCGGAATACCCCGGAACTTGCCCTCCAGCGCCTTCAGGTGGTCCTGGTAGGAGCCGAGGTTGTGGCTCAGCATTCCGATGTCGCCGCTGTCCCACTGGGCGACCATCTTCTTGAAGTCGTTGTTGACGTCGGCGGACGGAGTGTCCTTCTTGAACAGCGCGGTGTACTTCTCCAGCGCCGCCACGTTCTTCGGGTCGTTGACGGTGGTCTTCGCGTCCTTCCAGAACGACTCGATGCCGGACTGCCCGTACATCGCGTCCAGGGCCTGCGCGATCGACCCCTCACCGCCGCGAATGGTGTAACCGAACTTGTTCTTGCTCGCGTCGGTGAGCTTGTCGGCGGCGGCGTAGAACTTCGACCAGGTGGTCGGCGGGTCCAGCTTCGCCGCCTTGAACAGGTCGGTGCGGTACCAGAGCGTGCCGTTGTTCGCGGAGGTCGGCACGGTGAACAGGTCGTCCCCGCCGCCCGCGCTGCGCACGCTGTCGATCATGCCCGGGGTCAGCTTGCCGTTGAGCGAGCTGTCCGAGAGCCGGTCGTCCAGCGGCTCCAGGGCGTTCTGCGCGGCGATGCCGGCGAGCATGGCGGCCCCGACGCCACCGACGTCGGGCAGGCCACCGCCCTGGATCGCGGTGTCGTACTTGGACTGGATGCTGTCGGACGGTATCCCGACGTACTTGACCTTGATGTCGGGGTTGGCCTTCTCGAAGTCGGCGATGATCTCCTTCCACACGTCGGTACGCACACCGCCGTTGTTGTCCAGAAGGTGATCTCGCCCTTGCCCGAGCCCTCGTTGCCTTGTCCCCGCCCGCTCCGCTGCCGTCGTCACCGCAGGCGGTGGCGGTCAGGGCGAGCACGGAACCCAGGGCCACGGCGATGGCCGCGCGCCTGCTTCTGCGGATGCTGATCTTCATTGGTCGGCACTCTCTCTTCTGGATCAAACACTTCTGGATCAGTCGGAACTATGAAGTTGTGGGGGGTCAGCGGCGGGCGTACGGAGCCCAGCCGTCCGTACCGCGCAGATAGTCGGCGACGGTGTGCGAGGCGGCGTCGGCCTCACTCAACTGCGGCCGGTCGGCGGTCACTTGGGCGCCGGGTCCGTAGGTCCGGTATTCGGTGAAGCGGGCGTCCTTCCACGAGAAGCCGCTCATGTCGGTCCACGGCGAGGCCTTGACCGCGGCAGGCAGCTCGGTGTCCCGGAAGAGGACCTGGGCCACGGCGTTCGGTTCACCGCCCGGGTGCCAGGGCCGACCGAGGTGGAAGGAGTCGGCGGGGGCGTCGCTCACGACCTTCGAGCGGGTGATCAGGAAGCCGTACGGATTGCCCGTCCAGGTCGAAGCGGCGGTGATGTACCCGTTGTTGGTGGTGGAACCCCGGGTCAGCGCACGGATCACCGACCGCTCGATGACGGTCGTCGCCCGCCCGTAGACGAAGTCGACGTCACCCTCGATGTACGAGTCGCGGACGTAGACCCGGCTGATCACGTCCAGCTTGGGGCTGTCGGTCATCAGGGTGTCCTGGTTGCCGAGGAAGGCGGTGTTCTCGAAGACGACGCGGTCGCCGGTCGTCTTCATCGCGAGCGCCTGCTCGCCCTTCAGCTCGACGGCGGCCTCGTCGAAGTCGTTGCTGAAGGTGAGATTGCGGGCGGTGACGTCGTTCGCGGCGATCCGGACCGTCGCGCTTCCCGTCGAACCGCCGTACTCGGCGGGCGTGTCGTAGACGATGACGGTGTCGGAGCGCTTCCGGCCGGTCCCCTGAAGCAGGATGTTCGACTTGCCTGCCGGGATGAACACCTTCTCGCGGTACGTGCCCGGCGCGACGGCGACGGTCACCGGGCTGTCGTTGCCGACGGGCACGGCGTCTACGGCGGCCTGGACGGTCGGGTAGTCGGCGGGGACGTCGAGCGTGACCGCGGCGCCGATCCGTGCCTGCGGCCCGGAGAAGCGCCTGACCAGCGCGGGTACGGCGGCGGCCGGGTCCAGCCGGTACGCGTAGAAGTCACGCGGTTCGAAGGCGGTACCCCACGCGTCCTGCCGTCCGCTGACGTTCCTCAGGATCGACCCGCGCTGCACCAACTCGGCGGTGGTGTCCGCCTGGTAGGGGTGCTGGACACCGTCGTAGTAGCTGTTCTCGATGACCATCTTCGTCTTGCCGCGCGACCAGTTCCCGTACGTCCAGACGGGATCGCCGTCGGCGACCTGTGCCGACACGTAGTTGTTGTAGAGGTGCGCGTAGGCGCAGTTGTCGGCGGACGGGTTGCGCTGCTTGGTGCCTGTGAACCAGTTGTGGTCGATGGTGATCTGGGTGAGCACATTGGCCGTCCAGCCGATCCCGAACGCCTTGTTGTGGTTGGCGAACTGGTTGTCGGAGACGGTGATGTACTGGCTGTCCTTGCGGATGTCGAGCAGCCCGTCACCCATGTGCGCGAAGCGGTTGTGGTCGATCCAGACGTGGTCGGCGGTGTCCATCTGGATGGCGTCGAAGTCGGTCGTCTTGCCGTCCCAGTCGCCCTCGACGTACGAGTCACGGATCGTCAGATTGCGGATGATCACGTTGCTGGTACCGGGGTTGAGGTGCAGCTCGCCGTGGACGATCTCGCCGGTGTCGCCGACGCCGATGATCGTCTTGTTCGAGGCGACGACGACATCGGATCCGAACGGCGCCACGGCGACCGAGCCCGCGACCCGGATGACATACGGCTCCTCGGCCGCCGCGTACTTCACCAGCGAGGCCTGGTCGGTGACCGTGACGACCTTGCCGCCCGCGCCCCCGGTGGTGCCACCGGCGAGGGAGGCGAAGCCGTGCGGCTGGTCCGTCCAGCGGGCGGCCGTCGTCGTGGGGCTGTGGGAGGTGACGGGTGCGGCGGCTGTCGCCTTGTCGAGCGTCCCGAGGGTCAGGGCAGCCGTCAGACCCATGACGGTGACCAGGGTTCTACCGGCCCCCGGCAAGCGCTTGCTAGGGAAGTGCGTCATTGCGGCTCCCAACAGGCATACGAATAAGGTGAGTTACGAGGACGTGACTCTGAACTGCGTGAACGTGGCGGCGCCGGCGTGTCCCCCGCCGACGGGCGCGAGCGCGAAGAGCCCGAGCAGGGCACCGACCCAGCGCCAGGGCGTGGCCGCGAACACCGGCCCGGACGACTCCCAGCCGTCCCCGGTGCCGAGGTCGTAGGAGAACCGGCAGCGTGCCCCCGCCCCGATCGCGATCCGCAGCCGGACCCGCCCCTCGGGAGCCACTCGCGGCCGGCCGGCGTCCCGCTCGCGCTCGGCGACGGACTCCGCGAACCGGTGGACGAGCCGGACCGTCCCGTCGTCGGCCCGCTCCAGGCCGATCCAACCGAAGGAGTCGCCCAGCAGGGCCAGCCCGGCCCGCGCCCCCGGCTCCGCACTGCCGAGCCGCAGCTCCACCTCGGCCTCGCAGGCGATGCCGGGCAGCCGCTGGGTGAGGATGTTCGGGAGTTTCCGCAGGTCGTGGGCGTCGGCGCTGCGTACGCAGCTCAGTCGTAGCCCGTCCCCCGAGTGCTGGGTGGCCCAGCCGTCCTGCGGGTTGGCCGTCCACTGCCACTGACGGCCGAACCGTCCGCCGGGGAAGTCGTCGTCGGTGGCGGGCGCGGCGGGCGGCTGCACCGGCAGATCGGGCTTGCGGTGTACGGCGACGGGGGCGCCGGCGTCACCCATGACGGGCCAGCCGTCCGCGCTGTCCGCCCCCCAGCTCATCGGCTGAAGGTGCACGACACGGCCGTACGGGCCGCGCTGCTGGAAGTGGAGGAACCAGTCCTCGCCCGCCGAGGTGCGCACCCAGCCGCCCTGGTGGGGCCCGTTGACGTCGGTGTCCCCCTGCTCCAGGACGATCCGTTCCTCGTACGGCCCGAAGAAGTCGCGGGAGCGGAAGGCGCCCTGCCAGCCGGTCTCCACTCCCCCGGCTGGCGCCAGGATCCAGAACCAGCCGTCGTGCTTGTAGAGCTTCGGGCCCTCAAGGGTGAACCAGCCGGGGATGCGGTCGCCGTCGACGATCACCTTGCCCTCGTCCAGAAGTCCCGTGCCCTCGGGGTGCATTCGGTGGCCGGTGAGCCTGTTCTTCACGCCTGACCGGGACTTGGCCCAGGCGTGCACGAGGTACGCCTCGCCGGTCTCCTCGTCCCACAGCGGGCACGCGTCGATTAACCCCTTGCCCTCCTTGACCAGGTGCGGGCTGGTCCAAGGGCCGCGTACGGCAGGGGCGTTGACCTGGAAGATGCCGTGGTCGGGGTCGCCCCAGAAGATCCAGAAGCGGTCGTCGTGGTAGCGGAACGAGGGTGCCCAGACCCCGCAGTCGTGGCGCGGGACCCTGAACTCGGCTGTCGGCCGCAGACGTTCGAGGGCATGGCCGACCAGCGTCCAGTTGACGAGGTCCCGGGAGTGCAGCAGGGGCAGGCCGGGGGCCCGGCCGAAGCTGGAGGCGGTGAGGTAGAAGTCGTCGCCGACGCGGAGGACGTCCGGGTCGGACCAGTCGGCGTTCAGGACCGGGTTGCGGTAGGTCCCGTCGCCGAGATCGGCACCGGTGATCACGGGCTCACCGCCTTCCGTACGAGAGCCGCGGCCTCGCCCCGGTCGAGGCGCCCGTCGGCGACGACGGTGACGATCCGGCGTACGGCGGTCTCACCCGGCCCGATCGGCAGCCGTTCGTCAAAGGCGAGCGACGAGCCGACCCCCGGGTACTCCTCGGCCCGGACGAACCACGGGTCGCGGCGCGTCTGTTCGGTGGCGCCGGCGAAGACGAGGGTCCAGGTGGGGCCGGCCAGGGCGACCCAGTCGGCGCGGGTGCCGTGGACCGCCGACTCGCCCTCGGTGGCGGCCGTGAACACGTCGGGAGCGCCGGCCTCCTTGCGCGCCCGCCAGAAGAAGCCTCCGTAGGCCGCGCCGGGGCGGCCGTTGGTGGCCGGGCTGCCGATGGAGAGGGGCGCGGAGGTGATGTTGGTGAGGGAGAAGGTGAAGTCCAACGCCCAGGCGGAGCTGGTGAGTTCGGTGGCGGCGACCGTACGGCGCTCCCGCAGCAGTTCGCCGCCGCCGACCATCCAGCGGAGTTCCTCGACGAAGCCGTCGGGGTCGCGGAGCTGGTAGGCGGTGTGCCGCTGGGCGCCGTGGTTGTCCAGCTCGGTCGGCCCCTGGTCCCGTACGTAGGTGCGCCCGCCCCAGAAGTTGTGCCCCTCGACGTCGGGTATGGCGACACCGACGCCGAGGTGGTGGGTGTGGTCGGCGGGGCTGAGCTCGGTGACAGCGGTGCCGGCCAGGGTGGTGACGGGGTGCAGATACGGGCGGGGCGCGTGGCGGAGCGGCAGCTCCGGCCGGCCGGTGTAGCGGCCGACCGGGCGGCCCGCGACCCGCAGGACCAGCGACTCGTTGGGCATCTGGTTCATCAGGTGCTCACCTCTTTGGGGAGCGCCCAGGGGGCGCCCAGCTCGGAGTAGAGGGAGAGGGTGTCGGCGGCGGCGGCGACGAGGCCGTCGATGCCGGGGACCACTCGGCGAGGAGTCTCACCGGGCGCGAACTCCCAGGCGTCCGCCGGGAGTTCGGCCGGATCGGGGGCCTGCCGGATCGCCTCGACCACCCGCATGAACGCGCCGGTCTCGTCGGGCACGACCAGCAGTTCGGCGCCCTCCGTGAGGTGGTCCACGAGGTTCTCCAGCAGGTCGGTGCGGTCGTACTCGTACTCCTCCGGACCGTGTCCGGAGCGCTGGAGGAGCACGCGGTCCTGCTTGTACCAGAAGGTGATCCGGCCGCTGGTGCCGTGGACGAGGACGTACGGGTCGTCCGGGTGCTGGGCGCACAGGGTGGCGGCGACGGTGACCGGGACGCCGTTCGTGGTGCTCACGCGGACGCACGAGGTGTCGTCGGACTCGATGTCGTTGGCGCGCAGCAGCTCGGTCTCGATGCCGGTGACGTCCTCGGCGCGGGTGCTGCCGCCGAGGGCGAGGCCGGTGGCGACGGCGTGCGCGAGTGGGTTGGTGAGGGCGCCGTCGATGACGTCCACACCGTTCAGCCTGCGCTTGCCCGCCCAGGGCGCGCGCCGGTAGTACGCCTCGTCGCGCGCCCACGCGCCCGCCCCGCCGACGCCGGTCACGGTGCCGATGGCGCCCTCGGCGATCAGTTCCCGGATCGCGGGCAGGGCGTGCGAGCCCAGCGACTGGAAGCCGATCTGGCAGGCGACCCCGGCCGCCGCGACCCCGTCGGCCATCCGCCGGAACTCCGCGTACGACGGCGCCGGCGGCTTCTCCAGCAGCAGGTGTACGCCCTTGGCGGCGGCGATGAGCGCGAGGTCGGTGTGGGTGGGGATCGGCGTGCAGATCACGGCGATCGCGGCGCCGGTGGAGTCGAGGAGGGCGCCGAAGTCGGCGGACTGCTCCGGCGCGCCGAGCCCTTCCAGCTCCTCGTCGGTCATCGGGGTCAGCTCGCAGACGCCTGCCAGCCGGACGAGTCCCTTGTCCTGGAGCCGGCGGATGTTCGCGAGATGCCAGTGCCCGTGGCCGCGCGCTCCCGCGAGCACCACCGGAACCGGGGTGACCAGTCGAGTGGCCGTCGGTGTCGTGTTCATGTGCGCCTCCCTGCGCCCGCGCCGCGTGCCACCTCTCGGTCGGCCGTGTCGGCGCTGTCGATCTTTGTGTGCAGGGTAGGCGTCCAGCCGACGTCGGCCGTGAGGTCGCGCTCGCTGCCCGAGTTGTAGGCGTTGTAGATGGTCAGAAGATCGACGGGGAAGCCGTTGAAGAGAGTGCCGGTCTGGTGCAGGGCGGTGCCGTTCCAGCTCTTGACCAGGTCTGCGGCCTCGACGTGCCCCGGGGTGGTGAAGGCGTTGTTCTCGGCGTACACGGCGGACTCGGTGGAGACGCCGATCGAGTAGCGGTAGTCGTCGCCGTGGTCGATCAGGTAGCGGTTGTTGTAGACGTGCACCTGTCCGAAGCGAACGCGCGGGGCGCGCTGGGTCAGCGAGCGGAACTCGTTGTGGTGCAGGGTGACGCGGAGTTTCCATCGGTCGCCGGTGGCCGTGTCGCCGGAGCCGATGAGCATCGCCTTGTCGTGGTCGGCGAACCGGCTCCAGGAGACGGTGACCAGGTCGGAGGCGTTGGTGATGTCCAACAGGCCATCGTGACGCAGATAGTTGCGGGCAAAGTAGGTGGGTTCGTCGGCGTCCGAGTGGCCCTTGTCGGAGGCGGTGACGTGGTCGACCCAGACATGGGTGGCGCCGTTCAGCCAGATGGTGTCGTAGGCCGTCTTCCAGTCCCCCAGACCACCGGAGTTGGGCTGCCAGACGGGGAAGCAGTCGTAGGCGTCGCGGAGTTCGAGGTTGCGGACGATCACGTTGTCCGCCTTCCTGACCTGAAGGCTCGCCCCCTTGAGGACAGCACCCGAACCGAGCCCGAGGATGGTCGTGTTGGACCCGACCGGCAGCACGACCCGCTCGGCCTGCCGGGCCGCCGCGACCTGGCGGGCCTCCTCCTGCGCCCCGGCCGGCTTGGCGGAACCCCAGGTGCGGGGGTCGTAGGCGGCAAGGTACTTCCGCACGGTGTACCCGGTGCCGTCCGCGTAGTCGCCGCAGCTCACATGGTCGCCGTCGTCAGCGGTGTTGGCGTCGATCGTCCCCGCGACACGGATGATCTTCGGGGTGGCGCTGCCGCCGTCGAGGGCGCGGACCAGTTCGCCACGGCTGCGTACGGTGAACACATGGGCGTCGTCCGCCGCAGCGCCGCCGGTGGTGCCACCCTCGGCGGCGGCCCAGCCGTCGTTCGCGGGCAGGGTGTCACGGCTGAGGTCGCGGGCGTCGGCACCGGCCGGGGTGCTCAGCACGGCACCCAACAGCCCGATGGCGGCGGCGACTTGGAGGAGACGTCTCATCCCTTCACCGCCCCTGCGCTGAAGCCGGTGATCAGCCACTTCTGGATGAAGGCGAAGACGATCACCACGGGCACGGCGGCGATGATGCCGCCCGCCGCGAGGGCGCCCAGGTCGACGCTGTCCGCGCTCATCAGGGTGTTGAGGCCGACCGGGATGGTCTGCTTGCCCTGGTCGCTGAGGAACATCAGGGCGAACAGGAAGTGGTTCCAGGAGTGCACGAAGGCGAAGGAGCCGACAGCGATCAACCCGGGCCGCAGCAGGGGCAGTACGACGATGCGGAACGCGGTGAAGCGGTTGCAGCCGTCGACCCAGGCGGCCTCCTCCAGGGTGTACGGCACGTTCTTGATGAAGCCGCTGATGAGGATCATCGACAGCGGGAGCTGGAAGACCGTCTCGGCGATGATGACCGCGCCCAGCGAGTTGATCATCTGGAGCTCGGCGAAGATCTGGAACAGCGGCACCAGCAGCAGGGCGCCCGGCACGAACTGGGAGCAGAGCAGGGCCAGCATGAAGGCGCGCTTGACCTTGAAGTCGAAGCGGGCGAGGGCGTATCCGCCGGCCAGGGCGACGAGCGTCGTCATCACCAGCGTGGCGAGGCCGACGAGGATGCTGTTCTCGAAGTACGTGCCGAAGCTTCGCTCGGTCCACACCTTCTCGAAGTGGTCGTTGGTCATCGGCCAGGGGACCAGCGAGGTCGAACCGGCCGGGCGCAGCGCGAAGAGGAGGATCCAGTAGAAGGGGATGAGGGTGAAGACGAGGTAGATCCCCAGGGGGAGGTAGATCTGCCAGCGCGGGGCCTCGTCCCAGGCACGTCGCTGCTTCTTCTGCGGGCGCGGCGGCTCGGGGGCGTCTTCCACGGGCGTGGGCACGGTCGCGGTGGCTTCCTTGGTGATCACTTGCTCTCCCCTCCGAACTTGCTGAGCCGCAGGTAGACGATCGAGAAGAAGAGCAGGATCACGAACGCGACCGTGGTGAGGGCCGACGCGTAGCCGAAGTTGTGCGCGTCGACGCTGGTGTTGGCGATGTAGAGCGGGAGTGTCGTGGTCTCGCCCGCCGGTCCGCCGCCCGTGAGGGTGTAGAGGAGGTCGACGTTGTTGAACTCCCAGACCGCGCGCAGCAGCGTGGACAGGACGATGGCGTCCTTGAGGTGCGGCAGCGTGATGTGCCAGAACTGCTTGATCCGGCTGGCGCCGTCGACCTCGGCGGCCTCGTACAGGTCCTTGGAGACGGACTGGAGGTCGGCGAGGATGAGGATCGCGAAGAAGGGCACGCCTCGCCAGAGGTCGGCGACGATCGCCGCCGGGAACACGGTGGCGGTGTCCGACAGCCAGCTCGTGCCGTACGTCCCGATGCCGGCGTCGGCGAGGTAACGGGTGATGCCCGTCTGGGAGTTGTAGAGCAGTACCCAGATCGCGGAGGTGAGGACGCCCGAAACGGCCCAGGGCGAGAAGACCAGCGCGCGGCCGATCGACCGCCCCACGAAGGTCTGGTTGACGATGAGCGCGAGCGCCAGACCGAACATCAGCTGCAGGCCGACCTCGACGACGACCCACTTGCCGCTGAAGACCAGGGTGTCCCAGAACTGGGGGTCCTTGGTGAAGGCGTGCGTGAAGTTGTCGAAACCCGCGAAGCCGTTGCGCCAGGGCTTGGTGGGGTTGAAGTTCTGCAGGCTGTAGTAGAAGACGCTGAGGACCGGGTAGGCGATGAAGCCCAGCATGAGCAGGGCGGCCGGTGCGATCAGCAGATAGGGGAGCCTTCGCGGCGTCGCGGAGGCACGCCGCCGCCGGGGTGGCGTGGGCGGTTTCGCCACGACTGCGGCTTGGGCCATGACTTTTCTCCGTTCTCGGTACGTCGTGCGTGCGTCGTACGGGAAGCGCTTTCTCGATGTGCGGAGGTCGGCCCCTTCGCGGTACGGGGTGCCTCTTGCGGTGGTGCGGCGGGTGCGGGTGGGTGGTGGCTTGTCGCGCGGTTCCCCGCGCCCTGGGTGGGCTGACTCAACCCGCGTAAGGATCTGGGGACTTGCCGGGCCTGGCCAGGAACTCGAAGTCACAGCCGGTGTCGGCCTGCGTGATCTGCTCGTTGTAGAGCGCGCCGTAGCCTCGCTCGTACCGTTCGGCCGGCGGCGTCCACTCCGCCCGCCTGCGCGCCAACTCGTCGTCGTCCACGTTGAGTTGCAGCGACCTTCCCTCGACGTCGAGGGTGATGGTGTCGCCGGTGCGGACCAGCGCGAGCGGCCCGCCGACATGCGACTCCGGCGCCACGTGCAGCACGCACGTGCCGTAGCTCGTTCCGCTCATCCGGGCGTCGGAGATCCGCACCATGTCCCGTACGCCCTGCTTGAGCAGGTGGTCGGGGATGGGCAGCATCCCGTACTCGGGCATGCCCGGGCCGCCCTTGGGTCCGGAGCCGCGCAGCACCAGTACGGTGTCGGCGGTGATGTCCAACTCCGGGTCGTTGATAGTGCGTTGCATGGTCCTGTAGTCGTCGAAGACGACCGCGCGCCCGGTGTGCTTGAGCAGGTGGGGCTCGGCGGAGATGTGCTTGATGACGGCGCCGTCCGGACAGAGGTTGCCGCGCAGGACGGCGACCCCGCCCTCGCTCGCGACCGGGTTGTCACGCGGGCGGATGACCTCGTCGTTGTGCACCGACACTCCGTCGAGCTGCTCGCGCATGCTGTCGTACGACACCGTCGGCCGGTCCAGATGGAGCAGGTCGGTGATCCGGGAGAGGAATCCGGGCAGGCCACCGGCGAAGTGGAAGTCCTCCATGAGGTACGTCTGTCCACCGGGCCGTACGTTCGCGAGCACCGGTACGGTCCGTGCGATGCGGTCGAAGTCGTCGAGGGTGAGGCGGACTCCGGCCCGGCCCGCCATGGCGATCAGATGGATCACGGCGTTGGTGGAGCCGCCGAGACCGAGGACGGTCGTGACCGCGTCGGTGAAGGCGTCGGCGGTGAGGATGTCGCTCAACTTGCGGTCCTGGTGGACCAGTTCGACGATCCTCATACCTGAAGCGGCGGCCATCCGGTCGTGCCCGGAGTCGACGGCGGGGATGCTGGACGCCCCCGGCACGGTCACCCCGAGCGCCTCGGCGGCGGCGGTGAGCGTGGACGCCGTCCCCATGGTCATGCAGTGCCCGGGGGAACGGGCGAGCCCGCTCTCCAGCTCCGTCATCTCGCAGTCACCGATGAGCCCGGCGCGCTTGTCGTCCCAGTACTTCCACATGTCGGTGCCGGAGCCGAGGATCTCGTTGCGCCAGTGCCCGGGCAGCATGGGCCCGGCGGGTACGAAGACGGCGGGCAGATCGACGGACGCGGCGCCCATCAGCAGGGCGGGCGTCGACTTGTCGCAGCCGCCCATCAGGACGGTCCCGTCGACCGGGTACGAGCGCAGCAGCTCCTCCGTCTCCATGGCGAGGAGGTTGCGGTAGAGCATGGGCGTCGGCTTCTGGAAGGTCTCGCTGAGCGTGGAGACCGGGAACTCCAGGGGGAATCCGCCGGCCTGCCACACGCCCCGCTTCACGGCCTGCGCCCGGTCACGGAGGTGCACATGACAGGGGTTGATGTCCGACCAGGTGTTGAGGATCGCGATGACGGGCTTGCCGAGATGCTCCTCGGGGAGGTAGCCGAGCTGGCGGGTACGGGCCCGGTGGCTGAACGAGCGCAGCCCGTCAGTCCCGTACCACTGGTGGCTTCGCAGCTCTTCCGGTGCTTTTCGTGCCTGGGCGGGCTTCATATGGACCACCCGGCGGCTATCGCGGCGACCTCGGCGCGTTCGTCCTCGGGCAGCGCGCGGCTCGGCGGGCGGACGTCGCGGCGGCACAGGCCGAGGGAGGCGAGGGCCTCCTTGACGACGGTCACGTTGTTCGCGGAGGCGTTGGCACCGCGCAGCTCCTCGAAGCGGCGGATCTGCTCCCAGACCTTCATGGCCCCCGGGAAGTCCCCCGACCGAAGCGCTTCGATCATGTTCAGCGAGACGGCCGGGGCGACGTTCACCAGGCCGGAGGTGAAACCGGTGGCGCCGGCGGAGAAGTAGGAGGGCGCGTAGGGCTCGGCGAGCCCGGCCACCCACACGAAGCGTTCGAGGCCGGCGTCCCGCGCGAAGGCGGCGAACCGGGCGGCGTCCGGGACTGCGTACTTCACGCCGATGACGTTCGGGCAGACGTCGGCGAGTTCGGCGAGCCTCAGGCCGCTCAGCGAGGCGTTGCGGATGTACGGAACGACCCCGAGCCCGGGGACGGCCTCGGCGATGGCCCGGTGGTAGTCGACCCAGCCGCCCTCGGAGACGTACGGGTGGATGGGCTGGTGGACCATCACCATCGCGGCCCCGTTGTCCTGGGCGTGCCGGGCGGCGGCCACCGCGGTCGGGACGTCGTGACCGACGCCGACGAGGATCACGGACCGGTCCCCGACCTCGTCGACGGTCAACTCGGTGACCAGGCGCCGCTCTTCGGGGGTCAGTGTGTAGAACTCGCCCGTGTTGCCGTTCGGCGTGAGGGTGGTGACGCCGCCGTCGACCAGTCGGCGCAGCAGGGCCCGGTGGGCGCTCTGGTCGACGGTGCCGTCCTCGGCGAACGGGGTCACCGGGATCGCCACCACGTCGGCCAGGGCCGCCCGTTGGGCCTCGAACGCCACGCCGCTCATTCCTGACCGCCCTCTCCCTGGACCTCGGACTCCCCTGCGGGGTAAGCCCGTTGCACGAACGACTCGATATGGGCGTGCAGGGCACGCGCCGCGCCGTCGGAGTCACCGGCGAGGGCGAGCCGCAGGATCTCCCGGTGCTCGTCCGCCTCCCGTTCCCACGAGGGGTTGGCGGCCCAGGCGACGGCGGAGACCAGAGCCGCCTGGTCGCGCACCTCGTCGAGCATCCGGCCGAGCAGCGGATTGCCGCACCGGACGTAGAGGGAGCGGTGGAACTCCCGGTTGGCCAGGGAGCGTTCGGCGGTGTCGGTGGCCTCGTCGGCCCTGGTCAGCGCATCCCGAGCGGCATCGAGCGAGGCTCCTCTGCGGACGGAACGCTTGAGGGCCTCCGGCTCCAGGAGCAGCCGTACGTCGTAGACCTCGCGCGCCATGTCCGCGTCCACCATGCGCACCGTGACGCCCTTGTACTGGTTCATCACGACGAGCCCGGTGCCGGCCAGCGTCTTGAGCGCCTCGCGCACCGGGGTCTTCGACACCCCGAACTGTGCGGCGAGCTCGGTCTCGACCAGGGCCTGCCCCGGCGTCAACTGTCCGGTGAGGATGCGGTGTTTGATCCCCTCCAGCACGAACTGCGTGCGGGACGGGATCGGCGTGGGCACAGAGGTCATGCGTGCCTCTCGGAAGCTTGACGGATCGGATCCACCGGATCAGATCTCGCGTATCGGATCTCACATATCGCGTCTCATATATGACGTACGAAGTACGACGGCTTGAAGGTAGGAGGGCCGCTGTGTTTCGTCAACGCTTCTGACAAGAGAAGTTAAAAGAGAAGTCAGGAAGGCAGACGGGACCAGAGGTGTCCCGTGCGTCAGATGAGCTTCGTGGTGCCTTCGAACGCGGTGTCGGTGGGCCCGCCGAAGACGGCGGCGGCACGGTCGGTGGCCGCCTCGGGGGTGAGCGTGGGTCCGACGTGCGTGATGAGCAGCGAGGCGGCGCCCTTCGCGTAGGCGCCCGCGTCCTCCGGCGTCAGATGGATCTGTTCGCCATCGCCATCATCGTGCCGGTCGATGTCGGCCTCGCACAGGAACAGGTCGGCGCCCCGGGCGAGTTCGGCGAGCGCGTCGCAGGGTCCGGTGTCCCCGGAGTAGGCGAGAGCCTTCCCCTGCGACTCGGCACGCAGCCCGTACGCCTCCATGCCGTGGGAGACGGCTCGGGTCGTGAGGCGCAGGTTCCAGTGCCGGACGGTGTGACCGTCGTGCAGCGGCCTGAAGTCGAGGATTCCGCTCAGGAAGCCGAGGTTGGGCTGTCCGAAGAACCCCGCGATCCGGCGCGCGCACTCGCGGGGCGCGTAGACGGGGATCGGCGCGGGCGGGGTCAGCCCGCCGTACGCGAACCCGTAGACGGCGGCGAGCAGGTCGGCGTTGTGGTCGGCGTGCAGATGGGAGATCCAGATCGCGGTGAGCCGTGCGGGATCGGTGTGCCTCTGCAACTCCGCGAATGTTCCGGGCCCGGCGTCCATCCACACCTCGGCACCGCCGCCGCGCACCAGATAGCCGGAGCAGGGACGTCCCGGCGCCGGATGCGGAGAGGCGGTGCCGAGGACGGTGAGGCTCAGGGGCATGCCCGGAGCGTACGGGGCGGTGCGGGCGGCTGTACGGGGTTTGGCACCCCGTGCAGGCCGGGGCTACCGCCCGCTCCCGATCACTCGGCCGTCCACCTCGGATCCCGTCCGCTGAGCCCGATCACCCGGTCCAGCAGCGGAGCGTCGTCCGGCACGGGGACGACCGGGCCGAAGATGCCGGCCCCGCCACTCTGTTCGACAGCGGCGGCCAGGAAGCCGTGGGCCGCTTCCACGGCTGCCGGATCGGGCTCGTACTCCTGTCCGGTGGCGCGGGCCAGATCCCAGCCGTGGACGACGAGTTCATCGGCGGCGACGGCCGCGGCGACCGCGCCCGGCAGTGTCACGCCCCCGGCGCGGGTCTCGCCGGTCCAGGCGGCCGGGTCGCGCCAGGCGTCGGCGAGTTCGTCGAGCGCCTTCGGCAGGCTCTCGCGCCAGCCGTCCGCGATGTCGGGCACGGCACCGGCCGGGCTGGAGTCCGTCGTCGCGCCGAGGTCCTTGCGCGCGGCGTCACGGAAGGCGACGGCCAGCCCGGCGACATGGCCCAGCAGATTGCGCACGGCGTACGCCGGACACGGCGTCCCGCCCGCGAGCCGCTCGTCGGTCACCCGCTCCGCGAGCCGGGCGACGATCCGGGTCTGCGGTCCGAGGTCGAGGGTGATCATCCGGTCGGTCATCGGTTTCTCCTCAGGGCTGGTCGGCACGGCAGGGGGTAGACCGCCGCCGCACGCGAAACTCATCGCCGCCTCGCGCCCGACCTCCTTGCCGTCGTCTTTCTAAGGCACCTTCCCGATCCTTCCCCCCACCCCTTAGAACCACGATGACCAGGCATGACGACTCGAAACTGGTCCGTGGTGCGCGTGCTGCGGGACCGCGCCGCCGGGCTGTATCTCGCCGGGGTGGTGGTCTCCGGCTTCGGTACGTCGGCGCTGTGGCCGGCGTCCGGGATCTGGGTGAAGGACCTCACCGGTTCGGACGGCCTGGCCGCGCTCTGCCTGTTCGCGATGTGGGCGCCGAGCCTGGCGGGCCCGCTGCTGGGCACGCTCGCCGACCTCCCCCAGTCTCGGCTTCGCTCGACCGGGCGGTGCCCCCATCGCCGAAAACCGCTCCTGATCTGGTCGAACCTGACCCTGGCGGCCCTCCTGACAGCCCTCGTCACGGTCGACTCCGCGGGCCGCGTGTGGATCCTCTTCGCCGTCCTGTTCGTATACGGCGCGGTGGGCGTCGTCCAGGACGCGGCCGAGGCGGCCCTGGTGGCCACGGCTGTCGATCCGTCCCTGCTGGGCGACTTCAACGGCCTGCGCATGACGGCGAACGAGGGCATGAAACTGATCGCCCCGCTGGCCGGCGCGGGCCTCTACGCGGCCTACGGCGGCCCGAGCGTGGCCCTCCTGGACGCCGTCACGTTCGTCCTCGCCACGCTCCTGTACGCGTGTGTGCGCGTCCGCGAGAGCACTCCGCCGCCCCCGGCGACCGGCGTGCGCGCCCGGACCGCCGAGGGCGCCGCCTTCCTGTGGCGGCACGACCGGCTGCGCCCGCTCGTCCTGGCGGGCGGCACGACGATGCTCCTGTCGGGCCTGAGCGCCGCCACCCTCTACGCCGTCGTCGAGGGGCTCGGCCACTCCCCCGCGTACGCCGGCCCGCTGTACGTCCTCCAGGGCGCCGGCTCGGTGGCGGTCGGCCTGGTCTCGGGCCCACTGCTGCGCCGCCTCGGGGAGCGCCGGTTCGCTGCGTACGGGATCGCCCTCACCGGCGCGGCCACGGCTCTGCGGGCGGTCCCGGCCGACCTCGCGGTCCTCGGCTCCACAGTGGCCGCCGGGACGGGCCTGCCGTGCGTCCTGATCGCGGGCCTCACCGCCGTGCAGCGGGAAACCCCCGAGGAGTTGCTCGGCCGGACGGCGGCGACCGCGAACACCCTGATGTTCGCGCCCACGGCGATCGGTCTGGCCGTGGGCGCGGCGCTGGTCGAACTCGTCGGCCACCGGGTGCTTCTCCCGCTGTACGCCCTCGCCCTGCTGCTGACCGCGGCCCTGCTCCTTCAGCGCCGGGCGAGCGCGTCCCGTACCGCGTCCAGGTCACCGTCCGACGCCAACCCGGCGTGATAGAGCCGCAGTTCGGTGGCCCCGAGTCCGGCCGCGCGCTCCGCGTCCGCCGCGAGGGTGCCCGGACTGCCGCCCATCCCGGAGACCACGATCAGGTTGGCGGCCAGGACGGCGCCCTCCCGCCGCACCTCCGCGAACGGTGTCAGCAGGCCGGCCCCACCCGTGCACGGCACGACCACGCCGTCCGCGACGGACAGGATGTGCTCGGGGTCCACACCCGGGTTGGCGCCGACGTGGTAGGACACGGGGTCGGCGTGCAGCAGCACCTGGAAGCCGGCCGGGGCCGCCGCCCGGACCGCCGCGACGGCCGCTTCCTGGAGCGTGCGGGCCGTTTCCTCGCGCCACGCGCGCGTGCGGGCGGCCTTGTCGTCGCCGAGTGCCTTCTCGACCCCTGCCCACCCTGCGTGATCCGGTTCGCCCCGCCACAGGGGCTCCAGTGCGGCGCGTACGGCCGCCGCCAGCTCGTCGGGATCGAGGCCCTGGCCGCCGTAACCCGCCCGGCAGGACGGGCAGAAGCAGAGCGCCATCAGATACTGGCCGGCGTCACCGAGCCCGATGGCGCCGGTCTTGTCGTGGGCGTGCAGGTGCGTGAGTCCGTACCAGCCGAGGGACTCCAGTTCCGTACCGCGCGCTCCGGGCCGTACGGCGGCCTCGGCGGCGAGATCGACGAGGTACGCGCGCGTGGCGGGCTGCGCGACACAGGGCGCCCACGGGTAGCGGTCCCCGTAGGCGTTGACCACGGACGTGTCCGGACGGTCGGCGCCCAGGCGGGAGTTGTGCGCGAGGACGACCCAGGTGTGCACGTCGAGGCCCGCCTCGGCGAGGGCGTCGGCGGCCTCGCCGTACGCGTCCCCGGGGGCCCAGTCCCCGGCGGCGTACGGCCGCAGCTCACGGCCCGCCCAGCGCTCGTCCGTGGGGTACAGCACGGCCGCGTGCTCGGCGGTGACGATGCGGTGGCGCGGGTGGCGGGGGGTCAACGCGCGCGTGGAGTGGTACGCGGAGGCCAGGGTCACCTGTTCCACGCCGAGCGCGGCGATCCGCCGGGCGGCGTCCGGGTCGCCGTTGACGTCCCAGGGATAGACGAATGCGGACGCCTTCACACGCTCTCCTCGAACTTGGATTCAACACCGGCATCGCCCTGACGGACGCTGTCGGCACCACCACCAGCACCGGACTCGGCGGACTCTGCATCGGACTCGGCGTCGAGCAGCGCGTAACCGCGCTCCACGAGCCGCACGAGCTGCTTCACATGATCCTCGGTCGGCTCGTGCAGCGGCGGCCGGACCTCTCCGACGTCGAGCCCGGTCTGCCGTACGCCGGCCTTGACGAGCGAGACGGCGTATCCGCGTCCCTGCGCCCGCAGTTCGACGAACGGCCGGTAGAAGCCGTCCACGAGCCGGTTCGCGGTGACGTCGTCGCCGGTGCCCAGCGCCCTGTGGAAGGCGAGCGCGATCTCGGGCGCGAAGCAGAAGACGGCCGACGAGTAGAGGGTGACGCCGATGCCCTTGTAGGCGAGCCCGGTCAGTTCGGCGGTCGGCAGCCCGTTGAAGTACAGGAAGTCGCCGGGCACCTCCGCTCGGACGGCGCTCACGATCCGCTGCATCAGGTCCATGTCGCCGAGCCCGTCCTTGAGCCCGATGATCCCCTCGGTACACGCCAGTTCGACGACGGTCCCGGGCGTGAACACGGCGTTGTCGCGCTGGTAGACGATGACCGGCAGGTCGGTGGCGGCGGCCAGCTCCCGGTAGTGGCGCAGCAGCCCCTCCTGCCCGGCGAGGACCAGATACGGCGGCATGGCGAGGAGCCCGTCGGCCCCGGCGTCCCGCGCGAGACGCGCGTAACGCACGGCGAGCGCGGTGCCGTATCCGGCGCCCGCGACCACGGGCACCCGCCCGGCCGTCGCCTCGACCGCCGCCCGTACGCAGTCCTGGAACTCCTCCGGCGTCAGCGCGTGGAACTCCCCCGTGCCGCAGCACGCGAAGACGGCCGCGGCCCCCGCCTCGACGCCCCGCCGCACATGCGTGCGGTACACGTCGAGGTCGAGCGAGCCGTCGGGGCCGTACGCGGTGACGGGGAAGAACAGCGGACCGCTCGGGACGGTGAGTCGGGCGGCGAGAGGGGCTGGCGTCACGGGCTCTCCCTGGACAGGCTGGACAGGCATTCGTGCACGCTTCTGATTCATGTCTACATTTCTGAACGCTTTCACGCTAAGGGCCCACCGCGGGGCGGGTCAAGCCGAGCGGCACCCTCCCGGGAGCGGAATGCGCAGCTCTGCGCCACACTTGACGACACCCGCCACCGCTCCATAGCGTGTCCACGAATGTGAATGCCGTACACGCATACGGCCGCCACATCAAGGAGGTCCCCAGGACCCCTCCAGGAGCCCGAAGGAGACCCGAGGATGCCCGCTCCCCGCACCGTCCTGCTCACCGGCGCCGCCGGCGGACTCGGCACCCTGATGCGGGACCTGCTCCCGTCCTACGGCTACGAACTGCGTCTCCTCGACCTGCTCCCCGTCGAGGGCGAACCGGACGCGATCACCGCGGACCTCACGGACAGGGCGGCACTGCGCGAGGCCGTGCGAGGTGTCGACGCGATCATCCATCTCGCGGGCATCTCCCTGGAAGCCTCCTTCGACAAGATCCTCAAGGCGAACATCGAGGGCACCTACAACCTGTACGAGGCCGCGCGCGAGGAGGGTGTCGGACGCATCGTCTTCGCCTCCTCGAACCACGCGGTGGGCTTCACCCCCCGCCCCCAGGGCGCCGATCCCCTGATCCCGGTCGACACCCCGCACCGCCCGGACACCTTCTACGGCCTTTCCAAGGCCTTCGGGGAGGATCTGGCCCAGTTCTACTGGGACAAGCACGGCCTGGAGACCGTCTCCGTCCGCATCGGCTCCTGCTTCGCCGAGCCGACCAGCGTGCGCATGCTCTCGCTGTGGATGAGCCCCGCCGACGGCGCCCGCCTCTTCCACGCGGCCCTGACCGCCGAGCAGGTCGGCCACACCGTCGTCTACGGCTCCTCCGCCAACACCCGCCTGTGGTGGGATCTGAGCAGCGCGCGGACGCTCGGCTACGACCCGCAGGACGACTCCGAGCCGTACGCCGAGAAACTCATCGCCGAACAGGGCGAACTCCAGGACGGCAACGAGGCCCACGCCTACCTGGGCGGCCAGTTCGTGACGGACCCCCCGATGTGGCCGTACTGAGCAGACGGACACCGAACGGGCGGCCGGCCGCCTCATTCGGGCACACGAACACATGACCGCCGACCCCTCGGAACGGGCGCACCAGCGCCCTTCCAGGGGCGCGGGGAACTGCGCGACCAGCCACGACCGACCGGCTGCCGCGACACGACCACACAGACCGAATTCGTAGGCCCTCCCCGCCCGAACGGGCGCACGCGGGCACTTTCACCCTCGTAACAGACCTGGTCACCACCCCGCACCCGCTGTAGAACTTCCCCCACAGGGCCCGAACGGGCAACGCGGCAGGAAAGCGGGGGACGACATGACCAACACCGCCGAAGACCGCCAGCGGCACATCGTGCGAACCGCCCGCACCACCGGCTCCGTCGACGTCAACACGCTGGCCGTAGATCTCGGCGTCGCCAAGGAGACCGTACGACGCGATCTGCGCGCCCTGGAGGAGCACGGCCTCGTCCGCCGCACCCACGGCGGCGCCTACCCCGTCGAAAGCGCCGGTTTCGAGACGACCCTCGCCTTCCGCGCCACCAGCCACGTGCCCGAGAAGCGCCGGATCGCCACCGCGGCGGCCGAACTGCTCGGGGACGCCGAAACGGTCTTCGTCGACGAGGGGTTCACCCCACAGCTCATCGCCGAGGCACTGCCCAGGGACCGGCCGCTGACCGTGGTCACCGCGTCCCTGCCCGTCGCCGGCGCGCTGGCGGAGGCCGAGAACACCTCGGTCCTGCTGCTCGGCGGGCGGGTCCGCCCCGGCACCCTCGCGACGGTCGACCACTGGACGACGAAGATGCTGGCCGGTTTCGTCCTCGACCTCGCCTACATCGGCGCCAACGGCATCTCCCGAGAACACGGCCTGACCACACCCGACCCCGCCGTCAGCGAGGTCAAGGCCCAGGCGATCCGGGCCTCGCGGCGCACGGTGTTCGCGGGCGTGCACACCAAGTTCGGGGCGGTCAGCTTCTGCCGGTTCGCCGACATCGGCGACCTGGACACGATCGTCACGAGCACCCTGCTGCCCACGGCCGAAGCGCACCGCTACGCCCTGCGAGGACCGCAGATCATCCGCGTCTGAAGCCCCGACTCCCCCACCCCACAACCCTCTCGAGGACACCCCACTCCCCGGCGTGCCCTTTATGCCCCCATACCTCCAGGAGCGATCCATGCGAACCCCGAGCCGACGGAGGCCACGAGCCACGCTCGCCCTGGCCGCCGCAGGGACGCTGCTCACCCCGCTGCTCTCCGGCTGCTGGGCCGGAGCGGGCGGGTCCGGTTCCGGCGGCGACGCCGTGAACGTCCTGATGGTCAACAACCCGCAGATGGTGGAGTTGCAGAAGCTCACCGCGGCCCACTTCACCAAAGAGACCGGCATCAAGGTCAACTTCACCGTGCTGCCCGAGAACGACGTCCGCGACAAGATCAGCCAGGACTTCGCCAACCAGGCGGGCCAGTACGACGTGGCGACCCTCTCCAACTACGAGATACCGATCTACGCCCGCAACGGCTGGCTGCACGAGATGAACACGTACGTCGCGAAGGACAGCGCTTACGACGAACAGGACGTCCTCACGCCGATGCGCCAGTCCCTCACCGGCGACGACCGCAAGCTGTACGGCCAGCCCTTCTACGGCGAGTCGTCCTTCCTGATGTACCGCAAGGACGTGTTCGAGGCGAAGGGCCTCACCATGCCCCCGCACCCCACCTGGACCCAGGTCGCCGACCTGGCGGCGAAGGCCGACGGCGCCGAGCCGGGCATGAAGGGAATCTGTCTGCGCGGACTGCCGGGCTGGGGCGAGGTCATGGCACCCCTCACCACGGTCGTGAACACCTTCGGCGGCACCTGGTTCGACAAGGACTGGAAAGCGAGGCTCGACTCCCCCGAGTGGAAACGGGCGGTGACCTTCTACGTCGACCTCGTCCGCGACCACGGCGAGTCCGGCGCCCCCCAGGCCGGCTTCGCCGAGTGCCTCAACAACATGACCCAGGGCAAGGTCTCCATGTGGTACGACGCCACCTCCGCGGCCGGCTCCCTGGAGTCGGCTGACTCCCCGGTCAAGGGGAAGATCGGCTACGTACCCGCCCCCGTCGAGAAGACGGAGTCCTCGGGCTGGCTCTACACCTGGGCCTGGGGCATCCAGAAGGCCTCCCGGAACCCCGACGACGCCTGGAAGTTCGTGTCATGGGCGTCCAGCAAGGAATACGAGCAGCTGGTCGGCGACGAGATCGGCTGGTCCGACGTCCCGGCGGGCAAGCGCGCGTCGACGTACGAGAACCCGGCCTACCGCCAGGAAGCCGCCGCCTTCCAGGAGACGACCAAGGAGGCCATCGAGGGCGCCCGCCCCGAGGACCCCGGCGTCCAGCCTCGTCCGGCGCCCGGCATCCAGTTCGTCGGCATCCCCGAGTTCACCGATCTCGGCACCAGGGTGTCGCAGGAGATCAGCGCGGCCATCGCCGGACGCCAGTCCGTCGAGTCGGCCCTGAGGAAGTCCCAGAAGCTGGCCGAGGAGATCTCCGAGGAGTACGAGGGACGATGACCGCGACCACCACAGCCCCGACAGCCACCGCGCCCTCCGTACGCGCCCGGCAGCGCCCCTCCGGCGACCGGCTGCGCGCCTGGGCCACCCGCGCCCCGCTGCTGCCCGCCCTGATCTTCATGATCGCCGTGACCCAGCTCCCCTTCGTGGCCACGCTGGTGATCTCGTTCTTCGACTGGAACGCGCTCTACCCGAAAGCCCGCCGCTTCACCGGCTTCGCCAACTACACGGAGGTCCTCACCGACGCCGACCTGCGCCAGTCGGTGTGGACGACAATCCTGCTCACCGCGGCGGTGGTCCTGGCCAGCCTGGTCCTGGGTCTGGCCCTCGCGCTCCTCCTCGACCGCAGGTTCCGAGGCAGGGGCTTCGTCCGCACGCTGCTCATCGCCCCCTTCCTGGTGGTCCCGGTGGCGGCGGCCCTGCTCTGGAAGCACGTGCTCTACAACCCCGAATACGGCCTGCTCAACGGCCTGTTGCACTACGTGGGAGGCCCCCAGCCGGACTGGATCTCGAACACCCCGCTGCTCGCGGTGGAAGCGTCGCTGGTCTGGCAGTGGACGCCGTTCATGATGCTGATCCTGCTGGCGGGACTGCAGAGCCGCGACCAGCAGCAGATCGAGGCGGCGAAGGTGGACGGCGCGAACGACTGGCAGATCTTCCGCCACCTCACCCTCCCCCATCTGCGCCGCTACCTCGAACTCGGCGCCCTGCTGGGCTCGATCTACATCGTCCAGAACTTCGACGCGGTCTTCACGATCACCTCGGGCGGCCTGGGCACGGCGAACCTCCCCTACACCGTCTACCAGAGCTTCTACCAGGCCCACGAGAACGGCCTCGCCTCGGCGGCCGGCGTCCTGGTGGTCATCGGCTCGATCATCATCGCGACCTTCGCGCTGCGCGTGGTGTCGTCCCTGTTCCGCGAGGAGGCGTCCCGATCATGAGCGCCACGACAGAAACGCCGGAAACGACGGAAGCGACAGAGACGGCGGTACGTATAGACCCCCGCCGCAACCGAGGAGCGGGCCTGGGTCCGCTGGCCTGGCTGGCGGGCATCCTCTTCTTCCTCCCGATCGCGTGGATGGCGCTGACGTCCTTCCACTCGGAGGAGGACGCGGCGACCAACCCCCCGTCCATCGGCGCCGCGCTGACCCTCGACGGCTACCGCGAGTTCTTCGGCACGGGCGGCGGCGCGAGCCCCTGGCCGTCCCTGATCAACTCGACGGTGGCGTCGCTGACTTCGACACTGTGCGTGCTGCTCCTCGCGCTCCCCGCGGCCTACGCCCTGTCGATCCGCCCGGTGCGGAAATGGACGGACGTCCTCTTCTTCTTCCTGTCGACGAAGATGCTGCCGGTGGTGGCGGGCCTGCTGCCGATCTACCTGTTCGCGAAGAACACGGACATGCTGGACAACATCTGGCTGCTGGTCATCCTCTACACGTCGATGAACCTGCCGATCGCGGTGTGGATGATGCAGTCGTTCCTCTCCGAGGTCCCGGTGGCGATCATCGAGGCGGCAAGGGTGGACGGGGCACGCCTCCCCACGGTGCTGACCCGCGTGGTAGCCCCCATAGCCCTCCCCGGCATCGCCGCCACAGCCCTGATCTGCTTCATCTTCAGCTGGAACGAACTGCTGTTCGCCCGAGTACTGACGGGCGTGGTGGCGGAGACAGCCCCCGTCTTCCTGACCGGCTTCATCACCAGCCAGGGCCTGTTCCTGGCGAAGGTGTGCGCCGCGTCGCTCGTCATCTCCCTGCCGGTGCTCGCCGCGGGATTCGCCGCCCAGGACAAACTGGTCCAGGGCCTGTCACTGGGAGCCGTGAAGTGAAGGCAGCCGTCATCGAGTCCGTGGGCAAGGCCGTCGTCACCGAGGTCCCGGACCCGACACCGGGCCCCCGCGAGGTCGTCGTCGAGGTCGCGGCCTGCGGCCTGTGCGGCACCGACCTGCACATCCTCCAGGGCGAGTTCGCCCCTACGCTGCCGATCGTGCCGGGGCACGAGTTCGCGGGCGAGGTGGTGGGCCTGGGTACGGCGGTCACGGAACTGTCGCTGGGCGACCGGGTCGCGGTGGACCCCTCCCTCTACTGCCACGAGTGCCGCTACTGCCGCACAGGCCACAACAACCTCTGCGAACGCTGGGCGGCGATCGGCGTGACGACGCCGGGCGGCGCGGCCCAGTACGCGGTCGCCCCCGTCGCCAACTGCGTGCGTCTGCCGGAGCACATCCGCACCCAGGACGCGGCGCTGGTGGAGCCCCTGTCGTGTGCGGTACGGGGCTACGACGTCCTGCGTTCCCGTCTGGGCGCCCACGTCCTGATCTACGGCTCGGGAACGATGGGCCTGATGATGCTTGAGCTGGCCAAACGGACGGGCGCGGCGAGTGTCGACGTGGTCGACATCAACGCGCAACGCCTGTCCACGGCCCAGTCGCTCGGGGTGTCCGGCTCGGCGACGAACGCGGACGAGCTGGACCGTCCCCAGGGCTGGGACGTCGTCGTGGACGCCACGGGAAACGCGGCGGCGATCCAGGACGGCCTGGACCGGGTCGCGAAGGCGGGCACGTTCCTCCAGTTCGGCGTCGCGGACTACGCGACCCGGGTCACGATCGACCCGTATCGCATCTACAACCAGGAGATCACCATCACGGGGTCGATGGCGGTCCTCCACAGCTTCGAACGCGCGGCGGAACTGTTCGCGGCGGGTGTCCTGAACCCGGAGGTGTTCATCAGCGACCGCCTACCCCTGGGGAACTACCCGCAGGCGTTGGAACAGTTCGCGTCGGGGGTGGGCCGCAAGATCGTGGTGGTGCCGTAGGGGACGCTGCCCACCCACCCACCCGTTCACCGCATCCGACCAGCTCGGCCCTTGTCTCCCACCCACCCACCCGTTCACCGCATACGACCAGCTCGGCCCGAGGCGTCTCAACCCGTCCGGCGTTCACGAACAAGACCCCTCCAGCCCAGCTTCCTGCCCACCCACCTGCCCCCACCCCTCCTGCAGCGCAGGCCATCACCCCGCACCCGGCACCCGGCAGCCCCCGCCCGGCATTTTGCAGCCCCGGCCCGCACCTCCAGCCCGTCCGGCGCTTGAGGACAGGCCCCTCC
>NZ_AEJB01000526.1 GCF_000331005.1 Streptomyces turgidiscabies Car8
GGCTGGACCGGGGGCTCGTGCGCCGCCCTCGGGTCGGCCGTCCTCGGGTCGGCGGCCGGTGCCGGGAAGCCCCAGGAGACATGGCGGTCCCGGTCGCCGCCGAACCCGGACTGGTGCGAGCGGTCGGCGCCCCAGGCGGACGCCGGTTCGGGCCGGCTGCCGTGCTGGGCCTCGGCCGGGGTCGTCCGGCGCGGCTCGGCGGCCTGGTTCCGCGGCTCCTCGTCGAAGAAGTGCGGCCCGGTCTCCTCGACCCGCGCCGCGGCGGGCGCGCCGTCGGACTGCGCCGGGCGGCTGGTGCCCGGCACCCAGGATGTGCCGTTCCAGAACCGGACATATCCAGGAATGGACGGGTCCGGGTAATACCCTTCGCGGGGCCTGTCGTCACCGGGGGCCGGGGTTGGGGCGCTCATGTCCGTCGTCCCGTATCTGCTCGGGGGTCATTTGGGGTGCCCCACATCTATCAGACCGGCGCACACCCTACTGCCCCTCCGGCCGTACCTACTCCCTTCGTGACAGCTTCTGCCATCCGTCGCGACGGCTCCGACACCGTTCGCAAAAAACTTCTCCGAAATACCTCTCGGAACCCGCGTAATGCTGACGCCTCCGCACGCTCTCTCCTCGTACGGGCCCACCGCGGGCCCCGCACGACACCGCAGGACACGTTCGACGAGAGAGGAAGGCCCGCCATGAACCACGCGATGAACACCGTGGTGGAACGGGAACTGGAGCTGAAACTCATCCTGTCGCCGGAGCGGAGCATCCCCGTGCCCGCCCGGCTCACCTACCGCACCAACGACCCGTTCGCCGTCCACATCGCCTTCCACATCGGCTCCGAGAACCCCGTGAACTGGACGTTCGCCCGTGAACTCCTGGTCGAGGGCGTGTTCAGGCCGTGCGGTCACGGTGACGTCCGGGTGTGGCCGACGAAGGTCGACGGGCGCAGCGTCGTCCTGATGGCGCTGAGTTCACCCGACGGTGACGCCCTGCTGGAGGCGCCCACCGCTCAGGTGTCGGCATGGCTGGAGCGCACCCTGCGGGCGGTCCCCCCGGGCTCTGAGGTCGAGCAGCTCGGCATCGACGACGGCCTCGCCGAGCTGCTCTCCCCCTCCCCCAAGCTCTCGGCTTCGCTCGAACAGGGGGGACCCCCGTCGGCCGATGACCTGTGGCTGCGCGACCCGTGGCCGTCGGACGAGTCCCCCGAAGGGGAGGGCTACGTATGACACGCGGCCCGGGTCGTTCAGAAGAGCTTGCCCGGGTTCAGGATGCCCAGCGGGTCGAAGGCCGCCTTGACCGCCCGCTGCATCTCCACGCCGACCGGGCCCAGCTCGCGTGCCAGCCACTCCTTCTTGAGGATGCCGACGCCGTGCTCCCCGGTGATCGTGCCGCCCAGTTCCAGGCCGAGGGCCATGATCTCGTCGAAGGACTCGCGGGCCCGCCGGGACTCCTCGGCGTCCTGGGCGTCGAAGCAGACCGTGGGATGGGTGTTGCCGTCGCCCGCGTGGGCGCACACACCGATGGTCAGCTGGTACTTCTCGGCGATGCGCTCGACGCCCTCCAGCAGCTCGGCGAGCCGGGACCGGGGTACGCACACGTCGTCGATCATCGTCGTGCCCTTGACCGCTTCGAGCGCGACGAGGCACAACCGCCGTGCCTGGAGGAGCAGTTCGGACTCGGCGACGTCGTCGGCGGGGACCACCTCCGTCGCCCCGGCCGCCTCGCAGATCGCGCCGACGGCGGCCAGGTCGGCGCCGGGGTCGTGGGTGTCGAAGGCGCAGAGCAGCAGGGCCTCGGTGGTCTCCGGGAGCCCCATGTTCGCCAGGTCGTTGACGGCCTTGACGGTCGTACGGTCCATCAGTTCGAGGAGGGACGGGACGTGACCGCCCTCCATGATCCGGCACACGGCGTCGCACGCGGCGGCGGCCGAGGGGAACTCGGCGGCCAGCACCAGCTGTCGGGGCGGCTGCGGCCGCAGCGCCAGCACCGCCCGTACGACGATGCCGAGCGAGCCCTCCGAGCCGACGAACAGCCGGGTGAGGTCGTACCCGGCGACACCCTTGGCGGTCCGCCGCCCGGTGGACATGAGCCGCCCGTCGGCCAGCACCACGTCCAGCCCGAGGACGTACTCGGCTGTGACGCCGTACTTCACGCAGCACAGCCCGCCGGACGCGGTGCCGATGTTGCCGCCGATCGTGCACATCTCCCAGCTGGAGGGGTCCGGGGGGTAGTACAGGCCGTGTTCGTTGACGGCGCGGGAGAGCGTGGCGTTGACGACACCGGGCTCGACGACGGCGATGCGGTCGACGGGGTTGATCTCCAGGATGCGGTCCATCTTCACCAGCGACAGCACGATGCAGCCCTCGGAGGCGTTGGCGGCGCCCGACAGTCCGGTGCGGGCGCCCTGCGGGACGACCGGGACACGCAGTTCGGTGGCGACGCGCATGACGTGCTGGACCTGCTCGACGGTGCGCGGCAGGACCACGACGGCCGGGTTGCCCGCCTCGCAGAAGCTCGCCATGTCGTTGGCGTAGGCGGCGGTGACGTCCGGATCGGTGAGCACGGCCTCGGCCGGCAGCTCCGCGAGCAGCCGGTCCGTGAGGTTGCCCTGGGCTTCGTCGGGTGCGGCTTGGATACGGCTCATGATCACAGCGTCGCACTCGGGGCCATCGGTGTGAACCCCGTCCGCGAGGAGGTTTCGGTACGGGAATCCGGTCGTCGTATTGACGCACAGTGAGCGCCATGGAGATGGAGAGAGTCCGTGCGCGTGTTCGTGTCCGTGGCCGTGGTCGTGTCCTCCCGCGTCCGTTGATCGCCGCACTCGCGGGGTGTGCGGTACTCGGCGGCGCTTTGATGATGCTGCCCCCGGACCGTCCGTCCGCCGTGTCCGCGCCGGGTCCGGCGGGCCGGGCGGAACGGGCGGTGACCGGCGGGGTGCCCGCCGCGCTGCCCGACCTGCGGGTGTTCATCGGCGACCGTGAGGCGTACGTCCGCACGCACGCGCGTGACGGGCAGGCCTGGGCGCAGCTCGGCTCGGCCTATGTGGAGCGCGGGCTGCGGACGTCGGACGCCGCCGACTTCCCGAGGGCGGAACGGGCGCTGCGTACGTCACTGAGGGTGCGCCCGGCGAGCGGGGCGCGGAACGCCGAGGGGCTCGTGGGCATGGCCGCGCTGGCGAACGCGCGCCGCGACTTCCCGGCCGCCCGGAAGTGGGGCGAGGAGGCGCTGCGCCAGGCGCCGAAGCGCTGGACGTCGTACCCGGCGCTGCTGGACGCGTACACGGGCCTCGGCGACTACAAGGCGGTCCGGCGGACGCTGGAGCAGCTGCAGGGCCTGCGCTCCGGGGCCGCGATGCCGGCGGTGCTTGCACGGACGGCGGGCGTGTACCGGGACCAGGGCCGCCGCGAGGACGCGCAGGCGGCGCTGTCGGACGCCGCTGCGCGGGCCACGAGCCCGGCCGAGGAGGCCGAATGGCAGTACCGGGCGGGCGAGTTGGCCTGGGAGCGGGGTGAACCGGCCGACGCGCTACGGCATTTCAGGGCGGCCCTGCGTCTCGACCCCGGGCTGGGTTCCGCACGGGCGGGCGAGGGACGGGCGTTGGCCGCGCTGGACCGGCCGACGGAGGCTCTCGTCGCCTACCGGGCGGCCCTCGCCGAGCAGCCGTCGCCTCGATACGCGCTGGAGCTGGGCGAGTTGTACGACTCCCTGGGCCGGACTGCGGAAGCCCAGGCGCAGTACGCGGCACTGCGGGCGCGGGTCGCGAAGGAGCAAGCGGGCGGTGTGGACGGGGAGTTGCTGCTCGGACGGTTCGAGGCGGACCACGGGGACGCGGCGTCGGCCGTACGGCGGCTGCGGGCGGAGTGGGCACGGCAGCCGGGGTTCGACGCCGCGGACGCGCTGGGCTGGGCGCTGCACCGGTCGGGCAAGAGCGAGGAGGCGCTGGGCTGGGCGAGGCGGGCGACCGACAAGGAGCACGGCGCCGAGGTGCGCAGCGCGCTGTACGCGTACCACCGGGGCATGATCGAGCGGGAGTTGGGGCTGACGGGCCCCGCGCGCCGGCATCTGGAGGAGGCGCTGCGGATCAGCCCGTACTTCTCACCGGCGGGGGCGTCGGCGGCGCGGGAGGCGCTGGGGGCACTGGGCGAGCCGTGACATCCGGCCCGCCCGGCCCGCCGGCCGACCACCCACCGGTTCCTACAGGTTGCCGCGCTTGTCCTGCTCCCGTTCGATCGCCTCGAAGAGGGCCTTGAAGTTGCCCTTGCCGAAGCCCATGGAGCCGTGCCGTTCGATGATCTCGAAGAAGACGGTCGGACGGTCCTGGACCGGCTTGGTGAAGATCTGCAGCAGATAGCCGTCCTCGTCGCGGTCGACGAGGATCTTCAGCTCACGGAGCGTGTCGACGGGGACGCGGGTCTCGCCGGCCCACTCCCCCAGGGTGTCGTAGTACGAGTCGGGCGTGTCGAGGAACTCGACCCCGGCCGCCCGCATGGTCCGTACGGTCTCGACGATGTCGCCCGAGTTGAGGGCGATGTGCTGGACGCCCGCACCGCCGTAGAACTCCAGGTACTCGTCGATCTGGGACTTCTTCTTGGCGAGGGCGGGCTCGTTGATCGGGAACTTGACCTTGAGGGTGCCGTCGGCGACGACCTTCGACATCAGCGCGCTGTACTCGGTGGCGATGTCGTCGCCCACGAACTCCTTCATGTTCGTGAAGCCCATGACCTTGTTGTAGAAGCCGACCCATTCGTTCATGTGGCCGAGCTCGACATTGCCCACGCAGTGGTCGATCGCCTGGAAGGTGCGCCGGGCGGGCGGTTCGACGAGCGGGGCGGCTGCGGCGAACCCCGGGAGGTACGGGCCGTCGTAGCCCGTGCGTTCGACGAGGGTGTGGCGGGTCTGGCCGTAGGTGGCGATCACGGCGAGGACGACCGTGCCGTGCTCGTCCTTCAGTTCGTACGGCTCGGCCAGCGAGCGGGCGCCGTGTTCGACGGCGTACGTGTGGGCGGCGCGGGCGTCCGGGACCTCGATGGCGAGGTCGACGACGCCGTCGCCGTGCTCGGCGACATGGCCGGCCAGGAAGTGGCCCCAGGTGGTGGCGGGCTTGACGACCGAGGTGAACACGAACCGGGCGGAGCCGTTCTCCAGGACGTACGACGCGGTCTCGCGGCTGCCCGTCTCCGGTCCGGAGTAGGCGACGAGCCGCATGCCGAAGGCCGTGGAGTAGTAGTGCGCCGCCTGTTTGGCGTTGCCCACGGCGAAGACGACGGCGTCCATTCCCTTGACCGGGAAGGGGTCTGCCTGCCGGGCGGTGTCGGGAGTGTGGTGTGTGGTCTGCGTCATGGGTGAAGGGTCGCGCCGGGTTTGCAAGGTGCGCAATAGTTTGCGTACTCACTGGGCATTCTGTTCAGCGGAGTGCACGGATCAGCGGGCTTTCTGTACAGGATGACCATCCGCGCGGAAGGCCCGGAGGGCTCAGGGAGGCTGCTGTGGCGATCGACGAGCTGGACGGGCGGATCATCGTGCTGCTGGCGCGGGAGCCGCGGATCGGCGTGCTGGAGATGTCCCGGCGACTCGGTGTGGCACGGGGGACGGCGCAGGCGCGCCTCGACCGGCTTCAGTCGCAAGGCGTCATCCGGGGGTTCGGGCCGCAGGTGGACCCGGCGGCGCTCGGCTATCCCGTCACCGCGTTCGCCACGCTCCAGATCCGGCAGGGGCAGGGCCCGGACGTACGGGCTCACCTGGCGTCCGTGCCGGAGGTGCTGGAGCTGCTCACGACCACGGGCAACGGGGACATGCTGTGCCGGCTGGTGGCCCGCTCGAACGCCGACCTCCAGCGGGTGATCGACCGGGTCGTCGGCTTCGACGGCATCGTCCGGGCTGCCACGGCGATCGTGATGGAGAACCCCGTCCCGCTGCGGTTCATCCCGCTGGTGGAGCAGGCGGCGGGGGAGCACGGGGGCTGAGGGAAAGACCAGACTTACAAAGAAGTAGTTGCAAAGAAACCGTTGCAAGCATCTCTTTGCAACGCTATCTTTGTACCCATGCCCGAGCAGCACGCAGAACTCACACCCCATGTACTCGACGCCCGCTCACTGCGCGGTCTCGCCCATCCCCTGCGAATGCAGCTACTGAACGCACTGCGCCGTGGCGGTCCCGCGACCGCCTCCCAACTGGCCGCGAAACTGGGCGAGTCGAGCGGTGCGACCAGCTACCACCTGCGTCAGCTCGCCGCGCACGGCTTCGTCGAGGACGCGCCGGAGCACGGCAAGGGGCGGGAGCGCTGGTGGCGGGCCGCCCACGAAGGTGTGCAGTTCGACGACGCCCTGCTCAAGGACCCCGACCCGGCCGTCCGGGGCGCCGCCGATCTGTTCATCCACGAGGTCGCGAACACGCACACCCGGGAGATCTCGACCTGGCTCGGCAACCCGAACGACTGGTCCGACGCCTGGCGGCGCTCCTCCGACATGAGCGACATGACGCTACGGCTGACACCCGAGAGCGCCATGGAACTGATCGACCGGATGCACGAACTCGTCGACAGCTACCGCGCCCACGCCCCGGCCGAGGGCACCCCGGAAGCCGAGACGGTACGCGTCCACACACACGTCTTCCCGACGCACACGACCTGACCTGCCCCGCCCTGCCCTGCCCCGCCCTGAACCGACTTGCCCTGACCTGAGAGGCTGACGCCCGATGAACCCCGAGCCCTACCTCGCCCCGCACACCCTCCGCGCTGCCGGCCTCCGCGCCGACGCCGACGCCCACCGGCTCGCCCTCGCCGCCAAGCGCCCCGCGCCGGACCTGCGTACCCGCGTCGGCTGGACCCTCGTAGAGGTGGGCCTGCGTCTGGCGTCCGCGCCGCCGAAGCCCCGGCTCGCCTGAACCAAGGCCCGCTGCGACAGGGCCTCTCCGCGACCTAGAGCCTCTTCGGCGGAGGCCCGCTGGACTCCCGTACCACCAGCGGCGGGTCCACCTCGTGCAGAACGCGTTCGGTCGAGCCGGGATTCGTGATCTCGTCGACGAGGAAGCCGATGCCCTCGGTCGCCACCGAGTCGAAGTCCTGGGCCACCGTGGTCAGCGCGGGCTGCTGGAATCGGGCGGCGGGGATGTCGTCCATCCCGACGACACTCACCTCGTCCGGGACCCGGCGGCCCCGCTCGTGCAACGCCCTGACCAGGCCGATCGCCATGTCGTCGTTCGCCACGAAGACCGCGGTCATCGCCTCGTCGTCCGCCAGGCGCAGGCCCGCCTCGTAACCGCTCGCGCAGGACCAGTCCCCCGCGACGGGCTCGGCCACGGGAAGGCCCGCCTCGGTCAGCGCCGACCGCCAGCCGTCCGCGCGGTCACGGGACGCCCACCACTGGCCCGGCCCCGAGACATGCCGGATCTCGGTGTGTCCCAGGTCGATGAGATGCCGGGTCGCCACATACCCGCTGCGGTCCGACTTCTCCGCCGAGCGGATCCGCCGGGCGGCGACCAGCCCGGGAAAGCGGCCGATGGTGAGGATGGGGACGTCCAGCCAGACCTTGACGGGGCTCCCCTCGTCGATCGCCTCCGACAGCACGATGCCGTCGACGCCCTGTTCGAGGAGGCTGTCGATGGCCTCCGCGATGCTGTGCTCGTCGTCCTCGGTGGTGTGGGCGACGCTGACCGAGTAGCCGAGGCGGCGCGCCGAGCGCTCTATCGCGACGAGCATGGTCATCGGACCGTAGAGACGGGCCCCGAGGGAGATCACGCCAAGTCGGCGGCTCCGGCCCGAAGTGAGGCTGCGCGCCGCGCCGTTGGGGCGGTACCCGAGCTGCTGGGCCGCGCGCTGAACGCGCTCCCGGAGTTCCTCACGGACGTACGGCTCGTTGTTCATGACACGCGAGACCGTCTTCTGGGAGACGCCGGCGAGCCGTGCGACATCGGTGCTCGTCGCCGGTGGCCGCGAGACTCCGTCACGACCTGGGGTGCCAGCCACCGAAGCTCCCTCTTTTCAGGACTGCGCTGTCAGAAAATCGTCGTGAACAGTGTGCGGCCCGGTGCTCCGAATCGTCAATCGAAGCCGTAATCCCTAGGAAACAGCTGGAAACAGCTGTGACACAAGTATTGACGGCGGCTCGATCCGGGCAACAGAATCCGGCCTGACTACGCAGTCATGCGTGGGATCGGGGCCCAGTGATCGGAGCGGTGATGCGGAGAACGCAGAGTAGAGGAAAGCTGACGAAGGCGCTCGGGAGTCTCGTCGCGGCAGGCGCCCTGCTGGTGGTGCCCATGGCCAGTGCGCAGGCCTACGACCCGACCGGCGGGATCCTCTACCAGCTCGGCAACGAGCCGTGCCTGAAGGGCCGCGGCAACTGCGCGATCTACCCGAAGTCGGCGGAGCTGCCCGGCGGGCGGCTGGTCGCGTCGTTCGAGAAGTCCACCGTCGTGACCAAGTCGGGCAGCGCCGACGGCCAGACCCTCCCGGTCTACAAGAGCGACGACGCGGGCACGAGCTGGCAGCCGCTGTCCGAGGTCAAGGCTCCCGCGTACCTCTCCACGGACCCCAAGTACGCCAAGTACACGAGCAACTGGACCAACCCGTACCTCTACGTCCTTCCGCAGAACGTCGGCGCGCTGAAGAAGGGCACCCTGCTGCTGGCGAGTGTCGTGTCGGGGGACGACTACTACTACAAGGAGCACAAGGCGGCCGACCCCAACTGGACGCCGAACAACGACGGTGACCGCAAGGATCTGGCGATCGCCCTGTACTCCAGCGTCGACGAGGGCAAGAGCTGGAAGGTCGTCAACGTCATCGCGTCCGCGGGCTGGCAGGGCGGAAGTGCGGGCGCGGTCGGCCAGAACGTGGCGGCGGCGAACACGTCCCGGCAGGTGGACCCCCTCTGGGAGCCGTACCTGATGGTCTACGGCGGCAAGCTGGTCTGCTTCTACTCCGACGAGAACGACTACACCGGCTTCGACCCGGTCACCGGCGTCCCGACCCTCGACCCCGCGAACGACACGGCCACCGACTCGCACGGCCAGATCCTCGCCCACCGCACCTGGGACGGCAGCGGCGCCGCGTGGAGCGACCCGGTCGTGGACGTCGCCGGGTCCAAGCAGGACATGGGCGGCGGCAAGACGGAGATCGGCGGCGGCCGACCGGGCATGACCAACGTCGTCGCCACGTCGGACGGCAGATGGCTGCTCACGTTCGAGTACTGGGGCGGCGGGGCCAACACCCGTTATGTGATCGCCGACAACCCGCTGAAGTTCTTCCGCGGCTCCCCGACCGGCATGTCCGTCGGCGCGCTGCCGGTCGTCGCCGGTTCCAAGCCCCTCTCGCCGGGCGGCAGCCCGGTCCTCATCCGGATCCCCGACGGACGCCTGGTGTACAACGCCTCGAACAGCGGCGACGTCTGGGTCAACGAGAGCGGGCGCAGTGACGGGGTGTGGACGGAGTACCAGACGACCTCGCCGGCCGGCTACAGCCGCAACCTGCAGTACGTCGACTCCACCGGACGCGTCGCGATCCTCAACAACCAGGGCGCGTCCACGATCGCCTACGCCGAGGTCGACCTCGGCGAGACGGCCGGCACCTACTACCAGCTGCAGAACCGCAAGACCGGCCAGGTGATCGGCACCGGCAACAAGACCAACGACGCCAACCTCGGCAACGGGGACACGCCCGACGTGGTCCTGGAGGACGCCGGGGCGGCGGCGAACCCGGCCACCCAGTCCTGGCACGTGGTGACCGAGCCCAAGGGCGGTACAACCCTGCTGAACAGGTCGGGCGGTCGCGCGGCGTCCATCTGGACCGGCAACGCGACGGTCGGCCAGCGCATCGGCCAGTGGGTCGACAACAGCGCGACGGGCAGCTGGAACCTGGTCAAGACGGCCGACGGCTACTACCGATTCCAGTCACTCAAGAACACGGCCCTGTACCTGACCGGCGCGTCCGCCGGAGCCCCACTCACCTTGCAGAACGCGGCGGCGGACGGCTCCCAGGACTGGAAGCTGGTCAAGTGAGCTGAGGTGAGACGAGGTCGGGTGAGGTGAGGTCGGGACGGGAGTGAGGTCGGGAG
>NZ_AEJB01000527.1 GCF_000331005.1 Streptomyces turgidiscabies Car8
GACGCGCGCACGCTGGCCCGCCTTGCCGTGCGGTACGCGGATCGGGGTGTCGTGGGCTTCGGGCTCTCCAACGACGAACGGCGGGGCATGGCCCGGGACTTCGACCGGGCCTTCGCCATCGCGCGTGAGGGCGGTCTGCTGTCGGCCCCGCACGGCGGTGAGCTGACGGGCCCGTCGTCGGTCCGTGACTGTCTGGACGACCTGCACGCGTCCCGGATCGGCCACGGCGTGCGGGCGGCCGAGGACCCGCGCCTGTTGAAGCGCCTCGCCGACCGCCAGATCACGTGTGAGGTGTGCCCGGCCTCGAACGTCGCCCTGGGGGTGTACGAGAAGCCCGAGGACGTGCCGCTGCGCAAGCTCTTCGAGGCGGGTGTCCCGCTGGCGCTGGGCGCCGACGACCCGCTTCTCTTCGGTTCCCGGCTGGCGGCCCAGTACGAGATCGCCCGGGAGTACCACGCCTTCACGGACGCGGAACTGGCCGAACTGGCCCGGCAGTCGGTACGGGGTTCGGCGGCGCCGGAGGACGTACGGGCGAAGCTGCTGGCGGGGATCGACGACTGGCTGGTCTCGTAGCCGTAGCCCTGCGGGGGTTCCTAGAGGCTGACGCCGACCGTCACCGGTTCGTTGACGAGGGTGACACCGAAGACGTCCTGGACACCGGCGACGACCTCGCGGGCGAGGGCGAGCAGGTCCTCCGTGGTGGCCCGGCCCCGGTTGGTGAGGGCCAGGGTGTGCTTGGTGGAGATCCGGGCCGGCCCGGTGCCGTACCCCTTGGTGAAGCCGGCCTTGTCGATCAGCCAGGCCGCCGAGGTCTTGGTGCGGCCCTCTCCGGCCGGGTAGGCGGGCGGTACGGCGTCGGCGCCGAGCCGCTCCGCCACGCGCGCGTGGAACGCGGCGAACTCGGCGTCGTCGAGGATCGGGTTGGTGAAGAAGGACCCGGCGGACCAGGTGTCGTGGTCCTCGGGGTCCAGGACCATGCCCTTGCCCGCGCGCAGCTTCAGCACGGTCTCGCGGGCCGCGTCCAGCGGCACCCGGTCGCCGGGCTCGACACCGAGGGCGCGGGCCGTCTCGGCGTACTTCAGGGGCGCCGACAGCCCGTCCGCGTCCTCCAGGGCGAAGCGGACGCGCAGGACCACATGGCGCTCGGGGTCGGCCTTGAAGCGGCTGTGGCGGTACGAGAAGTCGCACTCGGCGCCGGAGAGGGTCACCGTCTCGCGGGTGATCCGGTCGTAGGCGACGACCTCGGTGATCGTCGAGGACACCTCTTGGCCGTACGCCCCCACGTTCTGGATGGGCGTCGCCCCCGCGGAGCCGGGAATCCCGGCGAGGCACTCGATCCCGGCGAGACCGGCCTCGACCGTGCGTGCGACGGCGTCGGTCCACACCTCGCCGGCGGCCAGCTCCACACCCGTGCCGTCGAGGTCGACTCCGGTCGTGGCGATCCGCAGAGCCGTCCCCGCGAAGCCCTTGTCGCCGATGACCAGGTTCGAGCCGCCGCCGATGACCAGCAGCGGGGTCCCGGAGTCGTCGGCCTCGCGGACGGCGGCGATCACCTCTGCGTCGGTCGTCGCCGTGATCAGCCGGTCCGCGGGACCGCCGAGCCGGAAGGTGGTCAGCGGGGCGAGGGGAGCGTCGTGGATTTCCTGCACGCGCCAAGACTACGAGACCCCACTGACACCCCAGGACGGACACGGGGCACCGACACAGGACGACAAGCGGCA
>NZ_AEJB01000528.1 GCF_000331005.1 Streptomyces turgidiscabies Car8
GGCGGGGGCGATCACTCGTTCGGCTCAGCCCAAACCGGCGGACGACGCTCAGCGGCCGGCAGGCACGCGCCCGGTGCCGGGGGTACCCTGACCCGCTTCCCCGACTACCACTTGGGCGGGCTGGCCAGCAGCCGCGCGAGGACGTCGTCCAGGACCCGGGCGGTCGCCGGGACGTCGAGCTGGGAGTTGTCGATGATCGGGAGGCCGGAGCCGTACCAGCCCGCCATCCGGCCGTGGATACGGGCGACCTCCTCGTCCGTGAGGCGGCGGTTGCCGGAGCGCTCGGCATTGCGCTCCAGGACGATCTCCAGGCCCGGCAGCAGCACGACCGGCAGCAGACCTGGCCCCACATGCCGCTTCCAGCCGCCGAGGCCGACGACCGGCCGGTCGGGAAAGACCGCGTCGTCGAGGATGCACGAGATGCCGTTGGCCAGGAAGTTGCGCGCGGCGAAGCCACAGGTGCGGCGGGCGAGACGGTACTGCGCCTCAGAATGATCGTTCCACCCGGACTGCGGGTCGGCGAAGCCCGAGCGGACCCATTCGCGTACGTCGTCGAGGCTGATGTGCGCGGTGGGCACCCGGCGATGGTCCGCCCAGTACTTCGCGACGCTCGTCTTCCCGGCGCCCGCGGGGCCGATCAGCAGCACGGCGAGGGGTGCGGAGGACGGGTCGACGGGCCCGGTGGCGGGCGGTGGACCCGGCGTCGGGACGAAGTCGCCCTGGGGCAGCCGCATATGGCCGGTGGTGTCCGGTGTGGGCGGCACCTGGGCGTGCTGCGGAACGGGAGCGTGCTGGGGGACGGGCGGATGCTGGGCCTGCGGACCCGGCCCCGAGGGGACTTGGCCGGTGTAGACCGGAGCCGGAGCCGGCGGTCGGTTCGGGGGTGCGGAACCCGGGTGCGCGCCCGGGTGTTGCTGCCCCGCGTGCGGGGCGGCCGACGACCAGTCGGCGACCGGTCCTGGCCCCGGCTGGTGGGGCGGCGGCAGCGGAGACCCCACTGCGTCCTGCATCCGGTGCCACTCCATCTCGTACAGGCGATTGGCGCTGGTCGGCGGGGCACGAACCCTGCTCTCCCCCACTGCCCGGAAGCAGTGGGGGGACTTCCACCCGAACGGTACCGTCCCGGGCCGCCGTTTGGTGAACGGCCCGGAACAGCCCGAAGTGCCCATCGCCACAAGCGAATCGGGCCAAGCGCCCGAGTGGGGAGCTACTCCCCCACTTCGCCGTAGGCGGCGAGGAGGACGGCCGGGTCAGGGCCCTCCAGGACGGTCGGCTTGGCCAGTCCGTCAAGGACGATGAACCGCAGCAGGTTGCCCCGCGACTTCTTGTCGAGCTTCATCGTCTCCAGCAGCTTGGGCCACTGGTCGTAGCGGTAGTGCAGCGGCAGTCCGACGGACTCCAGGACCGTACGGTGCCGGTCGGCCGTCGCGTCGTCCAACCGGCCCGCGAGGCGGCCCAGTTCGGCCGCGAAGTGCATACCGACGGAGACGGCCGCGCCGTGCCGCCACTGGTAGCGCTCGTTCTTCTCGATGGCGTGCGCGAGCGTGTGCCCGTAGTTGAGGATCTCGCGCAGGCCCGACTCCTTCAGGTCCGAGGAGACGACCTCCGCCTTCACCTTGATCGAGCGCTCGATCAGCTCGGCGGTGTGCGGGCCGGACGGGCTGCGGGCGGCCTGCGGGTCGGCCTCGATCAGCTCCAGGATCACCGGGTCGGCGATGAAACCGGCCTTGATGATCTCCGCGAGCCCGGACACGTAGTCGTTGACGGGGAGCGAGTCCAGCGCCGCCAGGTCGCACAGCACACCGGCGGGCGGGTGGAAGGAGCCGACGAGGTTCTTGCCCTCGGCGGTGTTGATGCCGGTCTTGCCGCCGACCGCCGCGTCCACCATCGCCAGTACCGTAGTGGGGATCGCGATCCAGCGCACCCCGCGCAGCCAGGTCGCGGCGACGAAGCCGGCCAGGTCGGTGGTCGCCCCGCCACCGACGCCGACGATGACGTCGGTGCGGGTGAAGTTGGACTGGCCGAGCGCCTTCCAGCAGTAGGCGGCCACCTCCGCGGTCTTGGCCTCCTCCGCGTTTGGCACCTGGATGGCGACCGTCTCGAAGCCCTGGTCCGCCAGGTCGGCGCGCAGCGCCTCACCCGTCTCCGCGAGCGCCTCCGGGTGGATCACCGCGACCCGCTTCGCCCGGGGCCCGATCAGCCCGCCCAGCTCCTCCAGGAGCCGCCGGCCGATCAGGACCTCGTACGGATCGCTGCCCGCGGTGCCGCCGACCTGGATCCGCGTCACTGCCTCGGTGCTCATGCTGACTTCAACTCCAGTGCGTCCAGAACGGCTTGGGTGACCTCTTCGGGCGTACGGCCATCGGTGGCGACGACCGCGTCGGCGACCTCCGTGTACAGATGGCGGCGCGCCTCCATCAGCTCCCGCCACTGCCGGCGCGGGTTGACCGCCAGCAGGGGGCGGGCCGCGTTCAGGCCGGTGCGGTGAACCGCTTCCTCGACGTCCATCGAGAGATAGACGACCCGGTGCCCGGCCAGCAGCTTGCGGGTGTCCTCGTCGAGGATCGAGCCGCCGCCGAGGGCGAGGACGCCGTCGTGTTCGGCCAGCGCCCGCTGGACCGCCTGCTTCTCGACGGCCCGGAAGGCCGGTTCGCCCTCGTCGACGAAGATGTCGGCGATCGTGCGGCCCTGTTCGGCGACGATGTCGTCGTCCGTGTCCCGGTACGAGCACCCGAGCCGCTCGGCCAGCAGCCGCCCGACGGTGGACTTGCCGACGCCCATCGGCCCGACCAGCACAATCTGCGAAGGGCTCATCGGACGATCAGGTGTTCGAGGTAGGACTTCACGTTGCGGCGCGTCTCGGGCACACTGTCGCCCCCGAACTTCTCCACCACCGCGTCCGCCAGAACCAGGGCCACCATCGCCTCCGCGACGATCCCGGCCGCCGGGACCGCACACACGTCGGAACGCTGGTGATGCGCCTGCGTCGCCTCCCCGGTCACCACATCGACCGTCCGGAGCGCGCGCGGCACGGTCGCGATCGGCTTCATCGCCGCCCGCACCCGCAGCAGTTCACCCGTCGACAGACCGCCCTCGGTACCACCGGAGCGCCCCGTCGCGCGCCGGATACCGTCCTCGGTGGGGACGATCTCGTCATGCGCCTTCGAGCCGGGCACGCGCGCGAGGTCGAAACCGTCACCGACCTCGACACCCTTGATCGCCTGGATCCCCATCAACGCGGCCGCCAACCGGGCATCCAGCCTGCGGTCCCAGTGCACATGCGAGCCCAGACCGACCGGAACGCCGTACGCCAGCACCTCGACGACACCACCCAGGGTGTCGCCGTCCTTGTGAGCCTGGTCGATCTCCGCGACCATCGCCTTCGACGCGTCCGCGTCCAGACAGCGCACCGGATCCGCGTCCAGCCTCTCCACGTCCGAGGGCTTCGGGTAGACGCCGTACGGAGCCTTCGCCGCCGCCAGCTCCACCACGTGCGACACGATCTCGATCCCGGCCGCCGCCTTCAGGAACGAACGGGCCACCGCACCCAACGCCACCCGCGCCGCCGTCTCCCGCGCGGAGGCACGTTCCAGGATCGGGCGGGCCTCCTCGAAGCCGTACTTCTGCATCCCCGCGAGGTCCGCGTGCCCGGGGCGGGGACGCGTCAGCGGGGCGTTACGGGCCAGACCGGCCAGGACCTCCGGATCCACCGGGTCGGCCGCCATCACCTGCTCCCACTTCGGCCACTCCGTGTTCCCGACCATCACCGCGACCGGCGAACCCATGGACAGACCGTGCCGCACACCACCCAGGAACGTGATCTCGTCCTGCTCGAACTTCATCCGGGCACCGCGCCCATAACCGAGCCGACGCCTCGCCAGGTGGTCCGCCACCAACTCCGTGGTGATGGGCACGCCGGCGGGAAGACCCTCCAGCGTCGCGACGAGTGCGGGACCGTGGGACTCCCCCGCGGTCAACCAGCGCAACCTGCTCAACGGTGCTCCTCATACTCGCGCCCTGGTACTGCCCTGCGTACGCGCGTCCTCGCGTACGGCGACGGCGTGACCGGGTGCGCGGCCCAGGCCCGCCACCTCCCGATCCTCCCACGTCCGGGCCGAATGCCTGATCGGCGGTCCAGCAGCCGGACGCCGCACGGAATCGGGTCAGCGGTCCACGAGTGCCTTCTCGCCCGCCCTGCGCATGGCACCCAGCGGGCCGGGGGTGAGCCCGGTCATCTGTTCCACCTGAAGCACCGCCTGGTGCACGAGCAGGTCGAGCCCGCTGACGACCGCCCCGCCGTACGCAGACCAGCGGGCCGCCAGATCGGTCGGCCAGGGGTGGTAGAGAACGTCGAAGAGGGTCGCCGCCCGTTCCGGAACGGCGCCGGACAGCTCGTCCGTGGCCCCGGCCGGGGTGGTGGCGATCACCAGCGGGGCGTGCAGCGCTCGGGCCGCGTCCGACCAGTCCGCCGTACGGACCTCGATGTCGAGGCGTTCCCCCCACTGGCGCATCTCGACGGCCCGGGCCTCGCTGCGGACGTAGACGACGACCTCGCCGGTGCAGATCCGGGCCAGCGCGGCGAGCGCGGAGGAGGCGGTGGCGCCGGCGCCGAGGATCGCGGCGGAGTCGACCTGTTCGATGCCGTGCTCGCGCAGGGCGCCCACGATCCCGGGGATGTCGGTGTTGTCCCCGACGCACCGCCCGTCCGCGCCGAACACGACGGTGTTGACGGCCTCGACCGACGCGGCCGTCTCGCTGATCTCGTCGAGCCACGGGATGACCACGCGCTTGAGCGGCATGGTGAGCGAGAGCCCCGCCCATTCCGGCCCGAGTTCTCCCAGGAATCCCGGCAGGCCCCCCTCGTCGACCTCGAATCGGTCGTAGGTCCAGTCGGTGAGCCCGAGTTCCGCGTAGGCGGCACGGTGCAGCACCGGCGAGAGGGAGTGGGCGATGGGGGAACCGAGCACTGCGGCCCGGCGTCCCCCTCCGCGCTCAGCTGCCGCTTTTACGTTGCGCATTGAATTGCCGGACCAACTCTTCGTGTTCGGACAAGGTCTTGGTGAACTTGGTCGTCTTGCCGTCGAGAGAGATGAAGAACATCCATGCACCACCGTCGGGATTCAGTGCGGCCTTCAGCGCGTCGTCACTGGGATTTCCGATCGGCCCAGGCGGCAGACCCCGGTAGAAGTACGTGTTGTACGGGTCGTCGTAGCTCCGGATCTCCGACGTGGAAATATTGATTTTGCTCTGGTTTTTGAGATAATTGTATGTTGAGTCGAATTCGAGCTTCTGGTTGGTGATGTCGTTCGACGTCTTGAGGCGGTTGTAGACGACAGAGGCCATCTTCCTGAAGTCGTCGTGAGTGACACCCTCGGCCTGGACGAGACTCGCCACCGTGATGACCTGCAGCGGGCTCTCCAGGTCGAGCGTCTTCGCCTTGGCTTCAAGATCCAGCGTCTCGTACTTGGCGGTCGCCGCCGTGACCATTTCCTTCAGGACTTCCGCCGGCTTCATCCCCTTGGCGGCCGGATAGGTCGTCGGGTAGAGGAAACCTTCCAGCGGGTCCTTGATTTCCTTGTTGTCGTTCGCCCAGTCCGGCAGGCCGAAACTCTTGTAATCCTTCTTGGCGACCTTCGCGGTGGTACCGGCGGCAAGATCGAGCTTCTTGTCGATGGCCGCGTAGACCTGAACATTGCGCTGCCCGGGAGCGACGATCATGTTGTTCTGGCTCTTGGGATCGAGCATCAACGTGACGGCACTCTTGCCGGACATCTCCTTGTTCAGGACATAGACGCCGGCCTGGATCTTCTTCCCGTCGGGATTGTCCGACTGGGCGGAGACAAAGGCGTCGACACTTTTGACGACACCTTTTTCTTTCAGCGCCTGGCCGATCTCATAGCCACCCGCACCCTTGGGGATCTCGACCGTCACTGTCGCGCTCACGCCGTCGCCCGCGTAGTCGGGAGCCGGGCCGAAACGATTTTGGTAGAACTGGTACCCGAAATATCCGATTCCGGCGATGCCGCCACCGAACACCAGCACGACAACCAGGCAGGCCGTACCGGTGCGGCCCTTCTTACCCTTGTCGGCCTTGTTCTTCCCGGCCTTCTTGTTCTTCCCGTCGTCCCGGCCCTTTCGGTCGCCGCGACCCCGGCGCCCCTCCGCCTCTTCCTCGGGCTCGTCGTCATCGTCACCGCTCGCGAAGAAGGCGTGCTCACCCTGGTCGGGACCGGGGTCCCAGCCGGCCTGAGGTTCCGGCTCGGGCTCTGGTTCCGGCTCGGGACGGCGCCTGGCCGGCGGCTGCGGCGGCGGGTACGCGTCAGGCGTGCCGTAGTAGTCGGGCTGCTCGCCGCCGTACGCGACGGCCTGCTGGGCGTACGGATCCGTGGGGTCGGCGATGTACGGAACCTGCGCCTGCTGACCGGCGTTCCAGCCGCCGCCCGCGTACTGCTGCTGGCCCTGATCGACGTACTGCTGCTGCGCGGGGTCGCCGTACTGCTGCGGCGGGTACTGCTGTTGCTGGGGCTGCTGCTGATACTGCTGTGGGTACTGCTGGTGGGGGTACTGCTGCTGAGCCTGACCATAGGCGGCCTGCTGGCCGTCGGCGCCCCAGTCGCCGTACTGGGACTGCTGAGGCTGCTGGGGCTGCTGCGGGTAGTGCTGCGGCTGGCCGCCGTAGGAGGACTGGTCGGCCTGGGCCTGCTGTCCTTCCCATCCGCCGTCCCCGTACAACGGGTCCTCCGGATGCCACGGTTCGGAGCCTGGGCCCCGGCCATACTCAGTCATCAATCCCCTAGAGCCGCGAGGCGGCCGATCACGCGGCCCCCACATCGCCGCTACCGTTCCGCCTCTTACTGTGCGGCTACTGTTCGAACAGAGCCACAATCGCGCGGAACGTTACCGTATCGCGATCAGATGACCACTTCGACGCCCTCGCCGGGTGCTTTACCTGACACTCGTTCGGATTCCAGGGCCTGCTGCAGGATGATCACGGCCGCGGCCTGGTCAATGACCGATCTGCCCTTTTTCGATTTCACGCCAGATGCGCGCAGTCCCTGACTGGCCGTCACCGTCGTCATGCGCTCGTCCACCAGACGCACCGGGATCGGCGCGATGAGCCGGGCCAACAGGTCGGCGAAGCCTCGGACCTTCACGGCGGCGGGGCCCTCGCTCCCCTTGAGGGAGCGAGGGAGGCCGACGACGACCTCGATGGGTTCGTACTCGTCGACGAGTTCCTTCAACCTACGCTGAGCTGCGGGAACGTCCCTGCCCGGGACCGTCTCCACCGGAGTGGCGAGGATCCCGTCGGGATCGCACGAGGCGACCCCGATCCGGGCGTCCCCGACGTCGATCGCGAGTCGACGGCCGCGGCGCAGGGTGTTTCCGTCGCCGCTCACTTGGCCGTTTCCGCCACAAGGCGTTCGACGGCGTCGACGGCCTCGCCGACGGCAGCCGGGTTCTGGCCACCGCCCTGGGCGACGTCCGGCTTGCCGCCACCGCCACCGCCGAGGGTCTTGGCAGCCGTACGAACCAGGTCGCCCGCCTTGAGACCGCGCTCGCGGGCGGCCTCGTTGGTGGCGATGACCGTCAGCGGCTTGCCGTTGGCCGTGGTGAAGAGTGCGACGACGGCGGCCCGGCCGCCCTGGATGCGACCGCGTACGTCGAGGACCAGCTTGCGCAGGTCATCGGCGCTCGTGCCGTCCGGAACCTGGCCGGTGACGAGAGCCACACCGCGTACGTCCTTGGCGCCCTGGGCGAGACCGGCGGCAGCCTGGAGTACCTTCTCGGCGCGGAACTTCTCGATCTCCTTCTCCGCGTCCTTCAGCTTGCCGAGCATGGCGGAGACCTTCTCCGGAAGCTCCTCGGGGCGGCCCTTGACCAGCTCCTGGAGCTGAGCGACGACCGTGTGCTCCCGGGCCAGGAAGTTGTAGGCGTCCACGCCGACCAGGGCCTCGATACGCCGGACACCCGAACCGATGGACGATTCGCCGAGCAGCTTCACCAGCCCGAGCTGGGCGGTGTTGTGGACGTGGGTTCCGCCGCACAGCTCCTTGGAGAAGTCGCCGATCGTCACGACGCGCACGCGCTCGCCGTACTTCTCGCCGAACTCGGCGATGGCGCCCTGCTTCTTGGCCTCGTCGAGGCTGAGGATCTCGGCGTGCACGTCCAGGTCGCGGGCGAGCACCTCGTTGATCTGCTGCTCGACGTCGGTCATCACGGCCGTCGGTACGGCGGACGGGGAACCGAAGTCGAAGCGGAAGCGGCCCGGCTGGTTCTCGGAACCGGCCTGGGCGGCCGTCGGGCCGAGGGCGTCACGCAGGGCCTGGTGGGTGAGGTGGGTGGCCGAGTGGGCGCGGGCGATGGCCTTGCGGCGGCGCACGTCGATGGCGGCCTGGGCCTTGGCGCCCACGGTGACCTCGCCGACCTGGACGACGCCCTTGTGGACGTACACCCCGGGCACCGGCTTCTGGCAGTCGCGGATCTCGATGACGGCACCGGTGTCGATCCTGATCCGGCCGGTGTCGCCGATCTGGCCGCCGCCCTCGGCGTAGAACGGGGTGCGGTCGAGGACGATCTCGACCTCGTCGCCCTCGGTGGCGGCCGGGGAGGAGACACCGTCGACGAGGATGCCGACGACTGTCGACTCGCCCTCGGTACGGTCGTACCCGAAGAACTCGGTCTCACCGGCGGCGTCGGCGATCTCACGGTAGGCGCCCATGTCGGCGTGACCGGTCTTCTTGGCCTTGGCGTCGGCCTTGGCGCGGTCCCGCTGTTCCTTCATCAGGCGCCGGAAGCCGTCCTCGTCCACGGAAAGGCCCTGTTCGGCGGCCATTTCGAGGGTGAGGTCGATCGGGAAGCCCCAGGTGTCGTGGAGCAGGAACGCCTTGTCGCCGGAGAGGATCCTGCCGCCGGCCTGCTTGGTCTCGGTGACGGCGGTGTCGAGGATGTTGGTGCCGCCCTTGAGGGCCTTGAGGAAGGCGGCCTCCTCGGCGAGGGCCACGGTCTCGATGCGCTTACGGTCGGTGACGAGCTCCGGGTACTGCTGGCCCATCGTCTTGATGACGACGTCGACGAGATCGGCGACGACCGGCCCGGAGGCGCCCATCAGGCGCATGTTGCGGATGGCGCGGCGCATGATGCGGCGCAGCACGTAACCGCGCCCCTCGTTGCCGGGGGTGACGCCGTCGCCGATGAGCATGACGGACGTACGGATGTGGTCGGCGACCACGCGCATGGAGACGTCGGAGTTGTGCTTCTCGCCGTAGCGCACACCGGTCAGCTCGGTGGCCTTGTCCATGACGACGCGCAGGGTGTCGGTCTCGTACATGTTCTGTACGCCCTGCAGGATCATGGCGAGTCGTTCGAGGCCGAGACCGGTGTCGATGTTCTGCGACGGCAGGTCCCCGAGGATCGGGAAGTCCTCCTTGCCGTCGCCGGCGCCGCGCTCGTACTGCATGAAGACCAGGTTCCAGATCTCCACGTAGCGCTCGTCGTTGACGGCCGGGCCGCCCTCGACGCCGAACTCGGGGCCGCGGTCGTAGTTGATCTCGGAGCAGGGGCCGCACGGTCCGGGGACGCCCATGGACCAGAAGTTGTCCTTCTTGCCCAGGCGCTGGATGCGCTCGGCCGGGACGCCGATCTGCTCGCGCCAGATCTGCTCGGCCTCGTCGTCGTCGAGGTAGACGGTGATCCAGAGCTTCTCGGGGTCAAGGCCGTAGCCACCGTCGGCGACGGAGTTGGTGAGCAGGTCCCAGGCGTACTTGATGGCTCCTTCCTTGAAGTAGTCCCCGAAGGAGAAGTTGCCGCACATCTGGAAGAACGTGCCGTGCCGGGTGGTCTTGCCGACCTCTTCGATGTCGGGCGTGCGCACGCACTTCTGCACGCTGGTGGCGCGCGGGGCGGGCGGCTTCGTCTCACCGAGGAAGTACGGCTTGAAGGGGACCATGCCCGCGTTGACCAGGAGGAGAGTCGGGTCGTCCGCGATGAGCGACGCCGAAGGGACGACGGTGTGGCCGCGCTCCTCGAAGAAGCTCAGCCAGCGGCGACGAATTTCAGCCGACTCCATCAGTGGTCCTCATTCCGGTTGTACGGGTGCGTGTTGTCCAGCATCCCGTAGTGCTTCTCATCGTGCTTCAGGTTTTCCGCGCCCCGGTCGAGGGCGGCGGGCCGCCGTTGCGGGGGCAGGCGGCGGCCCGGGGGTTCGGCGATCCCGAGTGCCTCACCCAGCTCCGCCTCGCGCTGGACCATCCCGGCCCGCACGTCGAGGGCGAAGTCCTTGACGCGGTGGCCGGCCTCGATCGCCTTGTTGGCGGCCTGCGCGGCGAGGTGCTCGGGGGTCAGCTGCCGGATCTTGCGGTTGACCTTGGTGGTGGCCCACACACCGGCCGCGGCGCCCGCGGTGAACCAGAACGTACGGCGGAACATGACGGGGTTCAGCCCTTCTGCCTGCGGCGCTTTTGGCCCTTCGGGGCCGGTACGGTGCGACCGACGATGACGGTGCGCCGGGCCCGCTCGGGTACGGGCGCCTCGCCGTCCTTGGTGCGGCTCATCGCCCGGCGTACGCCGTAGCCGAACGCGGCGACCTTGACGAGCGGGCCGCCGAAGGTCGAGGCGACGGTGGTGGACAGCGCCGACGCGTTGGAGGTGACCTCCTGGACGTCGGTGGCGATGGCGTCGACCCGGTCGATCTGTGTCTGTGCGGAGCGCACGGCCTGGGAGGCGTCGGCCAGCAGCGGCACGGCCTGGTCCGTCACCTCCGCGACCAGTTTCGTCGTCGCCCTGAGCGTCTGGGCCAGCCTCACCAGAGCCACGGCGAGGAAGGAGACCAGAATCGCCCAGAAGACGGCCACCAGGATCCCGGCAACCTCTCCACCGGTCACACCGCACCGCTCTCTGCGCTCGTAGATCGACTGAACTCTGGGGTACTTCACGTGTGTTCCGAGTACTTCGAAAGTCGCCCCCGACCCTATCGCGCCGGAGGTGGCTCTCCGTACCCGGACGAGGGCCCGCCGGGTCGGCGGCCGTACGCGGTCGGGGGCCGTACGCGAAAGCCCGCCGCTCCCCCGCCGGTGAGGGCGGGGAAACGACGGGCCGAGGCGCGAAGCCAGTGGTACCAAGTGCTGCGACCGCTGGATCAGCGGGCGTAGTACTCGACGACGAGCTGCTCGTCGCAGATCACCGGGATCTCCTTGCGGTTCGGCTCGCGGTCCAGGCGGAAGGCCAGGGCGCCGAGGTTCACCTGCAGGTAGCGCGGGGTCTCACCGTCGGGGGCGAAGCCACCGGCGCGCGCGACCTCGAACAGCGTCTTGCTGCGGCTGCGCTCGCGGACCATCACGACGTCGTCGGGACGGACACGGAACGACGGCTTGTCGACCTTGCCACCGTTGACCTCGATGTGGCCGTGGACGACCATCTGGCGGGCCTGGTAGATCGTGCGGGCGATGCCCGAACGCAGAACCAGGGCGTCGAGACGACGCTCCAGCTCGATGACCAGGGCCTCACCGGTCTTGCCCTGCGTCTTGGCGGCACGCTCGTAGGCGCGGACGAGCTGGCGCTCGGACACGTCGTACTGCGCACGCAGACGCTGCTTCTCCAGCAGACGGACCTTGTAGTCCGAGTTCTGCTTGCGGCCACGACCGTGCTCACCCGGCGGGTAGGGACGGGCCTCGAAGTACTTGACGGCCTTCGGGGTCAGCGCGATGCCGAGGGCACGCGACTTCTTGACCTTGGGGCGGGACTGGTTCGCCACTTCTTTTCCTTTTCCTTTTCGGCTGCCTCAGGGTTACGGGAGGTCGCATCCGCAGCCGGGGATTCCCGGCAGGTCCACGAGGGACTTGCCAGGCAGCCGTTCCCCTGTGCTGGGCACATACGTGCAGCACACGAACGGCCCACCGACCGTTCCCGGAATCCCGGATGGTGGTGGGCTGCCCGCGACACCTACGAAGGTGCGCGACGCTCCTGGATCAGAAGATCCGGCTGGTTGTCCCGCCTGAGGCGCCGGCCGAAGCCGGACACGGGACGCAGCACTGCGCAGGATTCTACAGGCTGCTCAGGACCGCTTTCGACCGAGGTGTTTCCTGGTCCACTCGACCGCGTCCGCGTATCTGGCCTCGGCTCCGTGCCGGGTCGGTTCGTAGTACGTACGGTCCTTGAGTTCCTCCGGCGCGTACTGCTGCTCGGCGATCCCCTCGGGCAGGTCGTGCGGGTACACGTACCCCTGTGCGTGGCCGAGCTTGGCGGCGCCCTTGTAGTGCCCGTCCCGCAGATGCATCGGCACGGGGCCCGCATGACCTTTGCGTACGTCCTCCATGGCGGCGCCGATCGCCATGGTCGCGGCGTTGGACTTGGGGGCCAGGGCGAGAGCGATGGTGGCGTGGCTGAGGGTGAGGGCGGCCTCCGGGAAGCCGATCATGGCGACGGCCTGCGCGGCGGCGACAGCTATGGGCAGGGCGTTGGGATCGGCGAGGCCGATGTCCTCGCTGGCGGAGATCATCAGACGGCGGGCGATGAAGCGGGGGTCCTCGCCGGCCTCGATCATGCGGGCGAGGTAGTGCAGGGCAGCGTCGACGTCGGAGCCCCGGATGGACTTGATGAGGGCGCTGGCGACGTCGTAGTGCTGGTCGCCGTCACGGTCGTACTTCACGGCCGCCCGGTCGACGGTCTCCTCCAGTGTCTGGAGGGTGATCTCCCCGTCGCCCTTGTCGAGCGCGGCGCCCGCGGCGGCCTCCAGCGCGGTCAGGGCCCGGCGGGCGTCTCCGCCGGCGATCCGCAGGAAGTGTTCCTCGGTGTCCTCGGGGAGGGTGACGGCGCTCTTGAGGCCGCGCTCGTCGGTGAGCGCGCGACGCAGCAGGCCGCGCAGGTCGTCGTCCGTGAGCGGTTCGAGGGTGAGGAGGAGGGACCGGGAGAGGAGGGGCGAGATCACCGAGAAGTACGGGTTCTCGGTGGTCGCCGCGATCAGGGTCACCCAGCGGTTCTCGACGGCGGGCAGCAGGGAGTCCTGCTGGGCCTTGCTGAAGCGGTGGATCTCGTCGAGGAAGAGGACGGTCTCCTTGCCGAAGCCGCCGGTGGCGCGGCGGGCCCCGTCGATGACCGCGCGGACCTCCTTGACGCCCGCCGTGATCGCCGACAGCTCGACGAAGCGCTTGTCGGTGGCCTTGGAGACCACGTACGCCAGGGTGGTCTTGCCGGTGCCCGGCGGCCCCCAGAGGAGCACGGACGACGGTCCGGCCGGTCCGCCCGCGCTCTCGCCGACGAGCCGGCGGAGTGGTGACCCCGGCTTCAGCAGGTGCTGCTGGCCCACGACCTCGTCGAGGACGCGCGGACGCATCCGCACGGCCAGGGGGCTTCCGGACGGGTCCTTCTCCTGGCGGGCTTCCGCCGCGGCGGTGAAGAGGTCGGGTTCCACGTCCAAAACCCTATGTCACGGCACTGACAGTCGGCCCAGCCCGGTCAGCTGGTCCAGAAGTCCCACCAGCGGGTCAGGATCAGCATCCCGATGATGCCGATGTGCAGGACCGGCACGACCCAGGTGAACTCGCCGAAGAAGCTCCTGAGCCACTTCGGCGCGGGGATGAAACCGTTCCTCACGTTGAACGAGGTCACGTACCAGAACATGATGATCGTCGCGACCCAGGCCAGGGAGCACCACAGGCACAGCGCGTTGATCCGGTACAGGGACTGGAACTGCAGCCAGGTGCAGAATCCGACACCGAAGAGGGTGCCCGCGTTGAAGGTGAGCCAGTACCAGCGCGGGAAGCGGGCCCGGCCCAGCAGGCTCATGCCGACGCAGATGACGATGCCGTAGGCGACGAGGCCGAGCATCGGGTTGGGAAACCCGAAGGCGGCGGCCTGCTTGCTCTCCATCACGCTGCCGCAGGACACCACGGGGTTGAGGCTGCAGCCGGGCGTGAACGTCGTGCCCGCGACCTTGGCTTCGAGCAGCTTGAACTTGTCGATCGTGATGACCCACGCCGCCAGCAGTCCGGCCGCGCCGGTGAGCAACAGCATCACGGCGAACGCACGACTGCCGCCCACGGAGCGCGAGGCCTCGGCGGGGGGTTCGGGCTGGTCGGTGGAGGCGCCGTCCTTCAGCACTGTCGTCTTGGTCATCACGCCGTTCCGTTGCTTCGAGAGGGGGGTTGGCGGGCACGGTCATTGTGCCGCACGCGGGCGCGTGTCCACCGTTCGGTGGACATAAGGAGGCACACCCGGTTGCCCCGGAGCGGCGACGGGCCACGCGCGTGCCGCTCCGGATCGAATTCCTCTGCCAGGACGAATCGGCGGCCGCCGAGTTGACGGTCCGCGACGTCGGGTTCAGCTGGTCCGGCGTTCGACGACAGAGGGGACGAGGGCGCCCCCTCTGCCTCAGCCCAGCCTCGACTCCAGTTCGGCGACGATCTCGTTCACGCCGATCGCCGTCTGCTCCCCGGACTCCATGTCCTTGAGCTGGACCACGCCCTCGGCGAGGTCGCGCTCACCGGCGACGAGTGCGAAGCGGGCGCCGGACCTGTTGGCCGCCTTCATGGCCGCTTTGAGCCCCTTGGCCCCGTACGAGAAGTCCGCCGCGACGCCCACCTTGCGCAGCTCCGTGACCTTCGCGAACAGCACCCGGCGGGCCTCCTCGCCCAGCGGCACCGCGAACACGCTCGTCGCGGACGGGAGTTCGAGTTCGACACCCTCCGCCTCGAGCGCCAGCACCGTACGGTCGACGCCCAGCGCCCAGCCCACCGACGGCAGCGCGGGGCCCCCGAGCATCTCGGAGAGGCCGTCGTAGCGCCCGCCGCCGCCCACCGCGGACTGCGAGCCGAGTCCGTCGTGGACGAACTCGAAGGTCGTACGCGTGTAGTAGTCGAGGCCGCGGACCAGCTTCGGGTCGTCCTCGAAGGCGACGCCGGCCGCGGTGATCAGCTCGCGGACTTCCTCGTGGTACGCCTTGCACGCGTCACAGAGGTAGTCCCGCAGGAGCGGTGCCCCCACCAGCTGCTTCTGGACGTCGTCCCGCTTGTCGTCCAGCACCCGCAGCGGGTTGATGTCGGCCCGGCGCAGCGTCTCCTCGTCCAGGTCGAGGCCCCGGAGGAAGTCCTGCAGTGCCGCCCGGTAGATCGGACGGCACTCCTTGTCGCCCAGGCTGTTCAGCAGGATGCGGAAGTTCCGGAGGCCCAGCGTGCGGTACGCCTGGTCCGCCAGGATGATCAGCTCGGCGTCCAGCGCCGGGTCCTCCGCTCCGATCGCCTCGGCACCGACCTGGGAGAAGTGGCGGTAGCGGCCCTTCTGGGGGCGCTCGTAGCGGTAGTACGAGCCGGAGTACCAGAGCTTGACGGGGAGGTTGCCCAGCTTGTGGAGGTTGGCCTCCAGCGCCGCCCGCAGCACGGACGCGGTGCCTTCGGGGCGCAGGGCCAGCCTGTCGCCGCCCTTGGTCTCGAAGGCGTACATCTCCTTCGTCACGATGTCCGTCGATTCGCCGACGCCCCGGGCGAACAGTTCGACGTTCTCGAATCCCGGCGTCTCGATGTAGCCGTAGCCGGAGTTGCGCAGGGGGGCCGCGATGGCTTCCCGTACCGCCAGGAACTTCGCGCTCTCCGGCGGGATCAGGTCGTACGTGCCCTTGGGGGCCTTGAAGGTGCTCACGGGTGTCTCGTCACATTCCTCGTCGGGGAGGGGGGTTCGAACCCTCGCCGCGATCGTGAAGGCCGGCCGCCACCTGCCGCAGATACGGATTGGTGGCGCGCTCCTGGCCGATGGTCGTCTGGGCGCCGTGACCGGACAGCACCACGGTCGAGTCGTCGAGCGGCAGGCACACGCGTGCCAGCGATTCGAGCATCTCGGCCATGTCACCGCCGGGCAGGTCGGTGCGTCCGATGGAGCCGGCGAAGAGCAGGTCGCCCGAGAAGAACACGGACGGGATGTCCGTGGTCTCGGGCATCCTGAACGTCACCGACCCCTTGGTATGGCCCGGCGCGTGCGCCACGCTCAGTTCGAGTCCCGCCAGTTCCAGCCGCGCGCCGTCCGTGAGCTCCTTGACGTCGTCCGGTTCGCCGATGGTCAGCTCGCCCATCAGCTGCATGCCGATGGAGCGGCCGAGCGCCTTCTCCGGGTCGCTCATCATGAAGCGGTCGTCGGGGTGGATCCACGCGGGGACACCGTGCGCGCCGCACACCGGGACGACCGAGGCGACATGGTCGAGGTGGCCATGGGTGAGGACGACCGCGACGGGCTTGAGCCGATGTTTTCTGAGCGTCTCCTCGACTCCCTCGGCGGCCTGGTGGCCCGGGTCGATGATCACGCACTCCTCACCGGCGGCGGGGGCGACGAGATAACAGTTCGTCCCCCAGGCGCCGGCCGGGAACCCGGCAATGAGCACGATCGTCCTTCGATTTGTGGCGTACGTGGTCGTACGGGGTGGATGGCAGTGCCGCAGAGCCTACCGGCGCTGCCGTTTCCTCAGCGAACCCATATACGGTACGGGGCACACGCAGGCGATCGGCACACAAGACGCACGCGTCCCAGTTGACGTACGAGACGCATGAGGAGAGAACCCGGTGGTCACCCAGGAGCAGCGGCGGCGTCAGCTCGCCCGGGAGAAGTTCTTGCGGCAGCAGCAGCGGCGTACTGCCGCGCGGCGCAAGGCGAACGTGCGCAACTCGGTGATCGCGTCGGTCCTCGGCGTGATCGTCGTGGGAAGCGTGTTGTCGTACGCGACCGGAGTCTTCAAGAACGACGACAGCAAGTCGAACGCGAGCGCGGAGGTCACTCCGAGCGCCTCGCCGAGCAAGGCCCCGGACCCCTGTGCGAAGCCGGCCGAGGGTGCGGTGAAGTCGCTGAGCTGGAAGAAGGAGCCGGCGATGACCATCGACAAGTCGGCGAAGTACGAGTTGAAGCTCGCGACGACCTGCGGCGACATCGACGTCGCCCTGAAGACGTCCGCGGCCCCGCACACGGTGAACTCGTTCAACTTCCTGGCGAGCAAGGGCTACCTGGACCACACCAAGTGCCACCGGCTCACCACGAACGGCATCTACGTGCTGCAGTGCGGTGACCCGAAGGGCACCGGCATGGGCGGCCCGGGCTACACGCTTCCGGACGAGAACCTGAAGGACAAAACCCTCAAGAACAACATCTACCCGGCGGGCACGATCGCGATGGCCAACACGGGCCAGGCGCACACCGGCGGCAGCCAGTTCTTCCTGGTCTACCAGGACAGTCAGCTTCCGCCCAGTTACACACCGTTCGGCACGATTTCCGCGTCGGGAATGAAGGTCCTCAAGAAGATCGCCGCGGCCGGTGAGGCCACGGGACAGGGCGACGGCGCACCGAATGCGACCGTTGTGATCAACAAGGCGACAGTAACGAAATCCTGATCGCCAACTGCGAAACTTCGGTCGCGCGGGATGCGGACAGCATCCCTGCCGGTCGCCTATGTTGGCCGTGACGAAACTGTGGACGATGCCCGGGGGTGCAGAGCCCTCCGCAGGCATCATGTGGAGGAGGCGCTGTGAGCAGCGACCCGTGGGGCCGCGTCGACGAGACGGGGACCGTGTACGTGCGTACTGCCGACGGTGAGCAGGTCGTCGGTTCCTGGCAGGCCGGCTCCCCCGAGGAGGCGTTGGCCTACTTCGAGCGCAAGTACGAGGGCCTGGTTGTCGAGATCGGCCTCCTCGAGAAGCGAGTCAAGACCACCGACCTGTCCGCGAAGGACGCGCAGGTGGCCATCGACCACATCCGCGAGCAGGTGGACGCCCACCACGCGGTGGGCGATCTGGCCTCGCTGAAGGTCCGGCTGGACAAGCTCGTGGAGACCGTCGAGACCCGCCGTGAGGAGCGCAAGCAACAGCGGGCCAAGCAGTCCGACGAGGCACGGCACGCCAAGGAGGCGCTGGTCGTCGAGGCGGAGGAGCTGGCGCAGTCCGACCAGTGGCGGTCCGCCGGTGAGCGGCTGCGCGCGCTGGTAGACACCTGGAAGGGGCTGCCGCGGCTCGACCGGAAGTCGGACGACGAGTTGTGGCACCGCTTCTCGCACGCCCGCTCGGCGTTCTCCAAGCGGCGCAAGGCGCACTTCGCGTCTCTGGACGCGCAGCGCGAGGACGCCCGCAAGGTCAAGGAGAAGCTGGTCGCGGAGGCCGAGGCGCTGTCCGCGTCGACGGACTGGGGTCCGACGGCGGCGCGCTACCGCGAGCTGATGACGGACTGGAAGGCCGCGGGCCGCGCCCAGCGCGAGCACGAGGACGACCTGTGGAACCGCTTCCGCGGTGCCCAGGACGTGTTCTTCGCGGCGCGCGGTTCGGTCTTCGCCGAGCGGGACGCGGAGCAGACCGAGAACCTCCAGCTGAAGGAGGAGCTGGCCCAGGAGGCCGAGAAGCTTCTGCCGATCACGGACCTGAAGGCCGCTCGGGCCGCGTTCCGTTCGATCAACGAGCGCTGGGAGGCCATCGGCCATGTGCCGCGCGACGCGCGTCCGAAGGTCGAGGGCCGGATGCACACGGTCGAGCGGGCCCTTCAGGAGTCCGAGGAGACCGAGTGGCGCCGGACGAACCCGGAGGCACGCGCGCGTGCCGAGGGTCTGACCGGCCAGCTCCAGGCTGCCGTGGACAAGCTCGGCGGCCAGATCGAGACCGCTCGGGCGCAGGGCAACAACGCCAGGGCCGACAAGCTCCAGAAGGAGCTGGACGGCCGTCAGGCGCTGCTGGACCAGGCGCTCAAGGGGCTGCAGGAGTTCGGCGGCTAGGTCGTTCGCCGGTTTCCCGGTTCTCTCGCACACCGCGACGCAAGAGGGGCGCCGGTTCTTGGCCTTGTACGCCGTGGCGGCGTTGTGGTCGGGGTCGTCGCAGTACTTCGGCGCCTGCCCGCGCACGCTGGGGTCCTTCGGGACCCGGGGCCGGTGGCAGTCGGGGAACACGCACTCGTTGGCGGCCTGCTCGGGCTGTTGGGTCTGCTGCTCACTCATGGTCGTTGCTCCTACTCGACGTTGGGGAGGTCAGCGGCGCGGATGACCTGCTCCTCGCGAGCGGTCCATCCGGTGCCCTGGTAACTGCTGGGGAGCGTCTCGTCGACGAGCTCCCCGTCCTCGTCCCAG
>NZ_AEJB01000529.1 GCF_000331005.1 Streptomyces turgidiscabies Car8
GGAGGCGGCACCGGCCGCACCCGGCGAGGGCCGCTCCCCGGGCCGACCCGCCACGACACCACGGGAGCCGGCGCCCTCGGGCGCGACCGCCCCGCACGCGCTGCCGGAGGCGCGTGCGGGCGAACCGGGGCTTCCCTCGCGACTGAGCCTCACCGCCGCCTCGACACTGCCGGGGACGCCCGGCGGACACGAGACCGGCGACACGGCGACGGCATCGCGCGTCCCGGCGCTTCCCTCACGGCCGCGGCTCACCACTGCCCCACCACCGGCGGAGACGCCCACGGAACCCGGCAACGGCGAGAACGGCAGCGGCGCCAGCACCGGCAGCAGCAGCGCATCCGAAGCGGGCGCACCCGCGGTCCCTCCGGAGCTGCGGCTCGCCGCCGCCTCCTGGCGGGTCGTCGTGCCCGTGCGGGTCTGTTTCCTGGCCGCGCTGTTCGGAGGCGGGCTGACCCTGCACCCGCCGGCCCCGCCCTACGGCATGCTCTTCGCCCTCGAAACGGTGCTGCTCGTCCTCGCCGCCTCGGGACTGGTGCTGTGGCACCAGCGGTGGCGGGCGGTCGTGGGGGCGCCCGGCTGGCGGCGGCCGTCGCGGGCGCGGCGCCTGATGCGCGGGACGGCCACGGTGACCGTCCTCGCGGTACTCGTCACGGGCGGCTGGACCCTGGCCTCCGAGCGAAGCCGACTGCCCGACCGCATGGGCCAGGACCACCACGCGCACACGTACGACACCGGCGGCGGCCCGGCACCCGGGCAGGCGCGGGCGCGTGATCTCACCACCCTCACCGGCCCCCGTACCGGTACCCCCGACCGCCGCTTCACCCTCACCGCGGCAGCCCGCACGATGCGACTGGCCTCCGGCGAGAAGGTCGCCGCCCTCGCCTTCAACGGACAGCTTCCCGGCCCCGAACTCCGCATGCGGCAGGGCGAGTTGGTCGAGGTCGTCCTCGTCAACCGGAACGTCCGCGACGGAGTCACCCTGCACTGGCACGGGGTCGACGTCCCGGCCGCCGAGGACGGCGTGGCCGGGGTGACGCAGGACGCCGTACGCCCCGGCGAGCGACACGTGTACCGCTTCCGGCCGCCGCGCGCGGGCACCTTCTGGTACCACGCGCACCAGCAGTCCAGCACGGCCGTGGCACGCGGCCTGTTCGGCGCCCTGATCGTCGAGAAGCCCGGCACGACCGCCGAGGGCGTGGACCGTGCCGTCGTCGCCCACGCCTGGAGCATCGAGGGCGCGAAGGGGGCCACCGGCGGGCGTCCGGGCGGTGGCGGCGCGCTCAGCGGACAGAACGGCATCGGCGGCCTCCTGCGCACCGCCTTCGGCGACGACACCCGGACGCGCCGCGAGCGGGTCCCGGCCGGCACCCCGGTCCGGTTGCGCCTGGTGAACGCCGACAACTGCCCCCGTACCTACTCACTCGCCGGTACGGCCTTCCGGGTCGCCGCGATCGACGGCAACGAGGTGTCGGGCCCCACCGAGCTGCGCGGCACACGGCTGCGGATCGCGGGCGGCGGCCGGTACGACGTGACGTTCCGCCAGCCCGCAGGACCCGTCCAGCTGACCGTGGTCGGAGACGCAAACGCCACCAGCGCCAGCCATGGAACCGAGGGGTGCGGCGAGGACGGCGCCTACGGAGCGGGCCAGGTGGAGACGGCGTCCCTGCTGCTCGACCCCACCGGCACCGCCGATCCACCGCCCACCGCCACGGGCCCGCTCTTCGACCCGCTGGACTACGGCTCCCCCACCGCCGCCACGCCCGGTGCGTCCACACCCTTCGGCCCCGGCACCCGCTACGACCGCGACTTCCACCTGGTCCTCGGCAACAGCCTGGGCTTCTACGACGGGCGCCCCATGGTGCTGTGGACCGTCAACAACGCCGTCTACCCGGACATCCCGGCCCTGCTCGTCCGGGAGGGCGACCGGGTCCGCGTCTCCTTCGTCAACCGCAGCCTCGACGACCATCCGATGCACCTGCACGGCCACCGCGTGCTCGTCCTGTCCCGGAACGGGCAGCGGGCGACCGGCAGCCCCTGGTGGACCGACACCCTGAACGTCGCGCCCGGCGAACGCTTCGAGGTGGCCTTCCTCGCCGACAACCCCGGCCTGTGGATGGACCACTGCCACAACCTGGACCACGCCCGCGACGGCATGGTCCTGCACCTGGCCTACGACGGTGTCACCACCCCCTACGAGGCGGGCAGCTCGACCGGCAACCTGCCGGAGTGATCCGCCCCGCCCCCGTCCACCACCGCCCGCGTCTGCGTCTGCCGCTCCTGTCCGAGCAGCAGGTCGCGGGCCGCGCGCACCGTACGCCGGTCCTCCTCGGGTCCCAGGGCCCGGGGAGGCAGTGTGGCGACGACCGCGCTGCGGCCCGAGCGCACGGCCCGGTGCCCCCGGGCGATGACCGCAAGGCTCTGCGCCGGCCCGGCCTCGACGAGGATCCGGTCCTCGTCCGCCAGGACCCGCTCCAGCGTCGGCCAGAACAGCACGGGCGCGGTCGGCTGCCCGGCCCAGAACGCGGCCCCGGTCGCCTCCCGCGCACCGAGCGGCCGGGTGGTGTAGGCGGAGTACAGCGTCGTACGGGGCGGGGAGAGCGCGAACTGCCCGACGAGCGCCTCGGTGTCGGCGACCAGCGGCCCCAGCACCGGGCTGTGGTACGGGGTGCGGGTGGCGAGCCGCCGGAAGGTCCTGCCGTCCGCCGTCAGCCTGCGCGCCACGGCGTCCAGCGGGCCCGCCGGACCCGAGAGCACCGTGTGCCGGGGCGCGTTGACCGCGCCCACCACGACCCCGGCCCCCAGATATCCGGTGACTTCCTCGCGGGCCGCGGCGACCGCCAGCATCCCGCCCGCCGGTGTGCTCCGCTGCTGCCGTACGCGCTCCCACAGCAGCCGGACCGCGTCGTCGAGCCGGAACACCCCGGCGAGCACGGCGGCGGCGAACTCGCCCATGCTGTGCCCGAGATACGCGGCCGGGCGCACCCCCCAGCTCTCGACCAGGCGCCCCATCGCGTAGTCCACGGCGAACAGCAGGGGCGCGGAGCGGATGTCGGTCTCCATCGGCACGACGGGCCGCTCGGCCAGCCAGTCGGCCCTGGCGGCCTCGCCCTCCGGGCCGAGCCGGACCAGGACGGAGTCGACCGCGTCGGTGAAGACGGCTTCGTGGCCGTAGAGCCCGGCCGCCATCTGCGGGTGCTGCGCTCCTGTCCCCGGGAACATCAGGACGACGGAGCGGCGGTGAAGGTCAGTCATGACACCAGGCTGGACCGTACGGATCGAGCCGCTCTCCACCGGCTCTCGCGCAGACCGTCGAGCCTGCCTTGAGCGGCCGGGCGCACGCTGCACCACATGAGCGTTGTCGACGAAACGACCTCGGCGCCGGTGACCACCCCCCGGAACGCGACAGTCACCTCCCCGGCCGTCCCGGCAGACACCCCCGCGCCTGCCACTCCCGGTGACGGTCATCTGCGCGACCGCGTCGCGGAACTCACCGAACTGACCGAGGCCTTACGGCGCGGCCCCAGCGAACGGGCGACCGAGGCCCAGCACGCCAAGGGAAAGCTGACCGCCCGCGAACGTCTCGAACTCCTCTTCGACGCGGGCACGTTCACCGAGATCGAGGAGCTGCGCAGGCACCGCGCCACCGGCTTCGGACTGGAGGACCGGCGCCCGCACACGGACGGTGTCGTCACGGGCTGGGGCCTGGTGGACGGCCGTACGGTGTTCGCGTACGCCCATGACTTCCGGATCTTCGGCGGTGCCCTCGGTGAGGCGCACGCGCAGAAGATCCACAAGCTGATGGACCTGGCCGAGAGCGCGGGCGCGCCGATCGTGGGCCTGTGCGACGGCGCGGGCGCACGGATCCAGGAAGGGGTGACCGCCCTCGCCGGCTACGGCGGCATCTTCACCCGGAACGTCCGCAGTTCGGGGGTGATCCCGCAGATCAGCGTGGTCCTGGGACCGTGCGCGGGCGGCGCCGCCTACTCCCCCGCACTGACCGACTTCGTGTTCATGGTGCGCGGCACCGGCCAGATGTTCATCACCGGCCCCGACGTGGTCCAGGCGGTCACCGGCGAGGCCGTCACCCACGAGGTCCTGGGCGGCGCCGACACCCACGCGACACTGTCGGGCGTGGCGCACTTCGCCTACGACGACGAGCAGTCGTGCCTCGACGACGTACGGCACCTGCTGTCCCTGCTGCCGTCCAACAACCGTGAACTGCCCCCGCCCCAGCCCACGTCCGACCCGCCCGACCGCTCCTGCGAGGCGCTCCTCGACCTGGTCCCTGCGGACCCGGGGCGGGCGTACGACATGCGGGGCGTGATCGCCGAGATCACCGACGACGGTGACTTCTTCGAGGTCCAGGAGGACTGGGCGACCAACGTCGTGTGCGCGCTGGCCCGGCTGGCCGGCCAGGTGGTGGGCATCGTGGCGAACCAGCCCGCGTCGTTCGCCGGTGTGCTCGACATCCACGCCTCCGAGAAGGCGGCGCGGTTCGTGCAGACCTGCGACGCCTTCAACATCCCGCTGGTCACCCTGGTCGACGTGCCGGGCTTCCTCCCCGGCGTCGACCAGGAGCACGGCGGCATCATCCGGCACGGCGCGAAACTCCTGTACGCCTACTGCAACGCGACCGTTCCCCGCGTCCAGCTGATCCTGCGCAAGGCCTACGGCGGCGCGTACATCGTGATGGACTCCCGCTCCATCGGCGCCGACGTCTCCCTGGCCTGGCCGAGCAACGAGATCGCGGTGATGGGGGCGGAGGGGGCGGCGAACGTCGTCTTCCGGCGCGAGATCGCCGCCGCCGCGGACCCGGAGGCGACCCGCGCCCGGCTGGTCAAGGAGTACCGGACCGAGCTGATGCACCCGTACTACGCGGCCGAACGCGGCCTGGTCGACAGCGTGATCGACCCGGCCGACACCCGCTCCCGGCTGATCGGAACCCTGGCGATGCTCCGCGCCAAGCACGCCCCGCTGCCGGCCCGCAAACACGGAAACCAGCCCCAGTGAGCGGCCCCGCGGTACGCATCGTCAGCGGAGCCCCGGAGGCGGACGAACTGGCCGCCCTCCTCATGGCCCTGCACGCCGTGAGCACCCCCGACCGGCCCACCGGACCGCCACCCCCCTCGGCGGCCCCGTGGCCCCGCCCGACCACCCCTCTCACGGCCCCGGCCCCTGCCTGGTCGACCCACCGCCGACCGGCCTGGCAGGACACCTAGACACCCCTGAGCCGGCGGATCGTCGCCACCGGGCCGTCCGGGCACCCCGTCGAGCAGGCCGGACTGTCAGTGGGGCATGTCAGGATCCCCCCATGACTGAAGCAATCGATCACGCGGACCTCGCCCCACTGAGCCTGTTCGACACCTCGCCCGGCAACTACAGCCTGATCCTCAGCGACAACCACTTCGCCGAGGCGGCCGACCTCTTCGAAGCCGCCGGCCAGGAGGTCAGCGGCTACTGCTGGGACGCCGTCGCGCACACCGCGGTGCGCGTCCACGCGCCGGAGCTGGCCGACCGGATCGGCGGCTTCGATCCCGAGGCCGGGATGATGTGCGTCTACGGCAACGACGAGGCGGCGCTGCGGGAGCTCGGGCTGATTCTCAGCGGCGCCTTCCACGACCGCGCGAAGCTGGCCGCGCTGATCGAGGTCACCGACCCCGGAGACTGGGACTGAACCCGGATCCACCGTTCGCCGACATCGGACTACGGCAGGACGAGTGGCACGGTGATGGTCAGGTGTTCGTCGGTGGTCGGCAGGGCGGCGGTGAGGGCGTTCATACGGGTTGCGAGGTGGCCGATCACCCGGCCGGTCAGTTCCTCGTCCCACCCCGCTGTGCCCTCCGGTGACAGGCGCTTCTCCTCGTCGGCCGGAGGGTTGTCACCGAGATAGCGCGCCGTGTCCATGTTGACGACCCAGCAGGCCAGCGCGATCTTCACCTGCCCGGGCGCCGCCCACTGCGCCCGTACGTGGGCGCACATGGTGAAGTCGTCCCCGCCGAATGTCACCGTCGTGGAGAACGGCCTGCCCCGGGGGTACTGCTGAACCAGCTCGAGCACCGCCGGCTGCACAACGGCTCGCGCCATGGGTTCCGTGTACATCGTCCGCCCCCTCGCCGAGCCTGGCCTCCAGCATCCCAGCTGGGGCCGACGACCGACAGACCGTCTGTCGCACGGTCAAGCGAAGTGATCACTCGATCGTGACTTTCCCCCCTCCCCCGCCCACCGTGTCGCGATGCTGGAAAAGAACGGCGAAAACGGACAGGGATGACACCGGGATGGGGTTGGGGATGGGGTTGGGGATGGAGAGTGGCATGCCGCACGAAGCCGGACGACGCGGAGAGCCGGGGCTGGACGAGCGGGCGGTGCTGCTCGTCGCCGGGCTGGCCGATCTCACCGTGAGCACCCTGGGTTCGGCCGTGGGGACGATCCGGGGGCTGCTGCGCCGCTCGGACGCCGCCGAGCTGGCGGCGGAGGCCGAGCACGACCTGGTGACGCGCGGACGTCTGGTGCTGGACCGGTACGCGGCCGTGCCCCCGCCGCACCTGGAGATCCTCGCCCTGCACGCGCTGGCTCGACGGGCCGCAGATGACGTTTGACCGGTGGGAGCCGACCGCGTTCAAGACCCGCGTCGACGAGGTGCTGCAGCCGTTCGTCGCCCAGGAGGCCGATCGGTTCGCGGCGATCGACCCACTACTGGGCCCGGTGGCCGAGCAGTTGGAGGCCGTTGTCGCGGACGGCAAGCGGATGCGGGCGGCGTTCTGTTACTGGGGCTGGCGTGCGGTGGGGCAGCCGGACAGTGACGCCCTGGTTCGGGCGGCGGCCTCCATGGAGCTGGTGCACGCCGCGGCGGTCGTGCACGACGACCTCATCGACGACAGCGCGTTACGCCACGGCCGGCCCACCCCGCATGTCGCTCTGCGCGGTGCCGTACGCCGTCGCCCGCGTGCCGTCGCCGCCGCGAGGTCGCTGGCGATGCTGGTGGGGGATCTGCTGATGGGCCTGGCAGGGCAGCTGTTCGCCGGCAGCGGTCTGCCCGCCGCCTACCTCGCGCGGGCCCGCCCGTTGTGGGCGGTCCTGACCCGGGAGCTGATCGCGGGCGAGTGCCTGGAGATCCTGCGTACCGGCGCCGAGCCGGACGTCGCGGCGTCGCTGAAGGTGATCCGCTACAAGACCGCCAAGTACACAGTCGAGCACCCCCTGTTGATCGGAGGCGCCCTCGCCGGGGCGGGTGAGCGGCTGCGCGAGGGCTACTCCGCGTACGGTCTGCCGCTGGGCGAGGCGTTCCAGCTGCGCGACGACCTGATCGGTCTGTTCGGCGACCCGGAACTCACCGGCAAGGCCAACTCCGACGACGTACGCGGCCATCGGCCCACGGCCCTGCTGGCGGAGACCTGGCGAATCGCCGATGACGGCGACCGGGAGCAGCTCCGCGCCCTCCTGGGCCGACGCGACCAGGACGGGGACGGTCTCCACGCCGTCCGCGAGGTGATGGGCCGGCTGAAGACGCCCGACCGCGTCGAGGACATGATCACCGCGCGCGTCGAGGAAGCCCTCGGCGCACTCCACGAGTTGGACGTACCCCGGCAAGCCGCCACCGCCCTGACCGAGTTGGCGCACTCGGCGGCCGTACGCCTGTCCTGACGCCCACCCAGGAACGGCGCGAGCCCGTGCCGCCCGCCCCGCCCGACAACGCTCCCTCCCTCAACCCGCCCGTCGTGGACGCCCCCTTGAAGACGAAGACAAGGACCCTGCCGTGACCTGCACCGAGGCATCGATGGACACCCTGCGCCAGGCCGGCGACGAACTCGCCGACGCCACCGTGGCCGCACTCTTCGAACGCGGGGAGGTGGGCAAGTTCAACACCCTCATGCGCTACGTCTCCACCGCCGGCGCTCCCCTGCCGGACGGGCTGCCCGATGTCGCCAGGGAGTACCTCCAGGCCACGAGCGTCCCGCCGGCCTGGGTCGACTGGGGGGAGATGGAGAAGGCCCGGCTGTTCTTCATCGACAACAACGTGCACATCTCCACCGCCCTGTCCTTCGCCTCGATGCCCGCCTGCTACGTCGTCCCGCACGTGGCGAAGCTCCTGTCGGCCACCCATGGGCTGGAGTACCCGTCCAAACGGATGGCGGAGACCGGCCAGTTCACCGTCTACCTGATGCGGCCCGACGCCTTCGAGGCCGGCGGCCGGTTCATCCCCGCCGCCCAGAAGGTCCGCCTCCTGCACGCGTCCATCCGCCACCACCTCGTACGGGAGGACCGCTGGGACACCGGGACGCTGGGCACGCCGATCTGTCAGGAGGACATGATCGGCGGGCAGATGTTCTTCTCCCTGCTCGTGCTGGACTCCCTGCACCGACTCGGCATCCACATGTCCACCGAGGGCGCGGACGCGTACTTCTACGCCTGGCGGGTGGTCGGCGCGATGCTCGGCGTCGACCAGGACGCCGTGCCCAAGTCCCTCGACGAGGCACGTCAGTTCCTGGACCTGTACATGATCCGGCACATGGGCCCTTCCGAGGAGGGCACCCATCTGACCCGGCAGCTCATCGACCTGTACGAGGAAGTCGTACCCGGCACCTTCTTCGACCCGATCGTCTCCGCGCTCATCCGCCACCTCGTCGGCGACACCTGCGCCGACTGGCTCCAGGTGCCCCGCACCACCTGGGACACCGTCGTCAAGGCGGTCCCCCACCTGCTCGGCGTACTGGAGACCGTCGAGGACCGCTCCCCCCTCGGCGCCTGGGCCCTGGACCGCCTCGGCCACCTCACCACCGTCCTCCAACTGTCGTCCCTCACCCGAGGACGCGTCATGCACTACGCCATCCCCGAACACCTCAAGAAGGACTACGGCCTCTCCGACACGCTGCCCCGCACCCGCCGATGGACCCCGCCGGCGGCGACGGTCGGCCGGTGAGCCGCACACCGAGTCGCCTACCGGCCGTCGTATCGCGTCTTCGTCACCGTTCAGCCCACGGGCTCGGCCCCGGGCACCGGAAAGATCATGCAGCTACTGGTCGCGTGAGCGAGCAGACGGTCCGTGCCGTCGACCAGACGAGCCTCGGCGAGAGCCGTCTGGCGGCCTCTGTTGACGACCGTGCCGATGGCGCGGACCTTGCCGGTGTCTACCGTGATCCGCCGGAGGAACTTCACGGTCAGGTCGAGCGAGGTGTAGACCATGCCCTGGGGAAGCGTCGAGTGGACGGCCCCGCCCGCCGCCGAGTCGAGGAGGGTGGCGAAGACGCCGCCGTGCACGCTGCCGATGGGGTTGTAGTGGTCCTCGCCAGGCACCAGCGAGAAGACCACGCGCCCTTCCTCCACCTCCTCAAGGGTGAAGTCCAGGGCGGCCGTGATGGGCGGCGCGGGCAGACGTCCCTCAAGCAGGTCGCGCATCATCTGCAGCCCCGAGGTGCGGCCGGCGGCGGCTCCCGAGATCGCGGGGTCCTCCCACTCGTATGTACGCGTCCGTCCCACAGTCCCATGCCTCTCGCTTCAGCTGACTTCGTCAAGCGAAGCTAGTCCCGCTTCCGTCTGGCTGTCAATCGTGAAGTCAGGAGGCATACGATGGCGCCATGACGTGGCTTGAGGTGAGCGCGGAGAACTGCACGGTCCAGCGCACGCTCGACGTGGTTGGCGAGAAGTGGACGCTTCCGATCCTGCGGGACGCCAGCATGGGAGTGCGCCGCTTCGACGAGTTCCGGCGCCATATCGGCCTGTCGGAGGCGGTGCTCAGCGACCGGCTGCGCAAGCTGACGGCGGCCGGCATCCTGAAGTCCGTCCCGTATCAGGAGCCGGGTAGCCGCGTTCGCCACGAATACCGTATGACGCGCAAGGGCTGGGACCTGTGGCCCGTCCTCGTGGCACTTCGGCAGTGGGGCGAGGCGTACGAGGGCGACCCGGAAGGGCCGGTCCTGGACATTCGGCACAGCGAGTGCGGTGCCCCGGTACGGGCGGTGGTCGAGTGCGCCGGAGAGCACACCGCCCTGACCCCCTCCGAGGTCACCGTCAGCCCCGGCCCGGCGGCCCGCCCGCAGCCGTAGCGACGAGGATCTCGCCGGAGAGGTCGGAGAGGGGCGAGTCCTTGGTGGCCCGGGCCAGGACGAGTCCGCCAAGCATGGTGTGGAGCCGGGTGATGCGGTCCTGATCCTCGGTGGCGAGGAAGTCGGCGGAGTCGCACGCGCCCTCGGCGTAGACGCGCCTCACCTCGCGGCCTCCCTGCTCGCGCGCGTACTGAGAATGCCGAACTCGTAGCCACCGAGCGGCGGACCGCCGAGTCGGCGAGTAATAGTCAGTACAAATAGTCAATACCTGTGGGTCAGTTGAGGTGCCTCAGACTGCGTGGGTCCCGGGAGTTTTCACGCTGCCCGAGGGGCTTGCCGCCGCCTGACGAGACAACCACCAGAAGGACCGGAAATTATCTCCGCCGCGAGCCAAAGGCCCTTTCCGGGGAAATCCGCAGGTGGCGCCAGACGAGTCGGGCTGCACGTCCCTGACCGGCCGGAATCCGATCAGGATTGGGCGATACGCCCCACTCGGCGCCGACGGCCCGCGCCGCGACTTGTACCGGAATTGAGTACCAGCATGGTACCGTTTTCTCGTACCATCAGGAGAGAGGTGTCGCACATGACGATAAGTGCCAGCGAGGCCCGTAAGGACCTCTTCCCACTCATCAAGCGCGTCAACGACGACCACATCCCCGTGCGCATCAGCTCCAAGAGCGGCGACGCGGTACTGATGTCCTCCGAGGACTACGACTCCTGGCAGGAGACTGTCTACTTGCTGCGCTCCCCCGCCAACGCGCGAAGCCTCATGGAAGCCGTCGCACGGGACAGGGCAGGTGAGGCCGTGGTCACCAGGACCGTGGCGGAGCTGGAAGAGCTGGCGGGTGACGGGTGAGGAGCGTCCACTTCGACCCGGCCGCGTGGGAGGACTTCCTGTTCTGGCTCGGCTCGGACCGAGGCATGGCCCGCAGGATCACACGGCTGATCGCGGAGATCCAGCGCACTCCCTTCACCGGCATCGGCAAGCCGGAGCCCCTGAAGGGTGACTTGTCCGGCTACTGGTCACGCCGGATCGACGACGAGCACCGGCTCGTCTACCGGGTGGACGAGAAGGAAGTCAAAATCCTCAAGGCCCGCTTCCATTACTGAGTCCGCCCCTCGGCCCTGCGCTGAACTCTCTCCTCCTCCGCCCCTCTTGGCTGGTGAGCTACGAGGACTGGGGCTCTCTCCCTTGAAGGCACTTCCGTCCGAGGAAAGGCTCCGAGAATCTTCCGCGGCGAATGACTCGTGAACCACGTCAACTTCCCCGAACCCGCGAGAGACAGCCCCCTGACCAGCACTTTCGCTGATCAGAAACCCTAGGCGGCAGACGAGCTGGGCCGTACGCCGGGGAGAGTCACCGCAACGCGTCTACCTGCGCAAACATCCAAATAACCCCTTCATTGGTTACGTTGATGGCTACGTAAGGATTCCCCGCCATGGAGCGTTTTGGGGATTCTCGGCGGAACGGGCCACACACCAGGGGCGTCGGTCTCGCACTGTTCGGCCAGGCACGCATCGAGGCAGAACTGGTCATGCGGTGGCCGGACGGGAATGACGTTCACGGCTCGACCGTCAGGTCAGACGGCTTGGCGGCGCCTGCCCTTTTCGGCCCCCTCGCACTGCATGTCACCCGTACCGCCTGCGCACCGCACCGCACCCTACGTCCGTGTTCCCATCGGCCCCGTGCCGTCTTCGCTCGCGCTCCGTTCATGCGCGCCGCTCCCGTCGCGTCGTCAGTACTACGCCTGCCGATGCCCTGACCGGTAAACGTCCAGCAGTTGACGGCTCGCGACCGTGAAGGGGTGTTCGGCACCCAGGCCGCGTTCCCGCCGCCCTACGACATCGGCCATCAGCGCGATCCCCTCCTCCACATGGCCGAGCGCGGCCCGGGTGCGGGAGAGGAGTTGCCGGGCGGCGAGCACCATCGGGTACTCGGGCCCGAAGCGCCGCACATACGTCTCGGCGACCCGGCGGATCTCACGGTCGGCCTCGTCGAACCGGCCCAGGAGGTACAGCGCCCACGCGTGGTTGTGCCGGGCGCCCAGGGTCACGGTGTGGTCGGGGCCGAGAAACCGATCGCATTCCGACGGCAGCGTGAGCAGCGTGCCGCCCTCCTCGGTGACCACTTCTGCGGCGGGCAGCATCTCCAACAGGCTGGCGCGGGCCCGCAGGGTCAGCGGATGCGCGGGGCCCAGCACCGAGCGGCGGCCGGCGACGGTGTCGCGGAGAAGGACGACGGATTCGTCACGTCTGCCGAGGTTCGCCAGCACGAGCTGGAGGCCGTAGCCGCTGTCCAGGGTGTCGGGGTCGTCAGCGCCGAACAGGCGCTCCTGCGCGTCCCGGACGGCGCGGAGCGCCGCTTCGGCTTCGGCATACCTGCCCAGCCGGAACAGTGCGCGCCCCGCCCTGGAGCGGGCGGCGAGGACCGTACGGTGGTCCGCGCCGAGGAGTGGCTGCGCGAGGTCCGCCGCGTTTCGGGCGGTCTCCCAGGCGGAGAGGTAGTCACCGGTCCGGTGCAGGGCGACCGACAGCCGCGTCGCGACGGCCAGGGCGTCGGCGGCGGACGGCCCACCGATGTGCCCCAGCAGAGCCAGCGCGTGAGGGACGAGCAGGCGCAGACCCGGATCGTGGGGACCCGCGTCGGGTACGCCGGGCACGGCCGCGTCGAGCAACCGGACGGCTGTCGTGTCTAGGTCGGCCACCAGGTTCGCGGGGGTCGCCGCCGAGACGCTGTCGAGCAGGATGCCGTGACTCTGTACGCAGCGCGCGCCGGCGGCGTCAACCAACTCGGACAGGGACTGGTCGAGAAGGGCTCTGAGGGCTGTCTCGGTCCGGGCACGAGCCAGTACGGCGCCGATGTCGGCGTGGTTGAGCAGAGTCAGCGGCAGTGGCTCGGCGGCGAACCGGGCCAACAGTCTGAGCAGGGCCGCCGCTTCGGGCAGTCCGCGCGCTTCGAACGCGTCGAGGGTCAGTTGCCAGGTCAGGCCGACCAGATGCCGGGGGTCCGCTTCGGACAGGGCCTCGGCTCCCCGGTCGATCAGCTGGACCCGTTCGTCGCCGTCGAGTTGGTCCCCGTAGGCGTCCATCGTCCAGGGGTCGATGACCTGGTGGGAGAGAAAACCGCCCGCCAGGGTGAGGGCGAGGGGCAGTCGCCCGAGCCGGTCCGCGACCCGCGCCGCCTGCTCCGTCGTACCGCTGTGCGGTGCGAGATCGCGCAGGACGAGCGCGGCGTCGTCTCGGGGCAGTACGCCGATGTACTGCAGCTCGGCGCCCGGCCACCACCGGGCCGCCGCTCGCCGCGTGGTCACCAGGACGGTGCCGCGCGGGCTGGTGCGCAGCCAGTTGCCGTCGCGCAGGATCTCCGGATCGTCGGTGTTGTCCAGGACCAGTAACCAGGGTTCGGCGGAACGGTCGAGATAGGTCCAGACGAGATCGGCGGCAGGCCTGAGGCCGTTGCGCGCGGCGAGGAGTTCGCCGTCGCTCGCTCCTCGGTCGGCGGCGACGGCGAGCATGCCGGCGCGCAGGCTCGCACGGTCGGAGGCGTTGACCCACAGGCCCACCCGGCCCTGTTCTCCGGTGGCCTCCTGGAAGAGGGCGCAGGCGACCGCCGTCTTGCCCGAGCCGCCCATGCCGTACAGGACGTAGACCTGGCCGCCGCGCTCCGCCGCGACGCTCGTCCGCAGGCGTTCCATGACGTCGCTGCGGTCGCGGAGCGCGACGGGGGGACGGCCGACCGCCGGGCGCCGCACCGAGTCGGGTCCGCCGCGCTCCGGCCCGTCAGCGCCGTAGTGGTGGTGTTCGCTGATGTGCTGGTCGCCCGACGACTGGTAGACCCGTCCGTGATCCTCGGCGTGGCCGTCCGTACCGCCCGTCATCGCTCGGCGATGTGCTGGTCACGTCCCGCTTGGTAGACCCGGGCCTGACCGGACGCGGTGGCGTGCTGGGTGATCCGACGGGCGGCCGAACCACCGGGATCAAGCTGGTCCAGCAGTGCGCGCAGTTCCTCGACGGCGGCGGGCCGGGCCACGAGCAGCCGCCGTACCGATCCCTGCCACTGATGACGTACTTCGTCCAGGGTCTCCTGGTCGTCGGTCGCCACGGCGGCCAGTACGTCCTCGCGACCGGTCTCCAACTCGGCGGCGACGATCTCGGCGCGCTCGGGTTGCGTCCGGCGCCAGAGCTGCGTGATCCCGTCACGCGCGCGGTGCCAGGCGTCGGTCGCCATCAAGGCGACCAGGGTGGTCCCCGCGCTCTGTGCGAGCACGGTCACTTCTGGGTCCACAGCCGCCCCTCCGTTCACCCGATTTTCCGACAGCAGAGATGGAAAGTGTTGCCTGCCAGGCGTTGGCATGATTTTCTTTCCGACCAATATCATTCCACCCCTGAGCGACATGAGACAAGGAGGAATCAATCCTCGCCATTACCCTCGCAGACCGGGCCTAACACATGGTCAGGCAGGCAAGTTGCACGCTACAGTGAGGTTTCGAGACTGATCTAGGGGGCGATGGATATGGCCAGGCCATGGGAAGCGGATCCGGACACGAGTTTCAAACAGCGACTGGGGAAAACACCCCAGGAACTCGGAATCACAACCGGAACTCCCGACTGCCCGGACATCTGGGAACTCGCCAACGGCGACATCGCCGTCATCGGCCGGGACCTCACCCAGACGCTCGGCAGGAACCTGCCCGACGGGATCTCGATCGGGTCGGACGAGCGCCTCGTCGTCATCCCCAGGAACATGCTCATCGCGGCGAAGCCGGACATCCCCAGTGTTTGACTCCTTCCCTAACGGCCCCTCCGTACGCCTGGACCGACCCACCTACCACGCGGAGTTGGGCCGGATCTACACCAGCGGGATCGGCTTCCTCAACAAGCTTGAGCGCGGCCAGCACTTCAAGGAGCGCGGCTTCCCGAGCTGGGAGGCCTTCGCCGACGGCGACTGGGACAGGGCTCTGTCCCTGGCCGACGAGAGGCGCGAGGACTACGCGCGGGAACTCCGCAGGGCATCGCGGCTGGGCGTCACGCAACGCCGTCTTCGCGTCGTGGAATTCCCGATCACGCCGTACGTGCAATGGGAGTTGTTCGTCCTGCGCGTACGCGTGGACCTGGGAGACGACATCAGGGTTCTCAACGTGCACGATATTTCGAACATCGAGCGGACCCGTCCGGTTCCAGAAGTAGTCGTTCTCGGCGATGCGGCCATGTATGAGGTCGTTTACGACGAAGACGGAAATGCGGCCGGAGCCAACCGATACACCGACCGCTCACTGATCCGGGAAACGAACGTCGGATTCGATGCGCTTTACGAGGGTGGTGAGCGATTCCACGATTTCTTCGACCGGGAGATCGCCACCCTGGCACCGCCCCAAGTGTCCGGTGCTCCGACGGGCGTTCGCGGTTCGCGGTGATCAGCACGGCGGGAGCGGGATGACGAGAACGCCGACCGCATCGGTCACCCCTTCGGCATCCGGGAGGGCCGCTCGCGGTGTCAGGGCTGGGGTTCCTCCAGCCTGACGACGGTGACGTCCACGTCGTGCTGTCCGGTGCGGGGAGTGGGAGTGGGCGTG
>NZ_AEJB01000530.1 GCF_000331005.1 Streptomyces turgidiscabies Car8
CGTCTTGTCCGACGGCCCCGGTTTCGCAGGGGCGTGCCGGGTCGAGGTCGACGACGTCCTCGCTGTCGCCGGTCCGCCCCTCATCACCTGGCTGAGACGGTGCGGGTCGTCGGCCTCCGCACAGGCCCGCGAGATCCTCCGCACGAAGCCGGCAGCACCCTCGGGCGATTCGGGTGATGCCGCCACCGCACCACCGCGAGAAGATCGGTGGCCGGTCCTCCCTCAGGCACTCAACCGGCCTGCCCCGCCTGTCGCGTGACGGGTCGTCAGCCAACCGTTCGCGCCCGGTCCGAGGGGGATCTCGTTCGGGCCGCGGAACCCCAGGGACCTCAACTGGTCCCCGTGGCGGGGGGACAGCGTCACCGCGACGGCGGTCGCGGCCTCGTCGTCGACCGCTCGCAGGCCCGGAGCCAGCAGATCGGCGGCCACGGTGTGGTCCCAGGCGCTCGTGTCGTCCAGTGTGCCGACGAGGAACACCTTCCAGTGCGGCAGGTCGGGCCCCACGTCCTTCAGCCACATCGGCAGGGGCGGGCAGTCCTCCGGGCCGGTCGCCAGCTCACGCGCGAGCAGGCTGCTGAAGCGGGTGTCCGGGGGCTCGGAGCCGACGCCGGGCGGCAGCCAGACGGCAGCCGCGAGGAGCCCGCCGTCCTGCCGCTCGGCCACCCAGATCCGGCCCTCTTCGAGGGCGTAGTGGGCCAGCACCAGCCGCATGGCACTCTGCGTCCGCTCCCACGAGCCCGCCGGTGCGGGCGACGCGATCATGCGCACCACCGCAGGCACGTCCACCAGTCCCGCCGCGCGCACGGCTGTCGCAGGACGCAGTTGCACCAACTCCGTGGGCGCCGTCGCCTTCATGGCTGTGGCCTTCGTCATCGTCGCCGTCATCTTCGTGTTCTCCATTTCAGGCCGCCCGGCTGGTGCCGGTGAGGATCCGGGCGGGTCGCAGGTGGGACAGGCGGGCGTCGAGGTCGGCGGAACGGTCCAGCTGCGACCCGGCCAGGGGCAGGGGCTGGGGCAGGGGCTGGGGCAAGGGCTGGGGCAAGGGCAGGGGCCGGCTCAGCAGGACCACTCCGCGTGCGGCTGCCGCCGCGCCGGCCAGGGCGAGGAGGATGCCTGTCCCGCCGTACTGGAAGCCCTCGCCGAGCAGGGTGACGCCGACGGCGGACGCGGCGACCGGGTTGACGAGGGTGAGCAGCGCGAGGGGGCCGCCGAGGCCGCTGCCGTACGCCTTCTGGGCGAGCAGCAGCCCGCCCGCCGCGAACCCGACGGTCAGGACCGCGACCAGCGCCGCACTCCACGTCGTCCCCGCCCCTACGGCGAGCTTCTGGGCCAGCGTCGAGCCGACTCCGGAGGCGATGCCCGAGGCCGCCGCGAAGGCGAGGCCGGCATGGGCGGAACCGCCCGAGGCCGACCGTACGAGGACCGCGATGGCGGAAGCGGCGGCGAAGGCGACCGCCAGGACCTCGGCGGTACTCAGCGTGCTGTCCGGCGAGCCTCCCGAGGCGGTGACGGTCAGCAGCGCCGTCAGTCCGACGAGCGTGAGGGCCATGCCGCGCCACTGCGTGCCGGAGGTCCGGCGGCGGGCGGCCAGCGAGCCCAGGGGAACCGCCACCACGAGGGTCAGTACGCCGAGAGGCTGCACCAGGCTCAGCGGGCCGTAGCGCAGGGCGACCACGTGCAGCAGCGCGCCGCCGGCGTTGAGGAGGACAGCTCCCCACCACGAGCCCCGGGCGAGCGCGCCGCGCAGGTCCGCCGTTCCGGCCGCGGTCCGCTCCTGGACCACGGCGGCCATGGCGTAGCAGAGCGCGGAAACGAGGGAGAGGGCGACGGCCAGGAGTACTGGGGAGCTCGTCATCACATATTCCCATCGATACGAAACGGTTTCGTACCGACAAGCTACGGGGGTGCCGATCGAAACGCAAGCGTTTCTCTACCCGGCCGGACCCTCTGACTCCATCCGCCCAGGTGGGGGAACCACAGGGTCCGGATAAATACCTAATTCCGTGACAACCATCCGGCCTCAGCACCGTCTTAAAGGCGCAGGGACTCACTCCCGACCATGACGTACTGGTCAGCACATCGGAGCCGGCGCCGCACATCTCGCACCACCTCCCGCACCACCTCCCGCACCACACCACCAGCGAATCCGGGGGGATTCATGTTTCGCACCATCCGTATCGGTCGTCCACTCGCCATGGGAGCGGCCGGCGTGCTGATGTCACTGGGATCGGTGGCCGCCACCGCTCCCACCGTGTGGGCCGCGCCGGGGGCGCCGACTCCGTCGGCCGGGCCCTCGCAGACCTGCTGCCACACCGAGCTGGCCGTGGACGGGCCCGCCGCTGTGGGACTGGCCGGACAGCCGGTCGAGTTCACCGAGAAGATCACCAACACCTCCGCCACCGAGTCGGAGGACGTCTTCCTCAACCTGGTCGCGGACGCCGGGGTCGGCATGCCGGAGAACGGCCTGGCCATCTGGTACCGCGCGGACAACGGGGCCTGGGCGAAGGTGCCGCTGGAGTACTCCGACGGTTCGTTCCAGGGGGCGCTGCCGCTCACCGTCACGCTCGGCCCCGGAAAGAGCCGTGTCCTCCACCTGCGCCTCGGGCTGCCGATGGGCGAGCCGCACAACGGTGACAGCGACGGGGGCGCGGACTCCGTCAAGCTGACCTCTTCCGTCGGGGCCGCCGACGGTTCCTGGGTTCTTCAGGCCCGTGACGTCCGTACCGTCGCCGTCAAGGGCATGACCTCCAGCTTCACCGGAGTGCCCGCGACGGCCGTACCCGGCGGGGCGCCCGTCGAGTTCAAGGCCACCGTGGCCAACACGACGGCCTCCGACTACGTCAACGTCAGCAGCGTCCTGTTCACCGACCGGTACGCCACCGTGCGGGTGTTCCGCGCGGGCGAGTGGGTCACGCTGAAGCCGGTGTTCGAGGCCGCCGAACCCGACACGGCGGGCTTCTACCTGCGCGGCCACGACTACGCGGTCTCCACGGGCGCCACCAGCACCGTCCGGGTCCGGATCTCCTGGCAGAAGAACGCACCGCTCGGCAGGACCCGCCTCGTTCAGAGCGTCATCGTCAACGAGGGCGGCTCCGTCCCGTTCCGGGGCACGTACGTGGGCGCCGCGTCCGCCCAGGTGACGCTGACCGGCGGCCGGTCGGCATCCCCGAGCCCGAGCCAGAGCCCGACCGCGTCGGCGTCCGCCTCGGAATCGGCCTCGTCCGGCGGCACCCCCACCCCCACTCCCACCGGCCCCACCACATCCGCGCCCGCACCCACACCGTCCGCCACCTCCCCGGCGAGCACCGGCACGCAGTTGGCCAGTACCGGCAGCGACCAGGCCGGCACGCTCGTCCTGTCCCTCGGCGGCGGGGCACTCGTGCTCGCCGGAGGCTCCCTCGCCGCCTACACGCGGCTGCGCCGTCGCGCGTAAGGGAGTTCACGCCGCCGACATGCGCACCACCCGCTGACGTACCCGCCCCCAGCACGGGCGGGTACGTCAGCGGCTCGCATCCCTGGACCTTCCCGTCAGGCCGGGAACACCGCCGTGCCGCCCTGCGTCAGCTTCCAGTTGGTGACGGCGAAGTCGGCGGGGTTCAGGGTGCCCTTCGTCGTCACGTAGTCGATCATCAGCTGACGGATCTCGTTGGTGGAGCTGTACGCGATGTCGGCGGCGGCGATGTGCGGGTAGCCGCTGCCGCCGTTGGCGCGGTAGTTGTTCACCGCGACGACGAAGACCTGGTCGGCCGTGACCGCGGCGCCCTTGTAGGAGAGGTTCTTGATCCGGGACCCCTCCGCCGCGGCGATGTCGATGTCGTAGTCGACGCCGGCCGCCGTGTCGTACATGTAGTCCCAGAAGCTGTTGGCGTTGGTCAGCGTCGCGGTGTCGACGGCCGTACCCACCGGCACCTGGTGGTAGTACTTCGCCGCGAACTCCAGGTAGTCCTTGAGCTGGGAGCCCGTCAGCTTCTTGCCGTACAGGGTGTTGTCGTAGATGTAGAGCCCGGCGACGTCGCGGATGCTGACGTCACCCTTGGGGATGTCGGCGCTGCGGCTGAAGGGCGCGGCGACGGAGATCAGCGGGAGGGCGGCGTCGGCCGTCGACAGGCCGGTGGCCACCGTGGCCATCTGGACCTGGTGGATGAAGTCCATGACGGGTACGTCCTTCCAGCACGCCTCCGCCGCCGACAGGTCCGCCGTACACGTGCCGACAGCCGTGTTGACGTACTTCACGACGAGCTCGTGGTCGGCCTTGAGCAGCTTGGTGATCTGCGCGTCCTCCTCGACACCCTTGGGGTCGAGCGTCTTCGCCTTCGTGCTGGTCACCTTCCACTGACCGCGCTCGAGTTCGAGCTCGAAGTCGAAGACGGTCAGGCGCATGCCGTAGCAGTACGGCTCGGAGAGGACCACGTCCTTGCCGGTCGCCTTGTTGGTCACCGTGTAGGACGACACCTCGGTGTGCGTGTGCCCGACGAGGATCGCGTCGATCCCGGGCACCTGCTCCGCGACCAGGTTCGACGCGTTCTCGACGTACGGCAGCTCGTTGCCGTACGACGAACTGCCGTCCAGGCCCGAGTGGTCCGTGAGGAAGACGACGTCACAGCCGAGGGCGCGCATCCGCGGGACGTACTTCTTCGCCTGCTCGACGAGGCCCGTGAACGTCATCTTCCCGGCGACGTTGTCCTTGTCCCACAGGGCGATCCCGGGGTTCGTGAGGCCGAGGATGCCGACCTTGATGTCCGGCGCGCCGGGGACCCGGATGCGCTTGACGGTGTACGGCTGGAAGGCGGGCCGGAGCGTCTTCGCGTCGAGCGCGTTGGCACCGAGCAGCGGGAAACGGCACTGGCTCTCGAACTTGCGGAGGGTGTCGATGCCGTAGTTGAACTCGTGGTTGCCGAGGGCTGCGGCGTCGTAGCGCATGGCGTTCATGGCGACGGCCATGGGGTGTTCGGGACCGCGCTTGCCCTTCCCGGCGTCGATGGGGTCCACGCGCGCGTAGTAGTACGCCAGTGACGTGCCCTGGATGATGTCGCCCGCGTCGACGAGCAGGACGTGGTCCTCGCCCTTCTCCGCGCGCTGCTGCTTGATGAGGGTGGCCACGCGGGCGACGCCGACGGAGTTGCCGGCCTTGTCGGTGTAGGCGGCGTCCGTGTAGTAGTCCCAGTCGAAGACATGGCTGTGCAGGTCGGTGGTGCCCAGGATGGAGAAGGTCCAGGTGCGGGGCGGCTCGCAGTGCGCGCCGGCGGCGCGGTCGGCGGCCTGCGCGGGGGCTGCCGCGACGGTCCCGGCGGCGGCCACGGCGGCGCCGGTGACAGCCGACGTGTGCATGAACTGGCGACGGTTCATGGGCGAGATGGGCATGAGGAAACTCCTGGGCAGCTGGGACGGCTGGACACGGCAGGCGGGTGGCTACACGCGTAGATCGTGGCCGCACACTCGGCGCCCAGGAACCAAGAACAGGCCATGACAGGCCATGTCCCGGTCAATTCGAGCGAAAGAAGGGGATCCCACCCGTCCCGTTAACCCCCTGTGAACCTTGTGTCAGTGGTATGACCTACCCTGCTCTTCACCGTCTCTACACAGAGGCCAAGTGGCCCCGCTTCAGGGCACTTTCGTACCGGGGGGTTCGAAATAATCGTGCACAGACGCACTCTGTCGACCGCGCTCGCGGTCGCACTCACTTTCGGTTCCGTCGCGCTCACGACCGGCGTCGCGAGCAACGCCATGGCGGACGACCAGCGCGACCTGGGCATCGCCTCGTTCGGTGACATCGTCGTGGACGGTGTCCACCAGCGCGTCTTCGTCAGCGATCCGGCCAGCAACCGGGTCCTCGTCACGGACTACCGGGGCAACTTCGTCGCGGAGGTGTCCGGTCTGCGCGGCGTCACGGGCCTGGAGCTCTCGGCCGACTCCCGCACGGTCTACGCGGCCGTCCCCGACGGCGTCGGCGACACCGGCGACGCGATCTTCGCCATCGACACGGTCACGGCGACGGAGTCCGCCCGGTACGCCACGGGTGACGTCAACCCGCGCTCCGTGGCCCTCGCCGGCGGCAAGCTCTGGTTCGGTTACGGCACCGCCGGCACCGGCAACATCGGCTCGGTCGACCTGGCCGACCCGGAGCACAAGGTCACGCTGGACGCCGACGCGGCCAAGCCCTGGAGCGCCTCTCCCCTGCTGGAGGCCGCGCCGGGCTCGAACAGCCTGGTCGCGGGCCTCCCAGGCCTGGCCTGGACCGAGCTGGGCGTGTACGACGTCTCCTCGGGCACCGCGACCGCCACCGCGCGCAAGACCGTCCCGGGCAGCGAACTGCGCGACCTCGCGGTCACGGCGGACGGCGGGCGGGTCGTCGCCGCCGCGCAGGACCCGTCCAACCACGTGGTGTTCAAGACCTCCGACCTCACGGCGGACGGCAAGTACGCCGACGACCCGGGGTCCGCGAACGCGGTGGCCGTCGCCCCCGACGGCACGGTCGCGGCGGGCAACGACACGTACTTCGGCCAGGGTCTGCACATCTACAAGCCGAACCGCACGGCCTCCGTCCGGGACTACGACTTCATCAACGGCACCGGCACGGGCAACCTCGCCACGGCGGGCCTCGGCTGGGCCCCGGACAGGTCCCGGCTGTTCGCGATCACGGCCGGGCAGGGCAACACGTACGACCTGCGCGTCCTGAACAACCCGACCAAGGCCGTCACCAGCGTCTCCGTCACGGCACCGGTGAGGTCCGACCGCGCGAAGAAGCTGACGGTCAAGGGCAAGGTCACCAGCAAGGTGACCCTCCCGTCGGGCAGCAAGGTGACGATCACCCGCAAGGACCTCGACGCCCCGAGCGGCCGGAAGATCGGCACGGCGACGATCGCGGCGAACGGCACGTTCTCCTTCACCAACAGCCCGCCGGCCGGCGGCAAGGTGACGTACGTACTGTCGTACGCGGGCGACGCCGACCACCTGGCGTCCTCCGGCTCGGACTCGGTCGACGTCTCGCGCGCGGTGACCTCGATCCGTCTCTCCAACAACAAGAAGACGTACGACTACGCGAAGAGCGTCAAGTTCACGGCGCACCTCGGCAAGACGTACAAGAACCGCAAGGTCGAGATCTGGGCCGACCCGTACGGCTCCGACCGGCCCGACAAGCTGGTCAAGGCCGGCACGGTCAACAGGAACGGCGACTTCTCGACCACGTACAAACTCACCCGCGACACCCGCCTGACAGCACGGTTCACGGGTGACGCGCGCTACGCGCCCAAGACGGTCGCCAGCACGGTCTACACCAAGGTCAAGGTGTCGACGTCGGTCAGCCGCCAGTACAAGAACAAGAACGTGTACGGCCAGACGTACGCCTACTTCCACCAGGCCACGACCCCGCTGTTCACAACGACCATGACGGCGTACCCGCACCGCCGGCAGCGCCTCCAGATCCAGTACTTCTACGAGGGCACCTGGTTCGACGGCGGCTCCCAGGACTTCGAACTGGACTCGGCCGGCATCTCCCGCGTGGAACTGGGCGGCACGCACGACATCGGCTACCGCTTCCGCATCCGCTCGTCGTACGTCGACGGCGTCGCGGGCGACAACGTGAACACGACGACGCACGGGGCGTGGAAGTACTTCATCTTCACGTCGTGAGCAGAGCAGATGGGACAACCGGCTGCCACACAGTGCGTGCTTGACTACGCTGAGTGGCAGCTGGTCAGTCTCAGGTGAAAGGCGCATCATGACGTTGATGACGGAGCGACCGATCACGACAAGCGGCACGGAGACCCCCAGCTTCGAGGACCTGTTGGACGCCCTCGACGTGCTTGACGTGCCGACCGGCTACAGGGCCGAGATCATCAAGGGGAACATCGTCGTGTCGCCGTGGTCGAAGGGGTACTACTCCCGCGTCATGAAACTGGTGCGTCGGCAGCTTGAGGACTACATCCCCGAAGGCCACCTCATCGACTCCTCGCCCCTCCTGTTCGTCTTCCCGGGCCTCGAGCGTGCGTACGGACCGGACATCTACGCCGCACACGAGCGGACGCTGGAGACGGACAGCAACCGCCTCGACGGAGAAGGCCTCTCCTTCGTCGCCGAGCTGACCTCCCCCTCCACCCGCGACGACGACCTCACCGACAAGGTCGCGGTCTACGGCGGAGCGGGTGTCCCCGTCTACCTGGTCCTCGACATGCAGAAGGACGAGGCCAGCCTGTTCCTGGAGCCGTACGCGAAGGGCTACAGGTCCCGGCTCACCAAGCCGTTCGGGGAGAAGCTCTACATCCCCGACCCCTTCGGCTGCGAGCTCGACACCGCCGGGTTCGTGGCCCCCGCGGCCGAAAGCTGATTCCG
>NZ_AEJB01000531.1 GCF_000331005.1 Streptomyces turgidiscabies Car8
CCGCCCCGCCCCCGCCCAGGGGTCCCCCTACTCCGTTCGTAGGGCTGTGGCCGTGCGGGTTCTTGCTGCCCAGGCTGCCGGGAGTAGGGCGCCCAGGAGGGCGATCGTGGTGCCGGCCAGGCCCAGGAGGAGCAGGTGCCAGGGGGCGTAGACGTTCAGCACCGATGGGGGGAGTTCGGTGTTCGCTGCATGGCCCATTACCGGGAGGACGAAGCCGTGCAGGGCGAAGCCGGTGGGTACGCCGAGCAGGGCGCCCAGTACGCCGATGACGGCCACCGAGGCGAGGACGAGGCTCACCGTCTGGCGGGGTGACATGCCGAGCGCCTTGCAGACGCCGAGGTCGTGGACGCGCTCCCGGGTGTCGAGGACGACGGAGTTGAGGACGCCGAGGCCTGCCACGGAGACCAGCATGAGGGTGAGGAGGGCCGCCATCGACTTCAGGATGATGACGAAGTTGTCCTGTCCCGAGGGGGCGTTGGCCATCGCGTCGCCGCCCAGCGGCTGGACCACGGCGGCGAGTTTCGTGGCGTACTCGACGGGAGAGACGCCCGGCTTCACCTCGACGAGGAACATCCGGGGCTGGGCCGCCGGGAAGTCGGCGAGGTTGCCGTGGATGCCGGTGCCGCCGTTCGACGTGTCGAAGGCCTCGCCGACGATCCGCAGGGTGCGGATGTCCCCCTCGTAGGTCACCCGGACCGTGTCACCGAGTTCGGTGCCGGTCCGTTCCAGGTAGCCCGAGCCGACCACGACCTGTCCCGCGCCGTCGAGCCAGTGCCCGGAGATCATCTCGTAGCTGCCGGGACGGGAGTCCCCCTGGTAGAGGGCGACGCGTACCGAGCCGGTGACACCGGCCACGGAGGCCTCGTTCCGGGTCATGGCGTAGTACGAGGCGGTGCCTTCCTGTGCCTCGACGGCGGCTCGTATGCGTGCCGGGTCGGCGGCCGGGGCCTCGGTTCCGCCCAGGCCTCCCTCCGGTCCACCGCCACCACCGCCGAACACCGTGACCGCCGCCCGCTCCTCCGGGTCTGCCGCGGCGCTGACCGCGGTGAGGGACGCGGTCAGCCCCACCGCGAAGGTCGCCGCGATGGTGCCGAAGGCCACCGCCAGCAGCATCGCGGCCATACGGACCGGGTGCGCGAAGGGGCTCGCGAGACCGTACGTCACCGCCCGGGGCAGCGGCAGCCGTCCCACCGCCCGGTGCGCCCACTGGCCGCGTCCCGGACGCGGGGCCCGGCCCACCGCGATGGCCTCGACCGTACTGAGCCGCCCGGCGCGCAGCGCGGGCACCAGCGCGGCGGTCCCGACGACCAGCAACGCGGCCGCCGGCACCACGACGTCCACCCACCACGTCACGCTCAGTGTGGCGGTGCCGTACGCCTGCTCGGTGTCGTCGAGGAGGGGAACCGCGAGCAGGTTGCCGAGGACGACCCCCAGCCCGATGCCGACCGCGGCCGGGATCAACGCCTGGGCCACATAGGCGCGTACGACCTCGCGCGGGGTGAAACCGATGGCCTTGAGGATGCCGATCCTGCGCAGACTCGATCCGACCGCGCCGCTGGTCACACTGCCGACGATGATCACCGACATGACGATGCCGAGGACACCGAAGGCGATGAGGAAGGGGATGGTCGGCGCCGCGCCCTGGTCGGCGTCACGCTTCGTCTCCAGATAGGACTGACTGCCCAGCAACGCGCCGGACGGTACGGCCGCGGCGAGTTGCTTCCGGTCGGCGGTGAGTTGTCCCTCCGTCCCGGCGGAGTCGAAGCGGTACAGCATCTGGCTGGTGAGGGGGGTCTTCGCCGACGCCAGTGCCCTGGCCTGGGCGGGGGTCGCCCACGCGTCGGCGGTCCTGCTGACCGACAGGGCGAAGCCGACGATCGTCAGGGCGGGGCTGTCCGCGTCGTCCGAGGTGTGGAGGACGGAGCCGAGCTCCAGGTCGGGGCCGGAGATCGACGAGCTGAGCACGATCTCGCCCGGTTTCGCCGCCCAGCGGCCGGACTTGAGGTCCAGATCGTCCACGTCGGCGTGGGGACCGGACCGTCCGACGAGCGTGAACATCGGCAGATGGCCGCCTGCCGAGTCCACCGGCCGGATCGACGTCGCCGGGTACGGTCCCGCGCTCGCGGTGACACCCTGCTGTCCCCCGGTGGCCGCCAACTGCGCCGTACTCGCCCTGGCCGGATCGAACTGGACGGTCAGATGCGCGCCGTGTTGCTGCGCGAAGGCGTGGTCGAAGGGCGCGTTCGCCGCGACGATCAGTGATCCGGCGACCACCGACGAGGCCACGGCCATCATCGTGGCCACGGCGATCACCACGGTCTGCACCCGCCGCCGCCCCACCCCGGACCGCACGACCCGGCCGAGCGCCCCGCCTCTTCCGACTCTGCGAACCCTTCCGAAGCCGTTCAACGGGCCGCCCCCGCCCGGGTGTCGAGGGCGAGGTGACCGTCGACCAGGTGGATCGTCCGGCTCGCACACGCCTCGGCGAGCGCCAGGTCGTGGGTGACCAGCACGATGGTCTGCCCGCCCCGGTGCAGCTCCACCAGCAGCTCCCGTACGTCCTCACCCGAGGCGGTGTCGAGGGCGCCGGTCGGCTCGTCGGCGAGCAGCAGCGCGGGCCGGTTGACCAGGGCCCGGGCGACCGCGACCCGTTGGCGCTCACCGCCGGAGAGACGGCCGGGATAGGCGCGGGCGTGCTTCTGGATGCCGAGTACCTCCATGAGCTCCCCGGCGCGGGCGGCCGTCTCGCGCCGTGCGGTTCCGGTGAGTTGGGCGGGAAGCTGGATGTTGTCGGTGACGGTGAGATCGTCGAGCAGGTTGAAGAACTGGAAGACCATGCCGATCTGTTCGCGGCGGAACCGGGCCAGCGCGTGTTCGTTCAGGTCGCCGAGCTGTCGGCCGGCCACGGACACGGTGCCCTCGGTCGCCCGGTCCAGGCCCGCGACGAGGTTCAGCAGGGTGGACTTGCCGCTGCCGGAGGGGCCGGTCACGGCGAGGGCCTCGCCCTGTTCGACGGAGAGGGTGAGCGGCCCGAGCGCGGGCCTGCCCGCGCTGTCGTAGCGCTTGGCCACGTCCTCCAGTTGGATCACCTGGGTCATGAACTCGCCTGTCCCTACGGTCGGTTCGAGCCGGGAAGTTGTCGGTCCCGGCGACCGTAGGGCCGGGCGCGGGTGCGGCGCGTCGGCCGCGACACCGACGTACGACCCTCCTGGCGGAGGACGCGGCAGCGAGGTCATCCCAGCGAAGTACGCCTGAGGAACGGCTTGTTGGGCCGTTCGGTGCGGGGAGGCCCGGGTCGGGCGGTCCGGCCGCACAATGTGCCGATGGAGACGGAGTGATGGAGACGGGGAACCGGGGACGGGGTAACGGGAACGCGGACGGGGACGGGGACGGGAACTCGGACGGGGTAGCGGAGACGGAGTACCGGCGCTCGCGCCACTGGCGTCAGCAGCTGCGGGACGCGCTGCGGCCGGAGCCTAAACCCGCTCCGCTGTCGCGGCGGGCGGTGCGTACGGACCTGGCGCTGGCGGTCGTACTGACCGTCGTCGCGCTGTTCGTCGCGGCGCGCTATCCCGGCGACGGCCCGGTGCGCTTCTTCCCGTCGACCGAGTACGGGGGCGCCAGGGTGAGCACGCGTGTGCCGGGGGCCGAGGTCGTGACGCCGGTCCCGCCTGTCCCGCCTGTCCCGCCTGTCCCGCCTGTCCCGCCTGTCCCGCCCGTGCCCCGTCCGTCGCTCGGGGAGGGCGAGGGTTCCGTCGCGCCCTGGCCGCTGGTCGTCCTGTCGGCGCTACCGCTGCTGGCCAGGCGCCGGTATCCGCTGGCGGTGTTCGGAGTGGTACTGGCCGCCGCCGTGGTCATCGGTGACGAGGCTTCCTGGATCACCGTGCTGAGCATCGTCATCGGCGCCTACAGCGCCGTCACGCACAGTCGTTTCCGGGTGGGGGCCATGGCCGCGATGGTCGTCGGCGCGGTTCTGGCCGGACTCGCGTTCCAGCAGGCGGAGCCCCTGCTTCCCGGCTGGTCGAGTCCCGGGGTCGTGCTGCTGGTCGCCGGGGTGCTGGCCGGACTGGTCCGTCTCTGGCGGCGGCGGCTGGCGGCCGACCGGGACCGGTTCGCGCGGTTGCAGCGGACGCAGGAGGAGGCCATGCGGCGGGCGGTCGCGGAGGAGCGGGCCCGGATCGCCGCCGAGCTGCACGACGTGGTGACCCACAATGTGAGCGTGATGGTGATCCAGGCCGGGGCGGCACGCAAGGTGATGGACGCGGCGCCCGAGCGGTCCAAGGAGGCGTTGCTCGCGGTGGAGGCCGGGGGCCGCGCCGCGATGGCCGAACTCCGGCACGTGATGGGCCTGTTGGCCGCCCCGGACACCGGCACCGGCCTCCAGGAGACGCCCGCCGACGGCCTGGAGCCGCAGCCCGGCCTGGACCGGCTCGACGCCCTGACGGAGCGGGTGCGCGGCGCCGGGACCCCGGTCGTCGTCGCGGTGTCGCTGCCGCCGGACCCGTTGCCGCCCGGGGTGGACCTGACGGCGTACCGCGTGGTGCAGGAGGCGCTGACCAACACGATCAAGCACGCGCCCGGCGCCGAGGCCTCCGTCCTGATCGGCTGGACGGACGACCACCTCCAGATCGAGGTCGGCAACACCCGCGCCACCAACCTCAACTCCCCGTCGCGGCAAGACGCAGGTGAAGGCGGCAACGGCCGGGGGCTGATCGGGCTGCGTGAGCGGCTCGCGGTGTACGGCGGAACGCTCACCGCCGGCCCGACCCTCGCCGGCGGCTACCGCGTCAAGGCCGATGTCCCGTGGCGGACCCCGTGAACGAGAGCCGAGCACCCCGTCCGACGCACCCGCCCCTGCGTGCCGTCATCGCCGACGACCAGGCGCTGGTCCGTACGGGCTTCGGGATGATCCTGGCCGCCGACGGCATCGAGGTGACGGCCGAGGCGGCGGACGGGGCCGAAGCGGTGGCCGCCGTACGGCGCACCCGGCCCGATGTCGTCCTCATGGACATCCGGATGCCGGGCATGGACGGTATCGAGGCCACCCGGCGGATCCTCGCCGACGACGCCCCGGAGGCCGGGGGAACCCGAGTCGTCATCCTCACCACCTACGACCTCGACCACTATGTGTACGAAGCCCTCACCGCCGGTGCCTGTGGCTTCCTCCTCAAGGACGTCACCCCGGAGCATCTGGTGGCCTCCGTACGCCTGGTGCAGGCCGGCGACGCCCTGCTCGCCCCCGCGATCACCCGCCGCCTGATCGAACGCTTCGCCCAGCGCCAGGAACCCTCACCGGCCCCGGCCCGGCACGCCGATCTGTCGGGCCTGACACCCCGTGAGCTGGAGGTGCTGCGGCTGATGGCGACGGGACTGAGCAACGCCGAGCTGGCGGAACGGCTGTTCCTGAGCCCGACCACCGTCAAGACGCACGTCGGCCGCATCCTGTCGAAGCTGGAGCTGCGCGACCGGGTCCAGGCGGTCGTACTGGCCTACGAGACGGGCCTGATCGCCCCCGGCACAGACGCGTGAGCAACCCGGCGGCTGTCTCAACTCTTCACACAGCCGCCCCCTGTTGATGTTGCTCTTGCTGCACACTCCTTGCTGCACGCATCCCCTGGACAGCGGAGAGGTCATGAGGTCATGTTGCAGATCAACGCGAGCAAGGTGAGCCGCTGGGACCAGCACGGCCGCGAGCACGTGGTTCATGTCCAGCGCACCGGCGCGCACCGCGTCATGAGCTGCGACACGTGCGGCTGGCGGAAGAAGGTGCAGTTCCTGCCCTGGCTGAAGGCGGAGGAACACCTCGCCGAGGAGCACCAGGCGACGGTGGATCCAACAGCGGGCTGACCGTCATCAGAACCTCGATG
>NZ_AEJB01000532.1 GCF_000331005.1 Streptomyces turgidiscabies Car8
GCGCCGGGTTCGCCACGTTCGGCAAGCGCGGCCCCGGTGACCTGTTCGCGGCCCTCGGCGCGCTGCTCAGTACGTCCGCCCCGGGCGCGCTCGTCCTCGCCGCGGCCCAGCCGGTGGACGTCCTGCCCGCCGCACAGGGCGTCGCCCTTCTCACCTCCGCCGCCCTGGTCGGGTTCGGCCGACGCAGGCGCCCCGAGTGCCGGGCGGCGCGCAAGCGGGTGCGGGACCTCAAGCGGCGCTCCCGTGAGCTGGCCGACCCGGCGAGCGCCCATCAGCGGCTGGAGAAGGAGATCCGCGTCCTCGACGACGCCCTCGCCAAGGACAACACCGCCTCCGACCAGCGCATCCAGGCCCTCCAGATCGAGCTGCGCGACGGCCAGGCCCGTATCACCATGAACCTCAACCGGCGTACGGACCAGGCCCAGCAGCAGCTGGCGGGGCTGGCGGCGAAGGAACGGCGCCGGATCGACAAGGCGCTGGAACCGGCGGTCAGGGCACACATCCAGGACAAGCTGCGCAGGACGTCGATCCAGGAGACGCGGTCGCTCAGCAACATGGGCGCCAAGATGGTGCAGGCACTCCAGGACGCGGGCATCCGCAGCGCGGCCGACTTCATCGGCGTGGACTTCTCGCACAACCCGTCCGTCGTGTACCTGGTGCGTCCCGGCGGCCAGCGGATACGGGTGCCCGGCATCGGCGAGGCCCGCGCCACTGCCCTCAGCGACTGGCGGCAGGGCCTGGAACACCGGGCCAGGGCGTCCGCTCCGACCACGGTGCCTCCGGCGGCGAAGGCCCAGATCAAGGCCGACATCGCCACACTCCGGCGGACCCACAAGGCGGAGATCAAACAGGCGGAGGCCGAGGCCCTGCAGAAGAAGGCCGCCCTGCAGCGAAGGATCACCGACGAGCGCGCCCGCCTCACCGGGCAGCGCCAGCAGCGCGCCATGGACACCCAGCGCAAGCGAGCCGAACTCCTGCAACGCCAGAAGCAGTTGGCGGGCGCGGAGGCGGAACGGGCGCGGGTCGAGGCGGAACTGGCCCGCACGCGTACGGAGACGCGGGGAGCACTGGGCACAGGCAAGTACCTGCGGTTCCTGCTGACCGGGCGGTGAGTGGGGTCGGCTTCCTCTCTCCGGAGCGTCGGACCGGGCCGGACCGGCTTCCGTCGTGCCTGACCGGCTGAGATACCGCACCAACCCTTGTCTGACTGGTCGTCAGCGACAACCATGGCCACGGCGACCATAGTTGACGGACCGTCAGAGAAAGGGTCCCGCCCATGCTCCCCAGCAACGAGCCCCTCCGCCTCCGCTACGGCATGCAACTCCCGATCCAGTCCCAGTCGACGCTGTACACCGAACCCTGGGAGACCTCGGCCGGTGCCGCCGACCTCGTCGACATCGCCCGCGCCGCCGACCGCGCCGGCTTCGCCTACGTCGCGAGCTGCGACCATGTGGCCATTCCGCGCCGCCTCGCCCCCGCGATGAGCACCGTCTGGTACGACCCCGTTGCCACCCTCGCCCACCTCGCCGCCGTCACCGAACGCGTCCAACTCCTCAGTCACGTAGCGGTCGTGGGCCTGCGCCACCCCCTCCTCACCGCCAAGCAGTACGCCACCCTCGACCACCTCTCCGGCGGGCGCCTGATCCTCGGGGTCGGGGCCGGACACGTACAGGAGGAGTTCGAGGTTCTCGGGGTCGACTTCGAGCGCCGGGGTGCCGTACTCGACGAGACGACAGACGCGTTGCGCGCCGCGCTCGGGCCGGACGAATTCCCCGAACACCACGGCAAGTTGTACGACTTCGAGGGGCTCGGCCAGCGTCCGCGGCCCACACGGGAACGCGTACCGCTCTGGGTCGGCGGCTCGTCCCCCGCCGCCGTACGCCGGGCGGCGCTCAAGGGCGACGGCTGGCTGCCGCAGGGCGACCCGCGCGACCGGCTCCCGGACCAGATCGCACGGATCCGGCGGATACGCCAAGAGGCCGCCGTTCAGGGCCCGTTCACCATCGGGGCCATCGCCGAGCCGCTGTACGTCGGTGAGCCCGGGTGGGATGTCGGACGGCGGACGCTGAGCGGGGCGCCGGAGGTCCTCGCCGAGTCGCTGCGGGCGTACGGCGCGATGGGCGTGGACCAGATCCAGGTGCGGTTCCGGAGCCGGAGTCTCGCTGAACTGACCGATCAGATCGGCGCGTTCGGAACGGAAGTGGGCCCGCTGTTGGAGGATCTGTCCGGCGGCCTGCCTGGATCTCTTTGAATCTTTGAACATGTCCATGCTGGGACGCGTACGTAGGGACGTACGGACGTCATCGTTCCGGCGGAAGGACATGCACTGTGCGCGCTTCCCGGCTCGTCGACCACCCTTCACCCAGGCTGTCCGTCGCTCTGGCCTGTGCCGAGGGCGAGTGGCCGCACGAGGAGTGGCCGGCCCCTGAAGACCCTTACGTGGGACGGGCGTTGCGTGTTTTCCCGCCCTACCGTGAGCTGGGGGAGCAGGGCGCGGTGGACGTCGTCGTCCTGCGGTGCGAGGAGCCGGCGACCGCGTTCGGGGTGCTGTTGAAGGCCATGGGGGCGGTGAGTGCCCCGGTGATCGTCGTCAGCCCCCGGCGGGACACCCAGACCGTGATCGAGGTGTTCCGGGGCGGGGCCGGCTATCTGGTCGAGGGCGACTACTGCACCTGCATGCTGGCCTCGGCGGTCATGGCGGCCACGGTCGGGCACACCTACCTGTCACCGGTCGCGTGCGCCGCTCTCCGGGAGGGGGCCCAGCGGGTCTCCGAGGAGGGGAGGGGGGCGTCCGTCGCGGGGGCGGCGATGGAACGGCTGCGGAGTCTGCTCTCGCCGCGCGAGCGGCAGATCATGGAGCTGCTGTCGACCGGCCTGGGCGCCCAGGAGATCGGGCTGCGGCTGCGGCTGAGCGAGAAGACGGTCCGCAACAACCTCAGCAACATCTACGCCAAGCTCGATGCCCGGGGCAGTACGGACGCGGTCCTGAGATGGGCTGGGGGCGACTCCGGCTGTTCGCATATGAGAACAACCGGTGCCGCCCCGTTCGCTGAGCTCTGGCGCGAATTCCGTTATGGTGCCGGAATGTCCGACAGCGGGACCTCCACGTCCGTGACGTTCCTGCCGCCCTCTTCGAATCCCGGTTCCACCCGGATACTGTTCTCCGAGTTCTGGATTCCGTTGGCCTGCGGGGTTCCGCATTTCACGTTGCGCAGCCACAGCCTGCCGTCCGGCGTACCGTTCTTCAGGAGCTGCGGATAGAAGACGTGGACGGTCGCGGCGCCCTCGCTCGGCGCGAAGAACACCTTCTGGCCGTCCTGTTCGTCCTTGTATGTTGCACGCAGGAATCCACTCACGTCGGTCCGCTTGGCCGACCACATGAAGAACCCGATACTGTCCGCCTGCACGGTATCGGTGCGGCTGAGTTCCAGTCCGGTCGTCTTGTCATCCGTCGTGATGTTGATTTCCGACGTGTTGAAACTGACCCCGACCTCAAGGAATGAGCCCACCAGCTTCGAGTCGGCCGCGGCGACGAACCCGTCCTCCAGCTGGATGAACCGGCTGACGGACGTGGCCACCTTGAAGGTCTTCGAGGCGGTGCTGGTCGATCCGCAGTTGTCGGTCACCGCTGAAACCCGCTCGTTGGCCCCGAGGCTGTTCCGCTTGTTCTGGACGGGGATGAAGTCACAGTCCTCGAGTTTGTTCGAGTCCGAGGCGCAGTCCGCGGTCACCTCGGAAGGCGTGGCGGCACCCGCCTGGGCCATCAGCGGGACGGCCACCGCGAGGGCCGCCACCGGAGCCAGGGCGAGGGTGATGCGCTTCTTCTTGCTCCGGTGGCTCTTGGTTCGACTGGAGCGACTGCTGCGGCTCATGGGGTTCTCCTGGGAGGGTATGGCTGTTGATCTGCGGTGATCAGGGTGCTCAGGGGCCGACGGAAGGGCGTCAGCAGTCCTCCACGACCGCCTTGGAGGTGCCGTCCACAAGCCCGGGGGCACCCGCGGCGCCAGGCAGGACGACGGGACCCTCGATGACGTCGGGCGCGACGAAGTTCTTCTCGGGGGTGGGGTTCACGGCGAAGCTCCCGGGGTTGGCGTCGATACGCACCCGCCATTCGCCGGTCATCCGCTGCAGTGTCGGCGTGAACTCCATGTGGAGCACCTTGCCGACCGGGACCTCGCGTTCTTCGGTGTCGCCCGCCGAAGCCGCCTTCGTGGTCAGGTCCAGGGTGCCCTTGTGCTTGAGCCAGGACCCGCCGATCGCGCCGAAGAGACCTCCGCCGCCGCCTTGTTGGGTCACCGTGTACTTTCCCTGGCCCTGAGACGCGCTCGCCGACCAGGTGATGGATACCTTCGACGGTTCGGTGGCGTTCGGCTCACAGTTCGGGAAATCGATGGACGACTTCTCGGTGGGCCCGTCGAAGGTCTCGAACTTCGTCTCGACGAAATCACAGTTGTCGGACTCGAAACTCGGGCCGGCGATCGGATGGCCGCCGAAGTCGAAGATGTCCTGCTGTTTACCGTTGAGCACTTCGGCCCGCTGGCACAACGTCATGATCTGCTCAGGTGTCTTCTCCTCGGCCGCGTTCGCCGACGGAAGGAGGGTGATGATCACGCCACCGGTGGCGAGCGCCGATCCGACCGCCACAAGTCGGACCTTCCTGTTCTTCAGGCGCCTCTTTGCCATGTCGCTCCGTCCCTGGAATGCCCTTGGGGTTCGCTTTGCCTGTTCATGGAGGATTATTGGTGTCACCTGTGGGCCCGCGACAGGGTCAAACATCCCTACTCGTCGGTCACTTAGTGTGTGCTCTCGCACACAAAACACACTCTTCCGTCTGGCCTGACGCATCGTCAGATACGGCGATACGATGCTGACCTCCACCGATGTGAACGCTGCGAAGGGGTTCCGCATGGGCAAGCTCGACGGACGGGTCGTCATCGTCACCGGCGCGGCACGAGGTCAGGGGGAGCAGGAGGCCCGGCTGTTCGTGGCGGAGGGCGCCCGAGTGGTCGTGGCGGATGTGCTCGACGACCAAGGAGAGGCGCTGGCAAAGGAGTTGGGCGCGCTGTACGTCCATCTCGACGTGCGCGAGGAGGCGGGCTGGCAGGCTGCGGTCGCCGCCGCCGAGAAGGCGTACGGCCGGATCGACGGGCTGGTCAACAACGCCGGCATCCTGCGCTTCAACACCCTTCTCGACACGCCCCTCGACGAGTTCATGCAGGTCGTGCAGGTCAACCAGGTCGGCTGCTTCCTCGGGATCAAGACGGTCGCGCCGCGCATCGCCGACGCGGGCGGCGGGACGATCGTCAACACCGCCTCGTACACCGGGATGACCGGTATGGCGGCGGTCGGGGCGTACGCGGCGAGCAAGCACGCCATCCTCGGGCTCACCCGGGTCGCCGCGCTGGAGCTGGCCCGCCGGAAGATACGCGTCAACGCCATGTGCCCGGGCGCGATCGACACCGCGATGTCGAACCCGGCGGTACTGGACCCGGCCGCGGACGCGGAGGGTTCCGCGCAGGGGCTGGACAAGCTGTACCGCAAGCTCGTTCCGCTGGGGCGGATCGGGCGCCCGGAGGAGGTGGCGCGCCTGGCGCTGTTCCTCTCCTCCGCGGACTCCTCGTACATCACCGGGCAGCCGTTCGTGATCGACGGAGGCTGGCTGGCGGGGGTGAGCGCCTTCTGACACCCACCCCCTAAGAGGCCGACGGTCCCCGCCGGGGCCTGCGTGCCTCCGGGCGCCGGCTCAGGCGGGCGGTGCGACCGGGGATCGCAGGCCGAGCCACTGCTCGGCGTCCCAGGCCTGGAACCGTTCCACCTCGCTGAACCCCAACTTGGCGGCGAGACGCATCGAGCCGGCGTTGGCGGACTGCGTGGTGAGCACCACCGGCTCGCCGGGAAGGGCGCCGTCGAACCAGTCGAGCGCCGCCGCGCACGCCTCGGCGGCGTACCCGGAGCCCCACGTCTCCGGCAGGAACAGATAGCCGAGATCGGCCTTTCCCGTCGCGGCCGGACGGCGGTGCTCCGTCGCTCTCCTGAGCAGGATCTGGCCGATCATCGCCCCGTCGAGCTCGACCACGAAACTCCCGGGCCACCGCTCGGGCACCTCGGGCAGCTCGCGCTCCAGCTCGGCACGCGGCCGGGGGCCACCGAGGTAGGTGTGCACCTCCGGCGACGCCAGCAGCTCGACGAACGTCGCACGGTCCCGGGCCTCGGACTCGCGGAGTACGAGCCGCTCGGTCCGGATCGGAGCAGGCGGCCAGACGACGGGTCCCAGTTCAGTCATGGCGGCCATTCTATCGCCGACAGCTCTGCGCGTGAGTTGACGACCCGTCAGGTATTGACGCTCCAGGCCCCCGGTGGAACAGTCGACATCGAATCTGACGCTACGTCAGAAACGTCGGGAACGGTTACTGGGACGGTGAACCTCCTTGGAATTCGGGCTCTTTGTACAGGGATACGTGGGCAAGCGGGCCGAGACCGATCCGCTCGCGGAGCACAAGGCGCTGATGGAGGAGACCGAGTACGTCATTCAGGCGGACCAGTCGAACTTCAAGTACGCCTGGGTGTCCGAGCACCACTTCCTGGAGGAGTACTCGCACATCTCGGCCAGCGACGTCTACCTCGGCTACCTCGCCCACGCCACCGAGCGCATCCACCTCGGCTCCGGCATCTTCAACCCGCTCGCCCCGGTCAACCACCCGGTGAAGGTGGCCGAGAAGGTCGCCATGCTCGACCATCTCACCGGTAACCGCTTCGAGTTCGGCTCCGGCCGGGGCGCCGGCTCCCACGAGATCCTCGGCTTCATGTCCGGTATCACCGACATGAACCACACCAAGGAACTGTGGGAGGAGACGATCGCCGAGTTCCCAAAGATGTGGACGCAGGACGAGTACGTCGGCTTCCAGGGCAAACACTGGTCGCTGCCACCGCGCAAGGTCCTGCCCAAGCCGTACGGGCCCTCGCACCCCGCGATGTGGTACGCCGCCGGCTCGCCGCCCTCGTACGCCATGGCCGCCCGCAAGGGGCTCGGGGTGCTCGGCTTCAGCGTGCAGAAGGTCTCCGACATGGAGTGGGTGCTGGAGCAGTACAAGACGGCGATCGTGGACGCCGAGCCGGTCGGCGACTATGTCAACGACAACGTGATGGTGACGTCGACGGCGATCTGCGCGCCGACGCACGCGGAGGCGGTACGGATCGCGGCGGGCGGCGGGCTGCATTATCTCCAGTCCCTGCTCTTCCGGTACCACGACACTTTCCCGCGCCCCGAGGGGTTCCCGCTGTGGCCGGAGACGCTGCCCGAGTTCAACGAGGAGATCATCGAACTCCTCATCGCCGAGGAGCTGTTGATCTGCGGCGACCCGGACGAGGTGCTGACGCAGTGCAAGCGGTGGGAGCAGGCGGGGGCCGATCAGCTGAGCTTCGGGATGCCGATCGGGATCTCCCGGGAGGACACGCTCCAGACGATCCGGTTGGTCGGTGAGCATGTGATTCCGAAGATCGACACGGATCCTGTGCACAGGACGTCCCGTTTCCGGCAGGGCGCCTGATCGCTGTGGGGCTGCGGGCCGTTCGCGTCCGCGGGGCCGTTTGTGGCTGGTCGCGCAGTTCCCCGCGCCCCTCAAGGGGCGCGTCCGTGTGGACGTTAGGGAAGAGGTGTAGCCGTGCTTGACCATCTGATCGCGGGCGTCACCGTCGTCGACGGGACCGGCGCGCCCGCCTACGTCGCGGATGTGGGGATACGGGACGGGCGCATCGCGGCTATCGGGTCCCGGATCACCGAGGACGCTCGGACGACGGAGGACGCGTCCGGGCTGGTCCTCGCGCCCGGGTTCGTCGATCCGCACACGCACTACGACGCCCAGCTCTTCTGGGACCCGTATGCGACGCCCTCTCTCAATCACGGGGTCACGACCGTCGCCGCCGGCAACTGCGGTTTCACGCTGGCCCCGTTGAACCCGGAGCGGCCGGGCGACGCCGACTACACGCGCCGGATGATGTCCAAGGTCGAGGGGATGTCCCTGGTCGCGCTGGAGGAGGGGGCGCCCTGGAGCTGGAGCAGTTTCGGGGAGTACCTGGACGCGCTGGAGGGGCGGATCGCGGTCAACGCCGGCTTCATGGTGGGGCATTGCGCGCTGCGCCGGTACGTCATGGGGCCGGACGCGGTGGGCGGGCAGCCGACGGAGAAGCAACTCGCCGCCATGCTCGCCCTGTTGCATGAAGCCATGGACGCCGGCGCCTGGGGATTCTCCACCACCCAGTCGTCCTCGCACTCCGACGCCGACGGCAGGCCGGTGGCGTCCCGGCACGCGCTGCCCGCCGAACTCATCGCCCTCTCCCAGGCGGTCGGCGAACACGAGGGCACCCAGATCGAGGCGATCGTCGCGGGCTGCCTCGACCAGTTCAGCGACGACGAGATCGATCTCTTCGTCGAGATGAGCGCGGCGGCCGGACGCCCGCTGAACTGGAACGTGCTCACGATCGACTCGGCCGTGCCGGCCCGCGTACCCCGCCAGCTCGAGGCAAGTGAGCGCGCCCGTAAGGCCGGTGGCCGGATCGTCGCGCTCACCATGCCCATCCTCACACCGATGAACATGTCCCTCGGCACCTTCTGCGCGCTGAACCTGATCCCCGGCTGGGGACCGGTTCTCGGCCTCCCCGTCCCGGAACGGATCGCCCAACTGGGCGACCCGGCCGTACGGGCCGAGTTGGTCCGCCTGTCGCAGAGCGAGGACGTCGGTGTCTTCCGGCGGCTGACGGACTTCGGGCGGTACGTCATCGGGGACACGTACAGCGCGGCGAACGAGGGCCTGACCGGGAGGGTGGTGCAGGACATCGCCGCCGAACGCGGCCAGGACCCCTTCAGCTGCCTCGTCGAGATCTGCGTCGCCGACGAACTGCGTACGGTCCTGTGGCCCATGCCCACCGACAACGACCCCGCGTCCTGGGCGCTGCGCGCCGAGACCTGGCGCCACGAGGACGTGCTCCTTGGCGGCTCCGACGCCGGTGCGCACCTGGACCGGATGTGCGGGGCCCCGTACACGACCCGGTTCCTCGGCGACTGTCTGCGCGGACGCAGGCTGGTGCCGCTGGAGCGGGCGGTGCAGATGCTGACCGACGACCCGGCGCGGCTGTTCGGCCTGCGTGAACGGGGGCGTGTCCAGGAGGGCTTCCATGCGGACCTGGTCCTCTTCGACCCGGAGCGGATCGCCGCCGACAAGGCCACCCTGGTGCACGACCTGCCGGGTGACAGCCCGCGCCTCGACTCGAAGGCGATCGGAGTAACTGCCGTGTGGGTCAACGGAGTCGAGACGATCCGGGACGACACGGTGACGGGCGCGGTACCCGGCACGGTGCTTCGCTCGGGCCGGGACACGGAGACGGTGAGTACCAAGTGAGCGACGGGCAGCGGCTGTTCGTCGGCGGTTCGTGGGTGGAGCCGGCCGACGGGCACTACGAGGTGATCGACCCGGCGACGGAGGACGTCGTCGGGTATGCGCCGGAGGCCTCGCGGGAGCAGGCGCACGCCGCAGCGGCGGCGGCCCGCGAGGCCTTCGGGCCGTGGTCGCGCACCTCACCGGAGGAACGGGCCGCCGTCCTGGCCCGCGCCGCGGACATCATCCAGAGCAACCTGGTGCCGTACGCCGCGCTCGCCCAGGCGGAGACCGGCGCCACGACGGGGACGGCGCGCGGGATGCAGGTGGGTGTGGGCGCTGCCCGCTTCCGCCGGTACGCGAAGGTGGAGCCGGCCGAGTGGGCGATCGCACCGCAGGTCAACGAGGGTGGCCCGTTCGGGAAGGCGGCGGTGATGGGCGCGCTGGCGATACGCCAGCCGGTGGGCGTGGTCGCCTGCATCACCTCGTACAACAACCCCTGGGCCAACCCGGCGGGCAAGATCGCGCCCGCGCTGGCGATGGGCAACACGGTCGTCGTGAAGCCCGCTCCGCAGGACCCGCTGTCGGTGTACAAGTTGGCGGAGGCGCTGGAGGCGGCGGGCGTGCCGCCGGGTGTCGTCAACGTGGTCAGCGGGACGCGGCCCGAGGTGGGGGAGGCGGTGGTCGACTCGCGGGACGTCGACATGGTCAGCTTCACCGGCTCGACGGCGGTCGGTCAGCGGATCGCCGAGGTGTGCGGCCGTGACATGAAACGCCAGTTGATGGAGCTGGGCGGGAAGGGCGCGGCTCTCGTGTTCGACGACGCGGACATCCGCTCGGCGGTCGCGGGCATCGGCACGACGTTCTCGTTCTACAGCGGCCAGATCTGCACGGCACCGACACGGGTGCTGGCACAACGGGGTGTCTACGGCCAGGTCGTGGAGCAACTCGCCTCGTACGCAGGCCACTTGAAGGTGGGTGATCCGCGCGCTCAGGGCACGGTGGTCGGGCCGGTGATCTCGGGTGCGCACCGGGACCGGATCGAGGCGTACGTCGAACTCGGGCGCAAGGAGGGCGCGGTGGTGGCCGCGGGAGGCGAACGGCCTCCGTACGACCGGGGGTTCTACGTCGCCCCGACCCTGCTGGCCGACTGCACGAACGACATGCGGGTGGCCCGGGAGGAGATCTTCGGCCCGGTGGTGACCGTCATCCCCTTCGACGACGAGGAGGAGGGCATCGCCCTGGCGAACGACAGCGACTACGGCCTCATCGACTACGTCTGGTCGACGGACGTGGCCCGCGCGTTCCGGGTCGCCCGGAGCCTCAGGGCGGGCGGAGTGGGCGTGAACACCGTCGGACGGAACATGGAAGCGCCGTTCGGGGGGTTCAAGCGGAGTGGAGTGGGCCGCGACGTGGGGTCGTACGCGCTGCACGCGTACGGGGAGGTGCAGGCGGTGGTCTGGGCGGGGTGAACACCGGTACGGCCGCGGCGGGAGCCTCCAGCGTGGGTGGCCCGTGGGTCAGACCGCAGAGAGGCCCAACTGCCCCTTTTGGTAGGCTATTCGGCGACTTTCAACGACTCGATTCAGTCAAGTCTTGGTCGCCGGTGTTCTTGCGCGGTGGGCATCTCGGAGATCGTAGGGCAGGACCCGTGAACTCAAGGGTCTCAACCCCCCTCACTGTTCTGAGAGAGCTCCATGAGAAGAAGCGCAGCCATGCTGTGCGGCGTCACTGTCGTACTGGCCGGGACGATCACCGCCGTCCCCGCCAACGCCAGTGTGTCGCCCTCCGCGAACACCGCCCCGACCGCGAAGGCCAGTTGGAAGGCGTGCGGTACGGACGACACCCCGACGCTCCAGTGCGCGTCCGTGAAGGTGCCGCTCAACCACGCGAAGCCGCAGGGGAAGCAGATCACCCTGGCGCTGTCGCGCGTGCCGCACACCGCGAAGACGTACCAGGGCCCGCTGCTGGTCAACCCGGGCGGCCCCGGCGGCAGTGGCCTCGGCCTGGCCGGCTTCGTCGCGTCCTCCCTGCCCAAGGAGGTCGCGGCCCAGTACGACGTCATCGGCTTCGACCCGCGCGGCGTGGGCGAGAGCCAGCCCGCTCTGGACTGCAAGCCGGGTCACTTCGCCCCGGTGCGCCCGGACTCCGTGCCCAGCACAGCGGCGATCGAGAAGGCCAACGTCGCCCGCGCCAAGGCGTTCGCCCAGGCCTGCGGCAGGAAGTACGCGGACGTCCTGCCGTACATCAACACGATCAGCGCCGTGCAGGACATGGACTCGATCCGGGTGGCCCTCGGCGCGAAGAAGATCAACTACTTCGGCTACTCGTACGGCACCTACCTCGGCGCGGTCTACGCCAAGATGTACCCCCAGCGGGTGCGTCGCCTGGTCCTGGACTCGATGGTCGACCCGACCGGAGTCTGGTACGACGCCAACATCCAGCAGGACTACGCCTTCGACAAGCGTCACAAGGCGCTGATGGCGTGGATAGCCAAGTACGACTCCACGTACAAGCTCGGCACCGATCCGAAGAAGATCGAGGCCAAGTGGTACGCCATGCGGGCGGCCCTCGCCAAGAAGCCGGCGGGCGGCAAGGTGGGCGCCTCCGAGCTGGAGGACATCTTCATACCCGGCGGCTACAACAACGGCTACTGGCCCACCCTCGCCAAGACGTTCGCGGCCTACGTCAACGACCACAACACCGATGCGCTGGTCAAGGCGTACGACAACATCGCCGCCATCGACGCCTCCGGCGACAACGGCTACAGCGTCTACACCTCCGTCCAGTGCCGTGACGCGTCGTGGCCGCGCGACTGGAACCAGTGGCGCAAGGACAACTGGGCCGTGTACGAGAAGGCCCCGTTCATGGCCTGGAACAACGCCTGGTACAACGCTCCGTGCGCGTTCTGGCCGACGAAGCCGCTCAAGCCGGTGAACGTCGCGAACTCCAAGCTCCCGCCGGTCCTGCTGTTCCAGGCGACGGACGACGCGGCCACCCCGTACCAGGGTGGTGTCACCATGAGCCGCCTGCTGCGCGGCTCCAGCCTGGTGGTGGAGCAGGGCGGCGGCAACCACGGCATCACGCTGAGCGGCAACGCCTGCCTCGACAAGTACCTGGCGGCGTACCTCACCGACGGCAAGGTTCCCCACGGCAAGGGCGTGGCCGACGCGGTCTGCCAGAAGTCGCCCGACCCGAAGCCGCAGGCCACCGCGACGACGGCACTGCGTACGGCACAGACGGCACCTGCGACGGGTGAAACCACCCTGCGCGGGATTCTCGGCTTCCGCAGCTGAGCGTGCCGGCGTGAGCATCAACTGAGGTCCGCCGGGCGGCTGCCGAGAAACCTCGGCGGCCGCCCGTTCGCGTCTCCGCGCGAGGGCTGTCGACATGCCCCACGTCGCGGCTGGACCGGTCGCGACACCGGGCGCGTCGCCGCCAGATCGCCCACGCCGACGAGGTCGGCCAGTAGCTGATGAGGTCGGCTAGTAACCGAGGTAGAACCGGATCGCCGTGCCGCCCGGGTCGGTGTGGATGCGGACCAGGTCGGCGACGGTGTGTACCAGCAGCAGGCCGCGGCCGCCTCGCTGGTCCCGGGTGGCAGGGCGGCGCCCGGCGAGCGGGTCGTCCAGCCGGCCGCCGTCGCGCACCTCGCACACCACCTGCGAACCCTCGGACCAGATCCGCAGGTTCCCGGAGCCCCCGCCGTGCACCACGCTGTTGGTGGTCAGCTCGGCCACCGCGAGAGCGAGATCGTCCAGGCCTACGCCGGACAGCCCCAGCTCGGCGGCCCGCGCGACGGCGAGATGCCGGACGACCGGCAGCTCGTCGAGGCCGAAGTGCTGGGGCTCGGCCGCCGCGGGAGCCTCCGGGAGCGGCCGGTTGTACTCGGCGACGACCTGCCCGGGCGCGTACGACGGGCTGGGCCGCCGGCTGCCGCCGGAGACGATCACCGGGTGGGTGGCGTACGCGTCGGCGAGCACCTGCTTGTCGAGGCGCACGGCGTCGTACGGGCACAGGATGGTCACGTCCCGGCCCTGGAAGGCCGGGTTGATCAGCGCCTCGTGCTGCACACACGCCGGGTACTCGACGCTGCTGCGGCCGGCCCAGATCGGCTCCCCGATGATCCGCACATGCGTCTGAGGGTGAGCGTCGGCGAAGGCGCGCAGCACCCTCGGGATGATCCGGCCCGGGTTGCGGCCCGCGTCGGTCATGTCGAGGAGGAGCACGGACGCGGCATCATCGCCCAGATTCTTTCTGAGCAGGGCCAGATTGGCGCCGGGCACGGCGACCGCCACCGGATGACCGGCTTCCAGCCCCTCACGGATGAACGGCACGGTGCCGTCCAGGTACTCGTCCTCGCCCCGGTAGAACAGGGCGGGATGAACGAACGGCTCGGCGGTCGACTCGTCGGTCGACCCAGCGGTCTTCGTGGCAGTCATCGCGCCACCACCTCGATCACGGACAGGTCGGGCCAGAACATTTCAAGCAGCCGTGGCAGTGTGGCAGGCGGCCGTTCGATCACGATGCGCCGCCGGCCCGGAAGGTCCTGAGCGGCCACCGCCAGAGCCGAGGCACCGGCGACATCGACGAAGGTCACGGCGGACATCTCCAGATGACACACGATCTCTTTACGTAGGGTCATACGACGGGTCAGCTGCTGAAGCGTCTGCTCCCAGGTCGGGCACGTGGCCGAAGTGATCTCACCGACCGCTCGCCAGCCCGCCCGGTCCGGCAACGGACGCATGCGCAAGGCGCCCCCGCCCTCCGACGAACCCGGCACCGACACCGACGCCGAGGCATTCGCCCGTCGCAAACTGTCCACGCCCCACCCCCATGTGCCGGTCGCACCCAGCTCCAGTATCCCCATACCGTGCCGCCGACCGAGGACAGGTGCCGAGCACCTCCAGCACGACAAGCACGATGCCGCCCCATGCGACTTCCCCGTCCGACCGCTTTCATGCGCGGCGCCACCCGCGTTCGGGAAATCTCCCCCCGTATCTCCACGCCGCATCCGGAATACGCCGTCCCGGACGGGGAAGGCGCGTGAGCAAAACAGTCGCGGGCCATGTCAGAGCCGCGCGCAGCTGGCGCGGACCCGACGGCGCATCTGGATCCCGACCCGAGGTGAGTGCATGTCTGTCGCCCCCGTATCTCCACCGTCGCCGTCACTCGGCAACGGGCCACTGACCATCCACACCGAGATGTGGGGAACCACCGCGGTCCTGGCACCGAGCGGGGACATCGTTCACGGCTGCACCACGGTGCTCGACCCCGTCCTGGGGAAGCTCCCCGGCGACACGAACGGCCTGGTCCTCGACATGACGAAGGTCACCTTCATGGACACGGCCGGATTCCAGTTCCTGGAGCGCCTGGAGGACTTCAGAGCCGACGCCGGTATCCCCTTATGGACCGTCAACTGGAACGGCCAGCCCCTCCGCATCCTGGAGCTCACCGGCCTCCCCATACCCCCCGCCGCCTCCGACCCCGCCGCCTCCGACCCCGCCGGCTCCCTCTCCGCCTGGCTCCCGCCGGACATACGCCACCTGCTCGCCCTCCTCCGCTCCGAACAGGGCCTCGCGGCGGTGGCCGCGGAACGCGCGGAACGGGTGCGGCGACTCCAGACGGAGGTTCAGCAGCTCCAGCAGGCCATCGAGTCCCGCCCGGTCATAGACCAGGCCCGCGGCATCCTGATGGCCGTCGAGTCATGCACCGCCGACGAGGCCTGGGACGCCCTGCGCGACACCTCCCAGCACACGAACACCAAGCTCCGCGACGTCGCCGAAGCGATCGTCACCGTCAGCACAGGCGGCCCCCCTCCGGCGGAGCCGGTCCGGACGGCGCTACGGGATGCGGTGCGGCGGCAGCACGCGCGTGATGACACGCGCTGACGGTTGTCGCGCGGAGTCGTACGGGTTCATCCGGGCGCACTGGGTGACTGAGTATCCGTACACCGCCGCCCGTCAGGACACCGGCGCCTCCTGGCCCCTGACCGGGCCGACGATCAGTCCAACTCCGAGTCTGTGAGGGGCCGTCGGCGCCCAGACCCTCCCAATGACCCCGGCGCCACACATGGCGCATGGCGCGTGGCGCCGGAGAACATCGCATCGCTGGTGAAGCTTTCCCGGAGCGTCAGCCGGGGGGTCAGCCGAGGGTCAGCATGCCCGACCAACCACCGCTGGGTACTGCGGTAAACGCACCGAGGGCTGAACGGCCCCCCGGGTAGAAGCGGACGGCGCCCGTCCCCGTGACCGCCCAGATGTCCGGGATGGCGTCACCATTGGCGTCGGCTGTACCGAAGGCCAGTTTGATGTCGGTGGCGGTCCAGCCGGACGTCGCGTAGTCGGTGTTGTCCACACCGCCGGCCGCAGCTCCCGAGGTGGCCAGCGAGTCGAGGCTCACGCCGCCGGTCGCGCTGTCCTTGATTCCCGTGCGCAGTGCGAGACGGCCGCTGCTGACGACCCGGTAGAGCATGTCGGTGACCCCGTCCCCGGTGATGTCCTGGAGGCTGACCAGGTCGCGGGTCGCCCACGCAGGGCCGGAGTTCAGGGCCCTGGCCGCCTCTACGGTGGCTCCGTTGTAGCCGGTGAGGGCCCAAAGGGTCTCCACGGTGTCGCTGTCCTTCACCGTGAGGAAGAAGTCGGGCTTGCCGTCCCCGGTGGCGTCCCCGGACGACACGATCTGGGTGACGGCCGCCAGGTTGGGCCCGCCTGCCGGGAGGAGGATCTCCTGCCGTTTGTCGACGTTGACCGCGCCGTAGCCGTCGCCCGGGTAGACCCACAGCTTGCCCTCACGCACGGCGACAAGGTCCTGGAGACCGTCGCCCCCGTAGATGTCGCCGAGGTGCGCGAACCACGTGTTCTTCCAGTACCCCGAGCCCGGACCGACGTACAGCGGCTTGCCGTCGGCCACGTTGCCGTTCGGGTCCTTCTCCGGGTTCTCCCGGTAGGAGCCGGACATCGCGGGCCCGAACGTACCGGTCCCCTTGGTCAGGTCGGAGTTGCCCCTGCTGGGATACATCCACAGGTCGCCGGTGGCGGTCACCACCATCAGGTCCGCGAACTCGTCACCCGTGAGGTCGCCCGCCGCGTCCGCCTTGTCTCTGGGCGTGACGTAGAAGAAGTACTTCCGGGGATCCGACACATGCCCCGCGTCGTCAACGGCCCGTATGTACAGCACATTCGGCCCCGCGAGCGGGGGTTTGGCACCGTTCCAGGTGGTCGTCGTCGAGGTGGCGGCGCCGTTCAGGCGGGGGAGGGAGGCCGTGTACGTAGGCGTGTTGAAGGCGAACTCGTACTTCACGACATCCGTCTGGGAGGCCCTGAAGACGAAGGCCCCCGCCGTGCCGAACTTCACCTTGCTCCAGATCGCGTCCTCGGCCTCGTTGTGCAGACCGTTGTTGTTCGCGTCCGCGTTGGGGAACTGGACCGAGGTGACGACGGGTGGCGTCGGCCGTGAACTGTCGAAGACGAAGCGGCAGTACGGCGACTTCGCGGGCGCGAACGAGGAGCTGACCCCCGCCTTGTCCACGGCACGCACTCGCCAGGAGTAGGTGGTGCCGTTCTTCAGCCCACTCGTGGAGAAGGGCTCGGTGTGTTCCCGGGTCGAACCGACCTGGTTGCCGATCGAAACGATGCTCTTGGATCCCAGCAGGTTGCCGCTGCCGTTCGTCGGCCACAGCTCGAAGCGCAGCGAGGCCAGGTTGTTGTCCTTGTCGGTCGCGTTCGCCCAGAAGGTGATCGAGGAGGCACCGACGTTCACGTACGGGGCGATGGTGTCGCACGACAGGTCGGGATCGAGGTCGAGCCTGGTGGGTGCGCCCGGCGGGCGGTTGTAGACCAGTTCGATGTACGGGCCGTTGCCGTCGTTGGCCTGGAACTTCTTCCAGGAGTACGCGGAGTTCTCATCGCCCGCGCGCAGACCGAGGGTCAGGGAGGCCGCGCCGTCCGCAATCGCCTTCTGGGCTGCGCGTTTGACGTCGAAATCCTCGTACGTGTCCGGGCAGGTCGCCGACTTGTACCCGTGGGCGAAGCTCTTGCTCGCCAGCTTGTTGCCGGCCGTCATGGCGGGCGCGTTCCGCCAGGTCGTCTTGCTGCTGATAGGCCCGGTGACGTACACGTTCACGGTACGAGGGCTGCACGACCAGGAGTACGTCTCCAGAATGTGCAGCTTCGCTGTCGTGACGGAGGAACCCTTCAGGTCGGGGTTCCAGTCCATGGTGAAGAAGGACCGGGATGTCCCCCAGGTGTCCGACTCGAAGCCGACGCGCGCCTCGCTCGTCCCCTGGTTGAAGTTCCGGCCGTCGTAGAAGTTCGCGTTGGGGTGACGACTGTAGGCCGTCGTCCAGTGGTTGTGGTGCTTGCGGATCGACGGGTCGATGAAGACCGGGTACACCGTGTCCGCGTCGTCGAGAAACTCCTGATCAGGCGTCAGCGTCCAGGTCGAGCCGTTCAGGTCGGTCTCGATGAGGGTGCCCTTGGAGTCCGGCTGCGGGCCGGCCAGCGACGGCAGATCGAGCGTCGCGCCCGCCCCCGAATGCGTCGGATCCGGCGAAGCCTCCGCCGGTACGGAGGGATTGGCGCCCTCACCTTCCGAAGCGGACGGGTCCGGAGCCTCGTCGGAGGCGTCCGGGAGTACCTCGGCGGCCGTGTCCCCCGAGTCGACGTAGCCGGAGGTGTCGCTCGGCTCGGGGGACTCCGTCGGGGACTCGGATTCGTCGGGTGCGCTCGTCTCGTCCTCGGACAGCGACTCCGAGGCGGTTGGCGAAGCGCTGCTGCCGGCCTGGCCGTTGGTGAGCGCCGGGGTGCCCGAGCTGTCCCACATCAGGGGGGTGGGGGAGACCGCCACCTCCTCGCCGGCGGTGTCCTCGGCGCTGATGATGCCGGTGGTCGGGTCGAGGGAGAAGCTGAGATCGGGGGAGGACAGGCCGTACGACAGCTGGGCCACGCGCGAATCGGCTGCCGCCGCACGCGTCTTCAGGACGAGCAACTGCGCGAAGCCCCCGTCGTCCGCCGTCAGCACCAGGTCGGCGCCGGGCAGGATGTCCGGGTAGAGCGCTCGCGAGCCGTCGATGATCGGCGTGGGGATGTCGTACGGCCAGGTCAGGACGATGTCGTGGTCGCCAGTGGTGAGGGTCACCAGGGCGTTGCCGGTCGCGGCCGTGGCCGCTTGTGCCAGGAGCGGAACCCGGAGAGCGCCCGCTCCGCGATCGGCCCGGTCGTCCTGCCCGCGGCTGTCCGTGCCCGCCGAGAACGTCATCCGCACGTTCGTCGCCCTGGGGGACCAGCCGTCCTTCGTGTGCCCGAGCGCGGTGTCGATCGCCCGCCATGTCCCGTCCACCTTGGCCCGGATGGGCGACGAGTGGATCCGTCGCTGCGTCAGACCGTCCGGCCGTGCCCACGTGGTCTCGTACGCCGTACGCAGGCTCGTGACCTCGACCGTCTTTCCGGTCCGCACCGCCTTCACGGCGGCCTCGGCATGGCTCAACGGCGCGCTGTGCCGGGGCTTCGCCTCCGGCTGTGCACGCTCCCCGCTGTCACTCAACCAGGCGTACGTCAGACCGGAGGCCGCGATGGCGGCCACGACGGTCGCCGCGATGATCCGGCGACCGGGTCTGCGGCGCCATCTGCTCGGCCGTGTGCTCGACATGCGCGAGGTTTCCTTCCCCCCTGGGACAACGGGACCAGAGCATGGCCCAATGCGCGGCTGTCGTCACGCGCTGTTTTTCAACGACGAGTGGACCACGGCCCCTTGGGACTCCCTAAAACAACGCTTTGGGTGTGATTGACCCGTACATGATGTGATCATTACCACTAACCCACAGGGAACTCTGGCTTTCCTTACAAGTGAGACAAAGAATCTCCACGTTCTTTGACGTGGTTTTACCTGCGTGCGGCCTTCCCAGGCGGCCGCTCCATGCCGTCCGGGGGGATCAGCAGTGTCACTCTTTACGTCCGCGCGCCTCAGAGGCCGTCGGTCGGCCCTGCTCTCCACTTTGGTGCTGACGCTGTCGATCGCCATGCTGCCGACCCAGGCACTGGCCCTGCCGCCGGATCCGGCGAGCGTGGAAGTACCTCGCGATGACGTTCCGTTGGAGGACCTTCCCGACGAACAACTCGTCACCGGTACCGACGCCAACCCCAAGCTCGACAAGATCGGCCTGTCCGCTCTGGCCAACCGGGACGAGGCCCCGGCCGGTACCACCACCCCGGCCACCTTCGGCACCCAACCGGTCGACTTCGGGAGCGCCACGTCAACGGCCGCTCTACAGACTGGCTCCGCCGTGGCCCAAGCCGCCTACAAGCCCGCCGGCAATCTGCCGGTGAAGCTGGGCCAGGCTCCGGACGCCGCCGCACCGACCGGCTCCTGGTCGGTCACCGTCGCCTCCCGTACAGCGCCCGTGTCGGCCGGCGTCGACGGCGCGGTGATCTCGGTGGCGGCGCCCGCCACCGGCTCGGTGCCGATCTCCGTCCAGCTCAGCTACAAAACGTTCGAGAATCTCTACGGGGCCGACTGGGCCTCCCGCCTGCACTTCGTCCAGTTCCCCGAGTGCTACCTCTCGACTCCCGATGTGGAGGAGTGCCAGGCGTACACCGAGCTGGACACGGACAACGACACCAGCGCCAAGACCATCACCGCCACTGTCGATACGGCTGCCGACGGCACCGTCTCCACCTCCGCGGCCTCCGCAGCCCCAGCCGACTCCTCCGGTGTCATCCAGGCCTCGTACACCCGGGCCCGGCCGGCAGCCGCCAGCGGCGACAAGGCGGTCATCGGTGCCGTGGACTCCGGTGGGAGCGCGGGCGGTTCGTTCAAGGCGACCCCGCTGGCCTCCAGCGGCAAATGGGCGGCCGGCAGTTCGTCAGGTGCGTTCACCTGGTCCTACCCGATCACGGTCCCGCCCGCGCCCGCCGGTCCCGCCCCGCAGATCTCCTTCGGCTACAACTCGCAGACAGTGGACGGCAAGACCGCCACCTCCTCTCCGCAGGTGTCCTGGATCGGCGAGGGCTGGGATTACGACCCGGGCCACATCGAGCGCCGATACCGGACCTGCAAGGACGACCGCGAGGACGTCCCCGACGGGGCGGCCAACAACAAGGAGAAGAAGTACAAGACCCCGGACCTGTGCTGGGTCTCGTACAACGCGGTCATGTCGCTCGGCGGCCGGACGGTCGAACTGGTGCGGGTCAGCTCCACCTCGGAGATCTACCGCCCCCAGAACGACGACGGAACCCGCGTCGAGTTGAAGACCGACGGCGACAACAAGGACAACAACGACGAGTACTGGCTCGTCACCACCCCCGACGGCACGAAGTACTACTTCGGACAGAACAAGGTGGGCGGCTCGCACGCCGCGACCGACTCCGTCTTCACCGTCCCGGTCTACGGCAACCACCCCGGTGAGCCCTGCCACCAGGCCGCCTTCGCCGACTCCCGCTGCGACCAGGCCTGGCACTGGGGTCTGGACAAGGTCGTCGACGTCAACGACAACGCGATGATCGTCAACTGGAAGCGGGATACGAACTACTACGCGGCCAACAAGAAGTTCAAGACCCCGGTGCCGTATGACCGTGGTGGCTACCCGCTGTCCATCGAGTACGGCCTGCGCACCAACGACCTCAACTCGCCCTCCGCCAAGGTCCTCTTCAACGCCCAGGAGCGGTGCCTGGAGACCGACGGTTCCTGCGCCGCGGCGAAGTTCGACGTCACCGACGACCCGGCCTCGTACCAACCCTGGTGGGACAGCCCCGGCAACCTCAACTGCAAGTCCACGTCGAAGCTCTGCCCGGCCTTCCCCTCCTTCTGGACCCGGATGCGCCTGGCGTCCGTGACCACCGAGGCCGCCCGCCCCGGCACTTCCGGACTGAGCAAGGTCGACACGTACACGCTCCACCAGTCCTTCCCGCGCGACTGGTACGACACCTCACCCGCCCTCTGGCTCAACTCCATCACCCGTACCGGCTTCGCCCCTGGCGCCGGCTCAGGCACCGTGATGTCAGAGGACGGCATCAGCTTCGCCCCTTACTCCCCCTCCTCGACGGGCGAGCCGCTGAGCGGCTACTTCGCCGACAACCAGCTCCCCAACCTCGTCCCTCGCAGCAAGAACGACGCCCGTCCGGGCTTCATCCGTCCCCGTATCGGCAGTGTCCGCACCGAGCAGGGCGGCTCCATCGAGGTGACGTACGACGGTGGCTGCCGGACCCAACCGACCGTCTCCCCCGAGAACAACCACGGCACCTGCTATCCGGTCCGGTGGTCCCCGGACGGTGACGTGGAAACCCCGAAGATCGCCTGGTTCAACAAGTACGTCGTCGCCACGGTGACCGAGAAAGACAGGATTTCAGGGGTCTCCAACGACATCATCACCAAGTACACGTATGAGGAGCCGGCCTGGGGCAAGGACGACGACGAGTTCTCCAAGCCGTCCCTGCGTACCTACGGTGTGTGGCGTGGCTACCAGAAGGTGACCACGACCGAGGGGAAGAAGAGCGGCGGCACATCCGCGCAGACCCAGTCCTACTCGGCCGTCCGCTACTTCCGTGGCGCGGGCGGTGCGGTCAAGGACTCCAAGGGCGAGGTGACGCTCCTCACGGACGACGCACCCCAATACGCGGGCATGGTCGCGGAGACCATCAGCTACACGGGTAGCTTCCAGCATGTCGACGGCACCCCCGACCCCGTCGTCAAGCGGACCCTCAACTACCCCTGGTCCAGACAGACCGCCTCCCGCACCCGGGACAACGACACCTCGCCCCTGCTCGCCCACCAGGTCGGCATCCGGCGCACGGACGCCATTCAGACTCTCGGCACCAGCTGGCAGGCGGTACGCACCGAGACCGAGGTCGACCCCGACTACGGCCTTCCCATCCAGGTGCAGACATCTGTGGTCAAGCCCGCGTCCGGCGGCGCCGAGACCTCCAGCGAGTACCGCTGCACCAAGACCGAGTACGCCAACAACACGACGGCCGCCAACATCATCGGCCTGCCCAAGCAGGTCCGCACGACGGCGACCTCCTGCGCTGCTCACGACTCCGCGGACCCCGCGACCCAGTTGATCAGCGCCGCCCGGACCAGCTACGACAACCTCACCTACGGCGCTCTCCCGGTCAGGGGCCTGCCCACCAGCGTGGCGACCAACCCGGCCTCGGGCTCCGGCTACTCCGTCGTCACCACCTCCACCTACGACGACCTGGGCCGGATCCGCACCGCGACCGCCCCCAGCTCCGTCGGTGTGGTCAGGACCGAGACGCAGTACACCCCCGCTTCCGGTGGCCCGGTGACCGCCGTCAAGACGATCAACCCGGCAGGTCACACCTCCCTAACCACCTTCGACCCGGGCCGTGGTCTTCCGCTCACCGTCACGGACACCAACAACCGGGTCACCCGCACCGAGTACGACGCGCTCGGCCGCCTGGTCAACGGCTGGTCCCCTTCCCGCTCCTCGGGCAGCCAGACCCCGAACGTCAAGATCACGTACCAGATGGCCAAGGCCACCGACAACGTGACCACTCCCAGCACGGTGACCGTCGAGACCCTCCGTGACAACGGCACCTACGCCAAGCAGACCACCATCTACGACGGACTCTCGCGCCCCTTCCAGACCCAGGCCGAAGCCCACGGCCGGGGCCGCGTCATCACCGACACCCGCTACGACGACCACGGCCTGGTCAAGGAGCAGACCGGCGGCTACCTGGTCCAGGGCGAGCCGCAGGTCAAGCAGTTCATGCGCAAGACCGACTCGCCCGTACCCACCATGACCCGGAGCACGTACGACGGTCTGGAGCGCGCGATCAGGACGACGACTCTCCACGGCGGCAAGGAGGTCTACTCCAGCACAGCCACCTACGGCGACGACTGGACGCTGACCCGCCCGGCCGACGGCGCCACACCCCCCGTCAAGACCTGGACCGATGCTCTCGGACGCGTCAACCTCGTTCAGCACTACACCAACAGCGGCCTGAGCCACTGGCGCAGCACCTGGTACTCCTACGACTCCCGTGGCAACCGCCAGCAGGTCAAGGATCCGGCCGGCAACCTGTGGACGTACAACTACGACTCCCGCGGCCGGATGACCGACTCCACCGACCCCGATGTCGGTGCGTCGTCCTTCGCCTACGACGACCTCGACCGCCGCACCAGAACCACTGACTCCCGTAACCTCGCGACCTTCACGGAGTACGACTCGATCGGCCGGGTCAAGGCGGTCCGCGAGGGATCGGCGACCGCGTCCCCGATCATCGAGTCCGCGTACGACCCGGCGGGCGCGCTGGGGCAGTTGTCGTCCACGACCCGCCATGACCGGACCGGCGACTACGTCGACCGGATCACCGGCTACGACACCGACTACCACCCCACGGGCCGTGAGGTGACCATCCCGGACGGCACCGCCACCAAGGGCCTGGCGGGCAAGTACGCGTACGCCTACACGTACACCCCCACCGGTAAGCCGCTGACGGCCACCCTCCCGGCGGTCGGTGGACTGGCCCAGGAGAAGGTCGTCACCCGCTACGACAGCGACGGCCTGGCCGAGTCCACCTCCGGCGCCAGCTGGTACACGTCGGACGTCACCTACTCGCCGTACGGCGAGGTCCTGCGCACCGTCAGCGGCCCTCAGCCGTACCGCGTGTGGACCACCAACTTCGTCGACGAGCACACCGGCCGCGTCCAGCGCAGTGTCTGGGACCGCGAGACCGACGTCTCCCACCGCATCACCGACGCCTACTACTCCTACGACCGGGCAGGCAACGTCACCTCCGCCGCCCGCCGCCAGATGGACGGCACCGTCGGTACGACCGACAACCAGTGCTTCACCTACGACCAGCTCGGCGAACTCGTCCACGCCTGGACCTCCAGCGTCGCCATAGACACGGAGGCCGCCGGCGGTACCGGCTGCAAGTCCGCCTCCGGCACCAACTGGGGCTACCGCACGGACGGTCAGATCTCCGCCGGTCCAGTCGCCGAGGCCGCGGACTCCGCGACGGACACCACGGCCCCGGACAGCGACCTGACGGCTTCACTGTCCAGGACGGCCCCTGCCTCGGGCACGGTCTCGACCGGCACTACGGCCTACTGGGACGCCTACACGTTCGACGTCACCGGCAACCGCACCTCGCTGACCGAACACGCACTGGGCGCGACGGCCGCGACGGCGACCACCGCTTACACATACGGCACCACAAACACGACCACGCGCCCCCACCTCCTCACCTCGCGCACGGTCACCAAGCCCAACACCACCCCCGTCACCAGCAGCTACGTCTACGACACCGCAGGCAACACCACCGCCCGCCCGGGCGCCGTCGCCGGCCAGTCCCTCGTCTGGACCTCGCAGGGCAAGCTCGCCACCGCCTCCGACGGCAACGAGAACGCGGCCCCGATCACCAGCCTTGGCGGCCTCTGCCTCGACGTCCGCAACAGCGGCACCGCCGACGGCACCGTCATCCAGCTCTCGACCTGCAACGGCTCCGACGCCCAGAAATGGACGTTGGCCTTCAACGGCCAGCTCAAGGCACTGGGCAAGTGCGCCACCGCCGTCGGAACCGCCGACGGCGGCGCCGTCCAGCTCTCGACCTGTGACAGCTCCAACAACGCCCAGAAGTGGACGCAGGGAGCCAACGGCAGCCTCAAGAACACCGCCTCCGCCCGCTGCCTGGACATCTCCGACCCCAGCGCGTCCTCCGGTGCCGCCCTGCAGATCTTCACCTGCAGCACCTCCACCGCCCAGCGCTGGACCGTCACCGACCGCACCGACTACGTCTACGACGCGAGCGGCAACCGCCTACTGGAGCGAACCAAGTCCGGCGCCACGCTCTTCCTGGGCGAAACCGAGGTGACCGCCAACCCCGCCGGCACCATCACCCGCGCGGTCCGCGCCTACGCCCACCCGGGCGCCCCGACGGTCGTCCGCACGACCACAGGCACGGCCACCGGCCACAAACTCACCGTCCTGCTCAACGACCCGCTCGGCACGGCCACTACCGCTGTCGAGGAATCCGCGGGCCAGCCTCTGACCCGCCGCTCGTTCAAGCCCTACGGCGAAACCCGGGGCACCCCGGCCACCGCTTGGCCCGACCGCCACACGTACCTGGGTGTGGGCATCGACGATGCGGCTACTACTGGGCTCACTCATATCGGGGCTCGGGAGTACGACCAGGCCACGGGCCGGTTCGTGTCCGCTGACCCGGTCATAGACATCGCCGACCCGCTGCAGATGAATGGGTACGCATACAGCAGTAATAGCCCAGTCAGCAAGAGTGATCCGACTGGCTTGATGCAAAATGCTGATGGCATGGCTGGTGCTCCGTGCACCAAGCCTAAGGGTTGTGTAATTAGCACCACCGTCGCCAAAGCCGATGTTGAAGATACCGCGAGTACCGCTGGAAATTCTGATTCTGGGACTGGAGTCAACTCTGAGAATACTGGTCAAGGAGCTGGCGGGGGAGCTTCAGGTTACGGGTCCCCTGGCGCACACCCTCTCGTAAATGTTCTATTCGGGCTAGTCAGGAACTTCGCATATACCGCAGGGTTCGTCAAAGGAACCTTCGACACCGACTGCTGGGATGATGCGGCGGCAGGCGGATGCGACCAGGGTGAGCAGTTTGATAAATGGGCTGCCGACAATGGGATCTCTGTAGAGTCCGATGCGTATTTGGTGCCCGGGACGATAGCTATTATATTTTCCCATCGGCCGAGCTATCGCGGGAAGGGAGGAAAGGGAAGCATCGTTGGGCCGGTAACCAAGACCACACATTTTGCCCTGGTGGAAGTTCGCAACTCTAAAGGCGAACTGGTGAATTCTTATTCTTTGCGGAGTGGGAGTCAAACCCCGGAAGAAAAGGCGCTCGGGTTTCCTAATAATAGCCAATCCAGTCACACTGAAACTCGCTGCTGCCGTATGTCGGGTGGGAGCCCGACCGTGAAAATACCGGGGGACCGGTTCGCAAACCTGGCTCCGGTTTCCTCCGGGGATATCGTTACCATCAGAGGGAGCAAACCGCCTTGCACTCAGTGTCAGGGTTCCATGACTCGTGCAGCCCAGGAGACTGGTGCTACATTTGTGTACGAGTGGGATGGGAAGCGCTGGAGTACGAATGGTGAGTAGAATATGCTAAATTCCCCCGAGTGGGCAATTCGTGTCATCACGGCAGAGGAGAATCTCGCTGATTCCTGTTTTGTCGTCGGGATTGCTGAAGATTCTAATGGTGAAGGCTCATACTTCATCTTCCAATGTGGCCTTCGGGGCCCGAGTGAGCAAAACCGGGCGCTAGGGCTGGATAGTTATTGCATTTTGGATCAGGCGGGCGGGGTTCATTTTGGAGGAATGGAGGAAGTGCGGATGGATCCCGGTAAGGGGCTCTATCTGCGCTTCAATGAAGCAGCGGCAGAATCGCTCGACCTGGTTTCGAATGAAATCCTGCTCGGCTTTTCCTCGAATGTGGATGTAGAGCTTCTCGGATCCAGCCTTCGAAGGGTGTTTTTCTACGGAAATCCCGAGAATTTCCCGCAAGTGGTCGGCTTCTGACTGGCCTAGATTATTTCCTGCGGGCAGAGGTTTTCTAAGTGCGGTGACCATTTGATCTCGATCAAACTTTAGGGGATTTCGGTGAGCGGACAGTACAATATTGATTGTGGCGCATTTGAATGGGTGAGCGTCTGTCCCTAAGTGAGCTGTGTGAGTGGTGTGTGGACTTGATCCTATCGGTCGTCTGTGCAGCTCATTCGCCAGTCCTGAGCATGCGGATCAGGTTGGTGAAGGCATCGCGGCCAACCGAGATGACGGCCGAGGGGTTCGGCGTTGCGGAATCAGAGAGCAGGATCGTTGCGCTCGTGACCGCTATATGAACGCAGGCTTCGCCTTCCTGGCAGCGGGACGACTTCTTCCAGACGTGTTGGGACATGAGGGCTCCTCTACGGCTACAGGTTCTGGGAGATGGCAAGGATCAGATCTCGGGACTTCTCCGGGGCGAGGGCGACGGCCTCGACGGTGTCCAGGAGACGCCGGTACTTCTCCAGGTGGGCCTCCGCGTCCAGCAGCACGGGGCCGTGGAACTGGTCGAGTTGGACGGTGTCCAGTTGGGGTACGGGTCCGCACAGGTAGTTGATGGACTGGCCTGACCCGGGGAACGCGCCGACATCGAACGGCAGCACCCGGAGGGTGATGTGATCCCGCTCGCTCATGTCGAGCAAATGCCGGAGCTGCGCGCGTGACACGTCACGGCCGCCGACCCTCATGTGCAGGGCGGCTTCATGGATGACGGTGCTGTACGGATTCGGGTGTGCCCGGTACACAACGTCCTGTCGTTTGACGCGGTACGAGACCCGGTGCTCAACCTCGGGCGGAGTGGGGGCCGGAATCACATGGCGGAAAATCTCGCGGGCATGCTCGGCGGTCTGGAGCATCCCTGGGACGTGCGACGTGAAGGCGGTGCGCAGGGCGGTCGCGTGGTGCTCCAGTTCGGCGAGAGCGAGCAGCCCTGACGGCAGAACCTCGCGGTACGCCTCCCACCACCAGCCGCGCGTCTTCTCGCCGGCCATGTCGGCAAGGGCATCGATGTAGGGCTGGTTCGTGCACGAGTAGAGATGGGCCATCGCGCGGACGCGGTCGGGACTCACGCCGAACCGGGCGGACTCCACATTGCTGAGTTGACCAGAACTGGTACCCAGCAGATGCGCTGCCTCCGTCGAGGTCATACCTGCCCGCTCACGGAGTTTGCGCAGCTCCGTCGCGAGCCGGACACGTCGGGCCGTAGGGGCGGGCCTTGTCGTCATGTCGTCTCCTTGTCGCGGGCGTCGGCAGGGTTTGTCACCCACATGAGGGATAAAGCGCCGAGATCCTTCGGAATTCAGCAAAGCACCTTTGCGGATCCCCTATCTTCATCTCAGGCGCCTCGCCCAGAAGCACCCCGCTCGACGGAGCGGCCACGGTCACTGGGCACGCAAGGCAACGCAACCGAGCACAACGTACCGCCACCACCCAACTCCCCTCCGTGATCGGAGACTTCCGATGGCCACCGTATCGTCGTCATCCCCCTCCTGGGCCTACGCCCTCCAGCTCCCGCACGATCCACGCGCACCCGGGATCGCCCGCGCCACCCTGCGGACCGTCCTCGCCGCCCATGACCTCGCCCACCTCACCCCCACCGCCGAACTCCTCGCTTCTGAACTGCTCACCAACGCCCACCTCCACACCAAGGGCCCCTATACCCTCCGCCTCCTCTCCAACGAACCCGCCCGACTCCGGGTCGCCGTCTGGGACACCGACCCCCGGGTCCCGCCCGGCTTTCGGGAGAAGGGTGCCCTGGCCGCCGTACCCCCGGACGATGCCGAAGGCGGACGCGGGCTGCACCTCGTACAGGCGTGCGCTGATGCGTGGGGGGTGTCCGTGCTGCGGGAGTTGGGAGCGTCGAAGGGCGGGAAGCTGCTGTGGGCCGAGTGCGGTCGGGCGTAAGCGGCAGCACGTGAACGAGGTCGGGAAGTTGCGCGGGACGCGTGCGTGGCGATCCGGCGATCCGGCGCTGCAAGGTGATGGTGGCTCTGAACCTGGCCCGGACCAGGGCCACTTCGCGCCGGATGATTGAATCCCTCAGGGTTCGGTCCGGCACAGGTCGGCGCCGCGCCCCCGGACGGGGGGAAGCGGAATGGGAGCCGGCCTCGTACTGCTCGTCATCCCGCTGTTCCTCTATCTGGTGCTGGTCATTCTGCTGTGCGTCAAGGTCGGCGTTCGGGTATCGCGGAAAATGGGCTGGCTGTTCGCGGTGGCGCTCGTTTTCGGGCCCGTCGCCCTGCTCACCGTCGGTGGCCTCTACGACGCCGGCGTCTTGTAGAGGCCGGGAGATCAGGTGAGACCGGCAACTTCCTACGAGAACCGCAACGGTGAATCAGCTCTGACGCGACAGGTGTCATGAGGTCCGATCACCGGCTCCGCGTCGCATAAAAGCGCCGAAGACAGCGGGACGGCACCTGGCGGCGGGTCCTCACCCGGCTCCAGTCCCTGGCTGGCGCGAAGGGTGCGATCACGCGGGACCTGGGTGTCGACCCCACGGTGTGCCGCGCCCGTCGGTATGCGGCCGGGGATCGCGAGTGGGGCGACCTGTTGAAGGAACCGTCAGGCGGCGTGTTCACCGAGCCTCGTGATCACGGGCTGGGATGCTCACGCAACGGGTTCACCGCCTCGTTCATCAGACCCGGTCGGCGATCAGCTCCCGCGCATCCGCGTCCATGTACCGCTGGCAGGCTTCCGGCCGAGTACGCGGAGGCGGGCGTATCGATCCTGGAACTGATCTTCGACGGTCGCCCGCGCGTACGGCATCGCCGATCGCCGGGAGATGCCCCGCGGGCCGTGGACGCACGGCCTCGCTGCACGGCACGCATGGCGGGCGCGTGGGGGTCTGCTCCTTCGGGTGGCGATCACATCCGGTGCGTCGGCCGTGTGCCCGTTCTGACCAGGCCAGAAGGAGTGGTATGCCGATATTGGCCGAGAGTGCCCGGGTTTGACCCGTAGATGTGGAGCATTGCGTTCCATATATGCCTGAATACTCAGCGTGACGATCCGCTCACTCGCCTTGCGGGTCCCTACGAAAGGGCACAGGCATGCCTTCGGCCATGCGTAAGACGACGACCACTCCCCGGGCGCGGCGGCTGGCCGCCGTGGCCGCCGCGCTGGGCAGCTGCCTGGCACTCGCCGTCCCGGCGGGAACCGCCGCCGCGGCGCCCGCCGACCCGGTGCCGACCGTCTTCTTCGGCGACTCCTACACCGCCAACTTCGGCATCGCCCCCGTGAACAACCAGGACAACGAGAGGGGTTGGTGTTTCCAGGCCACGGAGAACTATCCCGCCGTCGCCGCCCGGAGCCTGGCGGACAAGGGCATCACGCTCAACGTCCAGTCGGACGTCTCCTGCGGAGGCGCGCTCGTGGAGCACTTCTGGCGTGAACAGCCGCTGCTCGGCGGAGGGACCGCTCCGGCACAGCGGGACGCGCTCAAGGACGACACGAGGCTGCTCGTGGGCGGCATCGGCGGCAACACGTTCGGCTTCACCAACATCCTCAAGCAGTGCTCCGCCACGCTCCGGGGCGACCAGGGAGGGGCCCTGCCCGGAGAGCCGGTGGACCGGGACAGCCCGGCCGACGAGTGCGCGGACTTCTTCACGTCGGGCGACGGAAAGGCATGGCTGGACTACAAGGCCGAGCAGGTCGAATCCGAGCTGGTGGACATGCTCGACGGCATGGGCGGCATCTCCCCGTACGCGGATCGGGTCCTGGTCGGTTACCCCCGACTCGTGCCCCAGGACACGACCAAGTGCGCGACTGCGGCCCCCGGCCAGACGGAACTGCCGTTCGCCGACATCCCCCAGGACGCGCTGCCCGTCCTGGACCAGGCCCAGAAGCGGCTCGACGGCATCATGAAGAAGGCCGCCTACGACTCCGGCGCCGACTTCGTGGACCTCTACGACCACACCGGGAACAACACGGCGTGCGACGGCGTCAACCGGGGCATCGGCGGCCTGCTGGAGGGCTCCAAGGTCGTATTCGGGACCCCGATCCCGTGGTACGCACACCCGAACGAAAAGGGCCGTGACATCCAGGCCGAGCGCGTGGCCGCCAAGATCGAGGAAGTCCTCAACCGCTGACCGGACCACACAGCTCCGAACCCGGATGACCCACGTCCTGACGTGCGTCACCCGCTACTGAACGAGGCCCAGGTCCGCCCCCGCGATCTGGGCCTCACCGCGCGGCGCTGCGGGGCCGGCGCCGGTGAACCAGGACCTTCGCAACGGGCCCTATGAGGACCGCGTCGCGGCGATCGCGTCGCGGACCACGTCCTGCATCGTCACGCTGTCCAGCTCGTCCTCGACGGCGCGCGCTGTGCGGCGTTCGAGGTCGGCGAGTGTGTTGTGCACCGACCGGCCGACGTTGCAGTCGGGGGCCGGGGTGTGCAGGGCGAGCACCGGGTCGGCCCCCTGGATCGCGCGCCATACGTCGCCGAGGGTGATGTCGGCGGGGGTGCGGGCGAGTGTCCAGCCGCCGTTCGGGCCGGAGCGGGACATCACGAGCCCGGCCTCACGCAGCTGGCCGAGTACCCGGCGGACGTACACGGGGCTGGCGTTGACGCTGTCGGTCGTGGCGTCCGAGCTCATCGGTTGGTCGGGCCGGCCCGCGAGGAGCGTGAGCACGTGCACGCCGACGGCGAACTGGGTGTTGGTGGGGCGGCTCATCCAGCCATTCTCGCAGATTCGCATCCATGCCTGCTACAGTTCTATTCGTACTCACGACGGCTACAAATATTCGCCTTCGTGTTGACTACGAATAGGAGCACCTCGTGAATCTCGCTGTCTCCGGCGCCTCGGGCCACCTCGGCCGCCAGGTCACCGCCCTGCTGTTCGACCAGGTCTCGCCCGTCGACGTCGTCCTGCTCACGCGCAGTCCGGAGGGGCTCGCCGACGCCGCTGCCCGTGGCGCCGACGTCCGGCCGGCCGACTTCAACGATCCGGACGGACTGGCGGAAGCGCTCGCAGGCGTCGAACGCCTGCTGCTCATCAGCACCGACGCGGTCGGCCAGAGCGTGGCGCAGCACCGGGCGGCCATCGACGCGGCGGTCGCCGCCGGCGTCAAGCACGTCATCTACACGTCGATGTACCGCCCGGAGAAGGGCAACCCGGCCGGCGCCGCCGACGCGCACCGGGAGACCGAAGAGGCCCTGCGGGCGAGCCCGCTCGCGTGGACGTTCCTGCGCAACAACCTCTACGCCGAGAACCAGATCGCGACCGTCGCCCAGGCCGTCGCCTCGGGCCGGCTCGTGACCAACGCGGGGGACGGCGCCGTCGCCTACGTCACCCGCAAGGACTGCGCCGCTGCGGCCGCCGCCGTACTGACGGGCGAGGGGCACGCCGGGCAGGCCTACGACATCACCGGGCCCACCGCGCTCTCCGCCGCCGACCTCGCCGCACTCGGTACGACGATTACCGGGGCACCGGTCGAGGTCGTCCAGGTCGACGACGACGCGCTGATCGCCGGGTTGGTCGCAGCCGGGCTGCCTGAGCCGGTCGCCCCGTGGATCGCGTCCTTCGGAGCCGCCGCGCGCGAGGGCTGGCTCGATCAGCCGAGCAGTGCCGTCCAGGACCTGACCGGCCGCGCGCCGGTCTCTCTCCGCGACGTACTGGAGGCCCACCGGGCGGAGCTGCCCGCGTAAGCGTGGCCGCAGCGTGCCGCCCAGGTCCCGATCGACAACCGACGAATAAGGAGCAGATCATGGCCTCACCGGTGAAGTTGGCGCACGTGGTCCTGTGGACGCGGCAGTTAACGCAGATGCGGGACTGGTACCTCGATGTGCTGCAGGCGCGGGTCGCCCACGAGAACCCTGCCGTGGCGTTTCTGACGTACGACGACGAGCACCACCGGATCGCACTGACGGACCCCGACGGGATGGCGGAACTGACGGCGGAGCACGGCGGCGAAAGCCTCGGAGAATTCGCCGGGGAGTTCGTGGGTTCGGGCACGGCCGCGCTTCCTGCCGACCTGTCCACCCTGCCGCCGCACGGCCTGATGCACATCGCCTTTACGTACGGGTCGCTGCTCGATCTTCTCGAGAACTACGAGCGGCTCGCGAAAGGTGGGGTCGAGCCGGTCACCGTGATCAACCACGGGCCCACCACCTCGCTGTACTACGCCGACCCGGACGGCAACAACATCGAGCTGCAGATCGACAACTTCGACACGGCGGACGAAGTCACCGCCTTCATAGAGTCGGAGTCCTTCCGTCGGAACCCCGTCGGCGTCCCCTTCGACCCGGACGAGCTGCTCATGAGGCTCAGGGCGGGGGAGTCCGAAGCCGCCCTGGTGACCCCGGGATGGTGACCGCGTAGGTCGCGGTGGTCGGCGAGGAGCCCGACGTCGACGAAGCCGGACTCGTCAGGGTTCGTCTCCCATCTCCCGCATCATCCAGCGCGCCGCCTCGGATGCCGGGCGGCCCTCCTCGCCGAGTCGGCGCAGACCCGCTGCGATCGCGTTCCAGTCCGTCGTTCGCTGTCCCGGCCCTTCGAGGTCCGTCATCGGTGTGCTGCTTCCAGATCCACCCGCACCGTCAACAGCTGTGTCCCCAGGGTCCGTACGCCCGTGCTGTTCACGCGAGGCAGCGTCCGCAGCCGGGCGATCGGGTCGTCGTCCGGCAGCAGGTGGGCAGTGCCCGGGTGCCAGTGTCCGCGGATCCGCACCCGTACCCGGGGATCGGCCTTGATGTTGCGTACGTAGTGCGACTTCTCGCCGAACTCCGAGACCAGCCAGAACGTGTCGCCGACGCGTCGACCGCCGAGCGGGGTGACGCGGGGGAGGCCCGAGGTGCGGCCCGTGGTCTCCAGGAGGGTCTGGAAGGGGAGGCGGCGGGTGACGGGGTTGCCGATCCGGCGCTGGAGGGTGGTGGCGGCCCTGAACCGGAACTCTCTGAAACGGGACATCTGTTCTTGCGCCTCCTGTGTTCGTGCCGCTGCCGTGATGTGTTCTTGAATGGTGTCCCAGAGACTGACAGCTGGGCGAGACGGGTGGGCGGTGGCGGGTATGCGCGTGGTGACCTGGAACCTTTGGTGGCGGTTCGGGCCCTGGGAAGCGCGGCAGAAGGCGATTCTGTCCGTGCTGCGGGAGCTGCGGCCGGACGTGGTCGGGCTTCAGGAGGTCTGGGAGTGCGACGGCGAGAACATCGCCGCCCGGATCGCCGAAGAACTCGGACTGCACTGGACCTGGGCCCCCTCCGAGGCACCCGAGCGTTGGCAGCGGCGGATCGGGGGCGAGAAGGTCGACGTGGGCAACGCGGTGCTGAGCCGCTGGCCCGTCGTCGAGAGCGAGGCGATGCGGTTGCCGGCCCCGGACGAGCTGAACGACGGCCGCCTGGCTCTCTACGCCCGGCTCGCCGCCCCCGGCCACCATGTCCCCTTCTTCACGACCCACCTCACCTCCGCGTCCCACGCCTCGGCGGTCCGCTGCCAACAGGTCACCGCCCTCGCGGAGTTCGTGGCGAAGCGACGTGACGGCACCGCCTATCCGCCTGTCATCACCGGCGACTTCAACGCCTGGCCCGACTCCGACGAGATCCGACTCTTCGGCGGCTACAAGACCGCCCCGGCTGTCCCCGGCCAAGTCTTCCTGGACGCCTGGGAGTTGGCCGATCCTGCGGCTCCCGCCGCGACCTGGGACGCCAGCAACCCGTATGTCGCCGCCGGGTTCGGCCCCAGCGCGCGGATCGACTACGTCTTCGTCAGGCCGCCGGGACGGGGTGGGCTCGAGCATGTTCGGAAGGTGGAACGGGCTGGCCACGGGGCCGTGGACGGCATCTGGCCGTCCGATCACGCGGCCGTCGTAGCCGAGTTGGCGTCCGCGTGAGTGCGTGCGAAGACGAGTCAGGCCTCGGACCGTGACGAATCCGCTCCCTGCGCATTCTGAGGTGTACCGGACTCACCGGGCGTACCGGATGTGCGGGGTGCACCGTGCCAGCGCCACTTCGTGAGGCGCGGTCGGTTCGGGAGCTCCGCTCGGCCGGTGGCCCACAGGAGGGTGGGCCAGCGTTCCGTGTCGGTCGGAGCGTCCGGGAAGAGGCGGAACAGTACCCGGTCGCACAACTCGGCGTCGGGCGCCCAGGGGATGCCGAGGCCCTCGGCGACGTCGTGCGTGTGCACCAGGGTCTCCAGGATGCCCATGGCGGCGAAGCCCTCGGGATCGGTCGCGCCGAAGATGTGGTGCGACCGGACGGTCGGCGACTTGGTCCGGACGATGGCCGTCAGCAGGGCGCCACTCGCCTCCAGCACCTGGAGCAGCCCGGCCGGCCCCGCCTCGCGGTCGGCGAAAATGACGTTCGCCGGGCCGCCCGGCTTCCTGCGGCTCCAAACGAACGGGATGTGGGTGTCCAACGGCGGCTTGTCCGGGCCCAGTTGAGCGGCGTACGAGAACAGGTCGTCGGCCAGGTGCTCGACGGTCTCCCAGCAGTCCCACTCCAGTGAACCGGCGTGGGCGCCCCAGTCGGCAGCCTCCGCCCCACGCAGGGCACTGACCGCCGAACGCACGGCATGGTCGACGTCGTCCGCGGTGACGGTAGTGCCCTGTGCGCCCTGTGTGCCTTGTGTCTCAGCCATGGCCGGACCGTATCAACGGCAGCCGTCCGCGATTCGTCACAACCATCGGGGCGCCACAGAGGTCACACAGGTGTCATTGGAACTTGCGCGGGGAGTGTGCGTTTCGCGCTGTCCGCTTCCTATTCACCGGGGGCCACTTCATGAATTCTCGCCGTGCCCTGGCGCGCCCTGCCCTGGCGGTAGCCGCCGCCCTGATCCCGGCTGCGCTGCTGTCCGCAACGGTCACGACGACCACCGCGTACGCCACGGAGTCGCCGAGCCCGTCGGCCTCGGCGCCGACGTCGAGTGAGTCCGCGTCGCCGTCCCCGTCCGATTCGGCGTCCGCGTCGGCTTCGGCCTCGGCGAGCGCCTCACCGTCGGTGTCCGCCTCCCCGTCCGTGTCCGTGCCGCCTGCCGACGGGGAGCAGGAGTGCCCCAGTGAGCCGGGCAAGGACGACAAGATCCTGCGAACCACCATTTCCGCCAGGACCAACAAGCTGGTCGCGGACAGTGTGTGGCGCGAGATGACGTTCAAGCTGGAGAACCGCTCGGACATCGCGCTCAAGAAGGTGCAGGTCGAGCTGAAGAGGATGGCGCACAATAACGCCCCCGACGGAACGTTGCCGAACGAAGTGCTGGAGTACGTCAATCTCCAGGAGTGGGATGCCAAGTCCCGTACCTGGAAGGGTGTCTGGTGGGACGAGGTGCAGATCGGCGGCTCGTTGCTCGGCTACTACGACGTGGCCCCCCACAAGACGACGAACGTCGCTGTGCGCATCAGGGTCAGCAAAAACATGCCCTACGGACGCTTCCCCGACCTCGAACACGAGAACATCGGGTACGGCTATCTGGAGGCCTCTACCTATGGCATCCCCGAGAACAAGGGTGTGTGTGAATACGGGGACCACTGGGCCTTCACCATCCACAAGCCCGGCACGGACACCGGAGACGGTGGAGCCACCTCCACGCCCACCAGCGGCACCGGCGGCAACACCCCCACTCCCCAGGCCGGCACCACCGCACCGGTCACCCCCGGCCCCACCCCCACCGGCGACCTCGCCCACACCGGCTCCTCCTCCGCGCTCCCGGTGATCGCCGGTGTGGGCGGCGCGGCCGTGGTCCTCGGTGCCGGTGCCGTGTACGTCGTACGGCGCCGCAAGTCCGGCACCGACGCCTCCTGATCCGACCCTGTTACCGGCCCAGGAAGATCGGGTTCGTGAACGCGGCCAACGCCCCGGGCAGAGGTGCGAGTACGGCCTCGTGCCGCACCTCCGCCCGGACGTACGCCGCGTACTGGGCCGTCGTACGCCACTCCACGACCCCCGCGCCCGCCACAGGCAGGACCCCGCTCGTGAACAGGACGCCCTGGTCCGTGACGAAGCGGACCGTGCAGCGCGGGGCGCCGGACACCTCCAGGCGGACGGTCACCGGGGCGTCCTCGGCGACCTTCAACCGGCCCCCGATGTCCGCGTGTTCGCCCTTCGGGCCGGACGCCGTGAAGGTGAGGGCGACCGACCTGGACTCGGCGACGTACGAGCGGCCTGCCCGCAGCCCCTCCTGGATCGCCTCCCGGGTCAGGTCCTCGGCGAGTACCACCGTCTGCGGGACGCCCACCGGGTCGGGGTCGCGGTGGGCGTCGCTGTTGCCCATGGCAGGAATCCACGCCCGCCCGCCCGAGGCACCTTCCCTCGCGGATCTCACGGACGCCACGAGCATGCCGTCCCAGTCGGCGAGCGCCACCTCGTCCTCGGGCGAGTAGGTGCCGTTCCACACCTCCACCGCGTCCGCCTCCGCGAAGCCGAACTTCCAGTTGCAGCCGACGCAGGTGGCGTGCGGGTGGGCCGGGACCACCAGGCCGCCGGCGCGGCGGATCTGGCGCGCGTACTTGCCGAAGCGGTTGTCGCGGGCCCGGTAGCGCCAGTCGACGAACGTGCCCGGATCGGTGCCGAGCGCGACCACGTGACCGTTGCGGGTCGTCACCTCCTCGCCCACCATGATCAGGAGGTCGTCTCCGGCCTCCGAGGCCCAATGGGCGTGCGCTGAATGGGTGTTGTGGTCCGAGCTGTTGATGAAGTCCAGGCCCGCCGCCCGCGCCAGGGCCGCGATCTCGGCCGGGGTGCGGCGCCCGTCCGAGTACCAGGAGTGCAGGTGGCAGTCGCCCCGGTACCAGGCCCGGCCCCGCCCCTTGGCGCGCTCCGGCGGGTAGACCGGGTCGACGGCGTCGCCGGGCTCGCCGTAGGTCAGCGTGATGGTGATCTCGTAGGCCAGGCCCTGCGGGGAGACCGTGTAGGGGCCCAGCGCGATGTGCCAGGTCCCCGCCTTCACCGGGCCGGGGAGGTAGCCGGGCGTGGCGTCGTCCGCGCGGACGAAGAACTCGGTGCGCGCCCCGCCCGACCAGCCCCGGAAGCCCTTGCCGCCCAGGTCGGTGCCACGCTGATCGAAGGCACCGATGTCGAGCGCGTTGCCCGCGGTACCGGCCGGGACGGGCGGGCGGTCGTAGCTGTACGCGACCCTCAACTCCCGTACGCCGTGCGGGATTTCGACGGGCAGATAGACGAAGTCGGGTGAGCCGGTGGGCAGCGTGCCGCTCACGGTCCTGGTCTCCGTCCGGGACGCGGCGGTCCCTGTCGGGGGCTCCGCCCGGTCGGCGTCGCCGTCCGCCGCTTCGGCCGGGGTGCCGTGGGAGAAGGTCACGCTTCCCAACGTAAGCGCGGCGGCGGCTCCCGTCGCGAAGAGAGCGCGTCTGGCCATGCTGTTTCCCGTGCCGGTTCCCGTGCTGGTTCCGTGGTCGTCCTCGCACATGCTGCTGCTCCCAGGGTGTCGGGGTGTGACGTGGGTGATGCAGTGGTGCTCCGCTCACCGTCGTACCCGGGGGTGAACTCCCGTACAAGACAGCAAAATCGCCGCCTTTCGAGCCTGCGGCGCACAGGGGGCGACCCGAGCGGTGGTGAGCGGTGGTGAGTGATGTTCGACCGATGCCGACCGGTCGGTATGGACAGACGAGGAACCGGCCGGTAGAGATATGTCCATGCGCCTAGCCGTCACGATCTTCCTCACCGACGAGACGATCACCCCGACCCGACTCGCCCGTGAGCTGGAACAGCGCGGGTTCGCCGGGCTGTACCTGCCCGAGCACACGCACATCCCGGTCGAGCGGACCAGCCCGTACCCGGCGGGCGGCGACCTGCCGCCCGAGTACGGCCGTACGCTCGACCCCTTCGTCGCGCTCGGGCAGGCTGCCGCCGTCACCGAGCGGCTCGCCCTCGGCACGGGCATCACGCTCGTCGCCCAGCACGACCCGATCGACCTCGCCAAGCAGATCGCGACCCTGGACCACCTCTCCGGCGGACGCTTCACCCTCGGTCTCGGCTACGGCTGGAACGTCGAGGAGGCCGCCGACCACGGCGTGGAGTGGCGTACGCGGCGTGACCTGACCCGGGACCGGATGGCGCTGATGCGCGCCCTGTGGGCGGACGAACCGACCGCTTACGAGGGGGAGTTCGGGAGCGTACGGGCGAGCACCGCGTACCCCAAGCCGGTCCAGAAGGCGCGCGGGCCGGTCGTCGGCCCCCGTACCCTCATCGGCGGCTCGGCCGGGCCGAAACTGTTCGCTCACATCAGCGAGTACGCGGATGGCTGGCTGCCGATCGGCGGGCGCGGCCTGTCTGAGTCGCTGCCCGTGCTGCGGTCGGTGTGGGCGGACGCGGGCCGCGACCCGGCCGCGCTCCAGGTCGTCCCGTACGCCGTCCAGCCGAGCCCGGGGAAGCTCGCCCACTACGCGGAGCTGGGCATCGAGGAGTGCGTGGTGCAGCTGCCGCCGGCCGGCGAGGCCGAGGTGCTGGGCCTGCTGGACGGGTACGCGGAGTACGTGTAGACGCCAGTGCCGCCCTGTGACGTTCGGCACCCAGAACGGACAGGGCGGTCCTGTAATACCTGATCAAACCGATCGTATGCTCGAAGGATGACGACTCCCGAGATTTCCGGAACCGGCCCCACCGAGCGCCCCGGCGCCACCGGCCCGACCGAGAACTCCATGCGTCGCGCCCTCAAACGTGCCCGGGACGGCGTCGCCCTCGACGTCGGTGAGGCGGCGGTGCTGCTCCAGGCCCGTGGTGAGGCCCTCGACGACCTCACCGCGTCCGCGGCCCGCGTCCGGGACGCCGGCCTGGAGGCCGCGGGCCGCCCCGGCGTCATCACGTATTCGAAGAGCGTTTTCATCCCCCTGACCCGCCTCTGCCGGGACAAGTGCCACTACTGCACCTTCGTGACCGTCCCCGGCAAACTCCGCCGGGCCGGACACGGCATGTTCATGTCCCCGGACGAGGTTCTCGACATCGCCCGCCGCGGCGCCGCCGCCGGCTGCAAGGAAGCGCTGATCACCCTCGGCGACAAGCCCGAGGACCGCTGGCCGGAGGCGCGTGAGTGGCTCGACGCGCACGGCTACGACGACACGATCGCGTACGTCCGCGCCATCTCGATCCGCATCCTGGAGGAGACGGGCCTGCTGCCCCACCTCAACCCCGGGGTGATGTCCTGGACCGACTTCCAGCGGCTGAAGCCCGTCGCCCCCAGCATGGGCATGATGCTGGAGACGACGGCCACCCGCCTCTGGTCCGAGCCGGGCGGCCCGCACTACGGCTCCCCGGACAAGGAACCCGCCGTACGGCTACGGGTGTTGGAGGACGCGGGCCGGTCGTCCGTCCCCTTCACCTCGGGCCTTCTGATCGGGATCGGCGAGACGTACGAGGAGCGGGCGGAGTCGTTGTTCGCCCTCCGCAAGGTCTCCCGCGCCTACCACTCCATCCAGGAACTGATCATCCAGAACTTCCGCGCCAAGCCGGACACCGCGATGCGCGGCATGCCGGACGCGGAACTCGACGAACTCATCGCGACGGTGGCCGTGGCCCGCCACATCATGGGCCCGAGCGCCTGCCTCCAGGCCCCGCCCAACCTCGTCGACTCCGAGTACGAGCGGCTGATCGGCGCCGGCATCGACGACTGGGGCGGCGTCTCCCCGCTCACCATCGACCACGTCAACCCGGAACGCCCCTGGCCCCAGATCGAGGAGTTGCGGGGGAAGTCGGCAGCGGTCGGCTTCGAGCTGCGCGAACGCCTCTGTGTCTACCCGGAGTTCGTGCAGCGAGGGGAGCCCTGGCTCGACCCGCGTCTGCTCCCGCACGTACGAGCACTCGCGGACCCGGAGACGGGCCTCGCCCGCGAGGACGCGGTCGTCGAGGGCCACCCGTGGCAGGAGCCGGAGGAGGTGTTCGTGTCGTCCGGCCGCACCGACCTGCACACCACGATCGACACCGACGGCCGTACGTCGGACCGGCGCGAGGACTTCGACGAGGTGTACGGCGACTGGGGCGCCCTGCGCGAGGCGGCGGCGCCCGGGATGGTGCCGGAGCGCATCGACACGGACGTACGCCAGGCGCTGCGCACGGCGGCCGACGACCCGACGAAGCTCACCGACGACGAGGCGCTGGCGCTGTTCCACGCGGACGGTCCCGCCCTGGACGCGCTGTGCCAAGTGGCCGACGACGTACGGAAGTCGGCGGTCGGCGACGACGTCACCTACATCGTCACCCGGAACATCAACTTCACCAACGTCTGCTACACCGGCTGCCGTTTCTGCGCCTTCGCGCAGCGCCGCACGGACGCCGACGCGTACACGCTGTCCCTGGACCAGGTGGCGGACCGCGCCCAACAGGCCTGGGATCTGGGGGCGGTTGAGGTCTGCATGCAGGGCGGTATCCACCCCGACCTGCCGGGCACCGCGTACTTCGACATCGCGAAGGCGGTGAAGGAGCGGGTACCCGGCATGCACGTCCACGCCTTCTCGCCCATGGAGGTCGTCAACGGCGCGACCCGCACCGGGATGTCGATCCGTGAATGGCTGACGGCCGCGAAGGAAGCCGGCCTCGACACGATCCCCGGCACGGCGGCGGAGATCCTCGACGACGAGGTCCGCTGGGTCCTGACGAAGGGCAAGCTGCCGACGGCCACCTGGATCGAGGTGGTGACGACCGCCCACGAGCTGGGCATCCGCTCCTCCTCGACGATGATGTACGGCCACGTCGACCAGCCCCGCCACTGGCTGGGCCACTTCCGCACCCTGGCCCGCATCCAGCAACAGACGGGCGGCTTCACGGAGTTCGTCACCCTGCCCTTCATCCACACCAACGCACCGGTCTACCTCGCGGGCATCGCCCGCCCCGGCCCGACGATGCGCGACAACCGGGCGGTCATCGCCATGGCCCGCCTCCTCCTGCACACCCACATCCCCAACATCCAGACCAGCTGGGTCAAGTTGGGCACGGAGGGCGCGGCGGAGATGCTCCGCTCGGGCGCGAACGACCTGGGCGGCACGCTGATGGAGGAGACGATCTCGCGCATGGCGGGGTCGTCGTACGGCTCCTACAAGTCGGTCAAGGACCTGATCGCGGTGGCGGAGGCCGCCGGGCGGCCCGCGAAGCCCCGGACCACCCTCTACGGGGAGGTCACGGAGGAACGCCAGCAGGCAGCGGCCCTGTCGGACGGGCATCTCCCGGAGCTGCTGCCTGTGCTGGACTGACCTCGAACGACGGCGGTCCCCCTTCTACGGTCGCGTCCCCTACGTTCACCCCTGCACCAGCCCTTTAGGCGACGACCCGACCCCGCAGGATGATCCGGCTCGGCCGGGCCAGCGCGGACGCGTCTCGTGTCGGGTCGGTGTCGTAGGCGACGAGGTCGGCGGGGGCTCCGTCCGCCAGGCCGGGCAGGCCGAGCCAGGAACGGGCCGACCAGGATGCCGCGCCCAGCGCCTCTTCGGCGGGCAGGCCTGCCCGCACGAGCCACCCGACCTCGGAGGCGACGGTGCCGCACGGGAAGCTGTCCGTGCCGGCCAGGACGGTGACACCGGCTTCGTACGCCGCCCGGACGCTGGGCAGCATGCCCTCCCATCCGGCCAGCCACCAGTCCCGGGCGCCGCTCCGCTCGGCGGCCCGCCGCCGCTCGGCACCGGCACCGAAGACGCTCAACGTCGGTACCAGCGCGGTCCCTTGGGCCGCCATCCGGTCGACCAGGCCGGAGTCCAGATGCATCCCGTGCTCCAGGCTGTCGACCCCGGCCAGCACGGCGTTGCGGCAGCCGTCTGCGGTCTGGCAGTGCGCTGCCACCCGGCCGCCGACGGCGTGCACCGCCTCCACGACGGCGGTGAGGGTCTCCAGCGGCAGCGCAGGCGCGTCGTACTTCCAGTCGGCGATGACCTTGCACCAGCCCGAGGACGCCCTGGCCTCCTCGACGGCGGCGTCCACGAGGCCGGCCTCGCTCACGTCCCGCCCGAACCCGGGGAAGAACCGGCCGGGCGTGGCCAGCCAACGCCCCGCCGAGCGAACACGCGGCAGCTTCGGATCCTCGTCCACCCAGGCCGGGATGCGGGCGGCCGACCCCGGCGTGCGCACGAGCAGTACGCCCGCGTCCCGGTGATCGGTCAGGTGCCGACGTAGCGTCTCGTCACTGAACGGGTCCTTTACGCCCTCCGCACCGGGATGGGTGTGCGCATCGACGAGCCCGGGCAGCAACCAGCCGCCGTCCACGACGAGTTCGGCATCCGAACCCGCCCCCGGGACGGGCTCGGTCCACAACCGGCCCCCGTCGATCCAGAAGGTCCGCTGCTCCCGCTCGGGCAGGACGACACCTCGCACCTTGAGCACCACGGTCGACTGCCCCCTCCTGGTCGGTAGCCCACTCAGCAGCCCACCTGAAATCTAGCGTCCTGCTGCTCGCCGCCGTGATTCGATGGGCCGATGGACGGTCAAGCAGGCGAGGCAGGCCAGGAGGCGCTCTACCGCGCGCTCGACGAGACGGTGTCACGGTTGTACGGCGAGGGGCGGTTGGCCGACGCTCTGAAGGTGGTGGAGGACGAGGCTCCCCGGATCCCCTCGCGTCGTGCGGACACCGCACACCTGGCGGCCTGTCTGCTGACGCTCACCGGCCGCGCCGAGGACGCGCTCGCGGAGCTGCGCGCCGCGCTCGCCGACGGCGCCTGGTGGAGTCCCGCGATCCTGGTCGATGACGACGACCTGGCCGCCGTACGTGACCTTGAGGGGTTCGCCCCGCTGTTGCGCGAGTCGACGGCCCGGCATGCGAACGCAACCGGAGTTACTCTTCCTCCCGTCGTACGCCGACCGCCAGGCACCCCCCGAGGTGTCCTGGTCGCCCTGCACGGAGCCGACCAGGACGCCGCCCTGGCCGCGGAACAGTGGGCCGCCGCGGTGGACGCGGGCCTCGTCCTCGTCGCCGTCGACTCCTCCCAGCGATCGACCCCGCGATACCGAAGCTGGCCCGACACCGACCTCGCCGTCCGGGACATCACCGCCTCCCTGGCCGAGTTGGCGGAGGCCGAGAGGGTCCTGCCACTGCTGGCGGCGGGCTTCTCGGCGGGCGCCCGTGTGGCCGTCCTGTGGGCCCTGTCCGACGCGGCGGCACGTCCCTCCGGATTCCTGGCGGTGGCCCCGGCCCTCACTCCGGATCACCTCGACGGGGAGTGGCGCGCGGTGGCCGCGCAGGGTGCGGTGCGGGGCCGGATCCTGGTGGGGGAAGAGGACACCGACGTCACCCCCGAGGTCTACGACGCCCACGCGCTGCTCGCCGACGCCGGGTCGGACGTCACGCTGGAGACGATTCCCGGCCTGGGGCACGACTTCCCCGCCGATTTCGCCCGGGTACTCCCGGCGCTGGTGGAGTCGTTGCTGGGGGTGGCTCGGCCCAGGGGACGTTGAGGCCGAGGGTCGTTGCCATAGCGCGACGCCGCGATTGTCGTAGCGTGCGAAACCGGTCATCCGCCGTGCTCTGCCGTATCCCGATGTGAACGCTGGGATCACCCCGGTCCGGGACGTGTCGGACGGGCGGACGGTCGTCTCCCCGCCGTGCCGCCGGGTGTCGTCCGCGCTGCTCGGAGCCGTGAGACGCGCGGGTCGGAGGGCTGACCGGCGCACGGGCCCGCACGTCGAGAATGGCGCGTTGTGCAGTCACTCCTTTCCTTGTGGGAGCGCTCCCATTGGGACGGCGACGGTCCGGATCGGCGCAGGTAGCCAGCAGGCAGGTCAGGAGGAGACATGACGCACAGCCAGAACCAGCCCGCGAACGGGCGCCAGGGGTCACCGAGTCGCAGGAAGGTCCTGGCGACGATGGGGGCCCTGCCGGTCCTCACCGCCGCGGCTTCGGCCGCCGGTGCTTCGAAAGTCGCGGCGGCTCCGGCGACGGCCGCCGCCACGGTGGTAATCGACCCGTCGGCGCGCCGCCAGACGATCCGGGGCTTCGGAGGCATGAACCACACGGCCTGGATCGGCGACCTCACAACTGCCCAGCGGGACACGGCGTTCGGCACGGGAGAGGGGCGGCTCGGACTGTCGCTGCTGCGGATCCCGGTGCCCGAGGACCGGGCGGCGTGGAGCCGTGACCTGGCGACGGCGAGACGCGCGGCCGAACTCGGGGTGGCCGTCATCGCCTCGCCGTGGAATCCTCCCGCCTCCATGGTCGAGACCTTCGTCCACGGCAGCCAGACCAACGCCCGACGTCTCAGGTACGACATGTACGGCGCCTACGCCCAGCACCTCAACGACTTCACCACCCACCTGCGGAACAACGGAGTGAATCTGTACGCCATATCGGTACAGAACGAGCCCGACTACGCACAGGACTGGACGTGGTGGACCCCTGCGGAAATGGCCCGTTTCCTGCGGGAGAACGCCGGCTCGATCGGCACCAGGGTCATCGCGCCGGAGTCCTTCCAGTACCTGAAGAACATGTCGGACCCGATCCTCAACGACGCGGCGGCACTCGCGAACGTGGACGTGATCGGGGCCCACCTCTACGGAACGCCGTACGCCAACTTCCCCTATCCCCTGTTCAAGCAGAAGGGTGCGGGCAAGGAACTCTGGATGACCGAGGTCTACTACCCCAACAGCAGCGACTCGGCGGACCTCTGGCCCCGCGCGCTCGACGTGGGGGAGCACATCCATCACGCCATGGTGGACGCCGAGTTCCAGGCGTACATCTGGTGGTACATCCGGCGCAGTTACGGTCCGATGCGCGAGGACGGCGGGATCAGCAAGCGCGGCGCCTGCATGGCCCAGTTCGCCAGGTTCGTCCGGCCCGGTCACGTGCGTATCGAGGCGACGGCGAAACCGGTGGCCGACGTCTACGTCTCGGCGTACCGGGGCAGTGGCAGTGGTTCCTCGGTCGTGGTCGTCGCCGTCAACAAGGGGGCCTCCGCGGTGAGTCAGCAGTTCACCCTGGCGAGCGGCACGCTGTCCGGCGTCTCGTCCTGGCTGACCGACGGGAGCAGGAATGTCGCGCCCCAGGGCGCATCCGGCGTGTCGAACGGCTCCTTCACCGCCATGCTGCCGGCTCGCAGCGTGACGACGTTCGTGACGACCTGACCGACTCAACCGACCTGACTGACCTGACCAACCGAGAGGCGGGCAGCGGCAAATGGGGCGGGTGAGCGTCGACGTTTGGCGCTATGTGAGCGACGTGACGTCCAGAAATCGTCCAGCTTTTTCTGTGCCCCGGTCCTAGGGTCGCTTGTTCCTGTTCCTGTTCCACTTTCTGTTCCCGTTTCTGTTCCTGAACCAGAAAGCAGGTCAGTCGCATGGGAAATCCCGACAGACGAATCCGTCGACGGGTGCTGTCCGCAACGGTTTCGGCGATTTCGGCAGTGCTGATCGCCGCGCCGGCCATCGGTTTATCCGGCTCGGCCTCGGCGGCCGTGCCCGCGAAGGGCGTCGCCCCCGCAGTCGCGGTCTCCGCGTACGGCTCCTCCATAGCCTCCGCCCGGGACGCGGACGGGCGGCTGGAGCTGTTCGGAACCAACACTGCCGACAACATCTACAACCGTTCGCAGACCACGATCGGCGGCAGCTGGTCCAACTGGGCCCAGTTGGACGGCGGGTTGCGTTCCGTCGCGGCGGAGACGAACGCCGACGGGCGCGTCGAGCTGTTCGGCGTGAACGGCGCGGGACAGGTGTGGCACCGTTCGCAGGTCACGCCTGGTGGGAGCTGGTCGGCCTGGGTGCAGTTCGACGGTGCGTTGACCTCGATCGCGGCGGCTCGTAACGCGGATGGTCGCCTGCAGGTCTTCGGTTCCAACAGTGCGGGGCAGATCTACACCCGTTCGCAGACGTCGATCGGTGGTTCCTGGTCGGCGTGGGTCCAGCTCGACGGCGGGCTGTCACAGGTCGCGGCGGAGACGAACGCCGACGGCCGGATCGAGCTGTTCGGGGTGAACAGCGCGGGTCAGGTATGGCACCGTTCGCAGGTCACCCCTGGTGGGAGTTGGTCGGCCTGGGTCCAGTTCGACGGTGCTTTGGACTCGATCGCGGCGGCTCGTAACGCGGATGGTCGCCTGCAGGTCTTCGGTTCCAACAGTGCGGGGCAGATCTACACCCGCTCGCAGACGTCGATCGGTGGTTCCTGGTCGGCCTGGGTCCAGCTCGACGGCGGACTGACACAGGTCGCGGCAGAGACCAACGCCAACGGCCGGATCGAGCTGTTCGGCGTCAACAGCGCGGGTCAGGTATGGCATCGCTCCCAGGCCAGCCCTGGTGGCAGCTGGTCGGCCTGGATCCAGTTCGACGGTGCGCTGAGGCCGTAGCTCCTCCGGTCCGGTTACACGCCCGCTCGCACGCGGGGCAGTGCCAAGTCCCAGAGCCGCACTGCCCCGTACGGCGCCAGCAGCACTTCTCCCAACTCACCGAACCGGCCGAGCCCCGCGTTGCACGCGGCGTATGTGGTCGTCAGCGACGTCCGCGGAACTTACTCAACAGGCGCATGGCCTGGCTCCGCCGACGAGGATCGGCTGCGGCCCGCCGCGCCTGCTCGACCGCACGGCGCCCTTGAGGGCTCCGTGCGAACTGCTTGATACGTTCGATCATGCCTGGCATGCGACTCCATCCCTCGATACCGGCCGGCGCCGTCCACAGTTCTGCTACCCGTTACGGGACGGTTCAGCCCTCCCCGACGCAGCCGGGGATGTGCTCTGTCAGGCTGCCGTGACCTGCTGGGCCAGGAGCAGTGCCAGCGGGCCCCCTTGCAGCAGGAAGCGCCCCTCGGCGGCGGCCCGGATCGCGTCAGACATCGGCCACCACGCGAGCTTGAAGTGCCCCTCGCCGAACGCGAGTTCTTGCGGGCCACAGGCGAGACCTTCGGCCAGGTAGAGGTGGATACGGGCAGGGGAGTCCAGCGTGATGGCGTACGAGCCCAGAGGCCGCCAGGTCTGCGCGCTGACGCCGGCTTCCTCGCGCAGCTCGCGCCTCGCGCACTCTTCCGGCGTCTCGCCGGGCTCCCTGCGTCCCCCGGGCAGGAACACGAACTCGCCGCCGTGCTGCGGGAATTCGGCGGTCAGGACGGCGGCCGTGCCGTCCTCGTCCCAGGCCACGATGACGGACGCGTCGCGCATAGCCTCTCGCCGGGATGCGTCGCTCATGGCCGGGGAGCGTAGCGGCCTACTGTGACAGCCAGGCCGCCTTCAGGCGTCCTACCGGTCATAGGTGTACGAGGACATCGGTCGAGCCCCGCACTCCATCCGGGAGTTCTCCCCGAGACCCCGCCCGAAGCGGGCGGGACCCGTCGTTGCCGAACGCGGGGACACTCACCCCCCGTCCAACCTCAGTACCCCACCCGGAACGTGGCGTCCTGCTTCTCCGTCGTCGTCGAGATCGGGTCGATGCGCAGGACGTAGTTCGAGTGGCGTATGTACCGCGTCGGGTTGTTGTACGAGCGGAAGGATGCCCAGGAGCTGTCCGCCAGGCCCGCCGTGCGGTAGAAGGTCGCGTCTCCGGCGAAGGTCGACGTGCCGTCGTTGACGTCGAGTTGGAGGGCGTAGTTGTAGTGCCGGAGGTAGCGGGTGGGGTAGTTGACCGACTGGAAGGAGATGCCGGTGCTGTCCGCCAGGCCCGGGACGAGCTTCCACTCCGAGTCGGTGTACAGGTCGAAGGGGTATTCGTCGATGCGGCCGATGTAGTTGGCGTGGCGGATGTAACGGGCCGGGTAGTTGTACGACTTGAGGCGGTTCCAGGCCGGGGCGCCCCACTTGGTGAGCAGGTTGTTGTACTCGGTCGTCGTGATCGTCGTGACGCCGCAGTGCTTGGAGTTGACCGGCTGCGTGTAGGTCTTCTGGTCCAGCGCGGTCCAGGTGCCGGAGGCCAGGTCGGAGGTCTGCCAGGCGTAGAAGACGCCGTTGGGCGTGTAGGTGTCGCCCCACAGGTACCAGGTGTTCGACGACAGCGACTTGAAGACGGTCGGGGCTTCCGTGCCGCCGTGAGCAACGCCCGCGCTGTACTCGGTGAAGCTGCCCGGGTTGAGGGTCGTCGAGCGGGCGGAGACGAGGGTCTGGTTCTTCTTGAAGAACAGGTAGTTGTAGCCGCCCACCCCGACCGCCATGTCGCCGTCGATCACGTCGTAGCCCGGGTCGAAGAAGACCTGCGGAGCCGACGCCGTGACGAAGTCACTCGTGTAGTTGACCATGATCACGTTGTGGCCGCTGGAGTTGACCGCCGAGTAGATCACCGCGTACTGGCCCCGGCCCGCGTCCCAGAACGCCTCCGGTGCCCAGCTGTGCGTGGTCATGTCGTGGAGTTTCAGGCGCCGGTAGCCGGTGAAGGTGCGCAGGTCGGCCGAGTCCCAGACATGGATGTACTGGCTGTTGTACGACCAGTCCGTGCCCTTGAGGTCGGTGGCGATGGCGACGAACGTGCCGTCCTGCTTGCGCATGAGGAACGGGTCGCGCAGACCGAGGGCGCCCGCGGTGGGGGTGACCACGGGGTTGTTCTGGTTCAGCGGTGTCCAGTTGAGCGAGTCCGGGCTGACGGCCAGGTGGAGGCCGTAGTCGGTGCCCGCGCCGAGGCTCGTCGACTCGGTGAAGTAGCACATCACGTACGCGGAGTCGGCCGCGTGGGCGGTGCCGGCGCCGAGAGTGAGCACGCCGGACGCGGCGAGCGGGGCGGTGGCGGCCATGCCGAGGAAGAGACGGCGGGACGGCTGGGGTCGTGCGCTCATCTGGGTCTCCAAGCGGGTGCGGCTACGGGGGTGTGCGGGTGCTGGTCCGGGAGCGGAGTGAGCGGCTGCGCGTCACGTATGGAACGTATGGGGTGATCGGGGACGTGAAAGTGCAGCCAGGAGGGCGAATTGGTCGAAATTTCGAACTAGGTTCGGAAAGTCGATCAGAAGGTAGATCGCCCCACCCTGCTCGTCAATCACTCTGGCGAGGCTGTGCGGATTCTTTGTGCGCAACCCTCGGTATCCGTCGCGAGTCACCTGGGTGTTGAAGCCGCTTGTCCCTCGTGGAGGTTGTGCCATGTCCACTCGCCCCGTCAGCCGCAGGTCGCTACACAACCTCGTCTACGGCGGACCCGGCGACGACAACATCACCGTGCACGACCGGGGGAGGGCCTGGGGCCAGGACGGCAAGGACATGATCTCCGCCGACGGTGAGGGAAGCCGCGTGGACGGGGGCACGGGCAATGACCTCATCTCCGGGGGCGCGGGCCGGCAGACCCTGACCGGCGGGACCGGCGACGACACGATCCGCGGTGGCACCGGCAACGACCTGATCTACGGCAGCCCGGGCAACGACGTCCTCTACGGCAACAGCGGCAACGACACCATCCAGGGCAACAGCGGCAACGACAAGCTGTACGGCGGTCCCGGCAAGGACGCCCTCAGCGGCGGCCCCGGCCGCAACGTCGTCCACCAGAACTGACACCCTCGCCGCCCGCCGGACGCCCCTCCCCGGTCCTCGACCGTCCAGGGAGGGCATGCGCGTCGGAGTACGATGATCCGACCCCCGGCGGAGTACCCGGCGGCGGGTTCCGTAGCTGAGGAGATGCGTGACCGTGGCTGCCCGACGGCTTCCCTCATCGGTCTGGGTCACCGGTCTGACCTTGGGCGCGATCGCCGCCGTCGCCGTACTGGCGGTCAAGGCCGAGCAAGGTCCGCAGCCCCACGCCACCGCCGCCGCCAGGCCGAACGCCTCCGCGTCGGCGAAGCCCTCCGCCAAGCCCAGCCGGCCCGTCGAGGCGGCCGTGCCGGACGGGTCGGGGACCGGGCGTCGGGTCGTCTACTCGCTCGGGCTGAAGCGGGTCTGGCTCATCGACGCGAGCGAGCAGACCCGCCGTACGTTCGCGGTGTGGCCGGGATCGGTGAGCCCCGACCCCGGGAAGTACACGGTGGGGCAGCGGGTCGAGGCCCGGACCGGCTCCGACGGCGTCGCGATCGAGCACGTCATGTTCTTCGCCACCGGATCCGGGCTCTCGATCGCCTTCTCCAACGCCGTCGACGGCGCCTCACCGCAGCCCGCGTCCGGCGTCCAGACAGGCGGCATCCGCATGTCCAAGGCGGACGGCACCGCCCTCTGGGCCTTCGGGGACACGGGCACCGAGGTGACGGTCGTCAAGTAGTCGGCTTGACGGTTGTCAGACGGTCGTCAGACAACCGCGCCGGTCCCTACGACTCCTCGGCCGCCGCTCGGGGCGCTGTCGCCGGCAGGTGCAGCACCAGTAGCACCACCCCGCTCAGCAGGAACACCCGCGTCGCCGCGTCCAGGCCGTTCCAGTCGTCCGACTGCCACATGGCGAACCACTCGCCGCCGATCGCGATGAAACCGGCGCCGAACAGCAGCATCAGCATCAGCAGGCCGTACGTCGAGACGCTCCGCGCCCGTTCGACGTCGCGGCGCACCCACAGCCACGTACCGGCGACGAGGACGAACGCGGCGAGTGTCTCCCACGCGATGATCGCCACGTACGCCGCGTCCGCCAGGCCCTTCGACGTGATGGCCCGCCACATCAGGTCGTCGTCCTTGAACGTGGTGTCCATCGCGAGGACATGGCGCACGAACTGCTGGTTCGAACCGAAGTCGGTGATGTTGCCGAGCGCCACGAGGGCGATGTAGAGCGCGACCGTCGCCGTCAACAGGGTCGCGGCGAGGGTGAGTGCGGTATGTGTGGGGGGAGTGGTACGCGTGGGGTGGGGGGTACCTGTTGTGGTCATGAGGCAACTCTATGGATCGGCCAGGGCGCCGTCTCCACGTCCCCTCCTCGGTTGACCTCCCGTTCACTGTCGGGGAGTTGGGGAGTTGGGTCAGACTGATGGATGCAGCACTGATGCAGCAGTGATGGAGCACTGATGCGGCAGAAGGTTCGCCACGACACCGCCACGACGCAGGGAGACGTACGGATGGCTCAGTCCCCGCTGCCGTCGATGCGGCAGCTGATCCAGCAGCGCACACGCGCCGGTTTCGTCGGCCGCAGTGCCGAACGGGCCGCGTTCCGGGCCAACTTCGACCTGCCGCCCGACGACGAACGCCACCACTTCCGCTTCCATGTGCACGGCAACGCCGGCGTCGGGAAGACCTTCCTCGTACGGGAGTTGGAGCAGCAGGCCAAGGAACGCGGCGCGCTCACCGCCTACGTCGACGAGGGCGCCGGCAGTGTTCCGGAGGCACTGGCAGTGATGTGCCGTCAGTTCGCCGCGCAGGGACGGCGGTTCAAGGAACTGGAGCGGCTCCTCGCGGCCCATCGTGAGCGGCGGCACGAGGCCGAGTCCGCCGTCGCGAGCCTCGAACCGCAGCCCGAGAATCCCTCGGCCGGCAGTCTGACGGCCGCCCGGATCGGGCTCGTCGGTGCCGGACTCATCCCCGTCGTCGGACCGTTCGCCGGCGCACTCGACGCCGACCGGATCGCCCAGGGCGCCGACCGGGTACGGGCCGGGATCGCCGCCCGGCTGCGCAACCAGGACGACGTACAGCTCGTCCTCGCGCCCGAGCGCGTCCTCACCCCGGTACTGCTCGCCGAGCTGGACGGCATCTGCGCGGCCGTGCCCTGGATCGTCCTGTTCCTCGACACCTACGAGCGCACCAGCCCGTTCCTCGACGGCTGGCTGCACGACATCATGACCACCGACCGCTACGGCGACCTCTCCTTCCCCGCGAACCTCGTCCTCGTCACCGCAGGCCAGCGGCCCTTCGACACCGGACGTTGGGGAGGCTTCGCCGACTTCGTCACCGAGGTGCCCCTCGGGCCGTTCACAGAGGCCGAGGCGCGCGGACTGCTCGCCGACAGGGGGGTGACGGACGGGCCGGTCGTCGAGGAGGTGCTGCGGCTCACCGGCGGGCTGCGGTGCTGGTGTCGACCCTCGCCGCGGCCCAGCCCACCGACCCGGACGACATCGGCGACCCGAGCGCGACCGCCGTCGAACGGTTCCTGAAGTGGGAGTCCGACCTCTCGCGCCGGGCCGCCGCCCTCGCCTGCGCGCTGCCCCGGCGTCTGGACGCGGACATCTTCCGGGCCGCTCTCACCGCCCCGGACCAGGCGCGGGACGAGGCCGAACTCGACGTGCTGTTCGCGTGGTTGAGGGAGTTGCCCTTTGTCAGCGACCGGGGTGACAGGGTCCAGTACCACGACGTCGTCCGCGACCCGATGCTCCGTCTCCAGCGCCGCCGCTCCCCGCGCCGCTGGGCCGAGCAGCACACCTGGCTGGCCGACACGTTCGCCGGCTGGCGCGCCGAGGTCGAAGGCCCGCTCTCCGCAGACGAGTTGTGGGCGACGGAGGAGTGGCGGGAGCTACGGTTCGCGGAGTCGTACCACCTGCTGTGCGCGTCCCCCCGTACCGCGCTGCCCCTCGTCCTGCGGGACGTCGTCGACGCCTGCGACCACGGAGAGGTGGTCGCCCGGCGCCTGGCGCGAGTACTGGTGGAGGCCGGAGACGACAACGAGGCGTTGAAGGTGCGGAGTTGGGGACACGACCTCCTCGAAGCGCTCGCGGACAGCGGAGAACGCGGAGAACGCGGAGAACGCGGAGAAGGCGGCGGAGGCGGCGGAAGGGAGAACGAGACCGGCGGAGTGCTCGGCGCGCTCGCGCTGCTGCTGGGCCGGGCCGGGCTCGACGCGCGGGGGCAGGCCGTGGCACGCATGCTGCGCGGGCGCGAACTGCGGCTGAGCGGGGCGTACGAGAGGGCCCTCGGCGAGTACGAACAGGCCCTCGCCCTCGATCCGGAGCTGGAGCGCGCCTACTACGGCCGGGGCGTCACCCGCGCCGAACAGCGTGACTACGCCGCCGCCATCACCGACCTCGACCGCGCCGACGAACTCGCCCCCGACACGGCCCGCGTCCTGTTCGTACGCGGCGACTACCACCGCATCCTCGGCCACCACGAGGAAGCGGTCCGTGACCTGGACCGGGCCGTCGCCCTCGGCCCCGACCTGGCCGGCGCCTGGGCCTCCCGTGGTGTCACCCGGCACGGCACCGGCGACATCGAACAGGCCCTCGCCGACCTCGACCGGGCCCTCGAACTGGACCCCGAGCACGTGTGGGCGCTGGTCCGGCGGGCCAGGGTGCACCGCTCGCGCGAGGAGCACGACCGTCAGTTCGCCGACCTGGACCGGGCGGTGGCCCTCGGCCCCGAGCTGGCCTGGGTCTCGTGCCAGCGCGGCGACGCGCTCCGGGTCGCCGGCCGCGACACCGAGGCCCTCGCCGACTACGACCGGGCCCTCGAACTCGACCCCGCCTACGCGTCGGCGTACGCCAGCCGGGGCGTCTCCCGCAGCCGACTCGGCCGCCACGAGGGGGGGTTGGCCGACCTCGACAGGGCGCTGGCGCTGCATCCGGCGTATCCCTGGGCGCTGGTGCAGCGCTCGGTGGTGCACCGGAAGACCGACGAGTACGAGGCGTCGTACGAAGACGCCGACAGGGCCGTCGAGTTGGAGCCGGAGAGCGCGTGGGCGCTGTGGAACCGTGGCGAGGCGCTGCGCTGTCTGGGCCGGTTCGAGGAGGCGCGCGTGGACCTGGACCGGGCGCTCTCACTGTTCCCGGGCAGTGTGTGGGCGGTCGGCTGCCGAGGCGCCGTACTCCACGAACTACGGCTGTACGGCGAGGCGTTGGACGATCTGGACCGGGCGGTCACGCTCGACCCGGACGGGGCCTGGCATCTGATGCGCCGGATCATGACCCTGCTGGCGGTGGGCCGCCCCGAGGACGCCCGTACCGACCTCGACCGATATCTCGTGATCGGCGACGACCTGGCCTGGGCGCACCACACCCTCGCGCAGATCCACCTCCTGGACGGGCGCACCGAGGACGCGGCGGCGGCGCTCGCGGAGGCCGCGCGGCTCGGGCTCGTGGAGCCGGCCGGCCTGGAGGAACTGGCCCGTACCCAGCGCAGGGCGGGGGAGTGGCGCGCCGCCCGGGAGACGGCGGACCGGATGCGTGCCCTGCACGAGGCCGGCGGCGTCTTCTGTCTCGCCCTCGCGGTCGCCGGGGAACGGGGCCAGGACGCCGCCCGTCCGGTCTGGCGCGAGGCGTACCGACTGGCCTCCGGCTGGGAGCTGGCCGAGGGCGCCTCCGGCTTCCTGCACGCGGTGATCGCGGCGGGTCTCGGCGACTGGGCGGACCTGGACGAGCATCTCGCCGGCCTGCTCACGGGACCGCGGGAGTGGGTGGACGTGGCGTGGCTGGCCGACCTGCTGGACGAGCTGGCACTTGCGCCGGGCGGTTCGCCGGAGGAGGCGGAGCGGCTCGCCGTACGGCTGGCGCGGGTGCGGGAGGCGCGGGAGGCGATCAGCGGGCGGTACGCGCGGTGACGTAGGCGGGAGGCGTGCGAGGCGGGCGAGGCGGGCGAGGCGGGCGAGGCGCGTGAACCCGTGCGGGAGGTGTGAGGGGTGTGTGGGGAGGGCGTAAGGCTCCCGATTGGTGACCAGCTGGGACCACTCATGCCCAGTCGGGCCAGATTCCGCATACCAATCCGGGCCCTGAGCAGACCGTTCCCGGTCGATTACAGTGCTGAGCTGTCAATCGTTCGAACGGTGCTGTGAGGGAGGTCCGAGGTGGGCGTGATGACATCCGGTGGAGTGACCGGTGCCGCGTCCGGCGCCATCTGGGGCCGCTCCGAACAGCAGGACTTCCGCAGCCGGGTCCGCGGCACCCTGCTCGGCGCGGCTCTCGGCGACGCCCTGGGCGCCCCGCTCGACGGACTCACCCTCGACTCCATCCACGAGGCGTACGGTGCGGAGGGCCTCACCGACCTGGCCTTCGCGTACGGCAGACGCGGTGCGATCACCGACATCACCCAGCTCACCCTCTTCACCCTGGACGGCCTGATCCGTGCCCAGGTGCGCCGCGACACCGGCGCCTGGCACCCGCCGACCGACCTGCACCGCGCCTACCGCCGCTGGGCGGCCACCCAGAGCGACTGGGGGCCCGACGAGCGGCGCAAGGAGGACGGCTGGCTGGCCCGCGAGGAGTGGCTGTACGCCCGCCGCGACCCGGCCCTCGCCTGTCTGCTCGGCCTCGGCGACGAGACGATGGGCACCCTGGACGCGCCCAAGAACCCCGGTGAGGGGGGCGTGGAGGCGGCGGCCCGTTCGGGCCCGTTCGGGCTCCTGGTCGGCTGGGAGCCGCAGCTCGTGATGCAGCTG
>NZ_AEJB01000533.1 GCF_000331005.1 Streptomyces turgidiscabies Car8
CACACCCTGCCCTGTCTCGGCATCGACGGCTCGCCGAGAACACGTATGCGCTCCGGTGTGACGCATGCCGTCGGCAGTCGAGACGAGCCGACAGGCGATGAGGTACCGGTAGTTCGTCGATCCGGCGGTAGAGGAAACGACCGTATCCGGTGGTGACTGCTCCGATCAGCTTCTGGAGCTGGGAGGGCGGGTCTTCCTCCGTCTATGCCCGTCACCACCGGTTGGGTGCTTTGGCGGGGGCAGCGAGGAACGGATGGCCTGTAAAGCTCCGCAACCGCAGCGCAGTTGGGCGTACGAGGTGTGGCTGAGCCCCGGGACCCTTGTCCAGTTCTCCCGGCTCCGAGGTCAGTTCGCGCCACGATCCTTGGCCAAGGACCGCAACGCCTGCACCACGTCGGTCAGATGCCGACGCATGGCGGCCTCGGCCTCCGAGGGATCCGAGGCGGTGACGGCCTCGACGACGTCCAAGAGCTCGCGCAGGGAAATGGCGGCCCGGTCGCCCATCAGCGATACGACATCCGGTTGGTGCACGGTCCGCGAGCCAAGTTCCTTGATGAGCCGACGTGCCGCCTCGTGACCGGCGATGTCGTGGATCCGTTCGTGCAACCGGGCGCTGAGTCGGCCGTAGTGCGTGAGGTGCCCGCTGTCGAACGCCGACTGCATGTCCGTTGCCAGCGTGCGCAGGCCGTCGGCCTGCGCACGGTCGGCTCGTTCCGCCGCGCGGGCGGCCGCCAGACCTTCGAGCGTCATCCTGGCCTCCATGACATCTGCGGCCTCGGTCAGGGAGACTGCTCGGACACATGCCCCACGATTGCGCCGGATCTCGACCAGTCCCTGTGCCGCCAGCTGACCGAGTGCAAGGCGCACTACCGAGCGGCCGGCGGCGAAACGCTCGCTCATTTCCCTTTCGACGAGGCGCTGCCCCGGTACGAGAGTGCCGCGCAGGATCTCCGCCCGGATCGCCTCCGCGATTCGGGTCTCCGAGGCTGTTCCTTCCCGGCTCATCGTCCGCCTCAGGACTATGCCTGGTCCGCGTAGTCGACACCGAGTTCGGCGAGCCGAGCGCGCAGTCCGTAGTAGTCGACGCCGAGTTCGCCGGAACGCAGCACGTCCCGCGTGGCGGCTTCCTTGGCGATCCGCTCCTCAGCCCGCGCAGCGGTCTGCTCCGCCTCCTCGCGTGGGACCACCACGACCCCGTCGTCGTCGGCCACGACGACGTCACCGGGGGAGATCTGCACCCCGCCCAGCGTCACCGGCACGTTGACCGAACCGGGGGAGGCCTTGACCGTGCCCTGGGCGGAGACGGCATGTGCCCAGACATGGAATCCCATGGCCCGCAGCTCGGCGCTGTCGCGAATCCCTGCGGCGGTGACCAGCCCGATCACCCCGCGCGCGGCGAGGGACGTGGCCAGCAGCTCACCGAACATGCCGTCCGTGGACGGTGAGGTGGTGGTCACGACGAGGATGTCTCCGGGCCGGCACGTCTCTACGGCCGCGTGGATCATCAGGTTGTCCCCCGGATGCGAGCTGACCGTCACCGCGGTGCCCGCGATGCGCACATCCGCCTGGTTCGGTCGGAGCTCCGTCCCGGCGAAGCCGCGGCGGTCCAAGGCTTCGTGAACCGTCGACACACCGGCTTCTGCGAGCCGGGCGACGTCCTTAGGATCCGTTCTCGTGATGTTTCCGATGACGACGTGTCGGCCGGACATGGACCCTCCAGATGATGGGTTCGAAACAGGTGATCCGGCGGCTCGGGACACTCGACGACTGTCTGACGTCCGATGTGCCGCAGGTTGATCGACGCGAGGCCGAGCAGGTGGTCTGAGGGCGCTCCCGCTCAGCGACCAAAGAGGTCCAGACAGGTTGCGGTGTCCGACATCCGCACGTGGTGGGTCTCGTGCACTCTGCGGATACGTGGGACCAGCGGGCCGCGCACGATCAGCTACACACAGCTCGACGCCCTGGACGACGGCTTCACCGACGTAGTCCTCGCGGTTCAGCCCGGCCAGTCGTTCGGGGACGCACTCGACGGCATCAGGAACATCATCCACAGATCTGGTCGGCCGGCCCGACGGGATGGCCGAGACGTCCGGGACGCCTGGGGGCGGGGGCCCCGTCCGCGTGGCACCTCGGTTCGTCCTCGGCGAGCGGTCGGCGGCGACGATGCGTTGTTCCGGGCCGCCGTGACCGTGCCGCATGCCCGCGCACTTGCGTTATCGCACCGTCGGACCGCCTTACCGCGCGCAACCAGTAAATTCACCATCTCTGACCCGTCATTGGCGGTCGGGCCGTCACGCCAGGGCGTTCACGGTCTGGGGATACAGGCGGACGTACGCCTCGGCCATCGTCGTGTGTGCGAGACCGAGATTGGGACCCGCGTTGCGCTTGAGCTGGACGCCGCGACGCTTCGCCAGGTCGGTGTAGTAGTCCCACATGTGCTGCTGCGCGGCCAGGCATTCCATGGCCTTGCGCTTACGCTCGAAGACCGGAGTGATGTCGAGCAGCACGTCGGGTTTGAAGTCGCACTGCTCGGGCTGGTGTGGCTCGAAGAAGAACACTGGCGGCGCGCCAAGCGGCTCACCGGGAGCGTCGTATCCGACAGCCTGGGCCAGGACGCGGGCCTGCAACGCCATTCGGGCCGCGGCCGGATGATCGCCGTTGTACGGGTCGACGAGCGTGTGGGTGAGCACCACCGCAGGGTCGACCTCTCGGTATACGTGCACGATGCGGTCCACGAGCTCCGGTGTCTCTGTCAGTGGATAGTCCCCGGCGTCCAGAAAGTCGATCTCTGCTCCCAGCGCCTCCGCGGCGCTCGTCGCCTCGGCGCGGCGAAGCGCCTTGATCTGGTCGAGTCCGAGGCCGTCCCGCCAGGCTCTGGCGGACTCGCCGCGCTCTCCGAAGCTGAGGCACAGCACCTTGGCTCGCTGCCCCAGCTCGGCGGCCAGGGCCAAGGCGCCGCCGGCCCGCCAGACGAAGTCCCCGGCGTGTGCGCTGATCACAAGCAACGGGCCGTCAGGGGCGGGGGCGGTGGTGCTCATCACAGGCTCCTGTGGGTCGTACGGAGGGGCGGACGCGGACGATGTCGGCTACCCGGTGCCGGATGGAAGGCACCGCGGGGCCGAACCGAACAAGGGGGAGTAATCGGCTCGGGCCCGCGGGCTCTGTGGCCACGCTAGGCGGGGGCCGTGTATGAGGGAACGCGAGCAATGACGTGTCCGACTGGGCGTTTCGACCGGCGAAGGATCAGGTCAAATGACGTAGATGGGGTCCCGGACCCGCGGGCTACGATGCTGCTGTCGCGGCAACGTCCGCTCACGGGTGGTGGCTGGTTTCCGCCGGCCCGACCTCGATCAGCACGCCTTGAGGCCGGAGGACCCGTCGGCATGTGTCGCTCTGCCGTAGCGGCACCGGTTGAGGAGATGATCATGTCCGTTCTCCCCTACGTCGGCTGGGATGACGTCGCCTTCGCCGCACCGGACGGCCTGGCCCTGGTCGACGACTCAGGCCGGTTCGTGCAGCTGAATGTTGCCGCGGTGGCTCTCTGCGGCGGAAGCGTGGAAGCCGATCTGGTCGGGGTGCAGTCGCCCTTCGAGCTCGCCGAGCGGTCCGCATCGTCCGAGGTGGGGCTCCTGGAAGATCGGTCCGACGAACAGGTGGTGTGCTGGGCTCCCGGTGTCGGGCTGTCGCGTGAGTTCGCGTACCGCGCCCGCAGGGTGTCGGCCGACCCGACGCTGACCGTGGTGTCGTTCCGTGACGTTACCGACGTGTGGCAGCGACAGCGCCGGCTTGCCGCGATCGCCCGCACCTCGATCGGGCTGGCCTCCGAAGGGTCACTCGGCGCGACACTGGACGCGGTGGCTCAGCAGATCGTCCGGACAGACGGTTTGGCAGGCGTGCAGATCCTCATTCTTGACAGCACAGGCAAGGAACTACGGCTGCTGGGATCCGCCGGGCTGAGGCACTGGGACATGTTTCTGGACCGGCTCCTGGAGTGTCGCGACCGGGGGGCGCGGCTGTGCATGCTCGACGCCGTGCGCGAGGGCCGGCCGGTAGTGGTGCCCCACCGTTGGGCGCAGATCCGCTCGGATCCCGCTTGGGAGCCGCTGCACACCTACCTCGGGGAACTGACCTGGGACTCCTTCGCCAGCGTGCCGTTGATGGTTCGCGGACGCGCGGAGGGCGTTCTGAACGCCTACTACGCGCCTGGCCAGGAGGTTGATGGCCGTACCCTCGAGTTCCTGGCCGCCATGGCGGAGCAGGCCGCACTTGCCGTCGACTACGCCACCTTGCTCCAGCGAGAGCGGGACGGTGCCCGGCAGGATGAGCGGCAGCGCCTCGCACGCGACCTGCACGACTCGATCGTCCAGCAGGTGTTCTCGATCGGTATGCAGGCGAACGCGATCGGAGTCCTGGCCGGTCGAGGAGGACAGATTCCCGCGGCGCCGGTGCAGCGGTTCGCGGAAGAGGTCGGAGCGCTGTCCCAGGCGGTCCTGGCCGACCTGCGCGCCATGGTCCACGAATTGCGGCCATCCTCCTTCACCCGACTCGGATTGGAGGAAGCGGTTCGGGCGCTCATGCGCAGTACGGAGAACCGGACAGGCCTCACCTGCAGGATGGCGTTCTCGAAGGGGCTGGACGTACTGGGCCCGGAACTAGCCGAGGACGTCTACCGCATCACGGCCGAAGCCATCCACAACGTCGTCAAGCACGCCGAGGCCACCACTGTCACCGTACGTCTGGCCCTGCGGGACCACACCCTTGTCGCCGGCGTCTCCGATGACGGTAAGGGGCTGGTCAATGCCACGCTCGGCACCGACGTGAACAACGGTCACGTGGATTCGGAAGGATCCCGCAATCACGGCTATGGACTCACCACCATGCGGGAAAGGGCAGAACGATGGGGCGGCATACTGAAGATCAGGTCGCGCTCGGAACGAGGCACGACGGTGCGGGTAGTCATACCACTGCCCATCCAGCTACCGGAGTCGGTCCCGACAGAGGAATCGATCACCAACGCCACCGATCCGCTGAAGGCGTCGCTGTGAACGGCGACGAACCGGGGCGGATTCGGGTGCTTATCGTGGACGATCACGCGGTGGTCCGGCGGGGCATCCGCGCCTACCTGGATGTGCTGGACGACATGGAGGTCGCGGAGGAAGCCGCCAACGGCCAGGAGGCTCTCGCTCGTCTGGAGCGGATGGCGGTGAACCAGCAACTGCCGGACGTGGTGCTCATCGACCTCCTCATGCCGAGAATGGACGGCCCCACCGCGATCGGGGCGATCAACAAGCGTTATCCCAAGGTCAGGGTCGTGGTACTCACCAGCTTCGGCGAGATGGAGCGGGTGCATGCCGCGCTCACACAGGGAGCGGCGGGCTACCTCCTCAAGGATGCGGAACCGGGCGAAGTGGTCTCAGCGATCCGTGCGGCCGCCAGGGGTGAGGTGTTCCTGGACCCGGCGGTAGCCCGAGGACTCACCCAACAGATCGTCTCGCCCCCTACCGGGCTCGGCGCCCTCACAGGCCGGGAACGGGACGTTCTCGTCCTCGTGGCCGAGGGGCGGTCGAACCAGCAGGTCGCCGACGAACTGGTGATCAGTGAACGCACCGCACGCACGCATGTCAGCAACGTACTGCGCAAACTCCGGCTGACATCCCGCACGCAAGCTGCGCTGTTCGCCGTGCACCAGGGGCTGGTACCGCCGCCGGCGAACTGAGACTGGCTTCCTTCGCGCGCCTGAGGGGCGGCAACGAATCACCCTGCGACATATGTCGCAGGTCTGTCGGCGGACTGAACCGTGCGGATCGGGTCCGACGACTCGCGACCCGCAACAAGCGGCGTCCTACGCTCACCACAACGGTTCCCGAGGACGGCATCGTCCGTCTTGAAGGGGCTGGTGGAAGGCCACGGGACGCGCTTTCCGATTCCAGATGCAAGGAGGCATCGAATGCCCGAGGTGGAGACGACACGGCTGACGGCCCCGTCCACGGCGTACAAGATCGTGGAGACGCCGCAGATGTACCGCGATGTAATCGAACGGTACGGGGTGGACGGCAGTCATGTGGGGATGACGGAGGAGGAAAGCCCGTGGGTTCCCTTCGGGGAGGGCGCGGCCATCCGCCATCTGGCGTTCGACGTGCGCAGCAACACCTTCAGTAACATCCTGTGGATCAAGGGTCCAGGGGTGATCGGGACGCACAATCACCGGGGAACTGTGGTGATGATGTGTCTGGAGGGCAGCTGCCGGTACCTGGAGTACGACTGGGTGGCGGGGCCGGGGAGCTTCATCTTCGAGACGCCGGGGCTGTCGCACACGCTGGTGAGCGATCACCCGGAGGGTGTGAAGCTGTTCGGGTGGCTGCAAGGGCCGATCGACTTCTTCGACGACAAGGGCGAGTTCCTGGAGACCTTGGACGTGTGGTGGTACATCAACCACTACGAGACCTACTGCCGGGAGAACGGCATTCCGATCAACAAGAAGCTGTATCTCTGATCTGACGGGCAGAGCTACGACTGGAACCGCGAGCCGGAACGGGTATGGGTCGGGCACTGAACACGTTCGGTTCGGGTTGCCAGTGGGCTCGCGAAAGCTGCGCCAGGACTTCGGACGGGTCATTGTCACATCGGTGTTCGAACACTAGGTCGAGGTGGACGCATCGATGCCGGACGGGCGGACGAGCACGCGGAAGCTCCTGGTGGGCCGATGATCTTGGTCGTGGAACCCGTCCACCAGGAGCTTCTTCACGTCCGGACACCGCCCCTCCAGCCCAACCACGCGCCGATCCGGTCATCTTGGAAAGGCCTTACAGAGGCTCAGGCCACGGAGGAAGGGGTCTCGGTGCCGGGTTCGGAGTGAAGGCGGTAGCGTCCGTTGTCGCTGCTGACGGTGCCGGCGGTCGGCTGGGGGAAGTGGGTTCCGAGCAACAAGGCGTGAGTGCCGGCCAGGTTGTCGAGCAGACTGCCTCGGGTGCGTACCGCCTGCCGGGGGTCGATGTCGACGCAGCTGGTCAGGTGGGGATGGGACAGTTGTACGGGGTGGTGGATGCTGTCGCCGGTGATCAGGGCCGTGCGGTCGGTGCCGCGCAGTTCCACGGCGATCTGCCCAGGGGTGTGGCCGGGGGCAGGGACCAGTCGCACCCCGGCGGTCACCTCGTGTCCGTGGCCGGGAACATCGACGAAGTCGTACTGGCCGCTTTCGCGGATGGGATCGACGGAGTCGTGGAACATCTGGCGGCGCGCCTCGTCCATCTCCGCCGCGGCCCAGTAGTCCCCCTCGGTACGGCTGGTGAGGTAGCGGGCGTGAGGGAAGGTCGGCACCCAGTCACCGTCGACGAGGCGGGTGTTCCAGCCGACGTGGTCGGCGTGCAGATGTGTGGTGATCACGAGGTCCACGGACTCGGGCGGGAATCCGGCGGCGGCCAGGCGCTGGAGGTAGTCGGTCTCCAGGTCGTTCCAGGCGGGGTTGGCGCGCGTCTTGCTGTTGCCGATCCCGGTGTCTACCAGGATGCGCAGTCCGTCGGCTACCAGGGCGAAAGTGTGGCTGGCCAGGTGAAGTGCGTCGGCGTCGGCGAAGTCCGGCCGCAGCCAGGACGCCTCGTCCAGCACTTCCTTGGTGGCCTCGGGGAGCAGCCAGGGGCCGGTCTGCGGGGGCAGGCCGATCTCGTCGACGCGGTGTATGACGAGATCGCCGAAGTTCCAGGCGGGGTGGGTCGGTGCGGGGACGGTGCAGCCGGTCGGGGTGGTGGGGTTCACGAGGCTGATCCTTTGCTGGCTGGTGCTGTCGACGAGGTACGGGGTGCGTCTGTGACGGTGGGGGCGCCGGTTGCCGTGGCCAGGGCGACCAGGGCCAGCACGCCGGCCGTGCCCGCGTACAGCAGTACGGCGTTTTTGGAGCCGTACCAGGTGGTAGGCGATCCGGCCAGGACTGCCGGAACGCTCATGGCGAGGTAGCTGAGGACGTAGCAGGCGGCGACGGTTCCGGCGCGCTCCTCGGGGGCGGCCGGAAGCACCACCTGCGGCAGCCTTCCCTGCGTGACCGCGCCGAATCCGGCCCGCGCCAGCAGGGTGCCGACGAACAGCGCGGGCAGACTGTGCAGGTACGGGCTGACGAGGTGAGTAACGCACCGGCGGTCTGTGCGGCGGCGCCCGCGGCGCTGACCGTGCGAGCGGGCTGGGCTCGTGTGGCGCGGATGGTCAGGACGGCACTGGCGGTGCTGTCGGCGAGCGCGGCCCGGCCACGGTGCCCGGGGTGCTCGAAGTCGAACAGGGCGCGCCCGCCGCGCTGGCGGCCACACTGGTGGCCAGCCCCTCTACGACTTTGGCGGCGATCAACTCCGTCACCCCCTGCGCCGTGGTGAACACGGTCATGGAGACGGCCTCGGCGAGCAACACCCCGGCGAGCACCGGGCGTCGTCCCAGGTGGTCGGAGAGCGTGCCGACGACCAGCAGCGCCGCCAGCAGAGCCAGCGCGTAGGTGCTGAAGACAGTGGTGAGCGTCAGGGCCGAGAAGCGCCACTGCGGCTGGTACCCGGCGTACAGCGGGGTCGGCGCGCTGGATGCGGCCGGCAGAACAAAAACGGACGTCTGCAGTGCGAAGGCGCCACCGCGGCTCGGCGGAGGGAGGCGTCGGGGGTGGGGGGCGGGACAGCAGGGCTGTGGCACTCGGCATGAGACCTTCCGGAGTCCTTGAGGCGAACCTTTCGCCTCAAGGGAAGAGTAGGAGCCGACGGCACCGCCGCATCGCCCCGTACAGCGTCATGCGGCCTGCACATGGGCCACGGCGGAGGCCGGAGTCGGTTACGCAGCCGCGACCTCTCTCCAGCGCGTCCTCACCCCGGGCGGTCCTGCCCTGGTCCTGGTCGCCCTGACGGCGATCGAGGGCGCACTGCTGTGGCGAAGGCGCTGCCCGTTTCCTCCGCCCCAGGAACCGGTGTCCGAGTCCGCCCCGGAGCCGTCCGGCCATGCTCGGGCAGGCCTGACGGACGTCGAGCTCAAGAGGGGCTTCGGATCGCCGATGCCGGCCACCTGTACGCCGGTCTGGCTCTTGGGGACGTCAAGACACCGGCACGAGTTGGCGCCCGTCATCGTGAGCCGACGCCGCTGGAGTGACGGAGCCGCTCCGGGCCGTTCGCAGTAACCGCTGGTCGACGACGCGAGTGTCCACTGCTTGTCGGTCGTCCTGTCATCAACCCACTGGGTCGACTTCTGGCCGGCTGTCGCACTTCCGGTCCAGATGCCGACCCAGTGGCCACCCACCTTGTTGGGAAAGGCGTCGTCGCTGCACTTGGCCCGGAGGTGCCACCGCTGCGAATCGATAGCGCTGGGTCGGTCCCCGAGCCCGAGGTCGGGGACGCCTCCAGTGTCACCGGCCGTCGGTCACCCGGACGGGACCGGGATCAGCCGGAGGAGGACGGCCGTGTCGGGGCGAGGCAGGGTGATGGTGAGTCTGCCTTCGGGCTCGTCCCATTCCGTGGTGGCGTCGGCCGTCATGGGCTGGAGTATCTCCGGACGCAACGCGACCCCACGCAGGTGGGGGAGTGTGAGCGTACGGCTCTCCGGGACGTCTGCCCGGTCCCGGCGCCATACCGCGACGAACGTGGACGCCTTCCCCCTGAGGCCGTGGGCGATCCAGGCGTCCTCCCAGTCCGGCAGACCCAGCGGCCAGAAGGGGTGGGCGCCGACGATCTCCGTCCGGATGTCCTTGTAGACGCGCATCGCCGAGCGGACGAGCTTGAACTGGTCCTCGCTCATGCGGTCGAGGAAGCCGGAGAGGTGAACCCTGCCCAGGAGCGCCCCGGTGAGGGTGAAGGCGATCCGGTCGAGGGTGTGGTCGGGCTGGGGGTAGGCCCATACCGCTGCCTGTTCAGGGGTCACGGCAGTGGCGGCTGCCGCGGCGATGGGCGGATAGCGCAGGGGGTCCTGCTGGTCGCTGGTGGACTGGATCTGGGCTACGGCGAGTTGGGCGTAGTCCATGCGCAGGCCGCCGGAGCCGCAGTTCTCCAGGACCAGGTTCGGATGCCGGTCCAGTAGGCCGTTCATCCAGTCGAGGTGGGCGCGGTGGTGTCCGAGCAGGCCGGCACCCGGACTCTCCTGGCCGTTCTCCGTGCCGGGGCCGATGTTGATGTTGTAGTCGAGCTTGAGATACCCGACGCCCCACTCGCCGACCAGCCGGTCCACGACCGCGTCGAGGTGGGCCCGGGCGGCGGGGTGGCGCAGGTCGAGGTGGTGCCGGCCGTGTTCCGTCACCCGCACGCCGCCGCGCCGGAAGAACGCCTCCGCCGGCAGGGTGTGGGCCAACGGGCTGCGCACGCCCACGACTTCAGGCTCCAGCCACAACCCCGGCACCATGCCGTGGCGCCGGATCGTGTCCAGCACCTCCTGGATGCCGCCGGGGAAACGCCGCTGGGCGGGCTCCCAGGCGCCGACCGCGTCCCACCAGCCCTGGGCGTCGTCGTCGTACCACCCGGCGTCGATGACGAAGACCTCGGAGCCGGCCTTCCCCGCCGCCTCGATGAGCGGCAGGAGCCTCTCGGTCGTCGGGTCTCCCATGAGGGTGTTCATGTAGTCGTTGTAGATCACAGGGAGGGCGCGGAGGTCGGGATGGTCGCGGCGGATCAGCCTGCGGTAGTCGGTGAGTTCACCGAAGGCCGCGTCGAGTCCGCCCCCCTCTCCGCGGACGAGGACGGCGGGAACCGTGTGGAACTCCTCGCCGGGCGCGAGGACGTGCCGCCACTGGTGGTGGGCGTCGTCGGGGCCGAACAGGGCGACATAGGCGACGCCTTCGCGTTCACCGGTCTCGAAGCGCCACCCCGCGCTGGACTCGATCTGCCACAGCCAGGCACGCCCGGAGGGGTCGGTGAGCGCGCCGATCGGCAGATGGCGGCCGGTCGACCAGCTCCCCTGCGAGTAGCGCTCGAAGCAGCCGCGCCCCTCGTGACCGTGCGCGAACCTGCTCAGCGGCACGACCTGGTGGCGGAAGGGGGCCTCGCGCCACCGGCATTCGGCGAGCCAGTCGTTGTCCGCCCAGTGCAGGGTCAGTCCGTCGAGACCGCCGCCCGCGTCGGTGATGCCGCCGAGGGTCAGGGTGCTCACGCTCTCCAGCCGCAGCGGTGCGACGCCCTCGTTGACCAGACGCACACGCGAGCGCAGGAAACCGGCGTCCTTAGCGGTCTCCAGGGTGACCTCGGCGACCAGACCGGTCTCCGGATCCGCCAGCCGGATCGTCGTACGCTCCCGGTCTCCCTCCCGGACGGTCTCGTGGTCGCGGTAGGTGAGGCGGTCGCCGATCGCGGTCTCGATGAAGCGTTCCCCGGACCACAGGCGTCCGTGACCCGTGGCGGTGATCTCCACGACGGGCACCAGACCGGCCCAGTCCTGGTCGGACGCCCCCAGCCGGACCGAGCCCGTGGCGTCCAGGACGGCGTGCAGCCCGAGCTCCGGGTGCGACCAGAGGCGGGCTCTCTCGAGTGTTCCGACGACTGCGGTCAACGCAATTTCCCCTTCCGGGATGGTTCGGCACTGCGACGGCCTCGTGGGAGCTGAGCTGGGAATTCACGCTCGGCGGGGGAGAGTTGGCCGTGTCGCCGGTTGTGTTTGAAAGGTAAATCCCCAGTTACGGTCTCTTGACGCCCGCGATGTGACCGCTCACAATCCTCGCATGCATGTGACCGGTCACACAAGCTTCGGCGGCCAGCCCGCCCCCTCCCCGGGGCAGCGCAGACCCGCCAGCATCCGCGATGTCGCCCAGGCGGCAGGCGTCTCCTACCAGACCGTTTCGAGGGTCATCAACGGCCGCCCGAACGTGAAGGAGGAAACCCGCGGACGCGTCGAAGCGGCCGTCAGGACCCTGGGGTTCAGGCGGAACGCCACAGCGTTCGCCCTGGCCAGCGGGGTGACCCGAGCGGTCACGGTCCTCACCTCGAACACCGTCCTCCACGGCTACGCGGCCACCCTGCAGGGTCTGGAGGAAGCGTCCCGCTCTGCCGGCTACGCACTTGGCGTGCGGGTCGTGACCCCCGAGGACGACCTGGACCGTACGGTCGCCGCGGTCGTCGGGGCCGGCGGCTGTCTGGTGGTCATCGGATACGACCGGCTCGGCGCCGCCGTACTGGACCGGGTACCGGCGGAGGTCCCGTGCGCGGCGCTGGTGGAGGCACCGCCGTCCGGCCGCGCGCCCGTCCGTCCGGCGGTGTGGGCCGACGACCGGGAGGCGGCCCGTACCGCCACCGAACACCTCCTCTCGCTCGGCCACCAGACCGTCCACCATGTGGCGATCCCCGCCTCGACCGGAACCCGGCGCTCGGCGGCACCCCGCGCCGAGGGCTGGCACCAGGCCCTCAGGACGGCAGGCGTGACCCCGCCCCCGCCGTCAGGCAGGGGCTGGGACGCCCAGGCCGGATACGAAGCCGGGACGAAGCTCGCCGGTGACACGGACGTCACCGCGATCCTGTGCGGCAACGACGACCTGGCGCTGGGTGTCCTGCGGGCCCTGCACCACGCGGGCCGTCGGGTCCCTCAGGACGTCAGCGTCATCGGCTTCGACGACGCCCCGCACTCCGCTTTCCTCACCCCGTCCCTCACCACGGTCCGCATGGACTTCCACGGCCTGGGCCGCGCCGCCTTCGGCCTGCTGCGTGCCCAGCTCGACACCGACCGGCACGAAGCCGTGCCCGCGCCGGCCGCGCCCACTCTCGTCCACCGCGAGAGCACGGGCCCGCGCGGTTCCTGAACCGGGCCGGCGCCCGGCCCCCCTGTTCCCCACAGCACGTACCGCACCGCCGCACAAACCTCAGCAGTACAGCACCGCCCACCCTCCGTACGACCAAGGATCCCGCCATGAGAAGAGCCCTCTCCGTCCTTGCCACCGCCTGCGTCCTCGGGCTGACCGCCACCGCGTGCAGCGACAGCACCGCAGGTGGTGCCGGCGCCGCACCCACCGGGTCGGTCGACGCCACCGCCTCCCTCAAGGGCGTCAAGCTGACGATGTGGACCGCACAGAACAGCGTCAACCAGCCCAAGCAGGCCATCGAGGCGTTCGAGAAGGCGACCGGCGCCGAGATCACCACCGAGGTGATCCCCGACCCCTACGAGTCGAACGTCCCCACCAAGCTCGCCTCGGGTGTGAAGCCGGACCTGATGTTCTGGCAGCCCACGGCCAGCACACTGCCGTTCGTCCAGCCGGCGAAGAACCTGCTCCAGCTCGACAACGAGGACTGGGTCGCCAAGCTCGGCAAGACCGAGCAGGGCCTCGGCCAGGTCGACGGCCACCGCTACGCGGCCATCGTCACCAGCCCCGCCGTCCTCGGTGTCTACTACAACAAGGCCGTCTTCAAGAAGGCCGGCATCACCGAGATGCCCACCAGCTACGACGACATGCTCGCCGACGCCAAGACGATCAAGGACAAGACGGGCGTGGCCCCGTTCTTCGAGGTCGGCGGTGACAAGTGGCCGCTGCAGTGGCAGGTCCAGGCGCAGATGACGGACCTTCCCCAGTCGTTCTGGGACAACCTCAACAAGAACAAGGACTCCTGGACCAACAAGGTCATCGTCGACGCCATCACCAAGTACAAGACAAAGATCCTCGACGGCGGGCTGGCCCAGAAGAACTACAAGACCGCCACCTTCGTGGACCAGGGCAAGGCGGTCATGGACGGCAGCGCCGCGATGGCCCTGAACGTCACCGCGCTCCAGGCCCAGATCCAGTCGACCTCCAGCACGGCGGACATGGACGCGAAACTGGGCTGGTTCCCCATCTCCAACAGCGCGGCCAAGGCCGAGTACTCGCCCGACCAGACCAACGGCGTGGTCGCCTTCAACACCGGTGACGAGAAGCGCCAGAACGCCGCCCGGCAGTTCCTGTCGTTCTGGCTCGGCGAGGACTACCCGGCCTACATCAAGGCCAACAAGCTCGTCTCGGTCGAGCCGTCCGTGCCCAACCCCGACGGGCTGCCGCAGACCGCGATCGCCCAGGCCGAGGCGTTGTCCACAGCCACCGGCGTCTTCCAGGTCAAGGCGCTGACCGCCCCCGACATGCACCTCGCCCTGGCCGACATGATCTACGGCAAGAAGAGCCCGAAGCAGGTCGCCCAGGCCGCTCAGGACCAGTTCGAGCAGGTCCTCAAGGCACGCGGCGTCTCCGGCTTCTGACCGGCGCCCGCCCTTTCGCTCGATCCCTCCCCGGGCCGTCCGCCGTCGACGTGCCCGGGGACCCGTACCGGAGGTTGAAAAGTGGCGAACACAGCCACCATCGGCGTCAGTGACGCCGAGCGCGCGAAGGAACCGGGCCGGCCCGCACGGCCCGGCCCGCGAGAGCGCTCCCGTCGCAGGGCCAACCAGCCATGGTGGTTCGCGGTCCCGGCGCTCGCCGTGTTCGGAGTGTTCTTCCTGCTGCCGAACCTGCTGAACTTCGTCTACCCGTTCACCGACTGGTCGGCGTTCCACCCGCAGATCGGCTTCGTGGGCCTGGAGAACTTCTCCACGATCCTGCACGACGGGTCGATGCTCCGCGACATCCGTATCACCCTGGTGTACGCGGTCCTGGTGGCCGTCTTCCAGAACGGTTTCGGTCTCGGCCTCGCCCTTCTGCTGGAACGGGACACCCGCTTCAACCGCTTCTTCCGCGCGGTCTTCTTCCTCCCCGTGCTGATCTCCGCCCTCGCCGTGGGCTACATCTTCCGGGCCCTGCTCGCCCAGGACGGGGCGCTCAACAGCGTGCTGTCGTCACTGGCCGGGCACCCCGTCGACACCCCGTGGCTCGGGTCGACCACCTGGACGCTGGTCGTCGTGACGCTCATCCACGGCTGGAAGTGGATGGGGCTGGCCATGCTCATCTATCTGGCCGGTCTCAAGAGCATGCCGGACGACGTGCTGGAGGCCGCCCGTATCGACGGGGCCGGTGGCTGGCGCACCTTCTGGGCGATCCGCTTCCCGCTGCTGGCGCCGGCGGTGACGTTCAACGTGACCACCGCGCTGATCGGCTCCATGAACACCTTCGACATCGTCCAGGCCACCACCGTGGGCGGCCCCGGCAGCGAGACCGAGGTGTTCAACATCTACATGTTCCGCATCTTCGGCCAGGGGCTCTACGCGCAGGCCTCCGCGATGAGTCTGGTGCTCTTCCTCATCGTCGTCGCCCTCGCCGTCCCCGTCATCGTCGGCCTGCGCCGCAGGGAGAACAACCAGTGACCACCGCCACCGCGTTCGCCCCGGCACACCGCCGCCCCTGGCGCTGGGTCCAGCCCGTCACCGTCCTGCTGATCGCCGCCGTCACCATCGGCATCCCGCTCTGGCTGGTCGCGGTCACCTCGGTCAAACCCCAGGGCGAGGCCATCAAGCCCAACCTCTCCCTGCCTCACCACGTCCAGGCGGGCGCCAACTACGAGCAGACCTTCGACCAGGGCAAGATCGTCCAGGGTTTCGTGAACAGCCTGCTGGTCGTGGCCCCTTCGGTCGTCCTCGTCCTGCTCCTCGGGGCCGGGGCCGCCTGGGTGTTCGCCCGCCGCAAGGGACGGCTGGTCAACACGCTGTACGCGCTGAGCATCAGCGGACTGCTGCTGCCCCCCGCGGTGATCACCATCGTGATGGAGCTGCGCCAGCTCGGACTGGCCGGCACCCGGCCGGGCATGATCGGCGTCTACGCCGGGATGTACCTGTCCACGTCGATCTTCTTCATGACCGGGTTCATCCGCGCCCTCCCCGAGGAGCTGGAGGAGGCCGCGCGCATGGACGGCGCGGGGCCCGTCCGGGTCTTCTGGCGCATCATCCTGCCGTTGCTGCGCCCGGTCATCGCCACCGCGACGATCATGGTGATGCTCTTCGCCTGGAGCGACATCTTCTACGCCTTCTTCGTTCTCGGCGGAGGCGACAAGGCCACCCTGCCGCTCAACCTCTACCAGGTCGCCAGCGCCCAGCTCTACCTCAACAACTGGCACCTGATCTTCGCCTACGTCGTGATGATGAGCCTCCCCATGATCCTCGTCTTCGTCATCGCCCAGCGCCGCATCGTCTCCGGCATCACCAGCGGCGCCGTCAAGTAACTGCTCCTCCCTCATCCCCGGCAACACCCACCCGCCTCCCGCAACGGCGCGGGAGAAAGAGGACACGCATGCCTCGAACAGCTCGCAGATCCCGTACCTCCCGCAGTCTCCTGGGCGCGGTCGTGGTGGCCGCCGCCCTCGTGGGCACGGTGCTGACCATCCCCGCCGCGCAGGCGGCCAACCCCCGGGTCACCGTGGACCTCGGCACCACCACCGGTGCCGTGATGCACGGGGCCAACGGAACGCTGTACGGCCTCAGTGACGACGGCGTTCCCGGTGACGAACTGGTCGCCCCCCTGCACATGACCACCGTCATCCAGAAGCCGCAGGGCGGAGCGCAGCACCCCAACGGTGACGCGCTGACGGTGAAGACGGCCTACGACCGCGACGGCGGCGGCGAGGTCCACATCTACATGCAGGACGTCTACGCCAACTGGCCCTACGAGAACAACGGGCTGAGCGACTACCTGGCCAAGGTCGACACCATGGTCAGCGCGGTCGCCACGCGGTCCGACGCCGACGATTTCGTGTGGGTGCCGTTCAACGAACCGGACGGCAACTGGTACACGGGGCTGGGGAGTTCGGACAGCACCACGTACGCGAACGCGCTGGCCAGATTCAAGAACGACTGGACGGCCGTCTACGACAGGATCCGGTCGATCATCCCCGGCGCCCGGATCGCCGGCCCGAACGAGACGCACTACGACGCCCGCCTCATGGGCGACTTCTACCCGTGGGCCAAGGCCAACAACGTCCTTCCTGACATCACCACCTGGCACGAGCTGGACCCGGGCTCCCTGTCCAGTTTCGAATCCACCCTGGCCGCCTACCGGAAGCTGGAGACCAGCGCGGGCATAGCGAAGCTCCCGGTCAGCATCAACGAGTACGGCAACCGGCGCGACCAGTCCGTGCCGGGGCAGATGATCCAGTGGATGTCGATGTTCGAGCGGAACAAGGTCTACGCCGACCAGGCGTACTGGAACATCGCGGGCAACCTCAACGACAACGCCGTCCAGACCAACATCCCCAACGGCACCTGGTGGCTGCTGCGCTGGTACGCCGGTCTGAGCGGGCAGACCGTCAAGCTCACCCCGCCGCAGGCCAACACCATCGACACCGTCCAGGGCATCGCGTCGCTGGACACCCGCCGCAAGCAGGCCCAGGTCCTCCTCGGCGGTACCTCCGGCTCCGTCGACACCGTGATCCAGCACGTGCCCTCGTCCTTCGGCAAGCAGGTCGACGTCACCGTCGAGCGCACCGGATGGAGCGGCTACGAAGGAGCCGCCGCCGCGCCGGGGGTCGTGTCCCGCACCAAGGCCAAGGTCGCCTCCGACGGCAGCGTCACCGTGCCGCTGACCGGTCTGGACGCCATGTCGGCCTACCGCGTCACCCTCAACCCGGCCGGTAGCGGATCGCCCACCGCGGCGAGCCTGCCGTGGTCCGCGTCGTACGAGGCGGAGAACGCCGCCATCACCAGCGGCACCGTCTACTCCCAGGGCTCGGTGTCCAATCCCTACGGCTTCGCCACCTCGGGCACCAAGGACGTCGGCAGCCTCAACCAGTCGACCAGCAAGGTCGCCTTCACCGTCTCCGTCCCGACCACGGGTACGTACGACCTGAGCGTCTTCTACGGCAACCAGTCCGGCGGTCCGGCGACCCAGACCCTCACCGTCGACGGTGGCTCGGCGCAGACGATCACCTATGGTCCGACCCTGAACTGGACCTACCGCGCCACCGCCGGCGCCTCGGTTCCGCTGACGGCCGGCACCCACACCCTGACCCTGGCAAAGGGTACGAACGAGGTCACCCTCGACAAGATCGACCTGACCGCGTCCACCACTCCGAACTCCGTCTACCCGGCCGCCTACGCCGACGTCAGCGGATCGCCGGCGTACGACTACTCCGCCTCCGGCATCAGCGGCGCCGGCGCCCTGAAGCTCGACAAGGGCGACAAGGCCGCCTTCGACGTCTACGCCCCGGCCGACGGTTACTACACCGTGCACGCCGACTACTCCTCCACCGGCAGCAGCACCCTCAGCCTGGACGGCGCCACCGCCGCCACCCTGGCCTCCACCCGCGGCAAGCTCACCGACAAGCCCCTGAGGCTGTACCTGTCTGCGGGCAACAACCGCATCACCGCCGCCGTCCAGGGCGCCGGCTGCCTGACCCTGCGCGACCTCCGGGTCACCGGCGCGGTCGACACCACCGGCGTCACCACCTACGAGGCCGAGGCCGCCACCCTCGCCGGAACGGCCGTCGTCACCTCGGACACCTGGGCCTCCGGCGGCAGTTACGTCGGCTACATCGGCAACGGTCCGGCCAACATCCTCACCGTCAAGGTCGACGCCGCGAGCGCCGGGCGGTACGTCATGAACGTCCGCTACGCCAACAACCAGGTCGCCGGCTCCGGGAACTACAACACCAACATCGTCTCCCGAGCCGCCCAGATCAGTGTCAACGGCACCGCACAGACGGTCATGTTCCGCAACAACTACAGCTGGAACAACTACTGGGACCTGCCCGTCCCCGTAACCCTGAAGGCGGGCACCAACACCATCACCTTCGCCAACTCCAGCGCCTACGCGCCCAACATCGACCGCATCACGACCGCACCCCTCACCGGCTGACCACCGGCCACAGGCGGGACCCGGCCCGACCGCCGGGGCCCGCCTGCAGGGGGCTCTCCTCTACGAACTCCTCAGCCTGTATTCCGTACGTCATGTCGAACAGCTTGGGCGCCCGGGTGGACTCGTTCTAGGCAGGTCGCGGGTTACCTGGCCGCCCTGTACGGCGCTTAGTTGCTTCTCCTGACGCGATGACCGCAGGTTCGGTTGACAGGCTCCTGGCCGGTGCTAGCTTGCGTATTGTCATGTACTGGTTCATCGAGGGAGGTGTTCGATGGAGAGTCGCAGGATGACGCGCCGATCGGTGTTGACCGTGACGGCAGGGATGGCGGCGCTGAGTTCCGGGGTGTTCGCGGGGACCGCCGAGGCGGCGGCAGAAGCGGCCGCCGCTCCGCCGACCGGGACCGTGCGAGTGTTCTGGCTCAAGCCCTCGGACGTGACATTCGACCAGCGGTACCCCGATGGCATCACGCGCGTCATGACGGAGGCGCAGCGCTTCTACCGGCAGGAACTCGGCGTGACGTTCAGGCTGAACACCCCGGCGGTGGAGGTCGTGAACGGCGATCACAAGCGGGTCTGGTACGAGACCACGCCGAACGGCGGCGACCAGTACTGGTGGGTGGTCTTCAACATGCAGCAGGAGCTGCTGGCCAAGCTCGGTCTCCGCGCCCCGGACCCGCGCTGGCTGTGCGTCGGCGAGATCAGTGCCGAGGGCCCAGGCTCGGGTGGCGGTGGTGGCGGCGGCTGGGTTGTCCTCAGCGGCCACGACGCGGACGGTGCCGCCGGGACCAACGGCGCCATGAACCGGTGGTACGGCGGCATGGTGCACGAGCTGGGCCATGCCTTTGGTCTGCCCGACTCCACGTTCACCGACGGCACACCGATGTCCGCGTCGTTCTACGACTACCCGAACTGCCACTTCAGTCAGGACCAGAAGAACAGGATCCGGAACGGCCCGTACGGCAGTTTCCTGTCCTGAGCCGGCCGCCGTCCAGCAGGATCCCGTCGGCGGTCCGTTGTTCGTTTCTGCGCGCCGTTCCTCTACGCTCAAGGTGGTCTTCAACCACCGCATGACATCTGCCCGGTGACGGAGTCGGCGTGGGGTGCGCGTCCCCGCTCCACGCCACCGCTGGACGGCTTCAGGCGCAGCCACGGGTCGGCACTTCCGGACGTCTACGACCCCGTGTGGCGCGTCCCGCCGGGCGGCGAGAGGGATGCGTCGTGCCTTCGGCTTCGGCGAACTACCTTACTCTGCTGCGAACTTCGGGTGCCGCGGCCTTCTTCCTTCGCGCGGCTGCAGGTCGTCTGGGCATCGCCATCGCCGGTCACCGGACGCAGACCCTCGGGGAGTTGGCCGAGCCGCCCGATGTCGCGGGCGACGGCGGTGACCTTGTGACCGCGCGCGGCGGCCTCGGCGATGACTCGGGAGCCGGCTTTCCCGGCGGCTCCGAAGACGACGATCCTACTCATTTCTCGGTCTTCTCGCGGTACGGGTTCAGGCGTTCTGCGGGCCGAAGAGGTACTGGTTGCCGATGTCGATCAGGAAGGGGCCGCCGTGGGAGGGGTATCGCTCCAGGATGGCCTTCTTGTACGCCTCGCCGTCGTCGCCGAGCAGCTCGCGGGCGTCGGCGAGGTAGCCGCGCAGTTCGGGGTACACCTCCGGGCCGGTGGGCAGGCCGTGGCCGGCCAGGATCGTGTCGTACGACGGGTCGGCGGCCAGGGTGCCGACGGCCTTCTGCCAGCCGTCGATGTCGTTGTTGCCCAGGAAGAGGTGGGTGTCGTGGTAGACGAGGTCCTGCGCGATCAGCACCCTCTGCTCGGGCAGCTTGATCACCAGCTGGTCGGCGGCTTCCCCGCCCGAGACGGCCTCGAAGACGAAGAGCACCCCGTCGATGACCTCCGTGCCGGGGATGATCTCGACGGTCGGGGTGACGTCTGCGACCGGGATGGGTGTGCCGGTCGGGTCCTGGCCGTCGCCCTGCGCGGCGATCTGGTCGCGGACGGCGGGCAGCGCGTGCACGGCGGCGCCGAAGCGGGCGGCGCCGTGGAAGTGGTCGGGGTGGGCGTGGGTGATGACCAGCCGGTCGATCGGCTTGCCCAGGCCCTGTGCGTAGGCGACGACCTCGTCGGCGTAGGCCAGCGCGTACTGGGCGTCGACCGCGATGATCCGGGCCGGCGTTTCGATCAACTGGGTGGTGACATTCAGACTGTCGTCGGGGGCCATGTAGCTGTGGACGCGGACCGCGCCCTTGTCGACGACCGTGACCGTGCCGTACATGAGACCACTTCCTACGTGGACGGACAGCCTCCGTCAGGCCGTCCTGGTATCTCCCACTCTCGCTCTCCGGAAACCCCAAGGCGAGATACGCTGGAGACTCTTCCTGGTCGAAATCGGACATCAGTGAGGTCGACGTGCCCAGACAAGAGTCCGCCGGCAGTACCCGGACGGACGGTGACGCGATTCCCGGGTTCGGTTTCAACCCGCCGGTCGCGCCGGTCTCCGGCTTCGAGGCCACCGAACTGGCCGCCCTGCACGGCCGTATGCCTGACGCCACTCTGCGGCGCGTCCACCGTGTCGACTTCCACACCGTCACCCTGATCAGCGAGGGCAGCGGCGAGCACACCGTCGACTTCGTCACGTACCCCTGCCGCCCCGGCACGTTGCTGTGGGTCCGTCCCGGCCAGGTCCAGCGCTTCGGCGACCCCAGCTTGATGAAGGGCACGCACCTGCTGTTCACCCCGGCATTCCCTGCCCACCTCGCGAACACCGCCCGCCTTCTCGACGACTGGCACGGGTCCGTCTGCGTACAGCTCGGCACCGACCATGACTACGCCACCGTCTCCACGCTGCTGAGCCAGCTGCACGCCGAGTTCAACCGCCGACCCGGCACGGTCTCCCGGGAGATTCTCCAACTCCAGCTCGCAGCCCTGCTCCTGCACATCGACCGACTGCCACCGCAGGGCGCACACACCGACCCGCACACCGAAGGCGGCATCTACGCCCGTTTCCGTGCCGAACTCGAACGCTCCTACTCCACCACCCGCCGCGCCGAGGACTACGCCCACCACCTCGGATACACCGTCAAGACCCTCACCCGCGCCTGCCTGGCCGCCACCGGACAGACGGTCAAACAGGTCATCGACACCCGCGTCGCGCTTCAGGCCCAGCGGCTGCTCGCGCACACCGACGAACCCGTAGCCGTCATCGCCCGCGGCCTCGGCTTCTCCGAACCCGCCAACTTCGGGAAGTTCTTCAGTCGCCACACGGGCACCACCCCCGGCGACTTCCGCCACACCCACCAGCCGCCGACGGAGTGACCGACACCTCCGCGCCGGCCGGATCGTGGTGCCGATGAATTCGCTGCTCGAGTCCCGGGAGCCCGACCACCACCTGCGGGACTCCGGTGCGGTGCCGCCCCCTTCGAGTGGCACGCGGCGCCCGGCCAGAGCGCCGAGGGAGCGGCTGCCACCGGGGTGCGGCACCTGTCGGTCGAGCCTGTGGCCTTCGCCGGCCTGCTCGCGGGACACGAGGCGCGGTACGACCTCGTTCGTCCGGCAGCGGGTGCTGACGCTGACTCAACGTCACCTTCGGAGGCGGGTGGTGAGG
>NZ_AEJB01000534.1 GCF_000331005.1 Streptomyces turgidiscabies Car8
ACTCGGCCGTCCGCCTTGGTGTCCGAGCCGTTCGCCCGGCCGGGGAACAGCCCCTGCGCGATGCCGGTGACGACCAGCGGGTAGACGACGCCGGTCACCAGGGTCAGTACGAGGAGGGCTCGCAGGCCGGCGCCCAGCAACCGGGCTGTGTTCGTGACGGAGTTGTTCATGCCGATCAGCACGCTTTCGAGGAGTTACAGCCCGGGGAGGAGTGAGATGAGCAGGTCGATGACCTTGATGCCGATGAAGGGTGCGACGAGCCCGCCGATGCCGTAGACCGTGAGGTTGCGGCGCAGCATCCGGTCCGCGCTCATCGGCCGGTACCGCACGCCCTTCAGCGCCAGCGGGACCAGCGCGATGATGATCAGCGCGTTGAAGACGACCGCCGAGAGGATCGCGGAGTCCGGTGAGGACAGGTGCATGATGTTGAGCCTGTCCAGGCCCGGATAGACGGCCGCGAACAGTGCCGGGATGATCGCGAAGTACTTCGCGACGTCGTTGGCGATGGAGAACGTCGTCAACGCGCCCCGGGTGATGAGGAGTTGTTTGCCGATCTCGACGATCTCGATCAGTTTCGTCGGGTTCGAGTCGAGGTCGACCATGTTGCCGGCCTCCTTCGCCGCCGACGTGCCCGTGTTCATGGCCACGCCCACGTCGGCCTGGGCCAGCGCCGGCGCGTCGTTGGTGCCGTCGCCGGTCATGGCGACCAGCTTGCCGCCCGCCTGCTCCCGTTTGATGAGGGCCATCTTGTCCTCGGGAGTGGCCTCCGCGAGGAAGTCGTCGACGCCCGCCTCCTCGGCGATCGCCCTGGCCGTCAGCGGGTTGTCGCCCGTGATCATGACCGTCCTGATGCCCATACGGCGCAGCTCCCCGAACCGCTCCCGCATGCCCTCCTTGACGACGTCCTTCAGATGGATGACGCCCAACACCCGTGCCCCGTCCGCGTCTTCGACGGCCACCAGCAAGGGGGTGCCACCGGCCGCGGAGATCCGGTCGGTCACCTCCTGGGAGTCCTGGGCGACTTCCCCGCCCTGCTCACGCACCCAGGTAACGACCGAACCGGCGGCGCCCTTACGGATCTTGCGCCCGTCGACGTCCACGCCCGACATCCGGGTCTGGGCGGTGAAGGCGATCCACTCGGCACCGGCCAGCTCCCCCTGGTGACGTTCCCGAAGCCCGTACGTCTCCTTCGCCAGCACCACGATGGAGCGGCCTTCGGGCGTCTCGTCCGCCAGCGAGGAGAGCTGGGCGGCGTCCGCGACCTCCGCCTCGGTGGTGCCGCTCACCGGCACGAACTCCGACGCCTGACGGTTGCCGAGCGTGATGGTGCCCGTCTTGTCGAGCAGCAGGGTCGAGACGTCACCGGCGGCCTCGACCGCCCTGCCGGACATGGCCAGTACGTTGCGCTGCACCAGCCGGTCCATACCGGCGATGCCGATCGCGGAGAGGAGCGCGCCGATGGTGGTCGGGATCAGGCAGACCAGCAGCGCCACCAGCACGACCATCGTCAGGTGGGTGCCCGCGTAGTCGGCGAACGGCGGGAGCGTGGCCACCGCGAGGAGGAAGACGATGGTGAGGGACGCCAGCAGGATGTTCAGCGCGATCTCGTTCGGTGTCTTCTGCCGGGCGGCGCCCTCGACGAGGTTGATCATGCGGTCGATGAAGGTCTCGCCGGGCTTCGTCGTGATCCTGATGACGATCCGGTCGGACAGCACCTTCGTACCGCCGGTGACGGCGCTCCGGTCGCCGCCCGACTCCCTGATGACCGGCGCCGACTCCCCAGTGATCGCCGACTCGTCGACGGAGGCGACACCCTCGGCCACGTCACCGTCGCCGGGGATGATGTCCCCGGCCTCACAGACGACCAGGTCGCCGATCTTCAACTCGGTACCGGGGACGCGCTCTTCGGAGTCACCGGTGAGCCGGCGGGCGACGGTGTCGGTCTTGGCCCGGCGCAGGGTGTCGGCCTGTGCCTTGCCGCGGCCCTCGGCGACCGCCTCCGCGAGGTTGGCGAAGATCACGGTCAGCCAGAGCCAGGCGCTGATGGTCCAGCCGAACCAGTCCCCGGGGGACTTGAAGGAGAAGACCGTCGTCAGCACGGACCCGACCAGCACCACGAACATCACGGGCGACTTGACCATCACCCGCGGGTCGAGCTTGCGGCAGGCGTCCGGCAGCGACCTGACCAGTTGCCCGGCGTCGAAGAGACCGGCGCCGACCCGGGCCTCCTTGTTCCCAGTGGGAACGTCCTGGTGGGGCGCCCGGGTGGGAGTGGCTGTGGACATCGTGTCCTCTGGCTTTCGGGTACGGATGGTCATGACGCCAGCCCCTCGGCGAGCGGCCCGAGCGCGAGTGCCGGGAAGTAGGTGAGACCGGTGATGATGAGGATGGCGCCCACCAGGAGGCCGGTGAACAGCGGTTTCTCGGTGCGCAGGGTGCCCGCGGTGACGGGCACGGGCTGCTGCTCGGCGAGCGAGCCGGCCAGCGCCAGCACGAACACCATCGGCAGGAATCGGCCGAGCAGCATCGCCAGGCCGGTCATGGTGTTGAACCAGTCGGTGTCGGCGTTCAGACCGCCGAAGGCCGAGCCGTTGTTGTTCGCGGCGGAGGTGAAGGCGTACAGCACCTCGGAGAAAGCGTGGGCACCGGAGTTCAGCATGGAGTCCGGCGGGGTAGACAGCGCCATGGACGCTGCGGTGAGGACGAGGACCAGGGCGGGTGTGACCAGGATGTAGCAGGCCGCGAGCTTGATCTCGCGGGTGCCGATCTTCTTGCCGAGGTACTCGGGCGTACGGCCGACCATGAGCCCCGCGATGAACACCGCGATGACCGCCATGATCAGCATGCCGTAGAGGCCGGAGCCGGTGCCGCCGGGTGCGATCTCGCCCAGCATCATGCCCAGCATCGTGATGCCGCCGCCGAGGCCGGTGAACGAGGAGTGGAAGGAGTCCACCGCGCCGGTCGAGGTGAGCGTGGTCGACACCGCGAAGATCGACGACGATCCGACGCCGAAGCGGACCTCCTTGCCCTCCAGCGCACCGCCGGCCGCCTGGAGCGCCGGGCCGTGGTGCGCGAACTCGGTCCACATCATCAGGGCGACGAAGCCCAGCCAGATGGTGAACATGGTGGCGAGGATCGCGTAGCCCTGCCGCACCGAACCGACCAGCACACCGAACGTACGGGTCAGTGCGAACGGGATCACCAGCAGCAGGAAGATCTCGAACAGGTTGGTGAAGGGCGTCGGGTTCTCGAAGGGGTGCGCGGAGTTGGCGTTGAAGTAGCCGCCGCCGTTGGTGCCGATCTCCTTGATGGCCTCCTGCGAGGCGACGGCACCCCCGTTCCACTGCTGGGAGCCTCCCGTGAACTGACCGACCTCGTGGATCCCGGAGAAGTTCTGGATGGTCCCGCACGCCACCAGCACGATCGCGGCGACGACGGACAGCGGCAGCAGGACGCGTACGACACCGCGCACCAGGTCGGCCCAGAAGTTGCCCAGCTCGCCGGTGCGTGATCGTGCGAATCCGCGGACCAGGGCCACCGCCACCGCGATACCGACGGCCGCGGACACGAAGTTCTGGACCGCCAGCCCAGCGGTCTGCACGACATGGCCCAGGGTCTGTTCGCCGTAGTACGACTGCCAGTTGGTGTTCGTCACGAAGGACACGGCCGTGTTGAACGACTGCGCCGGGTCGACCGAGTCGAAGCCGAGCGAGCCGGGCAGGACGCCCTGGAGCCGCTGGAGCAGGTAGAGGAAGAGGACGCCGACCGCGGAGAAGGCGAGGATCCCGCGCAGATAGGCGGGCCAGGTCATCTGGGTGTCGGGATCGGCACCGATGCTCTTGTAGATCCACTTCTCGGCGCGCAGGTGCTTGTCGGAGGTGTAGACCCGGGCCATGTAGGTGCCGAGGGGGAGGTAGGCGAGCGCCAGCGCCGCTATGAGGGCGATCAGCTGGAGCACGCCGGCGAGTACGGGACCCATGGTGTGGCTCAGAACCTCTCCGGGAAGATCAGGGCGAGGACGAGATAGCCCAGCAGGGCGACGGCCACGACGAGGCCGACGGTGGTCTCGGCGGTCACAGCTTCGTCACCCCCTTGGCGACGAGGGCGACCAGCGCGAAACCCGCGACGGTGGCGATGACGAAGGCCAGGTCGGCCATCGCGAACTCCTGGAGTGAGGTTCGGGTGAACAGGGACGATTCGAGGAAAGCGCCTCTCCGGCCGGATCGGGTCGTCCGTTGACGGCTTCCTTACGGCGACGCCCCCGGCGTTGACGGGACCCATACGGCGTCGGTGCCGGACCACGCCCACCTGCCACGTGGGGGTCTCTCGACCATTGCGGGCTCACCGGAAATGCCCCACCCTGGCGGCCTCGTGGCAGGACGCCCTGACGCCATCGTGAGAGAAGAGAGGCCCGCATGGCCGCACCTCAGCGCAGGAGCCGGAAGATCATGATGGCGCCGGAAGAGCTGGACGAGTTCCTCACCACTCAGCGCATGTGCCGGGTAGCCACCCTGTCGGGTGACGGCGCCCCGCATGTCAGTGCCCTCTGGTTCGCCTGGGACGGCACCTCGCTGTGGCTGTACTCGATCGTGCGCAGCAAGCGCTGGGCCGACCTTCGTCGCGATCCGCGCGTCGCGGTCGTCGTCGACTCCGGCGAGGGGTACGGGGAACTGCGCGGGGCCGAACTGTCAGGCACCGTGGAGTTCGTGGGCGAGATACCCCGTTCCGGAGAGCCGTGTCCCGAACTCGCCGCACTGGAACCGCTGTTCGCCCGCAAGAACTTCGGCATGGAGGAAATGCCGCACGACGGCCGGCATGCGTGGATCCGCCTCACCCCCTCGAAGACCGTCTCCTGGGACTTCCGCAAGCTGTGAGCACCGCGCGTCAAGTATTGGTAATGGTTTCCATATCGATCGGATTCGGCCATGCTTTTGACATTCATTTCCATCTACTGTGGCGAGCACACCCTTGCTCACCACCTGTCGTGGAGGATCCATGTCCCCGTCCCCGTCCCGGCGCCTCGCCCTGATCACCGGCGCCTCGCTGGCCCTCCTGACGGGGTGCGGCAGCTCGTCGGACTCCGGCGGTGACGGAGGCGGTGCACAGGAACCGGCCGCTTCGTCCAAGATCGTCGTGGTCGCCTCGACCGACGTCTACGGCGACATCGTCGAACAGATAGGCGGCGCGAAGGTCGACGTCACCTCGATCATCAGCGACCCCGACCAGGACCCGCACTCCTACGAGGCCAACACCCAGAACCAGCTGGCCCTCTCCAAGGCGAAGGTCGTCGTCGAGAACGGCGGCGGCTACGACGACTTCGTCGACCGGATGCTGAAGAGCGGCGGCTCCTCCGCCGAGGTCATCAACGCCGTCGAGGTCTCCGGGAAGACCGCCCCGAAGGGCGGCGAGCTCAACGAGCACGTCTGGTACGACTTCCCGACCGTCGCGAAGATCGTCGACCGTGTCGCCACGGCGCTGGGCAAGGCCGACTCCGACGACGCCGCCCTCTTCACCAAGAACGCCGAGGCGTTCAAGGCCAGGCTCACGGCGCTGGAGGCGAAGGAAGCCCAGATCAAGAAGGAGCACGCCGGCGAGGGCGTCGCCATCACCGAGCCCGTGCCGCTCTACCTGACGACCGCGAGCGGGCTGGTGAACAAGACGCCCGCGGCGTTCAGCGAGGCCATCGAGGAGGGTGACGACGTCTCTCCCCGCGTCCTTCAGGCCACGCTGGCGGTGTTCAGCGACAAGCAGGTCCAGGCGCTGGTCTACAACGAGCAGACCTCCGGCCCGCAGACCGAGAAGTCCAAGGCCGCGGCCGAGGCGGCCGGCATCCCCGTCGTACCCGTGACCGAGACCCTGCCCGCCGGCAAGGACTACCTCGGCTGGATGACCGCCAACGTCGACGCGCTCGCGAGCGCGCTCGCCAAGTGAGGCAGCCCGCCCCGGCCACCGTGCCCCCACCCCGTCAGGGTGAGGGGCCCGCCGGGGGCAGCGGCTCCGGTGCCGTGGTCAGTCTGCGCGGCGCCGAACTGTCGTACGGCGCACGGGTGGTGTGGCAGGGCCTCGACCTGGACGTACGGCCCGGGGAGTTCCTCGCCGTGCTCGGGCCGAACGGCTCGGGCAAGACCAGTTTCGTACGGGCCCTGCTGGGCCGGCAGCCCCTCTCCGCCGGAACCCTGACCGTCCTCGGAGGGTCTCCGCGCGAGGCCGGCCGCCATCTCGGGTACGTCCCCCAGCAGGCGGAGGTGTCCGCGCAGGCGATGCTGCGGGCGCGCGATCTCGTGCGCTTCGGCATCGACGGGCACCGTTTCGGCCCCCGGCTGCGGACGGGCGCCGTCCGTCGCCGGGTCGACGAGATCCTCGCCTCGGTCGGGGCCACGGCGTACGCCGACGTCCCCCTCGGCATGCTGTCCGGCGGGGAACGGCAGCGCGTCCGTATCGGGCAGGCCCTGGCCACCGATCCGCGCATCCTGCTCTGCGACGAGCCGCTGCTCTCCCTCGACCTGAACCACCAGCGGGCCGTCACCGAACTCGTGGACGCCCGCCGCCGGTCCCACGGCACGTCCGTGGTCTTCGTGACCCACGAGATCAACCCCGTGCTCGGCCTGGTCGACCGCGTCCTGTACCTGGCGCCGGGCAGGCACCGGATAGGCACACCGGACGAGGTGCTGACCTCCGAGTCGCTGTCGGAGCTGTACGGCACACGGGTCGACGTCATCCGTGTGCAGGGGCGGGTCGTGGTCGTCGGCGCCCCGGACGGGCCGGCCACTCCCCCGCATCACGCCCATGAGACCACCCACGGGCCGGTCCGTCAGACCGAGGAAGTGCACCCATGACGCTCGCCGAGGGGGTCTGGCACCAGATCTTCAGCTTCGATAACTACGGCGAACTCCTGGCGCTGGTCCGCAACTCCCTCATCGCGGGCGCCGCGCTCGGCCTCGTCGGGGGCCTCGCCGGGGTCTTCGTCATCATGCGGGACCTGCCCTTCGCGGTGCACGGCATCAGCGAGTTGTCCTTCGCGGGCGCGTCGGCGGCCCTGCTGCTGGGCGTGAACATCGTGGGGGGCTCGATCGTCGGTTCGCTTCTCGCGGCCGGCGCGATCGGAGTGCTGGGGGCGCGGGCACGTGACCGCAACTCGGCGATCGGCATCCTCATGCCGTTCGGTCTCGGGCTCGGCGTGCTCTTCCTCGCTCTGTACAAGGGCCGGGCGGCCAACAAGTTCGGCCTGCTCACCGGGCAGATCGTGGCCGTCGACACCCCGCAGATGACCTGGCTCCTGGGCACCTCCGCCCTGGTCCTGGTCGCCCTGGTCGTCATCTGGCGCCCGCTGACCTTCGCCAGTGCCGACCCGGACGTCGCCGCCGCCCGTGGTGTGCCGGTGCGCGGACTGTCCTTCGCCTTCATGCTCGTGCTCGGTCTCACGGTCGCCCTGTCGGTCCAGGTCGTCGGCGCGCTGCTGGTCCTGACCCTCGTCGTCACACCCGCCGCGGCCGCCGCGCGTGTCACGGCGTCCCCGGTGCTGCTGCCGCTGCTCAGCGTGGTCTTCGCCGTGCTCTCCGTCGAGGGCGGCATCCTGCTCGCCCTGGGCAGCTCCATCCCCATCAGCCCGTACGTCACCACGATCTCGTTCTCCATCTACGCGCTGTGCCGCCTTGCCGGCGCCTACCGCACTCGGCGCTGGGGAGACAGGAGGACCGTCCCGCAGCCCGCCTGACACCGGATCCCCCGGACTTTCGAATCTCTGGATCTTCGGATGCGGCCCGTCTCACACCGGCCCTTGTCACGCACGGACGAAGCCCGGTCCCCTGGGACTCACCTCGCGCACACAGAACGGTGATTGACCCGGTCCCCTCTCTCGTCGCTGCCATATTCGAAAGCCAATTCGGAGGTGGCTGTGACGCTAGAGGCGACAACATCCTGGGACACACACCTGCCCGACCGCACGGCCGACCGCATCACCGTTCTGGGGAGCCGCCGGTCACGGGCGCTCACGGAGGGCGGGCCGAGAAGGCGCGGGGAGTTCGGCGCCCGCGAGCGGATCGACCTGCTGCTCGACGAGGGATCGTTCACGGAGACCGGAATGTTCGTCCGGGCACGCCCCACCGGGGACGGCGCCCCCCGCCCGTACGGAGACGGGGTGATCACCGGACACGGCACGGTCGACGGACGTGCCGTCTGCGTGTTCGCCCAGGATTCCACGGTCTTCGGCGGCAGCATGGGCGAGGCCTTCGGGGAGAAGACGATCGCCCTGATGGACCTCGCGATGCGGACCGGCTGCCCGGTGATCGGGCTCAACGACGGCGGCGGCGCCCGCATACAGGAGGGCGTCAGCTCGCTCGCCCTCTACGCCGAACTGGTGCGCCGCAACGTCCAGGCGTCCGGGGTGATCCCCCAGCTCTCGGTCGTGCTCGGGCCGTGCGCCGGCGGGGCCGCGTACTCGCCCGCCATCACCGACTTCACCGTGATGGTGGACGGCGCCTCGCACATGTTCGTCACCGGGCCCGACGTCATCGAGGCGGTCACCGGGGAACGCACCAGCGCCGAGGACCTGGGCGGCGCCCGCACCAGCAACTCCGTCAACGGCAACGCCCACTTCCTCGCCGCCGACGAGGTGGAGGCCCTCGACACCGTACGGGACCTGCTGTCGTACCTGCCCGCCAACAACCTGGAGCGGCCCCCGCAGTACGCGCCCGTGGCGGCGCCCTCCGACATCTGTCTCGACGAGGTCGTCCCGGACCGGCTCGGGCAGGTCTACGACATGCGGGACATTCTGCGCGCGGTCGTCGACGGCGGTGAACTACTGGAGATCCAGGAGCTGTTCGCGCCGAACATCATCTGCGCGCTGGCCCTCGTCGAGGGCACCTCCGTGGGTGTCGTCGCCAACCAGCCGCTCCACAGTGCCGGGGTGCTCGACATCGACGCCTCCGAGAAGGCGGCGCGGTTCGTGCGGTTCTGCGACGCGTTCGGCCTCCCGCTGCTGACCTTCACCGATGTCCCCGGTTATCTGTCCGGCGTCCGTCAGGAGCAGGCCGGGATCATCCGCCGTGGTGCCAAACTGCTGTACGCGTACGCCGAGGCGACCGTCCCGAAGGTCACCGTGGTGGTGCGCAAGGCGTACGGCGGCGGGTACGCCGTGATGGGCTCCAAGCATCTGGGCGCCGACATCAACCTCGCCTGGCCGAGCGCCCGTATCGCCGTCATGGGCGCCGAGGGCGCGGTGGGCGTCCTGCACCGGCGTGAACTGGCCGCCGCCGCCGACCCGGACGCGCTGCGGGCCAGCCTCGTCGCCGCTTACGAGAGCACACACGGGACGCCCTATCCGGCAGCCGAACGCGGGTACGTCGACGCCGTCATCGCGCCGCGCGACACCCGCGACCACATCGTCCGTGCCCTGCGCGCACTGCGCGGCAAGCGCGCCCCGATGCCGACGCGCAGGCACGGCAACATCCCCCTCTGAGCGCCGGAGCCCGGCGTCCCTTCAGCCCTGCGCCGACCGAGGCAGCCGAGCCGAGCGAATCCCGCCGTCCCCGCCGTTCCCGCGTTTCCCGCCGTTCCCGCGATGTGAGGAGCCATGCCCGATGGACAGCCGCCGCCCCCCGCTCGCCCCCTCCGCCACCCCCCGGAGTCTGCCGGAGTACGTGCGGCACTGGGCCGAAACCACCCCCGACCGCCGGGCGTTCACCTTCGTCGACCATCCGGCCCCGCAGTCACGCGGCGTCCACCGCACCCTGACCTGGCGCCGACTGGACCTACGGGTACGGGCGTTGGCCTCCCGGCTCGCCGAAGAAGCCGAGCCCGGAACCCGGGTCGCGGTGCTCTGCCCGCAGGGTACGGAGTACGTCACCGCCTTCCTGGCGGCACTCACGGCCGGACTGGTCGCCGTACCCCTGTATCCGCCCGGCCTCTCCGGGCACGGCGACCGGCTCTCGGCCGTGCTGAACGACGCGTCGCCGGGAATTGTCCTGACGACCAGTCACCTCCTCGAGGAGGTACGGAACTTCTGTGCCCGTCTGCCGGACCGGATCGTCGCCGTCGACCAAGTGAGCGACGACGCAGGGGAGTTCGTGCCGGTCGCACCGGACGACGATGCCATCGCCTACCTCCAGTACACGTCCGGCTCGACCCGATCCCCGGCCGGCGTGGAGATCAGTCACGGCAATGTCGTCGCCAACGCCCGTCAGGCGCTGGCCGCTTACGGCGTGGACGAGCGGCCGGTGACCTGTGTGGGCTGGCTGCCGCTCTACCACGACATGGGGCTCGTCCTGAGTGTCGCCGCTCCCGTCGAGCGGGGGCTGCTGTCGGTGCTCATGGATCCGGCCGCGTTCCTGCACGAGCCGGTGCGCTGGCTGCGGCTGCTCGCCGCGCATCCGCGCGCACTGAGCGCGGCCCCCAACTTCGCCTACGACTACTGCGCTTCGACCGTCACCGAGGCCCAGAAGAGGGAGCTGCGGCTGGACGGTGTCGCCGCGCTGCTCAACGGCAGCGAGCCGGTCCGCCCCGGCACCGCCGACCACTTCCACGCCGCCTTCGCCGCCCAGGGACTGGCGCCCGACACCCACTGTCCGTCGTACGGGCTCGCCGAGGCCACCGTCTTTGTCAGCGCCGCCCGGCCAGGGGAGCCGCTCAGCCGGTTCGCGCTCGACCGTGAAGCCCTCACCACCGGGAAGGCCCTGCCCGCGCGGGCCGACGACCTCACCGCCGTGACGCTGGCCGGCTGCGGGACTCCGGCGGGCCAGCTGGTCCGTATCGCCGACCCCGTGTCACGTGTCCGGTTGTCCGAGGGAGAGGTCGGCGAGATCTGGGTGCAGGGCCCCAACGTGGGGCGGGGCTACCGAAGTCGGGACGAGCAGACCCGGCGGGTGTTCGGTGCCACGTTCGCCGACGACACCGCCGGTTCCGGTCACTGGTTGCGCACCGGCGACCTGGGGACGTTCCTGGACGGGCAGTTGATCGTCACCGGGCGACTGAAGGACCTCATCGTCGTCGACGGCCGCAACCACTACCCGCAGGACGTGGAGGCCTCGGTCCAGGACGCGGACCCGGCCGTGCGGCGCGACCGGCTCGCCGCGTTCGGGGTGCCGGGTGACGTGGGCGAGCGGGTCGTCGTCGTGGCCGAGCACGTACGGAGCGTCGGCCTCGCGGAGATCGACGTACCGGGGCTGGTGCGTGCCGTGCGCTCGGCCGTCTCGGCCCGGCACGGGCTGCGGCTCGCCGACGTCGTCCTCGTACCGCCGGGCACCGTGCCCCGTACGTCCAGCGGCAAGGTGGCGCGGGCGCTGACCCGGCGACGCTATCTGGAGGGCGCCTACACGCCGGAGTCGGCCGCATGAGGGGCGCCGACGAGGGCCGGATACGCCGGCTGGTCGCCAAGCGGGTGGCCGCCTGGAGCGGTACGGCTCCCGGGGACGTGCCCATGGACCGGCCGTTGGCGGACCTCGGAATGTCGTCGCGGGACGCGGTCGTCCTGGCCGGGGATCTCTCGCGGGCGACCGGTCGTGAGCTGTCGGCGACGCTGCTGTGGGAGGCGCCCACCGGTGACGCCCTGGTGGCGTATCTGTGCCGCACGGAGTCAGGCACGGGGGACGGGGCCGACGCGGTGGACAGACCGGCCCCTCCCCCGGCCTCGGCCGACGAACCCGTAGCGGTCATCGGGGTCGGCTGCCGGCTGCCCGGGGGTGTGCACGGGCCGGGTGACTACTGGCGGCTGCTGACCGACGGCGTCGACGCGGTCCGCCGGGTTCCCGAGGACCGCTGGCGCGACTTCACGCCGTTCCCGCCCGACGAGGCACCCCTGTACGGCGGTTACCTCGACGACATCGCCGGGTTCGACGCGGACTTCTTCCGCGTCACCCCCCGCGAGGCCGCGGTGATGGACCCGCAGCAGCGGATCCTTCTGGAGGTCGTGCACGAAGCCCTCGACCATGCCGCCGTCCCCGCCGCATCCCTCGCCGGCAGCGCCACCGGGGTTTTCGTCGGTGTCTCCGCCGCCGAGTACGGGTCACTCACCGGCGCCGACCCGGCGGCCGTCGACCCGTGGGCGCCCGCCGGTGCGGCGCCCAGCGTGACCGCCGGGCGGCTGGCCTATGTGCTGGACACGCGGGGGCCGAGCATGGCCGTCGACACCGCCTGCTCGTCCTCGCTGGTCGCCGTGCACCAGGCCTGTGTCAGCCTGCGCACGGGTGAGAGCGACACGGCGATCGCCGCCGGGGTCAACCTGCTGCTCTCGCCGACCGTCAGCGTGGCGTTCCGGCGGGCCGGGGCCCTCGCGCCGGACGGGCGGTGCAAGCCGTTCGCGGCGGCGGCCGACGGCATCGGGCGCGGCGAGGGCTGCGCGGCCGTGCTGCTGAAGCGGCTGTCCGACGCCGAGCGGGACGGCGACCGCGTCCTCGCCGTCATCCGCGCCACGACCGTCAACTCCGACGGCCGCTCCAACGGCCTCCTGGCGCCCAACCCAGCTGCCCAGAAAGCCCTGTTGGCCACTGCCTACGCCCGCGCCGGGCTCGATCCGGCGTACATCGACCACGTCGAGGCGCACGGCACCGGCACCCCGCTCGGCGACCCGATCGAGGCGGGCGCGCTCAGTGCCGTCCTCGGGGCGGGCCGCGACCCCGACCAGCCGCTGCTGCTCGGCTCCGTCAAGGGCAACCTCGCCCATCTGGAGTCGGCGGCGGGTATCGCCGGGCTGGTGAAGACGGTCCTCGCGCTGCACCACGACACCGTTCCGCCGTCCCTGCACTGCGCGGAGGGCAGCGCTCTGGCCGACGAACGGCTGCGGGTGGTCACCGAGTGCGAGCCGTGGCCGCGCTACGGCGGTACGGCCACCGCCGGGGTGTCCGGGTTCGGGTTCGGCGGCACCAACGCCCATGCGGTGCTGGAGGAATGGCGGCCCGATGTCCTCCCCCCGCCCCAGGAGGAGGAACCGGTCGCCCGCCTCCACCTCCTCTCCGACGTCGACTCCGCCCGGCTGCGGGACACCGCTACCCGGCTCGCCGACTGGCTCCGTACGCCGGGGGGCGGCGCCGCCCACCCCGCCGACGTGGCGCGTACGCTCGCCGGACGCACCGGGCGGGGTACTGTGCGCGCCGCTGTGGTGGCCCGTGACGGTGGCGAACTGGCCGACGGGCTGAGGGCGTTGGGGCAGGGAGACTCGCACGCGCGGGTCGTGACGGGCGAGCGGGATCTCGTCGGGCGCGGGCCGGTGTGGGTGTTCTCCGGGTACGGCAGCCAGTGGGTCGGCATGGGGCGACGGCTGCTGGCCGAGGAACCCGCCTTCGCCGCCGCCGTGGAGAAGCTCGACGCGCAGATCGCCCCGGAGTGCGGGCTGTCCCTGTACGAGCACCTGGCGGACGGCGGCGGCCTCGACCGGCTGGAGGTCGCCCAACCCGTGCTGTTCGGGGTCCAGTTGGCCCTGGCAGAACTGTGGCGCTCGTACGGTGTCGAACCCGCCTCCGTCATCGGCCATTCCGTGGGCGAGGTGGCCGCCGCGGTGTGCGCGGGCGCCCTGGATGTGTCGGAAGCCGCCCGAGTGGTCGCCGTACGGGCCCGGCTGCTCAGCGGTCTGCGGGGTGGCGCCATGGCTGTCGTCGACCTCGACGACAGCGAACTCGACGCACTGGCAAGGGACTTCCCCGGTGTCTGTGTCGCTGTGCACTCCTCGCCGGGACAGAAGATAGTCGCCGGGGAGGAGCCGGCGGTGACCCGGCTCGTGCGGCGGCTGGAGCAGCAGGGGCGGACCGCTCGCGCCCTGCGGGTCGTAGGCGCCGGACACTCACCCCAAGTCGACCCACTGTTGCCGGAGTTGCTGGACTCGCTGGCCGACGTCCGGGGCGGCCGGCCCCGGGTCCCCGTCTACTCCACCGTCCTGGACGACCCGCGCGACGACTCCCTCTTCGACGCGGCTCACTGGGCCGCGAACCTGCGCCGGCCCGTGCGTCTGGACCGGGCCGTCGCGGCTGCCGCAGCCGACGGTCACACCGCCTTCGTCGAGATCTCGCCGCACCCCGTCCTGACCCGGGCCGTCCTCGACACCGCGCCCGGCGCCCTCGCCATCGGCACGCTGCGCCGCGACGCCGACAGCAGTGCCGGGTTTCTGGCCCAGGTCGGCGCCCTGTACTGCGCGGGCGGGCGCCTGTCGTCACCTCCGGGCCAGGTCATCGACCTGCCCGCGCCGCGCTGGCGGCACGTCCGGCACTGGTGGACGGACGGGCGCGCGACGCCCACGGCGACAACATCGCCCACGACTGGCACGGTGACCGAAGAGACCCGCGTTCCCGACACGTCCGTCTCGGGCAGGCTGCGTCATCACATCGCCGCCGTCACCGGCCACCCGACGACCCGCCTCACGCCTTCCACCCCGCTGGCCGATCTCGGCCTGGACTCCCTGATGGCCGTCCGTATCCGCAGCGCGCTGGAAGCCGAGTTCGGGATCGAACTGCCCCTGCGCGAGCTGCTCGGCGCCACCTCCGTCCAGTCGCTGGCCGACCGCCTCCAACAGGCGCTCCCCGCAGGCGAGTCGGTTGGCCCCCTGCGTACCCTGCGCGCCACCGGCTCCCGGCCCCCGCTCTTCCTCGTCCACGCCGCCGGCGGCACGACCGACGTCTACCGGGCGCTGGTGGAACGGCTCGGCGAGGAACGGCCGGTGTACGGACTGGAACGGCTCTCGGACGCCCGTACGGTGACCGAGAAAGCGCGCCGCTACGCCGAAGTTGTCAGCGCCGCGCACCCCACCGGGCCCTGTCTGCTGGGCGGTTGGTCCTTCGGAGGCTTCGTCGCCCAGGAGACGGCACGGCAACTCGTCGCCGCCGGGCGGGACGTGGGGCTCGTGGCGCTCATCGACTCCGTACGGCCCCTCCCCCGGCCCGGCGACACCCCGGCCGACCGGATCCGCGCCCACTTCGAGGGCTTCGCCGGTCACGTCGCCGACGCGTACGGGACCCAACTGGAGCTTCCGTTCGCCGAGTTGCTCGCGATGGCCGACGACGGTGAACGCATCGACTCCGTACTGCGGGCCCTGCGCGAGGTCGCCGACATACCGCCCGCCGCCCTGGAGCACCAGCGTTCCTCCTACCTGGACTTGAGGATCGGCGAGGCCCACCGGCCCGGAACCTACGACGGGCGGGTGGTCCTGTACCGGGCCACCGAGCCCGCTCCACACACCGTGCGCGACCCGGCGTACGAACGGGACGACGAGTCGCTCGGCTGGGACGAGGTGTGCCCCCGCCTGACGGTCGTACCGGTCGCGGGGCACCATCTGTCGCTGCTCGACCCGCCGTACGTGGACGAGATCGCCGCCCAATTGCGGCGCGCACTCGACGAACAGAGCCGCTGAACCGGACGACGAGGAGCAAGCCCATGGACCGTCCCACCACCCGAGTGTCCCGACGCGCTGTCACCAAGGCCGCCACGGCCGTCGGTCTGACCGCGCTGTTCGGCACCGGAGCCGCCACCGCCCGAGCCGCGACCCGGCTCTCCGCCCGCACCCTGGACGTCACCGTGTCGTCCCCCGCCCTGGGCCGCAGCGCACCGGTCCGGCTGATCCTGCCGTCGAGCTTCGGCACGCAGACCGGGCGGACCTACCCCGTGCTGTATCTGTTGCACGGCGCCCACGACGACTACACGTCCTGGACCCGCGAAACGGACATCGAGGCCTTCACCGAGGGCAAGGACGTGATCGTGGCGATGCCGGACGCGGGTCCCACCGGCATTCCCACCGCCTGGCGGGGCGGCCCCGACTACGAGGCCTTCCAGCTCACGGAGGTCCCCGCGCTGCTCGCCCGCCAGTACCGGGCCTCCGGTGTCCGGGCCGTCGCCGGGGTCTCCACCGGCGGCTACGGCGCCATGTCGCACGCGGCACGCCATCCGGGCATGTTCGCGGCGGCGGCCTCGTACAGCGGCATCCTCGACACCATGGCACCCGGTGTGCCCCCGCTGGTGGACGCCATCGTGGCCCGCGAGAACCTGGAACCCCGTTCCCTGTGGGGCAGCCCCCTCCTGAACCTCCTCACCTGGCGCGACTTCAACCCGCGCTCCCGCGCCGAGGGGCTGCGCGGCACCCCGCTGTACGTCTCCAGCGGCAGCGGGGTCGTCGGCGGCACCGGTGACTGGCTGCCCGAGGCCCTGGAGAGCGCGCTGTGGCTCTCCGCGCACGCCTTCACCGACACACTCGCCCTGATCCGCGTCCCGGTCACCACTCACTACTACACGGGAGGAGGACACAGCTGGGCCTACTGGAAAGGGGAGTTCAGCGCGTCGTGGCCGATGCTCGCCAGGGGCCTGGGGTTGCCCGAGTGAGGCCGGTACCGTCGGGGCACGGAACGGAGCGCAGAGGACACGCGTCCAACCCAGGACTTGTTCCTCGCCCCACGGGCACCAACCCGAGGGTGAGCCTCTTCCGGGTGAAAGGAGAGCCCTCCGTGGCGACCCCCGCCCCGCACGGTGTACCGGACGGCCCCGGAGCCGCTGCCGTACCGCCCGAACTGGCCAGACTGCTGCGCGACCAACTCGACACGGTCGCCGACGAGGTGGAGGAGGAGGTACGCAGACAGGTCCCGGAGTACGCCGTCCGGTCGGCCGACGGAGCGAGCCGCGCACTCCTCAGATCCGGGGTCGTACAGGCGCTCACCCTGTTCGTCGACCACATCGCCGATCCGCGTGCCCGGGGAGACTCGATCACCGCGATCTACCACGAGCTGGGGCGCGGCGAGGCGCTGGAGGGCCACAGCCTCGAAACGCTGCAGTCCGCGCTGCGGGTCGGGGGGCTGCACGCCTGGCGGCTGCTGGGCCGCGAGACGGAGGAACTCGGGCTGGACTCCTCGGTCATGGCCGGGCTGGGCGAGCTGGCGTTCCGGACCGTGCACGAGGTCGCCGAGGCAGCGGCGGCGGGGTACGCGGAGGGGCAGCTGCGCAGCGCGGACGAGCTGGAACGGCGCCGGGGGCGGCTGCTCGCCCTGCTGCTGGGTGAGCAGCCGGTGCTGCCGGAGGCCGTTCGGGACCTGGCGCACGGCGCCCGGTGGTCCGTACCGCCGTACGTCGCGGTCGTCGTCCTCGCGGCCTCGCCGGACCAGCGGGAGGAGCGTCCGCTGGCCGCCGCCGGGGCCCTGGTGGACATGGAGTCCCGGCCGCCGCGGATGCTGGTGCCCGACCCGGACGGCTCGGGCGGCTTCGGTGGCCGGGCGTTCACGCTCGCCCTGCGGGGGCGGCCGGCGGCGATCGGGCCGACGGTCCCCCTCACCGATGCTGCCAGGTCGCTGCGCTGGGCCACCCGGGCCCTCGGGCTGATGGGACGCGGGATACTCCCCCGGCAGGGGGTGGTGCGCTGCGCCGACCATCTGTCGACCCTGCTGCTGCACAGCGACGAGCCCATGCTCGATCTGCTCCGGTCACGCGCCCTCGCTCCCCTCGACGGGGTCTCCGAGCAGCCTCGGGGCAGGCTCGCGGAGACACTGCTCGCGTGGCTGCTCAGCGGGAGCAACGTGCCCGATGTCGCCGCCCGCCTCCACGTCCACCCGCAGACCGTCCGTTATCGCCTGCGTCAGCTGGAGAAGCTCTTCGGTGACGCCCTGCACGACCCGGTGAAACGCCTGGATCTGATCCTGGCACTCACCTCGGCACAAAAAGGCGAGGAATTCCTGAATTCCCGTCCATAACACTCGGTGCGGCAACACGAATACGTTCGGGACGTCCTTTCCCATAGGCGCTTGACAGCGCCCCACCCGCAAAGGATCCCCCCATGCGTATCCGCCTCTGTCTCGCCGCGCTCACACTCGTCGGCGGGGCCGGACTGACCACCCTCTCGGCACCCGCCGCCACCGCCGCCGCCTGCAGCGACATCGACGTCGTCGCAGCTCGCGGCACGTTCGAGCCGGGCACGCTCGGCGCGATCGTCGGCGACCCGGTGTATTCCGCCCTCCAACGGAAACTGACGGGCAAAAGCCTTTCCAGCTACAAGGTGAACTACCCCGCGGACCTTTCCCTCACCTCGGCCGCGCAGGGCAACTCGGATCTGGTGAACCACGTCAGGAGCCAGGCGACGTCGTGCCCGAACCAGCGTTTCGTGCTCGTCGGCTATTCGCAGGGCGCGAACGTCGTGGACAACTCCATCGGAATCAGCAGCGCCGGCGCGGTGGTCGGTAGCCCGATCGTGGCCACCGTTCCCGCCGCGCTGGAAGGAAGGGTCGCCGCGGTACTGCTGTTCGGCAATCCGATCCGGGCCCTCGGCAAGAGCGTCACCGGCACCTACCAGAGCCGCACCATCGACTTCTGCGCCAAGGGCGACCCCATCTGTGAGAACGGCGGGGGCGACGTGCTGGCCCACCTCGGCTACACGGCGAACGCCGGCGCGGCGGCCGACTTCGCGGCTACCAAGGTCTGAGTCGTCGGAGCCGTCTGAGTCAACTCCCGTACGGAACACGGGAAAGGGCCCGGGCCGCCGTGCCGAGGTTCATCCGCTGGAAGGCCTCGCGGTAGATCAACTGGACGACGGTGACCGTGCTGTTGTCGGGTCCTCCCTTGGTGAGGACGAAGAACTGGTCGAAGGCGAGCAGTGATCCGGTCACGCAGAGGAGCAGCGTCAGCGCGAGGGACGGGCGCAGCAGCGGCAGTGTGATGGAGCGGAAGATCTGGCCCCGGCTCGCGCCGTCCATCCGGGCCGCCTCGAACACCTCGTGGGGGATGCGCTGGAGACCCACGAGAAGGATCAGCATGTAGAACCCGGCGAACTTCCAGACGATGAGGAACACCGTCGAGAGGAGGGCGGAGGTCGGGGTGCCGAGGAAGGACACCGGGTCGTCGACGAGGCCCAGGTTTTCCAGGATGCGGCTGAGGGGTCCGGTGGTGGGGCTGTA
>NZ_AEJB01000535.1 GCF_000331005.1 Streptomyces turgidiscabies Car8
CTCTCTCATTGCCCCGTCATTGCCCCTTGACGTCCCCCTTGGTCCGGTTCTATCTTCTCGCCATCCGATAGGAAACCTTCCTAACAGTAGTCGGGGTTGTGAAAAGCTAGGCACGGAAAGGCAGGTGCAGAGCCCCGTGACAGGTACCGCAGGAACCGCAGGCACGCCCGGCACTCCCCGCGTCCTGCGCGCCATGAACGACCGGGCGGCCCTGGACCTCCTGCTGGAGCACGGCCCTCTGTCCCGCACCCGGATCGGCAAGCTCACCGGTCTCTCCAAGCCGACCGCCTCACAGCTCCTCGCCCGCCTGGAAGCGGCGGGCCTCGTGCTGGCGACCGGCACCACCGAGGGCCGGCCCGGCCCGAACGCCCAGTTGTACGAGGTCAACGCGACCGCCGCGTACGCCGCCGGGCTCGACGTCACCCCCGAACGCGTCCTCGCCGCGGTCGCCGACATCACCGGCCGGACCGTGGGCGAGTACGAACTGCCCACCCCCGGCAAACGCCCCGCCCGGCCCGTCGTCCGGCAGGTCACCGACGCCCTCGACGGTGCCGTCAAGGCGGCGGGGCTGGCCCGTGCCGATCTCCGGCGGCTCGTCATCGGGACGCCGGGCGCCTTCGACCCGGGCACCGGCCGGCTGCGCTACGCCTCCCACCTCCCGGGCTGGCACTCCCCGGCCCTCCTCGACGAACTCGCCGCCGCGCTCCCGATGCCGGTGGAGTACGAGAACGACGTGAACCTCGTCGCCATCGCCGAACAACGGCTCGGCGCGGCCAGAGGGCACGACGACTTCGTGCTCCTGTGGAACGAGGGCGGACTCGGCGCCGCACTCGTCCTCGGCGGCCGGCTGCACCGCGGCTGGACCGGCGGCGCCGGCGAGGTCGGCTTCCTGCCCGTGCCGGGCACACCCCTCGTCCGGCAGGTCAGCAGGACCGGCAGCGGCGGCTACCAGGAGCTGGCCGGTTCACAGATCATCCCCCGGCTCGCCCGCGAGCTGGGCATCAGCCCCGTCCCCGAGGGCCCGTACGCCGAGGTCGCCGCAGCCCTCGTCGCCCAGGCCGCCGACATCAACGCGGGCCCCCACCGGCGGCTCCTCGAAACGTACGCGACCGGCCTGGCCACCGGTCTGGCCTCGCTCGTCTCCGTCCTCGACCCCGAACTCGTCGTCCTCAGCGGCGCCTCCCTGACCGCGGGCGGCGAACCCCTGCGCGGTCTGGTCCAGGCCGAGCTGGAGGAACTGGCCGCGGCCCGGCCCCGGCTGCTCGTGGGCGACGTACGCGAACACCCCGTGCTGCGGGGCGCGTTGGAGAGCGCCCTCGCGACCACCCGCGACGAGGTCTTCGACACCTCCCGCTGAGCCGCCCTCCCCCCGCACTTCCTGCCTCACCCGCACGTCTTCACCCTCACCAGTCCCCTGCCCTGCCACGCCCTTCCCTGGGAGACCTCGCCATGCCCGGAATATCAAGAAAAGTCGCCTCCGCCCTCGCCGTGACCGCCTCGACAGCCCTGCTCGCCACGGCCTGTACGGGGCAGTCCTCCTCGGGCACCCAGGACGACGCCACCAAGGACACGACCATCACCTTCTGGCACGCCTGGAGCGCGCCGAACGAGGTGGCGGGCGTGAAGGCGCTGATCGCCGGCTTCGAGAAGGCCCACCCGAACATCCATGTGAACGTCGTCGGCAACATGACCGACGACAAGATGAACCAGGCGCTGCGCGCGGGCGGCAGCAAGGCGCCGGACGTGATCTCGTCGTTCACCACCAACGGCGTCGGCAAGTTCTGCTCGTCGGGCGCGCTGGTCGACCTGAACCCGCTCTTCAAGAAGTCGGGCATCGATCCGGCGACGACCTTCCCGAAGGCGATGAGCGGGTACACCCAGTTCGACGGCAACCGCTGCGCCGTCCCGCTGCTCGGCGACGCGTACGGCCTCTACTACAACAAGACCGCCTTCAAGAAGGCCGGCATCACCAGCCCGCCCAAGACCTGGTCCGAGTTCGAGGCCGACGCCAAGAAGCTGACGATCGCCAAGGGCGACACCTACTCCCAGCTCGGCTTCATGCCGAACTACCACGGCTGGGAGACGACCACCGAGCACTACATGGGCCAGTTCGGGCCGACGTACTTCGACGCGTCCGGCAAGTCGACGGTCGCCACCGACCCGGCTGTCGCCGACGCCTTCGCCGTACAGAAGAAGCTGGTCGACGACCTCGGCGGCTTCAAGAAGCTGGAGAAGTTCCGCTCCGGTCTCGGTGACGAGTGGGGCCCCAAGCACCCGTTCCAGACCGGCCAGGTGGCCATGCAGCTCGACGGCGAATGGCGCCTCGGTATGGCACTGGACGCGAAGCCCGACTTCGAGATCGGCGTCGCCCCGCTGCCCGTGCCCGACGACCAGGCCGACCAGTACGGCAAGGGCTACATCACCGGCACCATCGCGGGCATCGCCGCCACCAGCCAGAAGCAGAACGCGGCCTGGGAGCTGGTCAAGTACATCACCACGGACACGGACGCGGTGGTCGGCTTCTCCAACGCGATCCACAACGTGCCCTCCACACTCGCGGCGCTGAAGTCCCCGAAGCTGAAGTACGACCCGCGCTTCAAGACCTTCCTCGACATCGCCGCGAACCCCAACTCCTCCACCTCCCCGGCCTCGATCAACGGCGGCGTCTACCTCACCACCATCCAGGAGCTCGGCTACGACTACGAGAGCGGCAAGGTCACAGACCTGAAGGCGGGCCTGAAGAAGGCCGCGGCGCAGATCGACACGGACATCGCGCAGGCGAAGTGACCATGGCCGCCACCTACACCCTGCGGGCGAAGCACCGGCGTTCGAGGCTGCGCACCCTCGCCTTCCTCTCGCCCTGGCTGATCGGTTTCACGGTCTTCTTCGCGTACCCGATGATCTCCACGGTCTACTTCTCGTTCATGCACTACGACGGCTTCAAGCCGCCGACCTGGGTCGGGACGAAGAACTGGAAGTACGTCTTCGAGTCCTACCCCTTCTTCTGGCCCGCCCTGCGCAACACCCTGTGGCTGGTCGTGATCATGGTGACCCTCCGCGTCCTGTTCGGACTCGGGATCGGGATGCTCATCACGAAGATCAAGACGGGTACGGGCGTCTTCCGCACCCTCTTCTACCTGCCCTACCTCGCCCCGCCGGTGGCCGCGACCATGGCGTTCGCGTTCCTCCTCAACCCCGGTACGGGCCCGGTCAACTCCATACTGGAGAAGATCGGCATCCCGGCGCCGGGATGGTTCAACGACCCCACCTGGTCGAAGCCGGCGCTCACGCTGATGTTCCTGTGGGGTGTCGGCGACCTGATGGTCATCTTCATGGCCGCGCTGCTCGACGTACCGAAGGAGCAGTACGAGGCGGCGGAACTGGACGGCGCCTCGGCGTGGCAGCGGTTCCGTTTCGTCACGCTGCCGAACATCTCGCCGATCATCATGTTCGCGGTCGTTACCGGCGTCATCGCGGCGATGCAGTGCTACACCCAGCCACTCGTGGCCGGAAAGGTCGCCTCGGGTGTGATCCAGGGCGCGGGCACCATGTTCCAGCCCGGCTACCCCGAGCACTCCACGCTCACCCTCCCCCAACTCGTCTACAACCTCGGCTTCCAGCGCTTCGACTACGGCTCCGCCTGTGTCGTCGCCCTGGTGCTGTTCGCCCTGTCGATGGCGTTCACCGCGCTGTTGATGCGGCGCCGGGGCGGTCTCATCCAGGCAGGTGACTGAAATGACCCAACTACTGGAACGGTCGCCGGTGGAACTGAAGGTCCCCGCCACGCCGGCCGAGCGCACGGCCCGCCGCAAAGCCTTCCTGGAATGGATCGCGGTCCACTCCCTCGGTGTCGCGGCGGCCCTCTTCTTCACCCTGCCCTTCGTGTTCGTGTTCCTGACCTCGCTGATGAGCGACTCACAGGCACTCAGCCGGGACCTCATCCCGCACACCTGGGAGTGGTCCAACTACCGCGAGGTCTTCGACACCCCGGGCTTTCTGACCTGGTGGAAGAACACCCTGATCTACGCCGGCCTCGGCACCGTCCTGACCGTCGTGTCGTCGGTCCCCGTGGCGTACGCGCTCGCCAAGTTCCGCTTCCGGGGCCGGAATCTGACGCTCATGCTGGTGATCTCGATGATGATGCTGCCTCCCCAGGTGGTCGTCATCCCGATGTACCTGTTCTGGGCGAAGCAGCTGGACCTGTCCGGCACACTCTGGCCGATGATCATCCCGCTGGCGTTCGGCGACGCGTTCTCGATCTTCCTGCTGCGCCAGTTCCTGATGACCATCCCGGGCGAGTACGTGGACGCCGCGAAGGTGGACGGCTGCGGCGATCTGCGCACCCTGCTGAGGGTCATCCTGCCGATGGCGAAGCCCGGGATCGCCGCCATCGCCCTGTTCCAGTTCTTCAACGCCTGGAACGACTACTTCGGCCCCCAGATCTACGCCTCCGAGAACCCGGGCGCGTGGACGCTGAGTTACGGCCTGGAGTCCTTCAAGGGGGCCCACCACACCGACTGGAACCTCACCATGGCGGCCACCGTGCTGGTCCTGGCCCCTGTGCTCCTCGTCTTCTTCTTCGCCCAGAAGGCGTTCGTCGAAGGCGTCACTCTCACCGGCGTAAAGGGTTGATCCTGCTATGAAACTCACCGTGGTCGGCGGCGGATCGACCTACACCCCCGAACTCATCGACGGTTTCGCGCGGTTGCGGGACACCCTGCCCATAGAGGAGCTGGTGCTCGTCGACCCGGCCGCCGAACGGCTGGAGCTGGTCGGCGGGCTCGCCCGGCGCATCTTCGCCAAGCAGGGCCACGAAGGAAGGATCACCACCACCGACGACCTGGACAAGGGTGTCGAGGGCGCCGACGCCGTCCTGCTCCAACTCCGCGTCGGTGGCCAGGCAGCCAGGCAGCAGGACGAGACATGGCCGCTGGAGTGCGGCTGCGTCGGCCAGGAGACGACCGGCGCCGGCGGCCTCGCCAAGGCGCTGCGTACGGTGCCGGTCGTCCTGGACATCGCCGAGCGGGTCCGGCGGACCAACCCGGACGCCTGGATCATCGACTTCACCAACCCGGTGGGCATCGTCACCCGGGCCCTGCTCCAGGCGGGCCACAAGGCGGTCGGCCTGTGCAACGTGGCGATCGGCTTCCAGCGGAAGTTCGCCGCCCTGCTGGGGGTGACGCCGGCCGACATCCACCTCGACCACGTGGGCCTCAACCACCTCACCTGGGAGACCGGCGTCCGCCTGCGCGGCCCCGAGGGCGAGGACGTCCTCCCCCGGCTGTTGACCGAGTACGGCGACCGGATCGCCGACGACCTGCGTCTTCCGCGTACGGTCCTCGACCGTCTGGAGACGGTCCCGTCCTACTACCTGCGCTACTACTACGCCCACGACAGCGTCGTACGCGAACTACGCACCAAGCCCTCCCGGGCGGCCGAGGTGGCGGCCATGGAGGAGGAACTGCTGCGGATGTACGGCGATCCGGCCCTGGACGAGAAACCGGAGCTGCTCGCGAAGCGCGGCGGCGCCTTCTACTCGGAGGCGGCGGTGGATCTCGCCGCGTCGCTGCTGGGCGGGGGCGGCAGTCCCTACCAGGTGGTGAACACGTACAACAAGGGAACGCTGCCCTTCCTGCCGGACGACGCCGTCATCGAGACGCAGGCGGCGGTGGGCCGGACGGGGGCCACTCCCCTGGCCGTCCCGGCTGTCGACCCCCTGTACGCGGGGCTGATCGCCAACGTCACCGCCTACGAGGAACTGGCCCTGGAGGCCGCGCTGCACGGCGGGCGCGACCGGGTCTTCCGGGCGCTGCTCGCGCATCCGCTGGTCGGCCAGTACGACTACGCGGACACTCTGACCGACACCCTGATCGCGCACAACCGGGAGCATCTCGCGTGGGCATGACCGCACACGTCCTCGCCGTCGACGCCGGCAACAGCAAGACCGACGTGGCGGTGGTCGCGGCCGACGGGGAGGTGCTGGCCACGGCGCGGGGCGGGGGGTTCCGGCCGCCGGCCGACGGACTGGACGTCGCGGTCTCCGGGCTGGCCGACGCCGTCGCCGAGGCCTTCACCGCCGCCGGGGTCAGTGCCGTCGACCGGGTCTCGGCGTGTCTGGCGAACGCCGACTTCCCCGTGGAGGAACGGCAGTTCGCCGCCGCGCTGCACGCACGCGCGTGGGGCGCGAGTGTCGACGTACGCAACGACACCTTCGCGATCCTGCGGGCCGGGATCACCGAGCCGCGCGGGGTCGCCGTCGTCTGCGGCGCGGGCATCAACTGCGTGGGGATGACCCCGGACGGCCGCACCGCCCGCTTCCCCGCGCTGGGGCGGGTCTCCGGCGACTGGGGCGGGGGCTGGGGCCTGGCGGAGGAGGCCATGTGGCACGCGGCGCGGGCGGAGGACGGCCGGGGCGGTCCGACGGCCCTGATGTCCGCCCTGCCCGCCCACTTCGGGCTCACCTCCATGTACGCGCTCATCGAGGCCCTGCATCTGGGGGGCGTCGACAACGCGCGGCGTCATGAGCTGACGCCGGTGCTGTTCGCCACGGCGGCGGACGGTGACCCGGTCGCGTGTGCGCTGGTGGACCGGCTGGCGGACGAGGTGGTGGCCATGGCCGCGGTCGCGCTCGGCCGCCTCGGTCTCCTCGAAGAGGAGACCCCGGTGCTGCTGGGCGGTGGCGTACTGGCGGCCCAGCACGCCCGGTTGACGGACCGCGTCACCGAACTGCTCGCCGCCCGGGCGCCCAAGGCGGTCGCCCGGGTGGTGACGGCACGGCCCGTGCTGGGGGCGGCGCTGCTGGGCCTCGATCACACGAACGCCCCGGCGGAGGCGCATGCGCGCGTACGGCGCTTCTACGAGGTCTGACCAGCTTCGTACGGGAACCGAACAGATTCCTCCGGCGTATTCATGGGCAGAGGGGTGGTGCGGGGAGCGCGTGTATGTCCGAATACGGGGCAGCGCGCCCCGGCACCACACCACCGCACTGCGACACAACGCTGCCGCTTTGCGATCCGATCAAGATCCAGTCAAGGTCGGTGCGGATTGTCAGTGCCGGGGGCGATACTGGCGGTGACGGATGACCATGGGGGAGGTCACAGTGACAGCTACGAGCAGTGCGGCACCACCGACACCCGATTCGCCGGACGGACCCGGCACGTCAGGCGTGTCCGGGACGCCCGCGGCCTCGGCCCTGCCCGCCATCCCCTCGCAGGGAGGCAGGGGTTCCGCTCCCGGCGTCCCCCAGCCCCCGCGCCGCACGGCCTTCGCCGAGGGTGTCGACCAGTTGCGGGCCGCCGCGACGACCGAGCCCGGGCGGCTGCGGATCATCGGCGCCCTCCTCGCCGCGCTCGTCGTCGCGTTCGGTGCCGTCACCGCCTGGCAGATGACCGACCGGTCGTCCGCCGCGGACGACGTGCTGCACAACAGCCAGCCCCTCAGTTCCGCGGCGGCGGACATCTACAGCTCCCTCGCGGACGCCAACACCGCCGCGTCCAGCGGTTTCCTGGCCGGCGGTGACGAGACGGCGACCTCCCGCGCGCGCTACCAGGAGGACATCCGCAAGGCCGCCGCGAAGCTCTCCGCCGCCGCGACCAACTCCGAACCGGACTCCGAGTCCGCGACGACGATCGCCGACCTCAACAAGCTGCTGTCGGTGTACACGGGCTACATCGAGCGGGCCCGCGCCAACAACCGGCTGGGCTTCCCGGTCGGCGGCTCGTACCTGCGGCTGGCGAACGAGACGATGCAGGACCAGATGCTCCCGCGGGCGGAGAAGCTCTACGCCAAGGAGAACCAGCGGCTGGGCTCCGACTACGCGGACGCGACCTCGTACCCCTGGGCGGCGATCGGTCTCGGCGTCGTCGTGCTCGGCGCCCTCGTGTGGACCCAGCGGCGCAACTACCGGCGTACGAACCGGGTGCTGAACCACGGTCTGGTCGCGGCGACGGCCACCGCGACGATCGTCATGCTGTGGCTGGTCGCCGGGCAGAGTCTCGCCCGCTCGGGGCTGAACGACTCCTACGACCACGGCATCCGCTCACTGAACGTGCTGCACGACGCCCGGATCGCTTCCCTCAAGGCCCGCGGCAACGAGAATTTGACGCTGGTGGCACGCGGCGCGGAGACGGTCGAACTGCCCGACGGCGAGGTCGTCGACGCGTACGACCACGACTTCGAGGGCGACATGAGCGCGCTCGGCAAGGGTCTCGCCGTGGCCGAGCGGCTCGCCGACGACCAGGCGGGCAAGAAGCCGGTCACGTCGGCCGTCGGCGGTATGAAGGAGTGGAAGACGCGCCACGACGAGGCGCAGGCGGAGTACGAGTCGGGTGACTTCCAGCAGGCGCTCGCCCGCGTCATAGGCGACAAGAGCGACAAGCCGACCGGCGAGTGCTTCGACGCCGTGGACGGCGCGCTGAAGACGGCGATCGGACATGAGCAGACGGAGTTCCAGCAGGCGGCCATGGACGGCCGGGACGCGATGACCGGCCTCCCTGTGGGCGCCGCCGGCCTCGCCGTGCTGGGCGCGGCGGGCGCGGTGCTCGGCATCGGGCGCAGGCTGTCGGAGTACCGCTGATGCGGTACGAAGGGTTCGGGCGATGAGGGCGACGAGAGGGGGCGTGACGATGAACGCACAGTGGCTTGCGCGCGGTCCGCGCACCGGTCTCCAGGTCCTGCGGGCCGGTCTCCGGGCTCTGCGGGCCGGACTGCGGGGCTGGGGCGGTGTGGGGGCGATGGCGGCCGTCTGCGCCCTCGCGGTGGCCTTCGCGCTGCTGCTCCCGCTGACGACGTCGCACGGCGACGGCAGTACGGGCACGGGCGGCCAAGGGGTCGCCGAGGGCGTTCAGGTGAGGGCGGCGGCGGACTGCGTGAACCCGCAGGACCGGAGCCCGGCGCCCTCCTCGCTGGACGGGACGACGATCGAGAAGATCAAGGCCCGGAAGGACCGGCGGCTGATCGTCGGCGTCGACCAGAACAGCTACCGCTGGGGCTACCGCGATCCGAACGGCGGCAAGCAGGCGGAGCTGGAGGGCTTCGACATCGACCTGGTCCACCGGATCGCCAAGGACATCCTCGGCGACGAGAACGCGGTCCAGTTCAAGGCCATCCCGACCAACCAGCGCATCCCGGCCATCAAGAACGGCCGCGTCGACATGATCGTCCGCACGATGACGATCACCTGCAAGCGCCTGGACGACGTGTCGTTCTCCGCGCCGTACTTCCTCACCGGGCAGCAGGTCCTCGCGCCCAAGAGCTCCACGATCAAGGGGTACGACAAGACGCTCGACGGCAAGCGGATCTGCTCGGCGACCGGCTCCACGGCGCTCGAGAAGCTGACGGCGGACAAGGCGGCGAAGAAGCCCGCGGTCGCCACCGCCGACATCAGGACGAAGGTCCCCAGCCAGCTCGACTGTCTCGTCCGGCTCCAACTCGGCCAGGTGGACGCGGTGGTGACCGACGGCGCGCTCGCCGCGAGCCAGGCGGCCCAGGACCCGACGGTGGAACTGAAGGGCGGCACCTTCACCACCGACTACTACGGCGTGGCGGTGAAGAAGGGCGCGAACGACCTGGCGGCACGGGTCAATCGCATACTGGAGCAGTACCGCCAGGACGGCGGCTGGCAGGCGTCGTACGACAAGTGGCTGTCGCCGACTCTCGGCAGCGACTCGGAGTCGGCGAAGCCGCCGGTGCCCCGCTACAAGTGACGTTCACCGACCGACCGAAGAGCCGACCGAACGAGCCAACCACACGAGTAGTCGAGGTGATCGATGGGCGTCACGGGAGCCACCGGGCCGGTGATGGACCGGGACGAGGTGGACCGTGCGCTGGCGCGGCTCGGCGCGGAGCACGAGGCGATCGAGACCTCGCTCCTCGCCCTCCAGGACCACGCGGGCCGCAGACTCCTCGAAGGCGCCGAGCTCACCGGCACGACCAAGGAGCGCTGGACGGCCGCGGACGCGTCGATCACGCTGCTGTGGGCGTACTTCGACGCGTACTCGGACACGTTCCGCTCCGCCCGTGACATCCGTTCGCGCCGCCGCTGGTCCAGCCGCGAGGACCTGGTGGAGCTGACGGAGCTGCTGCGCGGCGAGTGCGTCACGGTCGCGGGCAGCGCCACGGCGACGGCCAACGCGCCCACTCTGCACGGCACCGGGAAGCTCAGCCAGCTGTTCTCGCTGGCCGGCCTGGTGGAGCGGATGAACGAGCTGTACGCGACGTCGCTGGACATGGTCGTCACCTCCGACGCGGTCTGGTCGGCCCTGCCCGCGCGGATAGATTTACTGGCCGCGGAGCTGCAGCGCACCCGCCAGCTGGCGCACTCCGTGGGCGTACGCCCCGGCGAGCACCCGGCGGGCGACGACCTGGAGCGCATCACACGCACCCTGACCGCCCTGCGCGAGCGGGTGATCTCCGACCCGCTGGCGTTCTGGCTGCCCGCGCAGGGCAGTTCGGCGCCCGGCGGCGGCCGTCCGGACACCACGGTGTACGACCGTGAGGCGCGCGCCCTGGAGGACGTGCGCCGGGAGATCGACGCCGTGCTCACGGTCCGCCAGGACGCGGAGGCGCGGCTCGTGAAGCTGCGCGACGTGCTGTCCAGGGCGGACCGCACGCTCGCCGAGGCGCGCAGCGCGCGCGGTGAGGTGCTGGCGAAGATCGCCGCGTCGGAGGTGCCCGCCGTGAGCGGGCCGCCCACGGCGTTGCAGGAACAGCTGTCGATGGCCTCCGAGTACCGCAGACACGCCCAGTGGCACCGTCTCTCGCCGCTCCTGGAGTCGCTGGAGGCCAAGGCGGAGGACGAACTGATGCGGGCCCGTGAGTCGTTGACGGCTGTCACCCAGCCGCTGGCGGTCCGCGCGGAGCTGCGCGGCCGGCTCGACGCGTACAAGGCGAAGGTCGCCCGGCACGGTTTCGCGGAGGATCCGCTGCTGATCGAGCGGTACGACGCGGCGCGCCGCATGCTGTGGAGCGCGCCCTGCGACCTGCGGGTCGCGGAGCAGGCCGTGCTGCGTTACCAGCAGGCCGCCGCCGAGTACTTCGGCGGCCCGCGGGTGCCCGGCCAGGCCGGACCCAGTGACCGGAGGGGGGACTACTGATGACCGAGTCCGAACAGCAGAAGTGCCAGCGGCCCGACTGCGAGGGCGGTTACGAGGACATGGGCGGCGGTGAGCTGTACTGCGACACGTGCGGACTCGCGCCGGTCGTGTCCAGCGGCATGGTCGGTTCGCCGTCCACCGGGGTCGCCGGGAGCGGCAGGCGGGGCTCGGGGGGCGGGAGTTCGTCCTCGAACAGCTCGCGTGCCTCGACCCGTACGTCCCGCACGTCCCGTTCCTCGCAGTCCCGCCGCTCGGTCTCCGGCCGGTTGTCGCGGTCCCTGTCGGGGAAGTCGACCGGCCGCTCGGTGTCGGTGCGCAGCTCGGGTTCGACCGCCGGGTCGACCGGGCGCGGCCGGCTCGGTGCGGGCCTGGTCGAGGTGCCGGGGGTGCCGCGGCCCGACCCGCGCTCGATGGTGCTGGAGAACCCGGAGGTGCCCGAGCGCAAGCGGTTCTGCTCGCGCTCCGACTGCGGGGTGCCGGTGGGACGGGCGCGCGGCGAGGGGCGGCCGGGACGTACGGAGGGGTTCTGCACGAAGTGCGGGCACCCGTACTCCTTCGCGCCCAAGCTGCACACCGGTGACATCGTGCGCGGCCAGTACGAGGTGGTGGGCTGTCTGGCGCACGGCGGCCTCGGCTGGGTCTACCTCGCCGTGGACCGCGCGGTGTCGGACCAGTGGGTGGTCCTGAAGGGGCTGCTGGACACCGGTGACCAGGACGCGATGGCGGCGGCGATCTCCGAGCGGCGCTTCCTCGCGGAGACCGTGCACGCCAACATCGTGCGGATCTACAACTTCGTCGAGCACCTCGACCAGCGCACGGGCTCGCTCGACGGCTACATCGTCATGGAGTACGTGGGCGGCAAGTCGCTGAAGGAGATCGCCAACGACCGCCGCACCCCGGCCGGGAAGCGGGACCCGCTGCCGGTGGAGCAGGCCTGCGCGTACGGCATCGAGGCGCTTGAGGCGCTCGGTTATCTGCACAGCCGCAACCTGCTGTACTGCGACTTCAAGGTCGACAACGCGATCCAGACCGAGGACCAGCTGAAGCTGATCGACATGGGCGCGGTCCGCAGGGTGGACGACGACGAGTCGGCCATCTACGGCACGGTCGGCTACCAGGCGCCGGAGGTCGCGGAGGTCGGCCCGTCGGTGGCGTCCGACCTGTACACGGTCGCGCGCACGCTCGCCGTCATGACGTTCGACTTCCAGGGCTACACGAACGTGTTCGTGGACTCCCTGCCCGACCCCGACCACATCGAGGTCTTCCGCCAGTACGAGTCGTTCTACCGGCTCCTGGTCCGCGCCACCGATCCCGACCCGGCGCGCCGGTTCGCGTCCGCGCAGGAGATGTCCGAGCAGCTGACGGGCGTACTGCGCGAGGTCGTGTCGCTCCAGACGGGCCGGGCCAGACCCGCGCTGTCGACGCTGTTCGGGCCCGAGGTGAAGGTCACGGACGCGGAGTTGTTCCCGGCGCTGGACGGGGAGGTGTCGCGGCTGGGAGCACGTGTGACGGCGCCCCGGAAGAAGTCCTCGGCGCAGGCCGCTCCCGCCCTCACAGGGGCCACCAGGGCGCTCGGCGGAACCCCGCGTCTCGTGAAGGCCATCGACGCCGGTGCGGCCGCGCTCGCGCTGCCCGTGCCCCGCGTGGACCCGACCGACCCCAACGCGGGTTTCCTGGCAGGCCTGTTGGCGTCGGCGGCCGGGGAGCTGATCGCCGCCCTCGCGGTGGTGCCGGCGCAGTCGACGGAGACCCGGCTGCGGGAGGTGCGGGCCCGGCTGGAGAACGGGGACGCCGCGACCGCCCTGGAGTCGCTGGTCGAGCTGGGGCAGGACCGGCCCGACGACTGGCGGGTGGTCTGGTACCAAGGCGTGGCCGCGCTGGTGACGGGTGATCACGAGGGCGCCGCGCTGTCGTTCGACGCGATCTACGACGCCTTCCCGGGCGAGAGTCCGCCCAAGCTGGCTCTCGGGCTGTGCGCGGAGGTGCTCGGACAGCTCGACAACGCCGCCGAGTACTACCGGCTGGTGTGGACGACCGACCCGAGCTATGTGAGCGCCGCGTTCGGGCTGGCCCGCGTCCAGCTGGCGGCGGGCGACCGCCGTGGCGCCGTGAAGACACTGGAGTCGGTCCCGGAGTCCTCGATCCACTACACGGCGGCCCGTGTGGCGGCCGTACGGGCGCGGTTGCGGCAGCGGACCGCCGTCGCCGCGGACGTGCCGTTCCTGGACGATCTGATCGCGTCCGCCGGGCAGGTGGAGGCGCTCGCCGGGTACGGTCTGGACGCGGTCCGGCGGGAGCGGCTGTCGGCGGAAGTCCTCGGCTGCGCGCTGGACTGGATACTCTCCCAGGACCAGGTTTCCGCCCCTCCGGCCGTCGGGGGGCGGGTGCTGCTCGGCAGCGACCTGGACGAGCGTGGTCTGCGTTTCGGGCTGGAGCGCTCGTACCGGACGCTTGCCCGGCTCGCGCAGGGCGGCGAGGAGAGGATCGACCTGGTGGAACGAGCCAACCGTTACCGCCCCCGGACGTGGGTGTAGTTGATGTCCCAGATGCCCGAGCCGGCCCGGCCGACCGCCCTGTCCCGGTGCCCGAGCTGCGAGGAGCCGATCGAATCGGACGACCGGTTCTGCGGCGCGTGCGGGTACGACCTGTCGGCCGTGCCCCCGCGCCCCGGTGACTTTCCGACCCTCACCCTGAGCGGCGCCCTCGCGTCCGCGCCGCACCCGCCTCCGGAGGCCGCTTCCGTGGACTGGCCCCACGCGCCCGAGACCACCAGCTCCGGCACGCCCGCGCCGGTTCACCTGGCGACCGACCTCCGGGGCACCGACTCGGGCGAGACCCCGCTCCCGCCGGTTCCGGGCCGGCCGCCGGTGCCCGCGCCGCCGACCACCGGTCCGCCGGTCCCTCCGGTCCCTCCGTCCACGGGTGTCCGGTTCGACCGGGCCGCCGGCGGTGAGCCCGACGAGTACCCGCTCCAGGCGCCCGCCCCGCGCGCCGCCGAGACGGCGACGCCGCCGGCCGGCACCAAGGTGTGCGTGGCCTGCCGGGCCGGGCGGGTCGACGACGACGGCTACTGCGAGAACTGCGGGCACGCCCAGCCACGGGAGCGCGACCACATGGAGGACGAGGTAGGACCGCTCGCCGCGGTCACCGACCGGGGTCTGCGCCACCACCGCAACGAGGACGCGTACGCGATCTCGCACACCACGCTGCCCAACCGCACGCCCGCGCTGGTCGCGATCGTCTGCGACGGCGTCTCCTCGGCGACCCGCCCCGACGAGGCCTCGCTGGCCGCGTCCCGGGCGGCCGGCGACTCGCTGATGGCGGCCCTGCCCCAGGGCACCCACCCCCAGCAGGCGATGCACGACGCGATCCTCGCCGCCTCGCACGCCGTGAACGCGCTGGCGGACGAGCCCGCCGGGGCCCGCGAGCACGCCCCGCACCAGAACTCCCCGGCCTGCACCCTGGTGGGCTGCGTCGTCACCCCGTCCCTGCTGGTCGTCGGCTGGGTCGGCGACAGCCGCGCCTACTGGGTCCCGCTGGACCGCTCCACCGCCCCGGCCAGGCTCACCGAGGACGACTCGTGGGCCGCGCAGATGGTCGCGGCGGGCCTGATGAACGAGGCGGAGGCGTACGCCGACGAGCGGGCCCACGCCATCACGGGCTGGCTCGGCGCGGACGCGTACGAACTGGAGCCGCACACCGCGTCCTTCAAGCCGGACCGGCCGGGCGTGGTGGTGGTCTGCACGGACGGGCTGTGGAACTACGCGGAGTCCGCGGACGAGCTGGCCGAGGTCCTCCCGCAGGATGCCGCCTCGCGTCCGCTGCACGCCGCCCAGGTTCTCCTCGGGCACGCCCTGGACGGTGGGGGCCACGACAACGTAACAGTGGCCGTCGTGCCGTTCCCCGCCCCGTCGCAGGGGGCAGGATCGGCCTGAGGGCACTGACGACGGGGGTGCCCCCAGGAGGACCGGAGGGGACCGGTCCGCATACAGTCACTGCTCCACGGATGTGGGGTTCACGAGGGGGAGCGAAGCAGGCATGGCCAATTTCTCGAAGTCGAACGTGCCGCAGTTCTCGGTGGACGTCTACCAGAACGAGTACCTGCCCGACGGCGGCCGTGAGGTCAGCGCGATCGTGACGGTCACCGCGACCGGCGGCGGCACGGTCGGCACCGCGGTCGCGGCACCCCACCTCTACTCACCGGGCCAGGGACCGGACGCGGCTGTGGCGATCATGGTCGACTGCTCCGGCTCGATGGACTACCCGCCGACCAAGATGCGGGGTGCCCGGGAGGCGACGGCCGCCGCGATCGACGCGGTCCGCGACGGTGTGCACTTCACGGTGATCGACGGCACGCACGTCGCCAGGGAGGTCTACCCGGGCGGCGGTCGGCTCGCGGTCGCCGACGCCACCACCCGTGAGCAGGCCAAGCAGGCACTGCGCCGGCTGACCGCGGGCGGCGGCACGGCCATCGGCACCTGGCTGCGTCTCGCCGACCGGCTGCTGTCCTCGTCCGAGGTCGCCATCCGGCACGGCATCCTCCTCACCGACGGTCGCAACGAGCACGAGTCGCCGGAGGACCTGAAGGCCGCCCTGGACTCCTGCGCCGGCCGCTTCACCTGCGACGCACGCGGTGTGGGCACCGACTGGGAGGTCAAGGAGGTCACCGCGATCGCCTCCGCGCTGCTCGGCACCTCCGACATCGTCGCCGACCCGGCCGGCCTCGCCGCCGACTTCACGCAGATGATGGAGACGGCGATGGGCAAGGAGGTCGCGGACGTCGCCCTCAGGCTGTGGACCCCGGTCGGCACGGAGATCAAGTTCGTCAAGCAGGTGGCGCCCACCGTCGAGGAGCTGACCGACCGCCGCACGGAGGCCGGTCCGCGCGCCGGTGACTACCCCACCGGTTCCTGGGGCGACGAGTCGCGCGACTACCACGTGTGCGTGCAGGTGCCCTCCGCCGGGCTGGGCCAGGAGATGCTGGCCGCCCGGGTCTCGCTGGTGATCCCGCAGCCCGACGGCAGCGCCCAGAACCTCGGCGCGCAGGGCCTCGTACGGGCCGTGTGGACCGACGACATGGCGGCCTCGACGTCGATCAATCCCCAGGTCGCGCACTACACAGGTCAGGCCGAACTGGCACAGGTCATCCAGCAGGGGCTGGATGCGCGCAAAGCGGGTGATGTCGACGGTGCAACGGCCAAGCTGGGACGAGCCGTTCAGCTCGCCAGTGCCTCCGGAAACGCGGATACTGCGAAACTGCTTGCGAAGGTGGTGGACGTGGTCGACGCCGCGGCAGGTACTGTGCGACTGAAGGCGAAGGTCGAAGAGGCCGACGAGATGACACTCGAAACACGGTCCACAAAGACTGTTCGTGTAAAGAAGTAACTGAACAAAACGTAGCGAAGAGGAGAGGGGGAAGAGCCGACATGCCGACCTGCCCGAACGGACACCAGTCGGGTTCCGACGACTGGTGCGAGGTCTGCGGTCACCGCATGGCCGGTGCCGTGCCCCCGCCCCCGCCGCCACCTCCGGCGCCCGGTTACGCCTACCCGCCGCCCGGGTCCGCCACCGGGGCGCCCGGCAGCCGCTCGCACCTGTCCGCCGTACCGGACGCCGAGCAGGAGCTGTGCCCGCAGTGCCGCACCCCGCGTGAGGGGGGCGCTCCGTTCTGCGAGGAGTGCCGGTGGAACTTCCTGACGAACACGGCGACCTCGTACACCCCGGCCGCCCCGCGCCCGCCGGCGCCCGGACCGGGCCAGGGGTACGGAGGGGGCCCCGGTGGCGCGGGCCCCGGCCAGCGCTTCCAGCCTCCGCCGCCCAGCCCGGCGGGACCGTCCTACGGCGGCAGCGGTGACGGGTACGACTACCAGAGCTCGCGCCCGTCGCAGATCAACCGCCCCGCCGAGCCGATCCCGCCCTTCGGCGGAGACCCGTCCCGCCCGGTCCCCCCGCCGCCCGGCCCCACCCCTGGTGGCCCCGGAGGCCCCGGTGGCCCTGGTGGTACGTCACCCGGCGGCCCGCAGGGTTACCAGCCCGCCGGCCCCGGACCCGGCGGATCGCAGGGATACCCGCCTCCCGGTCCCGCCGTCACCTCCGGCGGGCCCCAGGGATACCAGCCGCCCGGTGGCGCCCCGC
>NZ_AEJB01000536.1 GCF_000331005.1 Streptomyces turgidiscabies Car8
GGCAACCGGTTCCCGTCCGGAGGCTAGCAGCGGACGGATACCGACGGGAGCCGCCGAACGTGACCCCGGAGGCCGAATCTCTCACCGCGCCGCGCACACCGCACCGCGTACGCGGTCACCGCAACGTGTCGGCGATCGACGTGATCGCCTCGGGCCCCACCCGGCAGCACCCGCCGATCAGCCGCGCCCCCGCGTCCCGCCAGCCCGTCACCTGGCCCGCCGCGAAGGTGGAACTGCCGGTCCAGGCACGGGCGTCGGCGTCCCAGACCTCGCCGCTGTTCGGATAGACCACGACCGGCTTCCCGGTCACGCGGGCCGCCAACTCCACGGCGCCGTCGACGTCTTCGGGCACACTGCAGTTCACCCCGACGGCCACGACCTCGTCCGCCTCACCGGCCAGCGCGAACGCCTCCTCCAGCGGCTGCCCGGCCCGGGTCCGGTCCCCGGCCACGCTGTACGACAGCCAGACCGGCACCCCGAGCCCGCGCACCGCGCGCAGCAGGGCGTCGGCCTCGTCGAGGTCGGGGACCGTCTCCAGGGCCAGTACATCGGGCCCGGCGGCGGCCAGCACCTCCACCCGCGGCCGGTGGAACGCCTCCAGCTCCCGCACGCTGAGCCCGTACCGGCCCCGGTACTCGGACCCGTCCGCGAGCATCGCCCCGTACGGCCCCACGGAGGCCGCCACCCACAACGGCCGCCGCGTCTCGGTCCGGCGCGCTGCCTCGCGGGCGAGCTCCACACTGAGCCCGAGCAGTCCGGCGGTCCGCTCCCGGTCGATGCCCCGCTTGGCGAAGCCCTCGAAGGTGGCCTGGTAGCTGGAGGTGATCGCGACGTCCGCGCCCGCCTCGAAGTAGGCGAGGTGCGCGTCGACGATCGCCTCGGGCTGCTCGACGAGCAGCCGCGCCGACCACAGCTCGTCACTCAGGTCGTGCCCGGCGGACCCCAACTGGTTGGACATGCCGCCGTCGAGGACGAGGGGGGCGCCGGTGGCCAGAGCGGCGGAGAAGGAGGGGCGGGAGGCTGCTTCGCTGATCTCACTGGTCTCGCTGGTCATGCCCTTGACGCTAGTCGACCGTGGACCCGACGGCCGCATGTGTCCAGTACGTGAACAGATGGACCACAATGTGGGACGGCGCGCTACGATCGCGCCCTCCCCGTCTTTCTCCCCGCCCGTTCCTCCCCGCTGACCGGAAGTGTCATGACTGCTCCCAGCACCACCGACGCCGACGAGCCCGAGCTGACTCCGACCGAGACGGCCGCGACCACCGGCACGGCACCCCGCCGCCGCACCTTCGGCCTGGCCGCCGCCACCGCGCTCGTCATGGGCAACATCATCGGCGGCGGCATCTTCGTCCTGCCCGCCACGGTCGCCCCGTACGGCTCGGTCAGCCTGCTCGCCTTCCTGGTCCTGTCCATAGGCGCGGTGCTGCTCGCCCTTCTCTTCGGCAAGCTGGCCCGCCGCAGCCCGGTCACCGGCGGCCTGTACGTGTACCCGCGCGACGCGTTCGGCCCCTTCGCCGGCTTCCTGTCGGCATGGTCGTACTGGACGATGACCTGGGTCAGCATCGCCGCCCTGGCGGTCGCGGTGGTCGGCTACGTCGACGTACTGATCCCCCTCCACGACAGTCACGCCCTGGGCGCGCTGGTCGCGATTCTGGCCCTCTGGCTGCCGGCCGCCGCGAACTTCGCCGGCACCCGCTGGGTCGGGGGCGTACAGATCGTGTCGACGATCCTCAAGTTCGTGCCGCTGCTGGTGGTCGCCACGGTCGGCCTGTTCTTCGTCGACACGGACAACTTCGGCGCGTTCAACGCCTCGGGCGACAGCGTCCCCGGGGCCCTGGCGGCCTCCGCCGCGCTTCTCCTCTACAGCTTCCTCGGCGTCGAGTCGGCGGCGGTCAGCGCGGGCGAGGTGGAGAACCCGGAGCGCAACGTGGGGCGCGCGAGCGTCCTGGGCACGCTCGGCTCGGCCCTCGTCTACATCCTCGGTACGGTCGCCGTCTTCGGCCTGGTCCCGCACGACAGGCTGGTGAACTCCGGCGCCCCCTTCGCCGACGCCGTGAACGTGATCACCGGCGGCAGCTGGGGCGGCACGGCGATCGCGCTGGTGGCCGTGGCGTCGATCGTCGGCTGCCTGAACGGCTGGATCCTGCTCGCCGCTCAGATGCCGTACGCGGCGGCCCGCGACGGTCTCTTCCCGGCCCCGTTCGCGAAGGTCGGCAAGGGCGGGGTGCCCGGCTTCGGCGTCTGGGCGTGCGCGATCCTCGGCACGGTCCTCATCGCCTTCAACTACACGGCGGGCCCGGACACCACCTTCCGCGTCCTGGTCCTGATCACGACGTTCACGGGCTGCGTCCCGTACCTCCTCTCGGCGGCGGCCCAGCTGTACTGGCTGGCCAGAGGCACACGCGACCGCGTCCGCCCGGCCGGCCTGGTCCGCGACCTGATCGTGGCCGCCCTGTCGTTCGCGTTCTCGTTCTGGCTGATCGCGGGCGCGGGTTACGCGGCGGTGTACCAGGGGGTGCTGTTCCTGTTCGCGGGCATCCCGGTGTACGTGTGGATGCGGGGGCGGCAGGTGACGGAGGCCAGCGAGGACCTGGCCGACGCAGAGGCCACCGCGTAGCCGACCGCGCCTCCACCCCTGGTGGTAGTCCGACGACCACTCTGGTCGCAGGCGCGGATCAACCCGTCGGTTGACGAGACGGAACGGTGCTTCCGGCTAGTTTTCCGGCTGAGCACCGAACCACATGACCGCACACGGGGGATCACCATGCGCACCACGTACGACAGCTGGAAGGCCTGCGCCGTAGGAGCCGCGGCTCTCACCGCGCTCCTCTCCGTCACCGCCTGCGACTCGAAGGGCACGGACAACGGCGCGGGCACCACCCCGTCCGTCCCGGCCGCTACTGCCCCCCTGTCCGCCTCACCGAGCACGACCGCCTCCACCCGGCCCAGCACCACCGGCGGCGAGGCGACCACCATCAGCACGTCCACCCCTGCGGCTGTCACGGCTGGTGCCGCCGTCACAGCCACCTGCGGCGAAGCGAACATCTCGATCGCCACGACGCTCTACGCACATGACTCGGCCAGGCACCTCCTCCTCACGGCCACCAACACCGGCGGCAAGAAGTGCGCTCTCTACCGTTACCCGGTCGTCCGCTTCGACGAAGGCGGGGTGGATCAGGTGGGCCCGATGGAGTCCGAGATGAAGACAGTCACGATCGGGCCCGGCGAGAAGGCGTACGCGGGCATGCTCCTCTTCAGGGAGGGACTGCCGACCGAGGCGGTGGAGAGGGTGACCGTCAGCCTCCAGGGCCGCGTCTCCAACGCCGACCCGGACAGCGCGCCGATCAAGGCCCCGCTGCCCGCCGAGGCCACCTTCCTGAACATCGACGACAACCCCCTGGTCTCGTACTGGAACGCCAGCCGGCAGAAGGCCGAGAAGTACATGTTCGGGGCCGCCGGCGGTAACTGACCATGACCGCGGGGCCGCATGGTCACCGTTGTCGGGCGGGGGTCGTGAGCGTCACGGCAGGATCGTCGGTGAACGGTTCCTCCGCCGCCTTGCGCCGGGGTTCGCGCATGTGCAGGGTGTCGAACGCTCCCGCACCGTGACAGGTGAGCGTGATGGTCGGACTCTCGGTGTGCCTCGCCCAGTCCAGTCTGGGGTGCCGCCCGGGGGGCCGCGCGAACTGGCGGCGAAGCGTCAACTCCATCGTCACGGACCTCGGTCGGGGGAAGTGCGGGGGACAGGACGGCATCGGTATCGCCACGCCGTGTCCGTCCGGTGCCGGCACGAGCTGTTCTCCGCCGCTGGTCACCACGACCGTGACGCCGACGATGATCAGCAGCAGTCCGGGGATCGTCGCGATCGCGATGCTCTGGTCCATGAACCACCAGGCGGCGAGCGCGGCCACGGGGGTCTCCAGCAGGAGCAGAACACTCATCGTCGTCGCCGACGTTCTGCCGAGGACGAAGTTCAGCGAGCCGAGCCCCAGGATCTGCGGAAGGAGCAGCGGCCCGAGCAGCGACAGTTGGACGGACCTGTCGAAGCCGGTCAGTGGGATGACCGGCTCAGCCGCGCGAGGGCCGGGTCCCGGGCCGGTTCAATGCGGCCTGCTACCGGCCGGTCCGCGGCATCCGGATGATCGCGATCCCGTCCTCCAGGTCCACCGTCGTCCGGTGCGGAGGCGCCCCGTCCTCCTCGTCGTCCCGCAGGATGAGGGCCGACCGGCGCTCCTTGAGTTCGTTCTGCTTTCCGGGCGAGAAGGTCGCATGGAGCTGCTCGAACCCGGTGGCCGATATCTGGCCCTGGCGAGCGCTGTTCCGCCAGGGGAGCACCCCGGCCCGGCCCGCCCGCAGCAGCAGCTGATCCGCGAAGGCCAGGACGGTCAGCAGGACGACGAGGCCGGGCAAGGTCATGGCGAAGGCGAATTCCATGCCCCAAGTATCCGGAGCGGAGGGCGGTCCCGACAGGTTCCGCCCGTCCCGAATCGGCCTCGACCGGTCAGAAGCCCCCGAGTCAGCCCTGCGCCGCGTGCCGTCCGCCCCGCCGACGCCCGTTCCCGCGCGCCCGGACCTTCCGGGTCGCCGGAATCATCAGCCCCGCCAGCAGGCCCACCGCCATCGCGTACGGCCAGAAGCCGAGCCCCGAACTGGACGCGGCCAGACCCGAGTCGGTGCTCGCGTCGGCCGCCGCGACCGAGCCCGACCCCGCTGCGGAACCCGAGCGCGCTCCTGAGGTCGCCGCCGGAGACGCACCCTTCGCGACCGCCTTCAGGACCACGTCGTTGCCGTCGCCGCCCCGATAGCTGATCCGGTACGTCGTGCCACCGAGCTTGAGCGCGGTGCCCTCCTTCAGCCCGCTGAACGCACCGGTCGTCTTCTCGCGTCCCGCGTGGTTCAGCACCGTGATCGTGCGGGCGGGGTTCGACGCCGCGCCCAGCGACGACAGATCCAGGCTCCCCGCCAGCCGCACCGCCCCGCCGACTTTCAACGGACGGCCCCGCAGGACGAGTTGGCCCTTGGTGCCCTGTGTATAGGCTCCCGTGACGGTCAGCCCGCTCGCCATCACCCCGTCGTTGGTCACCGAGCCCGTCACCGTTCCCGAACCGGTGAGCAGGGCCCCCACGCGCAGCCCCGCCGGGCCCGTGTCCAGCCGCGCGCTCGCCGTGGTCAGCCGAATGACCTTGCTGCGTCCGAGAGTTGCTCCGCCCCTGAGTGCCAGCGTGCCCTTCGTGACCGTCGTGGCGCCGGTGTACGTCACTCCGCTGCCCGTCAACGTCGTCGTCGCCGCGCCCGCCTGGGTGAACGAGCCGTCGCCGCTGATCCGCGACAGCACCAGCGCCCGGCTCGTGTTGCGTACCACCAGCGAGCCGTTGTTCACGACCTTGTAGAGCGAGCCCTTCGTGTACAGACCGCCGTCGCCGCCCGGCTTTCCGCTGCCCAGACGCAGTACCGCGCCCTTCTCGACCGTCGTCGACCCGTCGTAGTACTGGACGGCCGCGAACGTGACGTCGTTGCCGCGCGTCCCCCTGATGACGATGTCCCCGGCGCCGGGCGCGGACAGCGTGTCGTGGAACCGGCCGCCGCCTATCGGGGCACCCAGCGTCACCGGGCCGTCGTAGTCGAACGTCAGGAGTGAACGCGACCTGGCTGCAAGGAGGTTGATGTACACCGTCTCAGCCGTACCCGGCATGAAGATCTTGTTCGTCGTGCCGTCGCCCCACTGGACGTTCGCACCCTTGATGTTGGTGCCGCGCTTGTTGACGTTCTTGCGGGCGGGCGTCCAGTTGAGGCCGGGGTCGCTGAGCGAGGGGTTGGTGTCGCCGCCCTGGTCCGACCAGCTGTACTGCCCGGTGAGGACCACCTTCGAGCCGGGGCGGGACTGGACGTTGATGTCGCTGCCGTACTCGCGCTGGTAGAAGTCCATGCCCATGGTGACCATCTGGCCGAGCGGGGTGTCGACCGTCCAGGTGCCCTGGTTGAGGACCTTGCGCACGCGGGGGAGCGACGTCGCGAACTCCGGGCGTCCCGCGTTGACCTGGGTGCCGTTGTCGATCACTCCGGAGAAGGAGTGGATGCCCGAGAGGTCCCAGGTGCCCCAGAGGAACCGGGGTTGTGTCACCAGTCCGGCGCCGCTGATCGTGCCCAGGTTGTACGCGCTCTTCAGTGACAGGCGCAGGGTGCCGTCCACCCGGATGTTGTCCTGGTTGAGGCGGAACGCCGGGGTGTTGTAGGGGAAGTGGCCGATCAGGCCCGCCGTTCCGCCGTTGCCGTACTGGAGAGTGGCTCCCCGCTCGACCGTCACCGCCGGTGCGTCGG
>NZ_AEJB01000537.1 GCF_000331005.1 Streptomyces turgidiscabies Car8
CCGGGTCGGATGGGTGGCCACGACTGCACCCTGCACCCGCAGGGATGGCCCCAGCCGGGCGATGTCCCCGGTGACGGCGTCGGGCCGGGTAAGGGGTCGGCCGACCGGGCCACGCACCCTGACCTTGCGCAGGACCGGGATGAACTGCGGGCTGTCCGTGGCCTGTCTGGGGGACAGGTCGTGCCCCGCGGTGACGTCGGCATGCGCCCGCCGGTGCCTCACGCGCATGGTCACCGCCCGCCGTGCCTCGTCACGACGGCCGGGACGCCCGTCACCCGCCGGGCCCGGGCAGGCGCAGGCGCTGGCCGGTGGACTCGGCGATACCGGGGTCGGTGTATCCGTGGGAGGCGCGGATGTCGGTGTCGGCCTGTTCGAAGCCGCTCCAGTCGACGGCGGCGACCCAGCGCTGGGCGAAGCGCAGGACGGACAGCAGGGATTCCCCGCGGCCGGCCTGGTTGCTGACCGCGGTGAGCCCGGCGAGGTAGTTGTTGCGGTACACCGTCGGGATCACCAGGCGGACCTGGCCCGCGGCGGTGAGCTCGGCGTTGGCGACGATGCGGGCCACGCGACCGTTGCCGTCGTCGAAGGGATGGCACTCGGTGACCAGGAACATCACGGCGGCAGCCCGGTGCAGCGGGTCGGTGACCGGGGAGAACACCTCGAAGCCGCGCTTGAGGGTGCCGAACAGCAGGTCCGGCTCGACGAACCGGTAGCCGCCGGCGTAGTTGTCCGCCTCCTTGAGCTCGCCGGGCCGCTTCTCCGGCCGGGCGGCCATCAGGAGGCGGTGGTGATCGCGCAGCAGATCCAGCAGATCGGCGCCGGACAGCGGCTTACGGGCGGCGAGCACGGGATCGGACAGGATACGGAAGGTGGCGGAGACGTCGTGGGCGTCCTTGGGGCGCGCGGCGGGGATCTCGCCGTCGACGGCGATGCGGCGGGCCTCCTCGACGCCGAACTCGGTGCCTTCGATGAAGTTGGAGAAGTAGGCCTCGAAGAACGCCAGCCACTCCCACCGGGCGGCGCCTCCCAGTGCGGGTGCCGGCTCCGGGGGCAGGGTCGCCAGTCCTGCCGCGAGGTTCTCGAACATGGCGATGCGGTGGGCGTCGAAGGGCTCGCCGTCCAGGCGCGCCTGCAGCCGGGGTGAGGCGGGCGCGGTGGAGGAGATGGTCCCCAGCACTTCGGCGAGCCGGGCGCGGACGGTCTCGGCCGCGCCTGGGTCCAGACTGCCCTTGATGAGATCCAGTTCGGCCAGGACATTGAGTATCCGCCCTGACCCGCCGG
>NZ_AEJB01000538.1 GCF_000331005.1 Streptomyces turgidiscabies Car8
CCCCAGGGATGGGACGGGTAGGGGCGGCGGGGGCGAGAAGAGCGACTACTTACCGCTCAACTCCACCGCCACCAACTCGGCGATCTGCACCGCGTTCAGCGCCGCGCCCTTGCGCAGGTTGTCGTTGGAGACGAAGAACGCGAGCCCGTTCTCCGCCGTCTCGTCCACGCGGATGCGACCCACGAACGACGCGTCCTGACCGGCCGCCTCCAACGGGGTCGGGATGTCCGACAGGACGACACCCGGCGCCCCCGCCAGCAGCTCCGTCGCCCGCTCCACCGACAGCGGGCGCGCGAACCGCGCGTTCACCTGGAGGGAGTGGCCCGAGAACACCGGCACGCGGACACACGTACCGGAGACCTTCAGCTCCGGGATCTCCAGGATCTTGCGGGACTCGTTGCGCAGCTTCTGCTCCTCGTCCGTCTCGAACGAACCGTCGTCCACCAGGTTGCCCGCCAGCGGCAGCACGTTGAACGCGATCGGACGCTTGTAGACCTGCGGCTCGGGGAAGTCGACCGCCGCACCGTCGTGCGTCAGCTTGTCCGCGTCGGCGATCACCTTCTGCGCCTGTCCGTGCAGCTCCGCCACACCCGCCACACCCGAACCGGACACCGCCTGGTACGTGGCGACGACCAGCGCGTCGAGGCCCGCCTCCGTGTGCAGCGGCCGCAGGACCGGCATCGCGGCCATCGTCGTGCAGTTCGGGTTGGCGATGATGCCCTTCGGGCGGTCCACGATGGCGTGCGGGTTCACCTCGGAGACGACCAGGGGTACCTCCGGGTCCCGGCGCCACGCCGACGAGTTGTCGATCACTACCGCACCCTGCGAGGCGACCTTCTCCGCGAGCGCCTTCGAGGTCGCGCCGCCCGCCGAGAACAGCACGATGTCGAGGCCGGTGTAGTCGGCCGTCGCCGCGTCCTCCACCGTGACGCCGTCAAGGACCGACCCCGCCGACCGAGCCGACGCGAACAGCCGCAGCTCGGTGACCGGGAACTCACGCTCGACGAGGATCCTGCGCATGACCGTGCCGACCTGCCCGGTGGCTCCGACGATTCCGACCCTCACGGCGACTCCTTCTGTATGGCGCTGTATCGCGCGACCGATTGCGTGACCGGCGCATTTCCATCATGCGTCCCACCCAGGGCAACATGTCCAATCCTTTGCCCGGCATGCCCGAGGGCTGGGACGCGACACGGGCCGCGAACGGTCACGATATTCCGGCGGCACCCCTGCTGAGCTGGATAAACCAGCCCCACGGGCACGGCAGGGCGCAAGCTGTACGGGCTCGGCCGACCGGGGACGGGCGAGGCGACCGTCTCGCTTCGATAACGGTGTGACGTACGTCTCCGCCGAGGCCGAACGTTTTGGGCGCCCTCGGCGTCGTAGAGAAAACGCGGCGAGGGGGAGGGTGCTTGTGCTGCGCAGAAAGGCCCGGCGCGTCCATGAGGACGAACACGGCGACCCGCTGGACACGGCGCAGGAGCGCAGGGTCCGAGCGGTGCTCGCGCTCGGCGGCGTGCCGCAG
>NZ_AEJB01000539.1 GCF_000331005.1 Streptomyces turgidiscabies Car8
GTAACCGCATCGCTTACCTGCAACGGCTGTTGGTGAACAGCCGGGCTCAACGGCCCAGCGTCGCCAGCTCCTTCGCGGCCTCCGTGAGGTCCTTCGCGGTGTCGATGGCACGCCAGTAGGCGCCGTGCGGGATCGGGAAACCGGCCAGGCGCAGCTCACGGGCCAGGTGCGGGAACGTCGTACGTTCGTGATCACCGCGCTCCGGGAGCAGGGCGGCGAACTCGGGGGAGAACACGTACACACCCGCGTTGATCTCGAAGGTCGACGGAGGGGACTCTATGAAGTCCGTGATGTGACCGAACCCGTCCGTCTGGACCGCGCCCCACGGCAGCCGGGGACGGGCCAGCGCGAGGGTCGCGACGGCGTCCCGCTCGGCGTGGAAGTCGGCCATCTCGCGCAGCGAGAAACGGGTCCAGATGTCACCGTTGGTCGCGTACCAGGGCTCGTCAGGGGCGGGAAGGTGCGCGGCGGCGTACTTGAGGCCGCCACCACGGCCCAGGGGCTCGGTCTCGACGACCGTGGTGACGCTCAGCGGCAGATCGGCCGTCTCCAGCCACTTCTGCAGCACCTCGGCGAGATGGCCACAGCTGACCACCACGTCCGTCACGCCCTCCTCGGCGAGCCAGACGAGCTGATGGCCGATGATCGGCGTCCCCGTGCCGGGGATCTCGACCATCGGCTTGGGCCGGTCATCGGTGTACGGGCGAAGCCGGGAGCCCTGGCCGCCGGCGAGGACCACGGCCTGAGTGGGGCGCGACGTGGCGTTCGGATCGGTCATATTCGAACTGTACGGGGCGCTCCGCGGGTTCGCGGGGTGAGGTTGGGGGTGGGGCTGTGGGTGGGGATCCGCAGGTCCGGTGGGGGCTGGTCGCGCAGTTCCCGCGCCCCTGTAGGCATGCCCCTACGGGGCGCCTACAGGGGCGCTGAGGGTTCAGCTGTGGGTTGCTGCCACTCCTGTCGCGAAGGAGGTGTCGCAGACCGGGCGGGAGAAGGACTGGGCGCGGGACGGGCCGTACGCGCGGACCGCGGCGCGGCCCAGGGCGCGGGCGATCGACGTGCAGTGCTTCGCCAGCGACGGGCGGCCGTTCACCGCCTGCTGGAGGTGGGTGAGGGCGATGCCGGGGTCCTTCTCCTGGAGCTCCAGGAGAAGCTGGTCACGCAGGACGTCCTGCGGTGACGGGGCAGCGGCGGCCCGGGCGGCCAGGTCCTCGGAGGAGGCGGTGAGCACCGAGTCCGAGGGGCTCCCCGACCAGTTGACTCGGGTGACCGCGAGGGTCCCGGACAGCACCAGGACGACGGGCAGGACAAGGGCGAGGCTACGGCCGATCCGGCGGGCGGGGCCACGGCCACTTCGCGTCAGTTGGTTAGTGGAGTGCTTCACGCGAGTGAGGGTAGCGCTCCGTACTGAATTGGCGACATTCAGTCACCCGATCGGGGGATGGATTGGTGCCGTTTTCTGGGTAGGGCGTTGACGCACACGATTCGAAACGACCGGTCCGCCGGGGTATCGGGCGTCCGCAGGGCAAACATGCGCAAGGCGCACGCGAGGGG
>NZ_AEJB01000540.1 GCF_000331005.1 Streptomyces turgidiscabies Car8
CGCCGACATCGTCTCCAACTCGTGGGGCGGCGCCGAGGCCGACGAGACGCCGGACCTGGCCGCCGCCTACGACCAGGTGTTCAAGCTCGGCGCGGTCCAGGGCATCGGCTTCTACTTCTCCTCCGGCGACAACGGCGACGAGGTCGTCAACACCGGCCAGAAGCAGGTCGACACCCCGGCCAACTCGGCGTGGGTGACGGCGGTCGGCGGTACCTCGCTGGCGGTCGGCCGGGGCGACAAGTACCAGTTCGAGACCGGCTGGGGCACCGAGAAGGCCTCGCTGTCGGCCGACGGCAAGACCTGGACGAACTTCCCGGGCGCCTACACCTCGGGCGCGGGCGGCGGCACCAGCGCGACCGTGGCGGAGCCCTTCTACCAGAAGGGCCTCGTCCCGGACTACCTGACCAAGGCCAACAGCGACAAGGGCAACCGCGTCGTCCCGGACATCGCGGCGATAGCCGACCCGAACACCGGCTTCAAGGTCGGCCAGACCCAGACGCTGCCCGCGGGCGGCACCGCCTACCCCCCCCACCCCCCTTTCGCGCTGAAGGCGCTCGTCCTCAAACGCCGGACGGGCTGAAACGGACCGCCACATGACCCGTGTCGCCGCCATCGACTGCGGTACGAACTCGATCCGCCTCCTCGTCGCCGACGCCGACCCGGAGACGGGCGAACTCGTCGACCTGGACCGCCGGATGACCATCGTCCGCCTCGGCCAGGGCGTCGACCGTACGGGGCGGCTGGCCCCCGAGGCCCTGGAGCGGACCTTCGCGGCCTGCCGCGAGTACGCCGGGATCATCAAGGAGTACGGCGCCGAGCGGCTGCGCTTCGTCGCGACGTCCGCCTCGCGGGACGCGGAGAACAGGGACGAGTTCGTACGGGGCGTGCTGGACATCCTGGGTGTCGAGCCCGAGGTCATCTCGGGCGAGCAGGAAGCCGAGTTCTCCTTCACCGGCGCCACCAGGGAGCTGGCGGGGCGCGACGACCTCGCCAAGCCCTACCTCGTCGTGGACATCGGCGGCGGCTCGACCGAGTTCGTGGTCGGCGACGACCGGGTGCGCGGGGCCCGGTCCGTGGACATCGGCTGCGTACGGATGACGGAACGCCACCTCGTGCGCGACGGGGTGGTCGCCGACCCGCCGGGGGAGGAGCAGATCGCCGCCGTCCGGGCCGACATCGAGGCCGCTCTCGACCTCGCCGGACAGAGCGTGCCGCTGAGCGAGGCGCGCACCCTGGTCGGGCTCGCGGGGTCGGTCACCACGGTGTCGGCGATCGCCCAGAACCTGGCCGCGTACGACTCCGAGGCCATCCACCACTCCCGGGTCTCCTACGACCGCGTCCGCGAGATCACCGTGACCCTGCTGCGGTCCACGCACGCAGAGCGGGCGGCGATCCCGTCCATGCATCCGGGGCGAGTGGACGTGATCGGCGCGGGGGCACTGGTGCTGCTTTCGATCATGGAGCGGGTCGGGGCGTCGGAGGTCGTGGTGAGCGAGCACGACATCCTGGACGGCATCGCATGGTCGGTCGCGTGACCCTCGACTGAGCAGGTCGGATTACGCATGAGCGCACTTGGGGGGCTGTTTGCGGCCCCCTGGGGACGCCCTCCCGGGAAAGTTCGTGAAGTTCTTCACAAGGAATTCGGTCCGGTTGGGCGACGAACGTGGTCCGGAGCACCCTTTCGGGGGCTCACCTGGGGTGGGAGCGTGCTCGGGGGAGCGTTGCGGTGCTGTTTCCAGGGGGTGTTGCGGGGCTCTGGTCCAGCCGCTCCGGAGACCCGGAAGAGCAGTTCACGCGGCATTGACATCGGGGCGTACTGCCCGCTGGTACCCCTCCCGAGACGGGGTCCGCGGAACGCGGGCCGCGCAGTGTAACAGAGGGGCCGGACAAGCTTGTGAAGGGGCGCACGAGCGACCCCCCTGGACCGGGTGGATACTCGATGGCATGAGCACCACGGAGCGTCCCAGGATCCTCGTAGTAGGCGGTGGGTACGTAGGCCTGTACGCAGCTCGGCGCATCCTCAAGAAGATGCGCTACGGCGAGGCGACCGTCACGGTCGTCGACCCCCGGTCGTACATGACCTACCAGCCCTTCCTCCCCGAAACCGCCGCCGGCAGCATTTCGCCGCGCCACGTCGTCGTACCGCTGCGACGTGTGCTGCCCAAGGCGGAAGTTCTGACCGGTCGGGTCACCACCATCGACCAGGACCGCAAGGTCGCCACGATCGCCCCCCTCGTGGGTGAGGCGTACGAGCTGCCCTTCGACTACCTCGTCATCGCCATGGGCGCGGTCTCCCGCACCTTCCCGATCCCCGGCCTCGCCGAACAGGGCATCGGTATGAAGGGCATCGAGGAGGCCATCGGCCTGCGGAACCACGTCCTGGAGCAGCTGGACAAGGCTGACTCCACGACCGACGAGGAGATCCGCCGCAAGGCGCTCACCTTCGTCTTCGTCGGCGGTGGCTTCGCGGGTGCGGAGACCATCGGTGAGGTCGAGGACATGGCTCGCGACGCGGCGAAGTATTACACCAGCGTGTCCCGCGAGGACATGCGGTTCATTCTCGTCGACGCCGCCGACAAGATCCTTCCCGAGGTCGGTCCGAAGCTGGGCCAGTACGGCAAGGAGCACCTGGAGGGCCGCGGGGTCGAGGTCTACCTCTCGACGTCGATGGACTCGTGCGTCGACGGCCACGTCGTTTTGAAGAACGGCCTTGAGGTCGACTCCAGCACGATCGTGTGGACGGCCGGCGTCAAGCCCAACCCGGTGCTCTCCCGCTTCGGCCTGCCGCTGGGGCCGCGCGGTCACGTGGACGCGCAGCCGACGCTGCAGGTCACGGGTACGGACTATGTCTGGGCCGCGGGCGACAACGCCCAGGTGCCGGACGTGGCCGCCCGCAAGGCCGGCGTGGAGAACGCCTGGTGCCCGCCGAACGCGCAGCACGCGCTGCGGCAGGCGAAGGTGCTCGGCGACAACGTGGTCTCCGGTATGCGGGGCTTCCCGCAGAAGGACTACGCGCACTCCAACAAGGGCGCTGTCGCGGGTCTCGGCCTGCACAAGGGCGTCGCGATGATCGTCATGGGCAAGCTCAAGATCACGCTCAAGGGCCGGCTGGCCTGGTACATGCACCGTGGCTACCACGGTCTGGCGATGCCGACGTGGAACCGGAAGATCCGGGTGTTCGCGGACTGGACGCTGGCGATGTTCCTGAAGCGTGAGGTTGTGGCGCTGGGGGCGTTGGAGACTCCTCGTGAGGAGTTCTACGAGGCTGCGAAGCCGGCGCCGGTCGCTGCCGCGAAGAAGGCCCAGGAGAAGACAGAGGCCAAGGCCTCCTGACGTTCGCCTCCTCTGACCTCCGGTCACTGGATCACCCCTGAAGGGGCTGCTCGCCATCCGTGGTGCGGGCGGCCCCTTCAGGCGTTTTCTCGCCCCCGCCGCCCCTACCCGTCCCATCCCGTTCCTGGGGGCTGCGCCCCCAGACCCCCCTGCCGGCCCTGAAGGGGCCTTGTCCTCAAACGCCGGACGGGCTGGATGCGCGGGCCTGGGTTGGAGAGCGCCGGTCCACGCCCGTGAGGTGCGGTCTGGGGTGCGGAAGCAGTCAGGGTGGGTGGGAGAGGAGGTTCCGTCTCGTCCCCGTATCCCCTTTGCCCAGTTGTGATCAGCCCTGGGGACTGCGATCCCGGGCTGTTGGTGTTTGGGTGGTGTTGGACATTCTCGGTTGTGTCGTAACGGAGGTGTGCGCCATGCCCGGAGCCGCGTCGCGGCTGCAGAGCTTCGCCGAACAGTTGCTGGGGGTCCCGCTCCCGATGCGCATCCGCGCCTGGGACGGTTCGCAGGCCGGGCCGCCCGGCGCTCCCACACTGGTCGTCCGCAACCGCCGGGCCCTGCGCCGGCTGCTGTGGAAACCCGGCGAACTGGGACTGGCCCGGGCCTGGGTCGCCGGTGACCTGGGCATCGAGGGGGATTTCTACGCGGCCCTCGATCTGCTGTCCGGGCTCGTCTGGGAGCGTGGGGAGGACGCCCGGAGCCTCACCGAGATCCTGCGCGATCCCGAGGCGCGGGGCGCGGTGCGTGGGCTCGTCGGGATGGCCGGGCTTCCGGTCCCTCCCGCTCCGCCCCGTGAAGAGGTGACGCGGCGGCGCCGGCACCTCCACACCAAGCGCACCGACAAACGCGCCGTCAGCCACCACTACGACGTCGGCAACGACTTCTACGAACTCGTCCTGGGTCCGTCCATGGTGTACTCCTGCGCCTACTGGGATGCCTCCGGCACGCTTGAAGGCGCCCAGCGGGACAAGCTCGAACTCATCTGCCGCAAGCTCGCCCTGACGCCGGGGCGGCGGCTCCTCGACGTCGGCTGCGGCTGGGGCTCCCTCGCCGTCCATGCCGCCCGTGAGCACGGCGTCCGCGTCGTCGGGGTCACCCTCTCGCAGGAACAGGCCGCGTACGCCCGTAAGCGCGTCGCGGACGAGGGGCTCACGGACCGGGTCGAGATCCGGGTGCAGGACTACCGGGACGTCACCGACGGGCCCTTCGACGCCGTCTCGTCCGTGGGGATGGCCGAGCACGTGGGCAGCGACCAGTATCTGACGTACGCGCGCGATCTGTACGCCCTGCTCAAGCCCGGCGGCCGACTGCTCAACCACCAGATCGCCCGTCGGCCCCAGACCGACGAGGGCGCGTACAGCCTCGACGGGTTCATCGACGCGTATGTCTTTCCGGACGGCGAACTCGCGCCGGTCGGCACCACCGTCACCCAGCTCGAACGGGCCGGGTTCGAGGTGCGTGACGTCGAGTCGATCCGTGAGCACTACGCGCTGACCCTGCGTCGGTGGGTCGCCAATCTGGAGGCCGACTGGGAGCGGGCCCTGCGGCTCACCGGTCCGGGGCGGGCCCGTGTCTGGCGGCTGTACATGGCCGCCTCCGCCCTCGCCTTCGAACACAACCGCCTCGGCGTCAACCAGGTCCTCGCCGTGCGGGCCGCCGAGTCCGGTGCCTCCGGGCTGCCCCTGCGGGCCCGTACCTGGAACTGAGGCCGAGGGGGTAGCAGCGGCAGT
>NZ_AEJB01000541.1 GCF_000331005.1 Streptomyces turgidiscabies Car8
CCAGCAGCAACGCCAGTGCCCGGCCGCGCAGTTCGACGTACGCGTCCCGGGTGGACGAGATCGTCATCGCGACCATCCAGAAGGCGGAGGTGTGCTGGCCGAACTGGTTGTACATCTGGATGCCGAGCATCCCGGCCGCGAAGCAGGCGAAGTACACCGAACCGGTGCCCTGCATCGCGTTGAACACCGGCACGATGAGCCCGATCGCCAGCGAGGTCACCCACGCGGCCTTGGTCTTGGGGTCTCGCCACGCATAGCGCAGGCTCCGCTCCATGACGGTCCCGGTACGCCCGTCCGGCAGCCACCGCGCCGGCCCGCCGGACGTCCGCTCCCGCTTGCCGGACGGCTCGGCGGCCTGCAGGGTGGACCCGTCGGGCGAGGTCATCAGCCGGGTGAGGGTCCGCGACCAGACCCGCAGCAGCAGCACCAACGTCCCTGCGCTGAGCGCGAGTTGGGCCACGGCGACGCCGTACGAACCCTCGCTCGCCGAGTCCCGCCCTTTTGCGGACGGTTGTCGCGTGTTGCCGCTCGGTCGACTTGGCCGAGATCCCCACGTCCTCCGAATGGTGCCGGCTAGGCCTTCGGGCTGTGGTCGGTGAGGACGCGTTGCTCCGGTCGTTGCTCCGGCTCCCAGGCGTGCGCCCAGGTGGTGATGCCTTCGACGACGGCGCCGAGCGCACGGCCCTTGGGTGTGAGCCGGTAGGTGACCCGTGTGGGGGGGCCTTGGTCGACCTGCCGTTCGACGATTCCCTCGTGCTCGAGCTCGCGCAGTCGTTCGGTGAGCATCCGCGAGCTCACGCCGGGGATGGCGTGCTTGAGGTCGTTGAAGCGCTCGACGTCGTGGAGCAGGGCGCGGATCACCGCCCCCATCCAACGGCTGCCGATCAACTCGACAGCGTGCAGGTAGCGAGGGCAGAACGCGTGCGGTGCGATCGACTCCATGGGCGCTAGGTTACCCCACAGTCCTAAGTTACCTATGAGAACTAGGTTGACATTAGTAACCTGCATTCGTAGTGTTCCTGGCGTATCCCATCCCGCTTCGGAGGAACCTCATGTCGCACACTGATCTGCACACGCCTGAGAACAGCGCGATCGTGCTCATCGACCACAACCTCGGCACGTCGCTGTCGGTGCAGTCGATGGACCGCCAGGCGCTGGTCAACAACACCGTCGCCCTGGCCAAGCTCGCCAAGCGGATGGACGTGCCGCTCGTCGTGACCAACGGCCAGGACACCGACCCGTCGTCGACGTTGTTTCCCGAGCTGCTCAGCGTGCTCGGCGAGACCCCGGTCATCGCCCGCAACGGCACCTTCAACGCCTGGGACGACGCCGGTTTCGTGGCTGCGATCGAGCGCACCCAGCGCCGCAGGCTCGTCCTGGCCGGTCTCTGGACCGAGGTGTGCGTGATGTTCCCGGCGCTCTCGGCCCTCGATGCCGGCTACGAGGTCTCCGTCGTGGTCGACGCGTCGGCTGGTGAGAGCGTCCAGAGCCAGGACGCGGCGCTGCGGCGTCTGGTCCAGGCAGGCGCCGTGCCCACCACCTGGTTCTCCCTCGCGGCGGAGTTCGCGCGCAGCTGGGCCAACGTCGACAAGGCGGTCGCCCTCAGTGAGATCGCTGGTGAGCACCTGGCCACGTTCAGCCTCACGAGCCAGTACTTCCAGCACACCCTGACGGTGCCGTCGGCACTCACCACCGCCTGAGCGGGTGCGAGGGGTCACCGTCGCCATGCGCGCGTCGAGGCACCGCGCAAGCGTGACGGCGACCCGGCCCAGGCGGTGACACGGGCCCGCATCTGGTCGGCTGCCATGATCCAGCGGTACGAGGTGGACGGTGGTGCGCACGAGACTTGAGGGCCCTACGGAACAGGTGACGACCCACCCACCTGTGTGAGCGTGGTCCTGTGCCGACGCGTCTCTGCCGGACCGGCGGCGGGCTCGGCCGAGCTCGCAGGACAACGAGGCCGACGCGTTCCTCGGCATACGCACCGGCACTCTCCCGGGCCAAACTCTTCCCCATCCCCCCGAACCGGTCCTCCGCACCGCTCGCCGGCACACTCCGGCCGGTCGGCCTGGGCTGAGAGGACCAGAACACATGAACCTGTACCAACTGGCGGGCGGCAGCGCGGCCCTGCACCGGATGACCAGGACGTTCCTGGCCAAGGCGCAGACGGATCCCCTGCTGGCGGAGATGTTCGCCGGCAAGGACGACCACGCCGAACACATCGCCGGCTACTTCATCATGAACTTCGGCGGCCCAGACGACTATCTCCGCGATCGCGGCGACCTGCGCTTTCTGCTCAGGCAGCATGTCGGGCTGCACATCGCGGAGGTCCAGCGGGCGCGCTGGCTGGAGCTCATGACCGAGTCCGCCCATGAGACGGGCATGCCGGAGGCGTTCATCGCCGTCTTCGTCCAGTACCTCCAAGGGACGTCCCACACCACCGTGCAGGTCTCCAACCTGAGTCCCGACCAGGCCAGGGCAATGCTCGGAGGCTGACCGACCCACTCTGCCACCCAGATCCATTTCTGCTACCCGAAGGAAAACCTCATGGAATGGAAGATCGACCCCGCCCACTCGTCCGTGGACTTCTCCGTCCGCTACCTCGTGTCCACCATCCACGGCCGCTTCACCGGCCTGCACGGCCCGGTTCAGCTCACTGACGTCGCCGACGGCGAGACGCCCGAACTGATCTCCTTCGATGCCGTGTTCGACGCTGACAGCTTCCAGACCGGCGTGCAGGCGCGCGATCATCACATCAAGGGTGAGGAGTTCCTCGACACCGCCGCCCACCCCGAGGCCAAGGTGCGGCTGGTCTCCCTGGCCAAGGACGTGCCGCCGAAGTACCTGATGACCCTCGAACTCACCCTCCACGGCTTCACCCGCACCGTCGACCTGGTCGCCGACACGGCCGGACCGGTGACCGACGCCTTCGGTGTGCCGCGCGTCGGCGCCACCGCCACCGGACGCCTCAAACGCAGTGACTTCGGAGTCTCCGCCTTCCAGGGCTTCATATCCGACGACGTCGAGTTCACCGTCAACGTCCAGGCTGTCCCCGCCTCCGTGCCCGACGACCAACTGCCGCCCGCCAACTGACATACTGAGTAAGGAACTTCATCATGAGCATGCCCCACGCTCCCTCTCTCGAAGGCGAGGTCGTCGTCGTACCCGGCGGCACCGGCAACGTCGGCGAGGGCATCGTCCGCGCCTTCCTCAGGGCGGGCGCCACCGTCGTCGTCCCCAGCGGCCGCCTCGACCAGCTCGTAGAGCTGGTCGGCCCCGAACCGGCCGGCAAGCTGAGGACACTCGCGGCCGGCTCCGCCACGTTCGGCGAGGCCGACCAGCTCGCCACGAAGGTCCTGGCCGAGTTCGGGCACGTCGACCACGTCGTGGTTTCGGTCGGCGGCTGGTGGGCCGGCAAGGAGCTGTGGCAGACCAGCGCGGACGACTGGCAGAAGATCTTCGTCGACGTGGCCACGTCCCACATGGCCCTCGCCCGTTCCTTCGTTCCCCGCCTGTCGGAGGACGGCAGCTACACCACCATCGCCGGCTTCTCCGCGAAGAAGGCTTTCCCGTCCGCGGGCATCGTCAGCATGCAGGGTGCCGCGCAGCTGATGATGCGTGAGGTGCTCACCGCCGAACTGGGCGGTCGGCGCCGGGTCAACGACCGCCTTCTACACGGACGGTGTACGGCCGAGCGAGGCTGACATCGCCTTCCTCGTCGCTATGGCGGACCATGGCGCGATCGCAGTCAACGCCGCACAACTCCTGTCGGACGCCCAGCAGAAGGCGGCGCTCGAGGAACGCAACAGGATGGCTCGCGACCTGCATGACCTCGTGTCACAGTCACTGTTCTCGATGCGCCTGCGGACCAAGGCGCTGCAGATGGCGGCCGGGCGGGTTCCGGAGGCCGGCGAATCACTGCTTCCCGGGCTCCAGGCTCTTGAGTCGCTCATCGACCGCTCGGTCAGTGACATGCGGGCGCTCATCTCACATCTGCGGCCCGTCGACTTGCGGGGAAACGATGTCGGCGTCGCCATCAGGCGTTTCGCGCACGAGGTGTCCGAACGCGACGGTGTCCTGGTCGAGGTGCGATCTCCCGCGGTGCTTCCGGCCCTGACCAGCGACAGCGAGGAACAGATCTACCAGATCGCTCGCGAGGCGATCGGGAACAGCGTGAATCACGCGCGTGCCAGTCGGATCTCCGTCCGGATCAATCTGACCTGGACGGGAGCCGTACGAACCCTCACGGTCGTGATCGCCGACGATGGTGCCGGGTTCGACCCCGAGGTCGTCCGGCCCGGTCATGTCGGGCTCACCAGCATGCGCACCCGGGCGCGTGAGATCGGGGCAGAGCTGCGCGTGGAGAGTTCCTCCGACGGCACCGTCGTACAGCTCCAGTTGCCTCTCGCGTCCAGCACCGAAGGAAGCCCCACGTGACGACCACCGAGCCAGTCGCCCCTTCTGAGAGCGAGACCATCCGGATCCTCATCGTCGACGACCACGCCGTGGTGCGCGAGGGGCTGCGTGCCCTCCTGGAGATGTTCCCCGACATCGACATCGTGGGTGAGGCGGCGGACGGCCGGGCCGCGCTGGCGCGGCTGAGCGAGCTGCGGGTGGCCGACATCATCCCCGATGTCGCGATCGTCGACATGCACATGCCGCACATGGACGGCGCCGCAACCATCTCCAGGATCGTCGCCGACCACCCGGAGGTCTCGGTGCTGGTGCTCACCAGCTTCGACGACGATCAGCTCGTCAGGCGCGCACTGGCGGCCGGCTGCCAGGGCTATCTGCTCAAGGACGCCGCGCCCGACGAACTGGTTGCCGCTGTCCGAGGCGTGTACGCGGGGGAGATGCCCATCGATCCGGCCGTCACCCGGGTACTGACCCGGCCGCCGGACGCCGACCACCGGCGGATCGATGCCCTGACCCGCCGGGAGCGCGAGGTTCTGGGGCTGCTCACCCACGGGCTGTCCAACCGTGAGATCAGCTCGGTCCTCGTCATCAGCGAGCGGACCGCACGGACGCACGTGTGCAACATCCTCGCCAAGCTGGGCTTCCCCTCACGCACCCAGGCCGCGCTGTGGGCGACTGAGAGCGGACTGACGCCGGACCAGGACAAGCACCGCATCTGACCGGCCCCCGGCCTGAGGCATCCGCCGCTACGAACGCGACCGGCCCGGCGAACTCATCCGGTCGACGACCGCTCCCAGCTCGCCTACAGCAACGACGTATCGAGCGGGCCGCACCGACGAGGCATCCCCCCTTCCGTAAAAAATCTCACCCGGCAGCGGCCAGGGACGCCTCGGTCAGCGTTGCCGCGATGTCCGGTGGGGCGAGGGTTGGGTCGCTGTCATGTTGAGGAGGAGCATGGCGTCGTGGTCGGGGGTGCCGGGTTCGGCGGTGTAGACGCCGAGGCGTTGTCCAGGGGTGCCTTCGAGGTGCATGGCCTGGAAGCCGAGGGTGATGTCGCCGACGTGGGGGTGGTGGAAGCTCTTGGTGGCGTACTTGCGGCCCTTGACCTCGTAGCGTTCCCACAGTCCGGCGAAGTCGGGGCTCTTGACGACGAGTTCGCCGACCAGCGCGGCCAGGTCGGGGGCGTCGGGGTCGGCTCCGGCCAGGGCGCGCAGGCGGGCGACGCAGCCGCGGATCTGGTTGTCCCAGTCGGTGAAGACCGTGCGGGCGGCGGGGTGGAGGAACAGGTAGCGGGCGAGGTTGCGCTGTTTGACGGGCCAGTCCTCGATGCCCGCGTAGAGGGCCAGGCCGCCGGGATTCCAGGCCAGCAGATCCAGATTGCGGGAGACGACGTAGGCGGGGTTGGGCCGCATGGTCTCCAGGAGGAGTCTGATGTGCGGGCGGACCGTGCGGGGTGGGGCCGGGGGCGGCTCGGGGGCGTACCGGGCGGCGCGGGCGGCCAGCTCGCGCAGATGCTGGTGTTCCTCGTCGTCGAGGTGGAGGGCGCGGGCGAGGGCGTCGACGACTTCGGGGCTGGGGCGGGTTTCCTTGCCGCGTTCCAGGCGGGCGTAGTAGTCGATGCTGACGCCGGCGAGGGTGGCGAGTTCTTCGCGGCGCAGGCCCGGGGTGCGGCGGGTGCCGGGTCCGGGGGTGAGTCCGACGGATTCGGGGCTGGTCTGGGTGCGTCGGGCACGCAGGAAGTGCCCCAGTTCGGAGCCGGTGCTCTGCTCGGGTGCCATGTCCCGAGTGTCACACCCCGGCGACCTGCGCGGCAGTGCCCAGGGGGGACGTGTCACAGCCTGGCTGGCCACTCAGTGGCGTAGCCCGGCCTTCCTGCGGATCGCGATGCGGCGCATGGTGGATGACGCCCCCGATGTGACCCTCAAGAGCGTTCACGAGTCGCTGATGGCGGAGAAACCGGATGTCTGGGTACGCGTAGGGCCCGACCCGTGGTCGATCACCTCGACTCCTTCTCCTGAACCACCCCGCATGAGCACGAGCAGAGAGGAAAGCGCCCCGCGATGAAGCACATCAAGCTGCGTGATCTGGACGTCTCCCGTGTCGGACTGGGCGCGATGGGCATGTCCCACGGCCTGACCGGCGCCGGAAGCGATGACGCCGAATCGATTCGCGCCATCCACAAGGCCCTCGATCTCGGCGTCACTCTCATCGACACCGCCGAGATCTACGGTCCCTACATCAACGAAGAGCTCGTCGGCAGCGCCCTGAAAGGCCACCGGGAGCAGGCGGTGCTGGCGACGAAGTTCGGCATGATCGCCCATGACGGGGCGGGAGCCTGGAACCTGGACTCCAGCCCTGCCAACATCCGCGCCGCCGTCGAAGGCTCCCTCAAGCGGCTCGGCACCGACCACATCGACCTGTACTACCAGCACCGCGTCGACCCGAACGTGCCGATCGAGGAGACGGCCGGGGCGGTCAAGGAACTCATCGAGCAGGGCAAGGTACGGCACTTCGGGCTCTCCGAGGCAGGGCCTGACACCATCCGCCGCGCCCACGCCGTCCAGCCCGTCACCGCCGTGCAGTCCGAGTACTCGCTGTGGACCCGTGGCATCGAGGAGCGGATCCTGCCCGTCCTGCGCGAACTCGGCATCGGGCTGGTGCCCTTCGCACCGCTCGGCCACGGCTTCCTCACCGGCACCGTCCGCGACGAGAACGCCTTCGCGGACGGCGACTTCCGCAAGGGCAACCCGCGCTTCACCGGCGAGAACTTCCAGCGCAACCTGGCGCTGGCCGACGAGGTCCAGGCCATCGCCGCCGACGCCGGCGCCACCCCCGCCCAGGTGGCCATCGCCTGGCTGCTCGCGCAGGGCGACGACATCGCGCCCATCCCCGGCACCAAGCGCGTCACGCGTGTCGTGGAGAACACCGGCGCCGACCGGCTGACCCTGAGCAGCGGGCAGTTGAAGAAGCTCTCCAGCCTGCCGCCGGCACTGGGCGACACCCACACCGAAGCGGGCAAGGCGATGCTCGAACGCTGACAGCCCGCCCCGGGTACGGCCACCCCCCCTTCTTCCGCACCACCGGTAAGTCAGGAGCACCCGCCATGCGTGCAGCAGTGATGTACGGAGCCGGAGACGTCCGCATCGAGGACCGTCCCGACCCCAAGATCGTCAACCCCACCGACGCGATCGTGCGTACCGTCGCCTCCTGCGTGTGCGGCAGCGACCTGTGGCCCTACAAGTCCATGCCCGCCACCGACACCGGCCGCCCGATGGGACACGAATTCCTCGGCGTGGTCGAGGAGATCGGAGCCGACGTCACCCACGTCAGGGCCGGCGATCTCGTCGTCGCCCCGTTCACCTACTGCGACAACACCTGCGACTACTGCGCCAAGGGCCTGCAGTCGTCCTGCCGCCACGGTGGCCGGTACGGCTATGACGGCGTGGACGGCGGCCAGGGCGAAGCCGTCCGTGTGCCGCAGGCCGACGGCACCCTCGTCAAGCTCCCCGTCGAGCCGGACTCCGAGCTGCTGCCCTCCCTGCTGGCCCTCTCGGACGTGATGGGCACCGGCCACCACGGCGCCGTCACCGCCGGCGTCCGGCCCGGAGACTCCGTGCTGGTCATCGGGGACGGCGCGGTGGGTCTGTCCGCGGTCATCGCCGCCAAGCGGCTCGGCGCCGAGCAGATCGTCCTGATGGGCCGCCACACCGACCGCACCGACCTGGGCCGCGAGTTCGGCGCCACCGACGTCGTTGCCGAACGTGGCGAGGAAGGCATCGCCCGCGTCCGCGATCTGACCGGTGGTGACGGCGTCGACCGCATCGTGGAGGCCGTCGGCACCCGCCAGAGCCTGGAGGCCGCGTTCGGCACGATCACCGACGGCGGCACCATCAGCCGCCTCGGCGTTCCCCAGTACGAGGAAGGGCCCGTCGGCGCCAGCATGATCATGCGGAACATCACCCTGACCGGCGGGGTCTCCCCGGCGCGTGCCTACATCGAGGAACTGATGCCCGACGTCCTGTCCGGCGCCATCCGGCCCGGCCGCGTCTTCGACCGGACCATCACCCTCGATGAGGTGCCGCGGGCGTACCAGGACATGACCGACCGCCGTGTCCTCAAGGCCCTCATCCGCTTCTGACCCCGTCCGCGGCGCGGGCCGGCATGTCCTCCGGTCCGCGCCACCGTGCCGTCGAGCAGAGGAAACCGTGCACCGGAGCAGCCCCGAGACCGGCCAGGCCGCCGCAGGCACGCGGTTCGCCTTCGACGCGATCGGCACCCACTGGACCATCGACACCGCCCACCACCTCACCGCTGACCTGCGCCGCCACGTGCTCGCGCGGATCGACGCCTACGACCGCACCTGGTCCAGGTTCCGTCCCGACTCCCTGATCCACCGCATCGCCACCGCGCCCCACGGCGGCACCTACACCTTCCCCGACCACGCCGCGCCCTTGTTCGACCTCTACGACCGTCTCGGCGAACTCACCGACGGGGCAGTGGACCCGCTGGTGGGCCGCGACCTCGAACTCCTCGGCTACGACGCCGACTACACTCTCACCCCCGCCTCCGCACCCGAGCGGGCCGCCCACCAGCGGCGCACCTGGGCCCGCGACATCACCCGCCACGGCGCCATCACGCTCATCACCCGGGGGCCGGTCCTCATCGACACCGGCGCGGCGGGCAAAGGCCACCTCATCGACCTGATCGCCGCCCAGCTCACCCACGCCGGACACCGCGAGCACCTGATCGACGCGGGCGGGGACCTGCGCCACCACGGCCGCGGCAGCCTGCGCATCGGACTGGAACACCCCCACGACCCCACCCGCGTCCTCGGCATCGCCCGCATCGAGAACCAGGCGCTGGCGGCCTCCGCCACCAACCGGCGCGCCTGGGGTGACGGCCTGCACCACGTCCTCGACGCCCGTGCCGGCGCCCCCACCCGCGCGGTGCGCGCCACGTGGGTCGTCGCCGACGACGCGGCCACCGCCGACGGCCTGGCCACAGCCCTGTTCTTCACCACCCCCCAACACCTCGCCACCGTCTACAAGTTCACCGCGGTAAGCCTGCACTCCGACGGCCGCCTCACCCCGTCACCGGGCTTCGACGGCGAACTGTTCACCTGACCGACGCGTCCACCGACACCAGGAGGGGAACGTCATGCCCGCTCTCGCCCGCCCGATCACCGCCGCCCTCGGCTTCGCCCTGGCCTGCGTCCTGGCCGGCTGCACCGGCAGTCGGTCCGACGACGACACCCCAGCCGCCCCACCGGCCTCGACCGCGGCGACGACCATGAAGTACACCGACGGCGACTACCGGGCCACCGGCTGGTACGGAGGCCAGCCCTCCCGGATCACCGTCAACCTCACCCTCGACGACGACACCGTCACCCGCGTCCGCGTCACCACCCACGCGACCGATCCCACCTCCCTCGACTACCAGAAACGCTTCGCCGAAGCCGCTCCCGGCGTCGTCACCGGCAAGAAGATCGATGACATCGAACTCGACCGCGTCGCCGGATCCAGCACCACCCCCGACGGCTTCAACGACGCCCTCGACCGCATCAAGTCCGAAGCCCGCTCCTGACGGGGATCGGCATGGCGATGTCGTCAGCCGGCGCGGCCCAGGATCAGGTGCTCGTCGTCACGGGCGGAGGAGCAGCTTGCCGCGTGCGTGGCCGCCTGCGCTCAGGTCCTGCGCCTGGGCGGCGTCGGCGAGCGGAAGACTCCGGTCGATGCGGACGCGCAGTCGGCCGTCGGCGACGAGGCGGGCGTAGTCGGCGAGTGCCGGTCCGAACGGGCGGGGGGCGCCGGCGGAGAAGGTGACACCGAGTTCGGCGGCTCGCATGTCCGCGATGGTCACCATGCGGTCGGTGGTGCCACCGCGCAGTTCGACGGAGGCTTCCAGGGCGTCGTGCCCCGCGGTGTCGAACACGGCGTCGATGCCCTGGGGCGCGGCAGCGCGGACCCGGTCGACCAGCCCGTCTCCGTAGGCGACGGGGACGGCACCGAGGGAACGCAGGTATTCATGGTTGGCCTCGGACGCGGTGCCGATGACGGTGGCGCCGCGGGTCACGGCGAGCTGGACGCTGACGGACCCGACAACGCCGGCAGCCCCGTGGATGAGCAGCGTCTCGCCGTCCGTCACCTTGAGCAGGTCCAACACGCGGTCGGAGGTCTCGACGGCGCCGGGCAGTGCGGCCGCTGTCTCCCAGTCGAGGCCGGCCGGTTTCGGGGCGACGTCCGTGGCCAGGGCGTACTCGGCGTAGCTACCGGTCACGGTGAGGCCCAGTACCTCGTCGCCGATCGCGATGCCGGTGACACCCTCACCGACCTCGTCGACGATGCCGGCCGCCTCCATGCCCGGTATGGCGGGGAAGGCCACCGGGCGTATCTGTCGCAGCCAGCCGTTACGGATCTTGTGGTCGATGGCGTTGACGCCGACAGCCATGACCTTCAGCCGGACATGCCCCGGGCCGGCGTGCGGCTCCTCGACCTCCGCGAGCCGCAGTACCTCGGAACCGCCGTACTCCTCGAACACGACTGCCTGCATGTCTGTCACTTCCCGTCATACGTGTACGCCGCCCTGCGGGGCGGGGATCATGGCCAATGACTCCATCCTCAGCGAGGAGGGCTCCGCTCCAGCTGTCCTTTCGTACAGTTCTCACTGTCTGAAAGGACAGCGAGGGCGCAGCAGGAACCGGTTACGCTGGCGGTCATGGATCTGGTGACGGCCTTCGAGGTGATCCGGGCGCCGCTGAGCGAGGCCCTGCCGCGGTTGTCCGCCTCCCTGGCCGGGCCGATCCCGCACCGCGGGCTGGCGGACCTGTCGGCCAACTGTCCGTACGCGCCGTTCCAGGTCCACGGAGACTCCCCGGGCGGGGCCGGTTCCTCCATCACCACGGCCGAGGTGGCCGCGCTGCGGCCCCTGGTGCCGACCGGAGGAAGCTGGCAGGGACGGGCGAGGCTGGCGGGCACCGAAGCGTCGCTGCTGGTCCTGGCCAGCGGCATCATCGAGCCCGCGCCTTTGCTGGTCCTCGTCCGGGATGAGGACACACCCCTGTCGGAGGAGCGGCTGGCGGCCGCTCGGACCCTGTGGGATCTGCTGACCGCACACCGGGAAGGGCTGCGGGCCGAGCCGATCCCCGGGACGTTGGCCGTCTCACGTGCCGCGGCAGCCGCACGCGCCGTCGCCCTCTCCGAACTCGGCGACGCGCACACAGCCGCGCTGACTGCCCTGCTCGGCGTTCTGCGCGATCGTGACCTCGCGGACGCCGGCGCCAGGACCCGCGCGGTCGACCTCGCGGTCACCGCGCTGGCCGAAGTGCGTTCGCAGGTGGAGCTCGACCAGGCGCTGGTGGAGGAGCGGGCCCAGGACGCCTTCGAGCGGCTCGCCGACTCGCTGCGCCGGATCCTGCGCGGCCGTGACGTGCGGCTGGACCTCGGCACACCCGGCGCGGAGGAGGGTGCGGACCGGCTGCTGCCCGGCGACGTCGTCGGCACGGCGTTGGCTGCGGTACGGGCCACGGTGCACGCCTCACTGGAGGACCAGGGGCACGGGCCGGACGGCCCTCGGGTGAGCCGGATCCACGTCGGCTGGAAGGTGGACGCCGGTGACCTGCGGGCCACCGTACGGGACGACGGGCCCGGCACCCTGTCCCGGGGCTCCCTCGACGCCCGCCGGGTCGTCGAGCGGCTGACGCCCCTGGGCGGACGGTTCGAGGTCGACGCGGTTCCGGGCTGGGGCACGACGGTGACCATCCACATCCCGCTCACGCCGTCCGACACACCGCGCCACGACCCGCTGACCGGACTGGGCGCACGGGAACTCCAGGTGCTGCGCCAGCTCGCCCGCGGGCGACGGAACCGGGACATCGCCCACGAACTGCACATCAGCGAGTCGACGGTGAAGTTCCACGTCGCGAAGATCTTCGACAAGCTGGGCGTCGCCTCCCGCGGCGAGGCGGCCGCCCTCGCCCATGAATGGGGCGCGGCATGACCGACAGGTCCTGATCAGCGCGGTGGCGTTCTTCGCAGTCACCGTCCCGCGTCGCTGCAAGGTCGCCTTCAGGCCCCGGTGATACGGGCGTTGACCCGCCGCATCCAGTCCCCGTCGGTGTGCCACATGGGGTGGTGCGGGGCGGCGTTGGAGGTCAGGACGACGCCCTGGAAGCCTGCCGCGAGGCAGCGGTCGACGACGAACTCGGCGATGTCCTTGCCGACGGCGTCCTCCTCGAAGCGGGTCAGGAGCGGGGTGTAGCCCACGACTCCCTCACCGAGGACCGCGGGGATGCCACGCTTGCGGGCGAACTCGGCGACGGAGTCGACCCACCCGGCCAGCGTCTCCCGCATGGCCTGCCGGTGCGCCGGATAGTTCTCGTAGAGCCACAGGTCCCAGCGGTCGGGGTCCACCCAGTCGTGTGCGTAGAACAGTTCGCGCGGAATGCCTGTGGCGGCCAGGCGCCAGGGTTCGTCCGGCTGGTAGTCGGCGAAGGCGGGCGCGTCGGGGCGCAGCATGGCGGCCAGTTCGGGGGTGGGCCAGGTGGTCGTCTCAGGCGCCGCGTTGGTGCCGTGCCAGAGTCCCACCGCCTCGTACAGCGCGCCGAGCACGCCGTACACGTAGAAGTGGAAGTGGGCGATCTGTGCCTGCTCGGGCAGGTCGTCGAGTTCGCCCGGCCAGGGCTCGCCCAGTGAGTAGGTGACGGGGACCGCGGGGTGGCGCGCCTGCAGCAGCTTCACCGCGCGTTCGAGGGGGCCGCGCAGCCGGGCGTAGTGGCCGGGGGTGCCGTCGGCCGGTACCAGGGAGCAGTTGTCGACCTCGTTGTGGACTTCCACGTAGGCGACGTGGCCGGCGAGTCCGTGCTCGGTGAGGAAGTCGAGGAGCCCGGCGAGTGCTTCGGCCACCGCCTCGGCCCGTTCCGGACCGGGCACCTCGGCCAGAGCCCGGTGCCAGGTGTCGGTGTCCGCGAAGCTGGGGGACTGCTGGTACTCCCAGGAGGACACGATCACCTTGCAGTCGTGTCGGGCCGCCGCTTCGAACAGCTCGACGAGCCGGCGGCGGCCGTCCAGCGGGTAGCCGCCGCGGACGTCGTACCAGCGGGTGCGCTGCCCGAACTCCTCGCCCAGGCCACGGACCTGGATCGACTCCGGCTCCTGGACGCGTCCGGAGAACAGCAGGAAGGGCATGGCGCAGACGCGCACGGTGTTGAAGCCCCGGTCCACGGTCTCGGCGAAGGCGCGGTCGAGGTCGGCGAACGGCTCACCGGGGCCTGCCTGGGTGTACCAGCTGAAGTCCCACAGGGTGATGGCCATCGTTTGCTGCTGTGTGGTCATGGGGGCACGTTAGCTCAATTCATTATTTATGAATAATCCTTGACAGGGTTGGCGGGACTGCCCAGGCTCATGTGCCATGACCGAACTCACCCATGCGTCCCGGCGCACCGTCGTCACGGCACTGGGCGCCGCCGCCTTCGTCGCCCTGCCGGCCTGGCCCCAGACCGCGCGAGCGGCGGACGGCACGGCCGTGGCCGCCGCGAACGGCCCGGTGCTCGACACCCACCCGGCCACCGAGCCCTCCGGCACTCACGTGCGCGATGTCGGCGGCACCAACGTCGTCTTCCAGTACGGCACGGTGCTGCCCGCCTTCGACGGCTGGCGCACCCATGAGCCCACGCGCGACTACCTGTCCCTGGACAAGCGGTGGCGTTTCCGCTTCGACCCCGCCGACCAGGGACTCGCCGAGGCCTGGCAGTCCCCGAGCCTCGACGACCGGGCCTGGGGCCGCATCGACGTCCCGGCGGCCTGGGATCTGCTGAACACCCCCGGCTTCGGCTCGGAGAGCACACCCTTCGCCAAGGGCACGGCTTTCAACGACGGCTACGCCTGGTACCGCACCACCGTCGACGTACCCGCGTCCTGGCGTGCCCGGCACGTGCGCATCGCCTTCCTGGCCGCCGGATACAGCGCCGAGGTCTGGCTCGACGGCACGCACCTCGGCAAGCACGAAGGCGCCAACTCACCCTTCGCCCTGCCGGTGGCCGGGGCACTGCGGCCCGGAACGCGCCAGACGATCGCCGTACGGGTCTTCCGCCGGGCGAGCTACACCGACTACACGGCCTCGGCCCCCCAGCCGGTCACTGACGACCACGAGTTGCCGTACAAGCCCGTCGACTACTGGCCCTATGCGGGGCTGACCCGGTCGGCCTGGATCGAGGCGGTCCCGCAGGTCACCATCGCCAAACTGCTCGTCGCCGGTGCGAACGGGAGACTCGATGCACACGCGGTCGTCGAGAACCATGGCGCCTCCGACTTCGACGGCCGCCTCACGCTGGACCCGGGCCGGGGGAGCGGCGGCCGGTCCGTCGTGGTCACGGCCCGGATCGCGGCCCGGTCGGCGGGCGTCGTACGTGTCTCGGTCCCGATCCCGCACGCCCCACGCTGGAGTCCGGCCTCGCCTCGCACGCTCACCGCCCGCGCCACCCTGACCGCCGGCCGGCACTCGGGCCCGCGGGTGGACACGCTCTCCACCAAATACGGCGTACGTGAACTGACCATCAGCGACGCGCGGTTGCGGCTGAACGACAAGCCGCTGTTCCTCAAGGGACTCAACTGGCACGAGGAGACCGCCGCGCACGGCAGGGCGATGACACCGGCCGAGTACGACCGCGAACTGGGCCACATCACCAAGCTCGGCGGCAACTTCATCCGCAACTGCGTCTACAACCGCCACCCGTACGTCTACGACTGGGCGGACGAACACGGGGTGACGGTGATGGACGACATCGACACCATGTGGCTCAACACCGCACAGGAGAAGCTCCAGACCGAACGCTACGGACTCGCCCGCGCTCTGGCCCTGACCATGGCCTGGAACCAGCACAACCACCCCTCGGTGATCCTCTGGGGACTCCAGAACGAGTCGGAGATCGACGCCGCGGGCGCCCCGGTCTACCGGGCCTGGCTCGCCGATCTCAAGGCGGCCGTGAAGGCCGTCGACCTCACCCGCCGCCCGGTCACCTGGGCGTCCAACACCAGCAACGACCCCGCTTTCGACCTCGCGGACGTGATCGGGTTCAACGAGTACTTCGGCTACTTCTACGGCAAGGACGCCGACCTCGGCGCCACGCTGGACGCCGTGCACGCGAAGTACCCCGACAAGCCGATCCTGATCACCGAGAACGGCACCTGGTCCGTGGCGGGCACCCACGGCCCCGACACCACTCAGGGCACGGAGGAGTGGCAGGCGGCGAGCTTCACCGCCCACTGGGACCAGGTGACCGCGCGCAGCGCGTTCGTCGCCGGCTTCACCTACTGGGTCCTCAAGGACTACAAGGAGCGGGCCGGATACAACCAGGACTACAACGGCATCTCCGTCATGGGTCTGCTGACCTTCGCGGAGGAACGTCCCAAGCTCGTCTACGACGTGTTCCGGAAGGCGGTCATCCCCGGGGGCAGGTGACGCCGAAGAGGGCGCGGGCCCATGGAGGACGCTCTCGCCCGGGTCGACGCCGGGGAGGACGACCCCGCCTGTCTCGTCTGCGGCGGGATCCTGAAGTCGGCGACCGTCATGTTCGGCCAGCGCCTCGATCCGGTCGTCCTCGGTGACGCCCTGGCCATCACCAAGGCCTGCCAGGTGTTCATCGCCGTCGGGACCAGCCTCCAGGTCCAGCCCGCCGCCGGGCTCGCCGGTGTCGCCGCGGATCACGGCGCCCGGCTCGTCAT
>NZ_AEJB01000542.1 GCF_000331005.1 Streptomyces turgidiscabies Car8
CGGCAAGTGGGCGGTGCCCAGGCCCAGGTCGGCCTCGGGGTCGAGGGCGCAGGCGTCCGCCGTGGCGGCGGTGTCGGCCAGCAGCCGTCGGGCCCGCCGGGCGTCGGCTCCGGCGCACTCGGCGACCGCGTACGCGATCTCCGTCATCCTTTCCTCGTCCTTCAGCCAGCGTTCCCCGCTGTCGAGGCGCCGCCGGTCGACCGGCCGCAGCAGCCGGGCGGCGTCCAGGACGTCGGCGAGGCGGTGCTGGTCGGGGTCGGCGTAGCGGACGGCGTTGGTGAGGACGGCGGGGGTACGGGTGCGGTCGGCCAGGGCGAGGGTACGGGCGGCGAGGCGCAGGGAGCCGGGGCCAGTACCGGGCCGGGTACCCGCAGCCACACCGCCACCGCCCTTACCCCCACCGCCCTTACCGCTGCCGACGCCGACGTTGATGCCATTGCCATCGGCGTCACTGGAGAAACGTTTATGCATGATCACCTCCAGCCGCACCCCACTCCCGAACACCTCCCGCCAAGGCGCCAGCAACCGCACCGCGACGTCCTCCCGGCCCACCGCCAGCGCCCGCACCGGCTCCGAGAGCGGGCCGAGCAGCACGGTCAGACCGGGACCGCCGTACTCACGCAGCGCCTCCCAGGGCACCACCACCGGCGCCGCGCCGGACGCCGTACCGACATACGCGGCCGAGGTGATCCGGCACAGCCGCGCCCAGCCGGCCCGGTCCTGCGCGAGCAGCGTGAACCGCAGCGGCGGCTCGGCCACATGGGCGCCGCCGCGCACCGGGGTACGGCGCCGCCGGTCCGGGGGCGGCGGCGCGAGGGCGGCCACCGCCAGGTCGACGCCGAAGACCGGCCGGACCCCTTCCTTCGCACAGGCTCGGGCGAACCGTACGGCGCCGGTGACCGTGTCCCGGTCGGTGAGGGCCAGCGTCCCCATACCGCGCTCGGCGGCCCGCCGGGCGAGCTGCTCGGGGTGGGATGCGCCGTAGCGGGCGGAATAACCGGACGCGACGTGCAGATGGGCGAAGCCCGTCATGCCGCACCTCCATCACTCCACCCCTTTTCAGCCACACATTCGATCACCAGTTCGATGATCGACCTGTACGGGATTCGTACTTCCGTTCGATTGGTTCGTTCACTCTAGCCCCATCAGCCCCGGTCAGCGACCTGATCAAGGACGGCGGCGGGTGTTCGAAGATCGTCGACGGCACCACAACCCCGTCCGTACGGCATCACACCCGGCATCGCGGCCGACCTCGCACACGTCCTCCCGAACGGCGAAATCCCGCCCCTGGAAACCAGGGGCGGGACCGCCCCGGACCCATCGGTCCGGGAGAGGGATGACGCGTGGAGGGCGTACGGGAAAGGGTTCAGCCGATCTGCGTACCGGTGGCCGACAGCGCTTCCGTGACCGGCTGGAAGAAGGTCTCCCCGCCCGCGCTGCAGTCGCCGCTGCCGCCGGAGGTGAGGCCGATCGCGCTGCTGCCCGAGAAGAGCGAGCCGCCGCTGTCGCCGGGCTCGGCGCAGACGTCGGTCTGGATGAGCCCGTTGACGATGTCGCCGTTGCCGTAGTTCACGGTCGCGTTCAGACCGGTGACCGTGCCGGAGTGCACCTGGGTCGTGGAGCCGCTACGGGTGACCGACTGGCCGACGGTGGCCGAGGCGGCGCCGGTGATCCGCTGGGAGCTGCCGTTGTAGAGGTTGACCTGACTCGGGTGGGCGACGTCGGCCGTGTACTTGACCAGGCCGTAGTCGTTGCCGGGGAAGCTGGACGACTCGTTCCGGCCGATCACGCCGGAGGAGTCGGACCACGTCGAGATCGACTCGGTGCAGTGCCCGGCGGTCAGGAAGTACGGCTCGCCGCCCTTGACCACGTTGAAGCCGAGCGAGCAGCGGCCCCCGCTGCCGGTGATCGCGTCGCCGCCTGCGACGAAGGTCCTGAACTCCCCCTTCGTACGCTGGAGTTCGGCCGTGCCACCGAGTCCGTCGACGACCTTGGTGAGCTTGGTCCACTCGGCTGCGGAGACCGTGCGGTCGGCGGTGACGACGACCTTGTTGGCCGTCGGGTCGACCGCCCACGAGGTGCCGGGGATGGTCGCGTCCTGCTTCAGGGTCGTACGGGCGCTGTCGAGTTCGGCGACGGAGTTCTCGACGATCCGGGCCCGGGCGCCGGCCGACTCGACGGTCCGGGCCGCCGTTTCGTCGAGCACGTTGACGACGAGGTTCTTCGTCTTCGCGTCGTAATACGCTCCCGCGATGTCGGCGCCGAGGTCCTTGCCCAGCGTCGAGGCGATCTTTCCGGCCGCCGGAACCGAAAGGGCCCTGGGTTCAGCGGTCTTGGTGACCTCGCTCGCGTTCGCACTCTGGAAGGTCACTCCCGCGGCGACGAGTGCGGTGATGCTCGCACCCACCATGGTGGCGCGGCGCCCTGATATGCGTCGGTGCTTCAACTTGCGTCCTCCTGTGGGGGGTTCGGCCGGGAGGTTGTGGGGACCTCCTTGTGCCGGTTGGACGCGACCCACTATTCCGAGACGTTCGGGGAGCACACAAGGTCGACTTCAGGACGCGCGTAGACAAACGGGCGTGCGCCCCCATCTACGAGCCCACCTTGACCGTCCACGGTCATTTCACAGTTGCTCCACGCGAATTCGCACTGCAAACACTACGCGTGAGTAATGAGTGGGCGGACCGTGAGGTCTAGTCCTGTCTTGAATTCGCCCTTTCGGGACTCGACTCCAACAAGGAGGCGGCGGAAGGCAGTTGCTCCTGCACCGATTGCTCGGACAGCCCAGTCGGCTCGGATGGAACGGATGGCCGGGAGAGCCCGGACTGCTCGGCGATCTCCCACTGCACCCCGCCCTGCGGCGCACGCGCCACCTGCGACGGCTCCACCGAGGGCGCGTCCGCCGCCACGACCGGCGGCGCGGCCGCTGGTGCGGCCGGCGGCCAGGCCGGCTGCTGTGCCCGTTCCAGAAAACGGAGCAGTTCCACCGGGAAGGGCAGGACGAGCGTGGAGTTCTTCTCGGCGGCGACCGCCACCACGGTCTGGAGCAGCCGGAGTTGGAGTGCGGCGGGCTGTTCGGACATCACTCCGGCGGCCTCCGCGAGCTTCTTCGAGGCCTGCAACTCGGCGTCCGCGTTGATGACCCTGGCCCGGCGCTCCCGGTCGGCCTCCGCCTGCCGGGCCATCGAACGCTTCATGGTCTCCGGCAGGGACACGTCCTTGATCTCGACCCGGTCGATCTGGACGCCCCAGCCCATGGCCGGGCTGTCGATCATCAGCTCCAGCCCCTGGTTGAGCTGCTCCCGGTTGGACAGCAGATCGTCCAGGTCGCTCTTGCCGATGATCGAGCGCAGCGAGGTCTGCGCCATCTGGGAGACCGCGAACCGGTAGTCCTCGACCTGGACGACCGCTTCGGCCGCGTCGACCACCTTGAAGTAGACGACGGCGTCCACGCGCACGGTCACGTTGTCCCGGGTGATGCCCTCCTGCGCGGGCCGGGCATCGTCACGATCTGCATGTTGACTTTGCGGATCTTGTCCACGAAGGGCACGATCACGGTGAACCCGGGCCCGCGCACACTCGACGTGAGCCGCCCGAGCCGGAACACCACACCTCGCTCGTACTGTTTGACGACCCGCGCCGCAGCCGCCACGTACAGCACTCCGGCGGACGCGACAGCGACTCCCGCCGTCACCAGCTCCTCGACCATGCCGGCCCCCAGGGTCCGAAGTGGGCGTACGCAGGGGAGACTTTCCTGTACTTCGAAGGTAACTCCGCCAGGCGGACAAGGGCGAGCCCCCGCACGCGAGTCGCGTACGAGGGCTCTCCTGCTGCTGCCGGCTGCAGGTCAGGCCGTGCGGAAACCGATGGCGCAAGTGGTGCTGTGGAGCCGTGGGGCGAGCCCTAGAAGACGCTGACGCCGTAGGCGCTCAGGGCCTCCGTGACGGGCTGGAAGAAGGTCGTACCACCGGAGGAGCAGTTGCCACTTCCTCCCGAGGTCAGACCGTAGGCGACGCCGCTGTTGGAGTAGAGCGGGCCGCCGGAGTCGCCGGGCTCGGCGCAGACCGTGGTCTGGATCATGCCGTAGACGACGTCGCCGCCGCCGTAGTTGACGGTCGCGTTCAGCGCGGTGACCCGGCCGCTGTGGATGCCGGTGGTGGAACCGCGACGGTAGACCGTCGTGTTCACGGACGGGGTGGCGGCGCTGGTGATGTCGACGCTGCCGACGGTGCCCGAGATCGAGCTGACGGGGTAACTGCTCGCGTACTTGACGATCCCGTAGTCGTTCGTCGGGAAGCTGGAGCCCGAGGTCGCGCCGAGCAGCGTCGTACGAGCGGAGTTGGACCACCAGTTGCCCGCGCCGTCGGTGCAGTGACCGGCGGTCAGGAAGTAGTAGGTGGAGCCGCTGCGTACGTTGAAGCCCAGGGAGCAGCGCCAGCTACTCGCATAGATGGCGTCGCCGCCGGAGATCAGTTTGCTGAACTTGCCCAGGGTCCTCTTGACGGTGATGGCGTCGGCGGTGCTGCCCGCCTGCCGCTTGATCTTCGCGATCTCCGCCTGGGAGACCGTGCTGTCGGCGGTGACGACGACGCGGTTCGTCTTGGCGTCGACGGCCCAGGCGGTGCCCGGGACATCCGCCTTGAGCACCGAGCCGCTCGCCTTGGTGAGCTGGGCGGTGCTGAAGGTGGTGACGTCGGCGGCTGTCGCGTTGGGGATGGCGATGGCGGCCGCGGCCACGAGTCCGGTACTGACGGCGATCAGCCGGGTCCGTCTCGTGATGCCACTGCGGGGGGTGGTGCGCTTGATCCTCACTTGTCGTTCCTCCACATGGGAAGTCGGGGGCCCGCGTGGGGTCGGGGCCCGTGAGGCGCAGTCGGAGTCGCTCTGCCCGGATTCCGGACATGCTGTGACCCTGACAAGCGCTGGGTGGGAGTATTCGGCCGTTCGACCGGTCGACGCAAGGGCGCCTTTCGGCCTCACGTTGTTCAACTCGCGCATGAACCACAGGAGTTGATCAAGGGGCTCGCTGGTCAGCGTTCCAGAGGAAGTCGGTAGGAAACCGGTAAGAATTCGGTGTTCTAGCGGAGATCTCGCTCCCCTGCTGCTACGGCGACGCCCAGCGTATTCCCCGGCGGGGGAAAGGGGCAGACGAAATGGTCGGCGAACGCGCACGGTGGAAGCAGGCTCCGGTTGAAATCCACCGTTGTGCGCCCTTCGGCGTCCGGCGCCTCGGGGCGCAGGAACCGGAAGCGGTAACTGCCGTCGCCGCTGGTGGAGTCGGCGAAGACGGCCCACAGGGTGCCGTCCTCCTCGACCGTCACGCGCAGCGTCAGCTCCTGCCCGTCGAGCGTGAACGTCAGTTCACCGCCGAGCCCGAGCCCGCGCTCACGCCCGTCCGCGTTCTCGACACGCACGGTCCGCCGCCCGTCGTACGGAGTGAACCTGCCGGGCACCGACCAGCGCGGGTCGTACGGGGTCGCCTCGACGCCCTTGAACGCCGTGCGCGTCTCGGCGGCGGGGTCGAAATCGCGTACGCCCCAGCTACTCTCGCGCACCAGTACGACCAGGCGTCGGTCGCCGAGACCGACCCGGGCCGCGCCCGCCGGACCGGAGTCGGCGGTCAGCCGGACCTTCCCGGCGAAGGGCTCACCGTCGAGCGTCAGCCCGTCCGTGACCCCGGCGTCGAGGACGATCCCGTCACCGTCGGCCGTCCAGCGGCCGGGGACGGCCGGAAGCCGACCGTCCGGAAAGTCCTCGATCCAGTGCGTACCGACGAGTGCGAGGGGCCCATAGGGCGCCGACACCGTCTCGATGCGCCGTTCGTGCCACTTCTGCCACGCCTCGGACACGTCCGCCGTCATGAACTCACTCCAGCTCACTCCCTGGAAACACTCCGTGGACCACCTCCGGCCCACGCCCCGGCCCACGCGTTCTGTGCGCGGCCGGTACACAACCTGTATGTCATCTTTATCGGTGCGACGCCCTGTCAGCCCGTCCATACGGGTCTCACAGCACAAGGCACGAGCCCAAGGCACGAATACGAGGCACAAGCGCGGGTCCGCGCCCCGGTGCCCGTACGGTCATGACGCACCCCCGGCGCTCACGACCGGCCCGGCGCACTGCCCGACCGGCCGGGCCAGCCCCAGGTGCTCCCTGAGGGTGCTGCCCGGATAGAAGGTACGGAACAGGCTCCGGTGCTGGAGCAGCGCCACCGTGCCGTTGACGAGGCGCTCCAGGTCGCGGCGCGGCTCGGCGGGGACGAGGTGGAAGCCGTCGACGACGCCGGACGCGTGCCAGGCGGTGATCAGTTCGGCCAGGTCGACGGGCCCGCCCCGGTACAGCGGGCCGTGCGCACTCGGCCGGGGACCACCGCCGCCGTGCCCCGGCTCGGCCGCGTACTCGCCGCCGCCCAGGTCGACGACAAGGCTCGCGAGGATCCGCAGCTCGTCCGGGTCCCGTCCCAAGTCCTTCGCGGCAGCCCTCAGTTCGTCCCGTGCGGCACCCGCCTGCGCGGCGCTCACCGCCCGGACGAGCACCACGTCGGCGTGCCGGGCCGCGAGCTGCCGGGCCTGCCCCTCGGTGGCGTCGACGACACGGACGGGATGCCCCTGGGTCGGCCGCGGCACGGCGTAAGGGCCCGGGAGGGAGAAGGTGGCGCTCTCGAAGTCGACTTGGTGCGACCTGCCTTCGGCGACGAGACGGCCGCTCGCCATGTCCCGTGCCCCAGCGGCGCCCTCCCCGCTGTCCCACAACCGGGCTGCTCTGTCGGCGACTTCACCGGTCTCCCCCGGCGGTGCGTCGCCGGGATCGGCGCGGCGGCGCCCGAACGGCCGGGCCTCGGACTCGGCCTCGTTCCCGGCTTCGTTCCCGCTCTCGTTCTCCGTCGCCGACACGTCGAGCTGCCGGCCCGCCCGGCCGCCGCTGACCCGGTCGAGGGTCGCCAGGGCAGCACGGCCGTGGAAAGGCTCGGCGTGCGTGCTGGTCCCGGTGGCCACCAGACCGATCCGCGCGGTGGCGGGGGCGATCCGGGCGAGCACGGCGAGCGCGTCAGGACCGGGGTGCGCGAAGGAGTCGCCGAGCGTCACGAAGTCGAGCCCGCCGCTCTCGGCGAGCCGCACCGCATCGACGTACAGGCCGACGTCGGGCAGTGCCTGTCGTCCGGCCACAGGCTGATCGACGGCGGCGGCCAGGTGCAGCAGCCCCCGGCCGTGCGTTGAGCTCATGAGGATGAACCTTTCGTCGGTGCGTCACAGCACCCGCGTGACAAGTAGAGGGAGGCGTCATGCGGCGGTGTCGTGACCGGCCACCGCTTCTGCACCGCACTCGGCACCGATCTCGACACCGATCTGGGCAGCGCCCCCGGTACCGCGCCCATCCGCGACGCGCACGTCGTCGCTGTCGTGGCGAGCCGACGTCCGCAGAAAGGCCAGGGCGGCGCGCGCGGTCGCGTCGTTCTGCCGGAACGCGGGTCCGCCGGTGCGTGGCCGGGTGAATGCGCCGGAGCCCCGCGCCTCCGTGTGCGGCCCGAGCGCGAAGCGCCGTGGGTGCGGCCGGCCGTCCCGGTCCAGGAGCCGCCCGTCACCGCGGTCCACAGCGAGCAGACCCTCGGCGGTCACGCCGACGCCGTCGTCGTACAACGCGCGCAGCAGGGTGTCGCGGGCACGCTCCAGCGTGGGTTCCGGCAGCCGCGCCTCGACAAGCGCACGGGCCTCCACCGAAGCTCCGGGCACACTGGCACCGCCCGCCCGGAACACCCCGTCCTCAGCGGTGACGGTCACCTCGGCGCCGAGGAAGTTGAGGAGGCCGGCCCGGGACAGCGCGAGCATCTGCCGCAGCCGGGGTCCGGGCGGCCCGGAGGCGAGATAGCTGAAGTAGCCGTGCCACCAGGACCCGATGTCCCCCAGCCTCACCAATTGTCCGTAGACGGAGAGCAGTCCGAGGAAGACAGCCAGATCCGGGCTGTACGACGCATCATGACGCCGCGTCAGATCGTTCCGGATGTACTCCCGCAGCCCCTCCTGAAGTGCCTCGTGCGACGGATACCGCACGCCGTCGAGCGGCCGGTCGAGAGCGTCGAGGTCCAGCCGGTCGGCCGGATCGGGCACGGTGGAGGCCACCAGCACCTCCCGCTCCGCCGGGTCCGCGGCGGCGTACTTCTCCTCGAAGTCCGCCCAGGCGCCGCCGGTGCGTTCCGGGTGGACGGTGAACAGCCGGTGGTAGTGCGCGAATCCCAGCTCCTTCTCCACCAGCGGCCACACGTCCCGCCGGAAGTCGAAGCCGTCCGGCCGCGCGAGCAGGGCGTCCACCTCGTCCGGCCCGAAGAACCGTGGCAGGGGCGGCCGTTCACCGGTCCAGTCGTAGTCGATCTTCGAGTGGTACGGCACCCCGCGCCGAGAGCCGACGTACAGCACCGGCTCACGCCCGGACGGCAGATAGGTCAACTCCCCCTCGGCGCCGCCGGGATCACCCCCGGAACTCTCCTCGAAACGCCCGCCGCGCCCCTCCGTGAGCAACACCATCAGGTCGACGAAGGCCAGCCCGAAACCCCGCACGAGGACAGGCTCACCGGGCCGCAGCGCGGACAGATCGCTGTCGGCGGTGAAGTCGGGCGGCAGATGGACCAGCCCGTTGGCCCGCGCGTACGAGGCCAGCTCGCCCTGCTCGTCGTCGAGTTCGGCGTCGAGGTGGCCGAGCGTCAGCACGACGAGGTCGGCGAGCAACGGCCGGGCACGCCCCTCCAGCCACACCTGCTGACGCCCCTCGCGCGGCCCGGCGACCCGCAGGGCGCGCCCGGCGTGGTGCTGGACCCGGATGCCGGGCGGCAGAGCGGCCACCGTGTCCTCGTACACCCAGTTCAGGTAGGCGCCGAGGCGTTGACGGTCCGAGAAGACGCGGCCGTCGATGTCCGCCCACTCGTGCAGCGTGGGCCCCGGGCGCACCGGGCCCGCCATGTTCACCGTCTCGTCGGTGAACATGGTGACGTCCTGGGCCTGCGAGTTCATCCACAACAGCGGGGACTGCTCCTGGCGCCAGATGCGGCCGGCACCCGGCGGATGAGGGTCGACGAGATGGATGTCTAGGCCCGAATCCCCGTACAGCTCAGGGGCGTTGGCGGCGATCCGCTCCAGGAGACCGGTCCCCCGCGGACCGGCCCCCACGATGACGAGCACAGGCCTCATCGCACACGCTCCGACCTGCGCACGTGAATGTGCGCGTCGGGCGTTCGCACCAGGTATGAGGGTGGGAGTGGCGGTGAGAGTGGGAGTGGGGCCGACTCGGCCAGGGGGTGCGAGGACATGGGAAGGCTCCGTGACGCGATGGGTCGAACACGGTGATGCCTTCACACAGGTGTCGCACAGATGTCGCAGGGCGCGCGGTACGGCGCACATGGCAGCCGTACGACGTACAGGGCGCGCGATACGGCCGAGCCCCTCAGCAGGGCCGTCCACCGACTCTACGGCGCCGTTTCCCCTCACTGTCAAGGGTGTCCGAACTGTGAGCACTTCGTCTCACGTCGGTTGACGCCGCACCGGATGCCTGTTCCACTTGCCCCATGCATCCACAGCAGTGGCTGGTCAAACGCTCCCACATCGACCTCGGTCGAGTGTGGTCCTCCTCCTGTTGAGCTGACCCCCTGCGCGCCCGCTCGTCCGGGCGCCTTTTCGCGTTCTCCCGCGCACCTCACCTTTCACCCGAGCCTTCACACGTCGCACACCCCTCCCCTCAAGTCCCTCCGCTTTTCCTTTCCCGATTCCTTTCACGCATGTTCACGCGGACACGGGCAAGAAGACGCACAACATGCAGACCTACAGCGAACAGGAACCAGCCTCCACGGATCTCGCCACCGCAGACCGAGGCCTGACCCGACGTCAGACACGTCCCGGACGCGACTGGGCCCCCCATGACCGCGTCTGAGGATCCGTCAGGAAAGCGGGCAGGCCGCTCATTCACCCATACGTCCCAACGCTCACCCATACGCCACGAAGAATCATATTTCACTCTCAGTCAGCAGTCGGACACAGCAGGACCCTTGCGGCACCGGGCCTCTCGACGAAATGGTTGTGCACCAGTACCGTCACGAAACCCCCGCGCGGCGTCTATTCACTTGGCGCGCCATCCGCATCATGGATGACCATAGGGATGCGGAATGCATGAGAGACCGCTGTGAGAGGAGGCGTCCATGGGATCGGTACGCAAGGCGAGTGCCTGGCTTGGCCTCGTCGACGACAACGATGACGAGCGTTACTACGACGACGACTACTCCGAGGGGACCGAGCAGCCCGGGGATGCCTGGGTCACGGACCCCCGGGTCAAGGTCGCGGGCGAGGTGGCCGAGGAGAAGGGCCGCCGCATCGGCACGGTCACCCCGGACAGCTTCCGGGACGCCCGCGCCATCGGCGAGCTCTTCCGGGACGGCGTCCCGGTCATCATGAACCTCACCGCCATGGAGGCCGCCGACGCCAAGCGCGTCGTCGACTTCGCCGCAGGCCTCATCTTCGGTCTGCGCGGCTCCATCGAGCGGGTGTCCAACCGCGTGTTCCTGCTGACCCCCGCCGACACCGAGATCGTCAGCGGGGAGGCGCAGCCGCACCGCGCGGACGGCTTCTTCAACCAGAGCTGAGCAAGGCAGCTCACCGGCACCGCCGTCCGTTGTTCAGGTCAGCGGAAGGCGTCAAGTCCGGTGAGCGCCTTGCCCAGCACCAGCTGGTGCATCTCGACGGTGCCCTCGTACGTGAGCACCGACTCGAGGTTCGTCGCGTGCCGCATCACGGGGTACTCGAGCGAGATCCCGTTGGCGCCGAGGATCGTCCGGGCCGTACGACAGATGTCGATGGCCTCTCGTACGTTGTTGAGCTTGCCGAAGCTGACCTGCTCGGGACGCAGGCGGCCGGCGTCCATGCGCCGCCCCAGATGATGGGCGAGCAGAATCCCCTTGTGCAGCTCGACCGCCATGTCGGCGAGCTTGGCCTGGGTGAGCTGGAACCCCCCGATGGGCCGCCCGAACTGCTCACGCGTCTTCGCGTAGTCGACGGCCGCCTCGAAACAGGACCGGGCCGCCCCCATCGCACCCCAGACGATCCCGTAGCGGGCGTGGGAGAGACAGCTCAGGGGGCCGCGAAGCCCGGTGACCTCGGGCAGTACGGCATCGGCGGGCAGCCTCACGTCGTCAAGCACCAGTTCGCTGGTGACGGAGGCGCGCAGGGACCACTTGTGCTTGATCTCGGGTGCGGAGAAGCCGGGGGTGTCGGTGGGGACGACGAACCCGCGGATGCCGTCGTCGGTCTGCGCCCAGACGACGGCCACGCCGGCGACCGACCCGTTGGTGATCCACATCTTCCGCCCGTTGAGCACCCAGTCACCGTTGCCGCCGTCGCGCTTGGCATACGTACGCATACCGGCGGGGTCGGAACCGTGGTCGGGCTCGGTCAGCCCGAAGCAGCCGATGACCTCGCCGGAGGCCATGTCCGGCAGCCAGTGCTGCTTCTGCTCCTCGCTGCCGAAGGCGTGGATGGCGTACATGGCGAGCGAGCCCTGCACGGAGACGAGTGAGCGGATTCCGGAGTCGGCGGCCTCCAGCTCCAGACAGGCGAGGCCGTACTGCACGGCGGAGGCGCCGGCACAGCCGTAGCCGGTGAGCGACATCCCGAGGGCGCCGATGCCGCCCAGCTCCCGGGCGAGCCCCCTGATGTCCGGCAGCTCACCCTCCTCGAACCACCCGGCGACATGGGGCAGCACCCGGTCCGCCGCCCAGGTCCGGACGGTGTCCCTGATCGCCAGGTCCTCCGCGTCCAGCAGGTCGTCGAGGCCGAGCGGGTCGGCGGGGTCGAAAGGGGGCAGCTTCGCGAACACAGCCACAGGAGCCTCCGGCAACTTAAACTAGCACCGCTAGTTACGATGCGACTGACGCTACGCCCGCACATCCGTCGGTACAACCCGGCGGGGGCCTACGGACACGCTGTGCGTGGCCACGCACAGCCCCGGCGACCGTCTTACCGAACTCCGCCCGCCCGTCGGTGGCTCGCACCCGCACCCGCCGACGCTCCCGCACCCCCACAGGAGAGGCTCACCCCTCAAGCGACCGTCACGGGCGGTGCCTGGGTGGGAGATCTCGGCGGTCACACCGGGACACGGGACCCCGCGACCTCCCGAGGACCAGGCACGGCAACCGGCTCAGCGGCGCCGCCACACTGCATCACCCGCGGCAACCTCAACGCCATCACCGCCCCCAGCACCAACAACCCCGCGCTCACCAGCAACGTCACATGCAGCCCGTGCACGAACGCGTCCCGAGCCGCCGCCCGCAGGGCCACACCCGGCGCCCCCCCGAGCCGCCCGGCAACCTCGTACGCCTCGCCCAGCGAATGCCCCGCCGCGGCCGACGCCGACGCCGGAACCCCCGGCACCGACCCCACCCCGGGCGCGTACGCCGCGTTCATCACGCTGCCCAGGAGCGCGATCCCGATCCCCGCGCCCAGCTGGTACGACGTCTCACCGATCGCCGCCGCCCCGCCCGCCTGCGCCGCCGGAGCCTCGCTCAGCATCGACTCGTACGCCCCGAAGAGCGTCGTCTCCAGGCCGAAGCCCAGCAACACGAACCCGGACAGCATCAGCCCCGCGTTGTCCTCGCCGCCCATCGCCGTCAGCAGTCCGACCGCCGCCGCGGTGAGGCAGAACCCGGCGCACACCATCGCCCGCGGCCCGAACCTGCGCAGCAGCCGTGCCCCCGCGAGCCCGGCCGCCATCGCCGCCACCGTCAGCGGCAGCAGCCGTAGCCCCGTCTCCAACGGCGAGAGGTCCAGCACCAGTTGCAGATACTGCGCCGCGATCAGCTCGAGTCCGACCAGCGCGAGCATCGCCAGCACGATGCAGCCGACGGACGTACTGAAGGCCGGCCGCGCGAACATCCGCAGGTCGACCAGCGGATACGTACGCCGCCGCTGCCTCCGTACGAAGGCGACCAGCAGCGCCGCGCCCACCACCAGCGGCACGACCGTCAGGACGTTCCCGGCGCCTTCCCCGCCGCCCAGCCGCTTCACGCCGAGGACGACGCCGAACAGCCCGCCGGCCGCCGTCAGCGCGCCGAACACGTCCCACGGGCCGGCACCGCGCTCACCGCGCGACTCGGGCAGCAGCAGTCGGCCGATCGGCAGGCTGACCAGCATCAGGGGGATGTTGACGAGGAAGACCGAACCCCACCAGAAGTGCTCAAGCAGGAAGCCGCCGAGCAGCGGCCCGACGGCCGCGCCCACCGCCGCCACCGCGCTCCACACACCGATCGCCATTGCCCGTTCGCGCCGGTCGGGGAAGACCTGGCGCAGGATCGAGAGCGTCGCCGGCATGATCATCGCGCCGCCGACGCCCAGCAGCGCCCGCGCAAGGATCAGCAGCTGGGCACTGTCGGCGAGGGCGGCCATACCGGAGGCGACGCCGAAGAGCCCGTATCCGAGGAGCAGAATCCGTCGGCGGCCGACCCGGTCGCCCAGCGTGCCGAAGAGGATCAGCAGCGAGGCGCAGACCAGCGGGTAGATGTCGACGATCCAGAGCAGCTCTATCGCGCCGGGCCGGAGATCCTCGCTGACGGCGGGCACCGCCACATGCAGGACGGTCGCGTCGACCGCGACGAGCAGCAGACTCGTACAGAGGACGAGGAGAACGACCCAGCGGTTGGCACTCGCACCGGCCGTCCGACGGCGCGGCGCGGTGGCAGCCCTGGTCGTCCCGGACATGTACGTACCTCCAAGGTTCCCTCGCGTTCGGCGATCCTCGGGGTGGGGACTCCCCGGGGGTTTCGGCCGAGGAGGAGCGGTGGTCCTCGGCCCGCGCGACGAAAGGCGAGTGGTCCGACAGCGTACGCGAGTTCGCACCGGCGAAAAGTGGCGCACCTCTCACCCCTCCGCGGAGCCCGTGTGGCGTAGGCCACGCGTGCAGCGGGCCGCCCGCTCCCCCGCCCTCCCTTGTTCGGTCACCCGTCGATAATCGACCGGTGACAGATCTTGGAACCCGCCCGCTGCCCGTGCCGCCCATGCTCCGCCGAGCCGCGCCCGCCCTCCTCGGGTACGTGGCCGTCCGTGTGCTGGGCCTGGTCGCGCTGGCCGTGTGGAGCGCTGCGCGGGACAAGAACGCGTACAAGCTGCTGACCGCCCGCTGGGATTCGCTGTGGTACACGCGGGTCGCCGAACTCGGCTACGGCTACGAGGTGCGCCTGCCGAACGGTGACGTGCACTCGAACCTCGCCTTCTTCCCGCTGCTGCCCTGGCTGGAGCGGCTCCTGGCGTCGGTGACCCCGATGTCGTACGCCGACGCGGGCTTCGCGATGAGCGCCCTGGCCTCCCTCGCCGCCGCGTGGGGCGTGTTCGCGGTCGCGGACCATGTGTACGGCCGCCGGGCAGGGGTGTGCGCCGTACTGCTGTGGGCGGTGCTGCCGGTCGGGATCGTCCAGTCGATGGCGTACAGCGAGTCACTGTTCACGGCCCTGGCCGCCTGGTCCCTGTACGCGGTCCTCACCGGCCGCTGGCTGACGGCGGGCACCCTGGCACTGCTGGCGGGTCTGACCCGCCCGGTGGGACTCGCGGTGGTGGCGGCGGTGTGGGCGACCGCCATCGCCTCGTTCACCACGTGGTCGGGCAGCTCTTCGAGCACCTCGTCCAATACTTCGTCCGGCGACTCCTCCGGTACCTCGTTCGTACGAGAGCGAAGCGCGCCCGCTCCGCACAGCGCACCTGTCTGGCGGCGCGCCCTCGGCATGCTGATCGCGCCGCTCGGCGCCGCCGGCTACGTCCTGTGGGTCGGTCATCGCACCGGCAGGGGTCCGCTGGGCTACCTGGACGTCCAGGCCGGCTGGCGCAACGGTTTCGACGGCGGCGCCGCGTTCGCCCGTTTCGTCGCCGCCAAGTTCACGTCCTTCCCGTCGGCACTGGCCGGGGTCGGACTCATCGTCGGTGTGAGCCTGCTGATCTGGCTGTTCGTCACCTGTGTACGGCAGCGCCAGCCACTGCCGTTGCTCGTGTACGCGGGTGTCGTCACCGTGCTCGCCCTGTGCGCGTCGAGCTACTTCGGCTCGAAACCACGCCTGTTGCTGCCCGCCTTCCCCCTCCTGCTGCCGCTCGCCCGGGCCCTGGCCCGGCTGCGTACGTCCAGGTCGGTGCTGGTGACGGGCGTGGTCGCGGTGGGCTCGGCGGTCTACGGGGCGTTCTGGCTGAACGGCTCCGGTCCGCCCTGAGCGACCTTCCGCCGAATTCCGGACAACCGGCTGGTGAACCAATTCGAAAGGGCCGTAAAACAACCCACCTACAGGTTGCACTCGCTTGATCAATGAAAATCAAGGGAACATGTGCTGCCGAATAGGGATTCCGGTGAATTAAACATCACCTTGAGAGCAATCCCACATCACATCGTCATTACAAACCGGCGGATCGGCCGGAGATCCGCGCTCACTCGCTGTAACGTCGATTGGGTGCGTACTGAAGGAAACCTCGCCCGTCTGGACCGGGTGTTCGCGAGGCTGGACCGGGAGCCGGGCCGGCCGACCCACATCGATGTGCCGAAGATGAGCAGGCACAGGATCGCGCTTCTCGTCGCGACCCTGGTCTTCTATCTCGCCACCGTGTGGGCCGTCGTGATCACCTCGTGGTTGGTCCGGCTCGACTGGCAGGTCATGTTCTTCCGGCCCTATCAGCAGTGGCCTGAGATCCACGCCTTCCTCGACTACTACGTGGTGCTCGGCCAGCGCGGCCCCACCGCCGTGATGATCTCGGCCTGGCTGGGCTGGCGGGCCTGGCGTCAGCACACCCTGCGCCCGCTGCTCACGTTCGGCGCGGCGCTGCTGCTGCTCAACATCACGGTCGGTGCCGCCAAGATCGGCATGGGCCGCCTCGGACCGCACTACGCGACCACCATCGGCTCGAACGAGATGGGTATGGGTGGGGATATATTCCCCAGCGGTCACACCGCGAACGCCGTGGTGACCTGGGGCATCCTGGCCTATCTGGCCTCGACCCCGCGGGCGCGGCGCTGGCTGTCCGCCAGTTCGGCGCTGATGTCCCTCGGCGTCGGTCTCACCACTGTCTATCTGGGCACGCACTGGCTGAGCGACGTCGTCCTGGGCTGGGTCGCGGGTCTGCTGGTCCTGCTGGCGCTGCCGTGGTGCGAGCCGATGATCACTCGCGCCGAGACCTGGATACTGGAGCAGCGCGACCGCAGGCGCGTCCGGGGCGCCAGTCCCGCGCCCGTCCCGGCCCGGGTCGGTACACCGGCGATGCGCACGCCGCACGCGACCGCCGGGCAGGAGGCCACGGCCCGCGAGAACACCGCCCCGGCCGCCCACCTGTCACGGCCACCCGCGCACCCCGCGCATCCGGCCCCGCACCCGCACGCGAGCCGTTCGGAGCGCACGCCGGTCACACCGGCCGGCAGCCGCCGCCCCCCGCACGCGGACCGCGCCCCGCGCGCCACCGGCAACCCGTCGACCCGCCCCCTGCCCGGCAACAGCTGAGCCACCCAGAAGCAGAGGGCGCGCGGCGGGGCCGGGCTCAGCCCTTCCAGCAGCGCGTCACCCGACCGCCGGTGACCTCGAAGTTGAGCCGCCCGGTCCGGTATTCCATGGTGATGATCGCCCCGGGCGGCAGGGACCTCACAGCCGACCAGCCGCGCTCCCGGGCGAGCCGCTCGGCTCCCGCCGCATCGAGGCCGACATAGCTGTCCGGGGTGTCCTGGGCGTCCTGGGGTTCTTCGGGCCTGGGATTCGATGCCATGCCCGTCACGGTAGGCGCCCACCGGCGGCCGGGGAAGCCCGGAGCCCGGCACCAGGCATCACTCGGTACGCCCCCGGTCACGCTTCTGTCACAAGATCACGACACTCGTTTCAAGCGATAATCAGCACGCACACAACACGCGCAAGGCCGGTCACCCAAACTTCCGACGGCCATTCGAACGTAATTAGCCACCCCTCCGCGATCCCCCATAAACCCCGTCGGAGATCGCCGGAAGGGCACTGCGGAGGCGACGAATTTCCCCGTCCGCCAGCACCCCGACGTCTTACCGGTTTCTTATACACGCCATACATGCCGATGCCACGCGTCTCGGTCACCACCCCCCGGGCGACAGAACGCATAAAACACCCACGAATTCCCCACATAACCTCCGCATGCCTCGCCCCACGCCGTCAGGACACCGCCCCTGAGCTGCTCTCGCTCTTGCTCTCGATACCCGGCGACCGCTCCATCGCGCGGGACAGCCGGTCCCGGGAGGCCCTGATCACGTCGACGAGTTCCGTGGGCTCCAGCACCTCGAACTCGAAGCCCATCAGCATGACGTGGATGACCATCACGTCGAGACTCGCGGCCCCCGTGCGCAACAGACAGGCCTCGTCGCCGTCCGGCTCCAACGTCCCGGCGGAGGGCGAGATCCGCGCGGCGGCCTCGGCGAGGGGCACCAGCAGCCGGACGACGGCGTGCGTGGCGTACGCGCGCGTGGAGACGCCCTTGGAGACGTAGGCGGCTAGATCGTCGGCGGGAGGCGTACGAGGGGCGAAGCGCGGTCCGTGCGGCGGCTTCGGCGTGATGCGGTCCACGCGGAACGTACGCCAGTCTGCGCGGTCGACGTCCCAGGCGACCAGATACCAGCGCCGCTCGGTACACACGAGGCGGTGCGGTTCGACCGTACGGCGAGCCATCGACACAGCGCCTTCGTGTCCCCGGTACTCGAAGCGCAGCCGCTCCGTGTCCCGGCAGAGGTGGGCGAGTTCGGTGAGGACGGCCGGGTCGACGGCCGAGGGCTGTGGCCCGCGCAGCATCGGCACGGTGAAGGCGTTCAGCGCCCCGACCCGTCGCCGCAGCCGGTCGGGCAACACCTGTTCGAGCTTGGCCAGCGCCCGTACGGAGGTCTCGCCGATGCCCTCGATGCCCTGCCCGGCGGCCGTCCGCAGCCCGACGGCCACGGCGACCGCCTCGTCGTCGTCCAGCAGCAGCGGCGGCAACTCGGCCCCGGCACCGAGCCGGTAGCCACCGCCGGTGCCCGGACTGGCGTCCACGGGATAGCCGAGGTCGCGCAGCCGGTCCACGTCCCGGCGGACGGTACGCGGGGTCACACCGAGGCGGTCGGCCAGGTCTGGGCCCGACCATTCCCGGTGGGCCTGAAGCAGCGAGAGCAGGCGCAGCAGCCGTGCCGAGGTCTCCAACATGGGGGCGAGTCTGCCAGCGGTCGCGGACAGCTACTGTCCTCAACGGCCCTGGCCGGTGGGCCGACCGCACAGGACGCCGGTGCCCCACCCGGTCCGGAGACCGGGTGGGGCACCGTGCCCGCAGCGGAGGGAGCGGCTCAGAAGTCGAGCTTCTGGCCGGGCACGATCAGGTCGGGACTGTCGCCGATGACGGCCTTGTTGGCGGCGTAGAGGTGCTGCCAGGTGGTCGTGTACCGGGCGGCGATGCCACTCAGGGTGTCGCCCACGCGGACGGTGTAGTCGCCGCGGGACGAGCTGCGGCCCGTGTGGGCCGACGAACGCTCCGGCGCCTTCGAGGGAGCCTCGGACGCGGCGGACCGGCCGCTGGACGGGGTGGCCGACTTCTTCGTCGACTTGGTGGCGGCCGAGCTTGAGCCCGAGTCGGACCCCGATGCCGCGGGAGCGCTCCCGGCGGCCCCGGCGCGCGCCGAACAGGTCGGCCAGGCGCCCCAGCCCTGGGCGTTCTGGACCTTGGTGGCGACGGAGATCTGCTGGGATTTGCTGGCCCCGTCGGCGGTGGCCGCGTAGGCCGTGCCGCCGTAGGCGCGCCAGGTGCCGGCGGAGAACTGGAGTCCTCCGTAGTACCCGTTGCCGGTGTTGATGTGCCAGTTGCCGCCGCTCTCGCACTGGGCGATGCGGTCCCACACCCCGCTGTCCGCCGCCGCGGCGTTGCCTGTCGCGGCCAGCAGTCCGAGAGGGGCGAGCAGAGCCGCCCCGGCGAGGACCGCCGTCTTGCGCGTCTTGCGGGTGTAACTATCGGCACATTCGGACATGTAGATCCCTCTCCACAGACCCGGGCTCCCCCTGACCGGGGCGCGTCGGCCGCGCGTGAACGCGGTCGGCACGCTCCGCCCCGTCCGTCGGCGGTGGTGCTGCGCGGTGTCTGGTTCTGCGCTGCCGGCGGACGTACCCGAGCGGTGCTAGGTGCACTCGGCGGAGGAATCTATGGACCGCGACGAGGGGATATCAACCAACTCCCTGTTGTCCCAGGCCAGTTCAGGGTTACCGCCGGTATCGGCGAGTTCCGGCCACCCACTTCATGGCCTCATTTCCCGATTTGTCGACCAATCACTCGAACAAACTGTGAGTCAGTTCACCGGGCCAACTTCCGTAACCTGCCCGTTACTTGACATGTAGTGACCAATTCGGGACCGACTGTGACCGGGCGCGCAGGATGGTTCGATTCCGTTCGCCCTTCAGCGTGACCCCCACCACAGGTCGCCCGTTGTCATCTTCATGAGCCCGGACTGTCCGGGCCCACCGGCCGGGGGCGACCCGGCCTCGCCACGCACCGCATCCCGAGGGAGCCACCCGTGCCGCGCATGCTCGATGTCAGCGACGAGGTCCGCGCCGAGATCGGCGACGAAGAAGCCGACCGGTTGCTCACCGGCGACAACGCCCCGGGCAGTTACGACTGCACGTCCTGCCGCACGCCGGGCGACTCCGCCCAGGAGCGCACCAGCACCGTCCTCTTCATCGGGGACGAGACCGCCGTCCTCGCCTTCGCCCACGCCGGCTGCCTGCCTTCGCAGGTCGTCCAGGTCACCGAGGAGCAGCTCCAGGGCGCGGTCCGCTCCATCAACGCCGACGAGGAGGCCCCGATGGCCGCACCCGAGCAAGCAGTACTGGGCGTCACCAGCGGACTCGTCCTGATCGAGGGCGAGTTGCACCCCGCCCTGGTCGTCGAACCGACCGCCCCGATCGTCCGCCCCGGCGCGACCGGCGCCGGCGACGACTTCCTCCCGCTCCTCATCGAGCAGGGGTTCATGCCGTTGACCGAGCTGACGGAGGTGCCGCCCGTGCTGCACGGATGGTCGGTGCTGCTCGCGGCAGGCCAGCTGCACGCCGTACTCCAGCCGGGCCCGAACGGCGGCTCGGCGGTGGCCTGGTGGCAGGCGCACCAGCCGCTCCAGGTCACGGAGAGCTGGCGCGCCGCCGCCAACAAGCACCAGCAGGTGCTGGTGTTCGCGGCGCCGGTCGGCTCCATCGGCCGCCAGCCCCGCGAGGACCTGCTGCGGGACGCGCTGGACAAGGCGGCGGGCATCGGGAAGCTGGTCGCCAGCGCGTTGCCTCTGGCGGGTACGTGAGCGCTGTCGACCAGGGGTGCATCGACAGTTGGCGGCTTTCGGTCGAGTGGGGCTGGTCGCGCAGTTCCCCGCGCCCCTGCAGGGCGCTCCGCGGCCCTGCGAAGTCGGGGCACTGACCGCATCTGTTGGGCGGCGGGGTCGTTTGCACGTACGTGCACACCTACGACGTCCCCCGCCGCCAGTCCTACCAGTCGCTCCCGTCCGCGCGAGCGACTCAGGACTATCCGAGCGGCCCATCGGCCACGCCGATCTTCGACGCGCTGTACGCCGAGTACGGCAAGTCCTTCCGCTCACTGCCGGGCGACCGTAGCGGCGAGGAAGAGCTGGACTTCGCGGCGTTCAGGGCAAACCCGAACGGCCTCACCCCGTCCTACGGCAGCTCTTACGGCTCGAACTCCGGCTCGTACAGCGCCTACAGCGCGGGGGCGCTCAGTGCGCGCACCGGCAGTCAGGGAGGCGGATGGCAGCGGGTCGGCCAACTCGACGCGCAGCAGGGGCAGCCGGCGGCCCCGACCCCGACCGCCGTGTGGCCGACGGGTGCCCGGCAGCAGCACTACACCGGGATGACCCACATCCCGGCGGCGCTGCCACCGGGCCCGCGCCGGGGCGTGTGACCACCACCTGCACGTGACTGAGG
>NZ_AEJB01000543.1 GCF_000331005.1 Streptomyces turgidiscabies Car8
GCGCGAACCAGAAGCCCAGCACCAGCCAGGCCGGCAGCCGCAGCGGCAGGAAGACGAGGAACGGTACGAGGACCCACACCCGGGCCTTCGGATACAGCACCAGGTAGGCGCCCAGGACACCGGCGATGGCCCCGGAGGCGCCGATCAGGGGGTCGCTCGAATCGGAGTTCGCGAGGGCGAACCCGTAGGACGCCGCGTAGCCGCAGGCGACGTAGAAGAGCGCGAAGCGGATGTGCCCCATGCGGTCCTCGATGTTGTTGCCGAAGATCAGCAGGAACAGCATGTTGCCCAGCAGGTGCAGCCAGCCGCCGTGCAGGAACATCGCCGTGAACACGGAGATCCCCGCACTCTCGCCACCCGATCCACCGTGTCTCCCCGTGACACTTCCACGAAAGGACCGCTGTCGCTGTGACCAGCATGTCGTTCACCGATGCGGCACGCACGTGCCTCACCTCCAAGTTCGCCACATTCTCCGGTCGCGCACGGCGCGCGGAGTACTGGTGGTTCTCCTTGCTGTACACGGGCGCCGCCGCCGTGATCGCCGGGGGCAGCTTCGCTGTCGAAGTTCCCTTGCTCAGCGTCTTCCTGCTGCCGTTCATCGTGCCCATGCTGAGCGTCTCGGTCCGCCGGTTGCACGACACCGGCAAGTCCGGGTGGAGAATGTTCATCGCCCTGATTCCGGTCGTCGGGCCCATCCTGTACCTCGTGAGCATGACGGTGGACAGCTCTCCGGGTGCCAACCAGTACGGCCCCTCCCCCAAAGCCCCTGCCCAGCCCGTCGTCTGAGCCGACGACCGTGCAGTCAGGCGATGGTGCTGTCGACGACATAGCCGAAGATGCCCAGGCCGGAGCCGTGTGGTTGGCCTCGTTCGGCGATGACCGGGCGGATGCCGCAGGCCCGGAGCAGGCGGCGCCGGTACCTGTCGTGGTCGTAGCTGCTGTCGGCCAGGAGCGCGTCGGGTCGGTGTCCGGGGCGGCCGACGACGCCGGTCACGGCGGGAACCTTGTCCGGCAGCACCCCACCTCGTCGCCTCGTCCTCGTCCTCGCCGGAGCACACTTCGAACGCGGCGCGCTGGTGGAGCGTGGTGACAAGATCGCCGCATGAACCAGCCCACCATCGACGCGGCGACCTCGGCTTCTCCGACTGGAAGAGTTATCGTCCTCACCGGTCCGCCAGGTGCGGGCAAAAGCACCGTGTCCGGATTGCTGGCCGACCAACTGTCACCCAGCGTCCACCTGCACTGCGACGACTTCTGGGACTTCATCAAGCAAGGTGCGATCGCCCCCTACCTGCCGCAGGCCCACCAGCAGAACACGACCGTCATCGACATCCTGGCCAACACCGCCTTCGGTTATGCCGCTGGCGGCTACCAGGTGATCTGCGACGGCATTGTCGGCCCCTGGTTCATCGACGCGTTCCGAACCGTAGGTGAGACAAGGGAGCTCGAACTGCACTACATCGTCCTACGTCCCGATCAGGACACGACGCTGCACCGGGCGGTCGGCCGCACAGACGAGGCGGCGCTGACCGACCCTGAACCAATCCGCGCGCTGCACCACCAGTTCACCGACATCGCGGCATACGAACGCCACGTACTCGACACGACGCGACTCACCCCGGAAGCCACCACTGGCAGCATCCTGCACGGCCTCGACGAAGGTGCTTTCCAGCTCGAACCAAGGCCCCTCTCGTAACGAGTGAACAGACCGACCCACAACTCTTGACGGTTACTCCCGGCCACGGCCAGGTCATCTGCAGGCGCGACAGCTCGCCGGCACGGTTGAGGCGTGGAACCTCACTACTGGTGGTGAAGTTGTCGGGATCGGCGACAACACGACGGGCGACCTAGGCCGTGTTTTGGAAGTGACCCCGCAGTTCCTCTTCGGGCCGCGATGATCTCGGGGTGGGGCGTGGGGATCTTTCGGATGAGCAGTGGTCGGTGCTGGAGCCGTTGTTGCCGGTCGGGGGACTGGGGCGTCCGGTTCGCAACCGGCGTCTGTTGATCGACGGGGTGCGGTGGCGTGTGCGGACCGGTGTGCCGTGGCGGGATCTGCCGGTCGAGTACGGGCACTGGCAGACGGTCTACGGGCTGTTCAGGCGTTGGCAGCGTGAGGGTGTGTGGGCTGGGATCTTGACTGCTCTGCAGGCCCGGGCCGATGCTGCGGGTCTGATCGTGTGGGAGGTGAACGTCGATTCCACGGTCTGCCGGGCCCATCAGCATGCTGCCGGTGCCCGCCGGGACACGGCCGGGCAGAAGGAACCTGCGGGCGGGACGCGGACCGAGCCGGACGATCACGGGCTGGGCCGCTCGCGCGGCGGATTCTCCACGAAGATCCATCTGGCCTGTGAGCAGGGGGGGGAAGCCGCTGGCGCTGCTGGTCACGGCGGGCCAGCGGGGTGACAGCCCGCAGTTCGAGCGGGTCCTCGAAGCGATCCGGGTGCCCCGCACCGCCGGCGGACGCCCGCGGGTGCGTCCATTGCGGGTACGGGGCGACAAGGCGTATTCCTCGCGAGCCAACCGCGCCTACCTGCGCCGACGCGGGATCAGGTGCACGATCCCCGAGCCGGCCGACCAGATCCGCAACCGCAGGCGCCGAGGCGGCACGGGAGGGCGTCCGCCCGCTTTCGACCGCCAGGACTACAAGGCCCGCCACGCGGTCGAGTGCGGGATCAGCCGCCTCAAACAGCACCGGGCCGTGGCCACCCGATACGACAAGCTCGCCGTCCGCTTCGAGGCGACGGTTCAGATCGCGGCGGTCCAGCAGTGGCTGTGACCTGCCGCCGGCCCATCCGGCCGTGCCATGCTGGCGCCCGAACCGACAGCGCACCATGGGGAGAGTCCAGTGGCCGCCAAGTACTACTGCGCAGACAGCGAAAACGGCGACCACATCGACGACCCGTCCGAGGATGCCCTGTTCGAATTGATCAGCGAACTCAACGACAAGGACAACACGTTCGTCGTCGTCCAGCCCGACCAGGACGACCCAGCCTGGTTTGTGTCCGTCGCTGTCGCTGACGAAGGCGGCTACGAGATCGTCCGACGCGACACCACCCGCCGTGAACACAAGGTCGACACCGATACCAGCATCGACCGGATCGCAGGCGACCTCATCGTCTGGCTGGCCGCCCGCAACTTCCCCGGACGCCCAACCCACCAGACCAGCACCTTCTAAAACACGGCCTAGGCAGCGTCGTAGCCGGAGTCCATCGCGATCCAGGTGTCCGGATCACCCGCCTGCCGCTGCCGGGTGTGGATCAACCTCTCGACGACATCGCGTATACCAGCGCAGCAGGATCTTCTCACCGTCGGCGGTGGTCAGGTGGTGGTCGGTGATCGTCACGCCGGAGGAGTCGACTGGGCCTTACCGACGTTGGCGAGGAGCCCTTCCGGGACGGCACGGCGGGTGGCAACGTTCCCGGCGGGCGGAGGCGTGGTGTCTGCCGTGGCTGCGGCCATCGGCGCGAGAGCTTCGGCGAATTGGGGGTAGAGAGGGAAAGCCATGCCGGTGCTCCTTTGTGTGTGAGCGCGATGCCGTGTTGCAGGTGTGGGGCTTGCAGGCTGGGGCGCCGGAGCGACACCCGGACGCCACACCTCGTGCTCCCAGGCGTCTTCTTGAGGAAGAGGCCCAAGCTGGGCTGCCGTACTACGACCCTGCCGAGGTCCTCGTGCGGGTCAGTGACGGGAACGCCGTGTTCGTCAATTCCTCGGAGACCGCCCACAGACGTCGCGCCGAGGCCGGGTCGCTCGCCGGCTGGGACCTGCCGACCAGGGTCGGGCCGCCACGAACCTCGCCCCGGCCGTCCGGGCCCAGGTACGAGGCGCCGGGCAGGTCCTGGACGGCGGCGTACAGGGTCGGAAGGGCGCCGGACCCGCTGTCCTGGGCGACCATCCGGTTACCGATCCTCATCACGGCCCGCCGCGCGAAGTTGGCGTCGTTGCCCTGAAGGTTGGTGGCGGCCCAGCCGGGATGGGCGGCGAGGGCGCGCACAGGTGAGCCCGCTTCGGTGAGGCGGCGCTGGAGTTCCAGGGTGAACAGCAGGTTGGCCAGCTTGGACTGGCCGTACGCGGCAAGCGGGGCGTACTCACCCCGCAGGTCGAGGTTGTCGAAGTAGATCCGGGCGCCACCCCACTTGTGCGCGGTGGACGCCACGGTGACCACGCGATCGGTGACGTACGGCAGCAGCAGGTTCGTCAGGGCGAAGTGGCCGAGGTGGTTGGTCCCGAACTGCGTCTCGAAGCCGTCCTTCGTGCGCGATTCCGGGATGTTCATCACGCCCGCGTTGTTGATCAGCAGGTCGAGATCACCCTTCCAGTCCGCGGCGAACTCCCGTACCGAAGCGAGGTCCGCGAGGTCGAGCCGTCGTACTTCGAGACTGCCCTTCGCGCCTCGAACGGTCGCGGCGGCGGCCTTGCCGCGCTTCGGGTCGCGTACGGCGAGGACGACGTGTGCTCCGGCGCGTGCCAGCGCGTCGACGGTGGCGATGCCGAGTCCGCTGTTCGCGCCGGTCACGACGGCGGTGCGGCCGGTCTGGTCGGGGATGTCGTTGACGTTCCACTTGGTGGGTGCAGTAGCCATGCCCATAACGTAGGCGCTGCCAACATTGATGTCAATGACAACAATGATGTCAGCGGCCACAATGTAGGCGTCGGCTACGACTTCGCTACAATGACGCCATGCAGACCCGACGTCGCCCTTACCACCACGGAGACCTCCGTGCCGCGCTGCTCGCGCGTGCTGAGGAGACACTCCAGGGAAAGGGGCCGGCCGCCCTGTCGCTGCGCGAGCTCGCTCGCGACCTGGGCGTCAGCCACGCCGCCCCGAGCCGCCACTTCAAGGACAAGCAAGCACTGCTGGACGCTCTGGCACTGACCGGATTCGAACGGCTCACCGAGATCCTCGCGGCGTCCCAGGAAGGGGCCGCCGAGTCGTTTGCCCGGCGGATGCACTCCGCGCTCCACGCCTACGTGGACTTCGCCACGGCCAACGCCGAGCTCCTCGACCTGATGTACTCGATCAAGCACGATCCACAGGCGTCACAAGAGCTGTCCGAGGCCATCCACCGTTGGTCCCAGGAGATCTTCGGACTGATCGCCGAGGGGCAACGCCTGGGCGAGGTACGTGAAGGGCCGCTCGAACGCGTCGCCACGCCGGTCCTCACGACCCTGCACGGCTACGCCGACATGGCAGTAAGCGGACTGCTTCCCCCGGAGACTGCCGAACACGGTTTGAACGACCTGGTCGCCTACATCCTGCGCGGGTGCGCCCCCGATTAGAACCGCACAAGGGGGCCGGGCAGGTGGCGCCCGGTCAGCTGCATTCCCCGTCGCAGCTCGGCATCTGAAGCCCTGCGGCCCAGAGAGTGCCGCACGGCAGCGACAAGACTCCAACGGAGGTCCTCCCGCATCGCCTCATCCTCTGGTTCGACCGCGTCATCACCGCCACCTCCGCCGCCACGGTGCTCGCTCAAGGTCTGCCGCCCGGCCCGCGGTAAGCGCGGTAGGACAGGCGCGCGGAGTCAGACGCGTACCGGCTCCCGGTCCTCGTCGGGATCCGAGGTCGCGCCCTTCGGGCCGGAGACCGTACGAAGTCTCGATCTCGATGCCAGGGTGTTCGCGCAGCCAGGACGCCAACGTTTCAGCCTCGCGGTCGGGCAGGACCGCGACGCGTCTGCCGGTCTCGGCGTCCGTGATGATCGTGGCGTGGTGGTGGCGGCCACGCAGAGCGAAATCGTCCACGCCGATCACCCGCGGAACCGACGACTTCGGCACCGGCCGGCGCTACAGATGGCGCAGGGCGGTGCTGCGGGAATCGGGCACGGTCAGTAGGCCGACGGGGCGGGCAGCCGCATAACTCCCGTGCCATCTGGGATATTTGGCCAGCGAGCCGCCGCACCCACAGGCAGACGACGACTTGGCAGCCATCGCCCGGCACGGCCCTCACCGTCCGGCGGTGAGGGACGTGCACCTTCGACGTTTGCGTTCCACACGCCGGACACGGCACCGCGATTTTACGTGCGCGGGCTGTGACCACCACCGTGTCACCGCGATCCGCCACGTCCTCTACGACCAGCGCGGACAACCCAGAAAACACCGTTGCTACATGGAAGTTGACGCCGGCGGCGACGGCATCGGCCACGCTCTGCACACCGTGGGCGTGGGCGGTGATGGGCAGACCGTGCGTGCTTCCTCGGCCGCCGCCCGCAGTTCCTCCAGGCAGTACTGCGACAGGTGCGGCGCTGACCCGGGCGTCGTCGCACCTCGGCATGCCATGACCTTGGCGCCGCCCGGCCCGGTGGCAGAAGGCAGGAGTCTTCGACCGATTGCACCGGGTTCTACCCTCGGAGCTGAACGCGGCCGACGAACTCGACTGGTCACGTACGTGTATGGACGGCTCCCATCCGCGCAGAAACTCGCGACAGCCGCAGCACGCCGATCAGACATTCGCCGCATCCGTCATAGGGACGTTCGATCACACTTGGGTCCGTACCGCGCATGCTTCTCTCCGTTCGCGCACGCATGGTACGGAGAATTGGCGGCACGCCCCCCGAGTGATTCTGGTCAGCCGAGGAAGCTCAGCCGAACCTGACGGTTGCCATTATCGATGTTGGTGTCCACCAGACACACCGACTGCCAAGTCCCCAGCTCCAGTTGCCCGCCCAGCACCGGCAGCGTGGCGTGCGGCGGTACGAGGGCCGGGAGGACGTGGTCGCGGCCGTGGCCGGGGGTTCCGTGGCGGTGCTGCCAGCGGTCGTCGGCGGGGAGCAGGGTGTGCAGTGCGGCGAGGAGGTCGCTGTCGCTGCCCGCGCCCGTTTCGATGACCGCGACTCCGGCGGTGGCGTGCGGGACGAAGACGTTGAGGAGACCGTCCCGGCCGTCGGCCACCTCCCTCAGGAAGGCCTCGCAGTCGTGGGTGAGGTCGACGACCGCCTCCGCGCTGCCGGAGACGATGTTCAGGACGCGTGTGGTGAAGGCATGGGACATGCACCCCATCATCACCTGTCGGCCGGGGGCCGCCCGGCTCGACTCCCGGCGCTGCTCCCGCTCCTTGACACCAGTGGTCCATTCCGCGAGACACCATTGACCGTGGTCACGTCACCTGGCTACTTTCAGCGGCATGTTGCGTTCAGCCATGCTCACCACGCGCGGTCACATCGACCTGCTGCGGGTGGCCTCCGCCGCGTGTCGCCGCGGCTGCTGACGCCCTTTTCCCCTCTCTTCACGCCCGCCTGGGCACCGCCCCACCCGCACGTCCGGGATCCTTTCTGATCCACTCCGGACGCGGCGGTGCCGAGGCACACCTCCTCCCCGGTCGCTCTCCTCCACGTGGAGCACTCATGAGCATCAGCCATGCCCCGCCCGGCTCCCCCAAGCCGGATATATCGGGTAAATACGGTTCCGCTACGTCCGAACCCGCCCTCACTCACACCGACAGCGGCGTCGGCAGCGACACCGGGCGCGCCCTCCCCGACCTCGAACCCATCGTCCCGAGCTCCACGCGCCGTACCCGCGTCCCCCGCTGGCTGCGCCGCACCTCGGGTCCGCTCCTGCTTCTGGCGCTCTGGCAAGTCCTCAGCAGTACCGGTGCGTTGACCGCCGACGTCCTCGCCTCGCCGGAGCGGATCGCCGAGGTCGGCAGGGATCTGATCGCCGACGGTTCCCTGGGCAACGCGATGGGCACGTCACTCCAGCGGGTCGCCCTCGGGCTGCTCCTCGGCACGGTCATCGGCACCGGACTCGCCCTCGTCTCGGGCCTGTTCCGGGTCGGCGAGGATCTGGTCGACGCGCCTGTCCAGATGCTGCGGACCGTGCCGTTCGTCGGTCTGATCCCGCTCTTCATCATCTGGTTCGGCATCGGCGAGGCCCCGAAGATCGCGATCATCACACTCGGTGTGACCTTCCCGCTCTATCTCAACGTCTACGCCGGGATCCGCGGCGTGGACGCCCAGTTGATCGAGGCCGGGGAGTCGCTCGGACTGTCCCGGTGGGGACTGGTCCGGCAGGTCGTCCTGCCGGGCGCGCTGCCCGGGGCGATGACCGGGCTGCGCTACTCGCTCGGCATCGCCTGGCTGGCCCTCGTCTTCGCCGAGCAGATAAACGCGGACGCCGGCATCGGCTTCCTCATGGTGCAGGCGCGGGACTTCCTGCGGACCGACGTGATCGTGGTCTGCCTCATCGTCTACGCGTTCCTCGGCCTGCTGGCCGACTTCGTCGTCCGCTCCCTCGAAAGGCTGCTGCTGCAATGGCGACCCACGTTCACCGGACGATGACCTCGCCGGCCGTCCGCGTCGACGGACTGACCCGGTCCTTCGACGGCCGCGCCGTCATCGACAACCTGCGACTCGACGTCCGGCCGGGTGAGTTCGTGGCCCTGCTCGGCCGGAGCGGCTGCGGCAAGTCCACACTGCTGCGCATCCTCGCCGGTCTCGACCGCGACATCTCGGGCACCGTCCTCGTACCGCGCCGCAAGGCCGTCGCCTTCCAGGCACCCCGGCTGATGCCGTGGAAGAAAGTGTGGCGCAACGTCCTGCTCGGGCTGCCCGGCAAGCCCGGCCGTGAGGTCGCCGAGCAGGCGCTCACCGAGGTAGGGCTCAGCCACCGTTCCGAAGCGTGGCCCAAGACGCTGTCCGGGGGCGAGGCCCAACGCGCTTCGCTGGCACGGGCATTGGTCCGCGAGCCCGATCTCCTGCTGCTCGACGAGCCGTTCGGCGCGTTGGACGCGCTCACCCGTATCAAGGCACAGCGGCTGGTCGGCGAACTCTGGCAACGCAGGGGCTGCGCCGTCCTGTTGGTGACGCACGACGTCGAGGAGGCGGTGCTGCTCGCCGACCGCGTCCTCGTGATGGACGAGGGCGTGATCGCGTACGAGACGACGGTCGATCTGGACCGTCCGCGCGACATCACCGACCCGCGATTCGCCGAACTGCGCGCCCGGCTCCTGGAACGCCTGGGCGTCGACACCGCGACCGCAGCCGCCTGAATCCTCGCGCCCCCTCCCCCTCCCCCTCCCCCTGTTCACCTTCCTCCGCCGCACAGAAACGATCGGAACGAACAACCATGCGACGACACCTCGTCCCCGCCGCGCTGCTCCTCCCCCTCGCTCTTCTCGCCTCGGCCTGCGGCGGGAGTTCGGCCGCCTCCTCCATCGGTGCCGGCAGCGGTACGGACGGCAAGGGGTCCCTCACGCTCAACGTCGGTGACCAGAAGGGCGGTTCGGAGGCCGTGCTGCGGGCCGCCGGGGAACTCAAGAACCTGAACTACAGGATCAAGTGGTCCACCTTCACCTCGGGACCGCCCCTCCTCGAGGCCGTCAACGCCAAGGCCGTCGACATCGGCAGCGTCGGCAACACCCCGCCGGTCTTCGCGGCCGGAGCCGGTTCCCACATCACCGTGGTGGGCGCCCTGCGGGGCGGCTCCCAGGGTGAGGCCATCCTCGTTCCCGAGAACTCGAAGCTGAGAAAAGCCACCGACCTCAAGGGCAAGTCCGTTGCCGTGGCGCAGGGTTCGTCCGCGCACTACCAGCTGATCGCCTCCCTCAAGCAGGCCGGACTCACCCTGGACGACATCAAGGTCAAGTACCTCCAGCCGGCCGACGCGCTGGCCGCGTACACCAGCGGCAGCGTCGACGCGTGGGCGGTGTGGGACCCGTACACCTCGCAGATCCTCAAGGGCGGGCAGGGACGTGTCCTGGCCGACGGCGAGGGGGTGGTCAACGGGCTCAACTTCCAGGTGGCGGCGCCCTCCGCGCTGGGGGACAGCAAGAAGGCGGCTGCCATCAAGGACTTCGTGGAGCGGCTGCGGCGTGCCCAGGACTGGGTGTACGCGCACCCCGACGCGTGGGCCAAGGTGTGGGCGAAGGACACCGGGCTGCCGTACGACGTGGCGCTCGCGTCGGTGAACCGGTCCAACGCGACCCGTATCCCGGTGGCGATCGACGACGCGCTCGTCGCCTCCGAGCAGCGCATCGCCGACACGTTCACGGGCCTCAAGCTCATTCCGAACAAGGTCGACTTCGCGAAGTACGTGGACCGGCGCTTCAACGACGACCTGCCTCCGTCCACCACCGCGCCTCGGCCCAGCAAGGAGTCCTGACCGCGCGACGATCATCCGTCCGACCGGGGTCGGGAAGATCCTCGCCCCTCCCCCGGTTGGTAGAAGCGTGAACAACACCGGGATTCGTGACGGCGTACGAGAAGTCGATGTCGTCGTCATAGGCGCCGGCCAGGCCGGTCTGTCCAGCGCCTATCACCTGCAGCGCACCGGTTTCGTGCCGGAGCGTGACTTCGTGGTGCTCGATCATGCCCCGCGTCCCGGTGGCGCCTGGCAGTTCCGCTGGCCCTCGCTCACCTACGGCAAGGTGCACGGGATGCACGCGCTGCCCGGCATGGAACTGACGGACGCCGATCCGGCGCGGCCGTCCGCGCAGGTTATCGGCGAGTACTTCGACACGTACGAACGCAGGTTCGGTCTGCGGGTACGCCGGCCGGTGGAGGTACGGGCGGTGCGCGGGGGCGGCGACGGGCGGCTGCTCGTCGAGACCTCGGACGGCGACTGGTCCGCGCGGGCGCTGATCAATGCCACCGGCACCTGGGACCGGCCGTTCTGGCCACGCTATCCGGGCCAGGAGACGTTCCGGGGACGGCAGCTGCACACCGCGCAGTACCCCGGGCCCGAGGAGTTCGCGGGGCAGCGGGTGGTCGTCGTGGGCGGTGGCGCGTCCGGTACCCAGCATCTGATGGAGATCGCTCCGTACGCCGCCGCGACCACGTGGGTGACCCGGCGTCCGCCGGTCTTCCGCGAAGGGCCCTTCACCGAGGAGTTCGGACGGGAGGCCGTCGCCCTCGTCGAGGAGCGGGTACGCCAGGGGTTGCCGCCGAGGAGCGTCGTGTCGGTCACCGGACTGCCCCTGAACGACGCGATCCGGCAGGCACTCACCGACGGCGTCCTCGACCGGCGGCCCATGTTCGACCGGATCACCCCGGACGGGGTCGAGTGGGCCGACGGAGAGCGCGTCGATGCTGACGTGATCCTCTGGGCGACCGGATTCCGGGCCGCGATCGACCATCTGGCGCCGCTCAGGCTGCGTGAGCCCGGCGGCGGTATCCGTGTCGAGGGGACGCGCGCGGTCGCCGATCCACGCGTCCATCTCGTCGGCTACGGCCCCTCGGCGAGCACGATCGGCGCCAACCGGGCGGGCCGGGCGGCCGTACGGGACATCAGGCGGATGCTCGACCAGGAGCCCGCCGCTGTCTGACGTCCCGTACGGCTACATGGCCCGCCGGATCACTTGGCGGGCTGTCCGCTCTGTTGCCCCTGCGCCGGGCTCTGCTGGTCCTTCTGGCCGTTCTGGTTCTTCTGGTTCTTCTGGTTCTGGTTGAACTCGGCCACGTTGCGCTGGTGTTCGGTGTAGTCGGCCGTGAAGCGGGTGTCACCGGGCTTGACGGTGACGAAGTACAGCCAGTCGCCCGGAGCCGGGTTGATGGCGGCGCGCATCGCCTCCTCGCCGGGGTTGGCGATCGGTGTGGGAGGCAGACCCATGCGCTGATAGGAGTTGTACGGGCTGTTCAGCCGGGTGTCGTTCACCGTCGTCCTGAGCGTGGACCTGTTCAGCGCGTAGTTGATCGTGGAGTCCATCTGGAGCGGCATCCCGCGTTCGAGCCGGTTGAAGACGACCCTGGCCACCTTCCCCATGTCCTGCTTGGTGGCGGCCTCGGCCTGGACGATGCTCGCGATGGTGACGGCCTGGTAGACGTTCATGGCGTTGCGCTGCGCGCCGGCGGTGACGGGCGGACCGCCGAACCTCTGGTTGGCGGTGTCGACCATGGCCGACAGCAGGGATTCCGGGGTGGCCTTCTCCTTCAGCGGATAGGTCGCCGGGAAGAGATAGCCCTCGGGGTTGCCCTCGGCGTCGGTCGGGAGTTTCAGCCGGGCCTTGCCGAGCGACTTCTTCGCGCTTCCGGCCGGCAGGGCGAGAGCCTTGTCGACCGCCTCGTACACCTGCATGGAGCGCCAGCCCTCCGGGATGAGGAGGGAGGTCGGCCGGGGGTCCCCTTCGCTGTCGACGCTCAGCAGCGGCACCGCCACGGCGGTGGCCGCGACGACGGCTCCGGTCGCGATGAGAAGGGCCCGGCCACGGCGCGTCAGGCGAATCGTGCTCCGTGACGGAGTGTTCATCTGCATGCGGGCACGGTAACCCGCAAAAGGTTACAAACCAGGCATATCTTCACCTTGTCCGACTGCTCATGTCACCCGGTCGGCTCCAGCCGGGCATCCCGGCGCACGAGCGCCGCGTACCGCCCGTCGCGCCGCAGCAGCTCCTCGTGCGTACCCCGTTCGACCGCGTGCCCGGAGTCCAGGACCACGATCTGGTCGGCGCCCCGGATGGTGGACAGCCGGTGGGCGATGGTGAGCGTGGTGCGGTTGGCCGACAGGGCGTCGATGGCCTCCTGGACCGCGCGTTCGGTGCGGGTGTCCAGGGCACTCGTCGCCTCGTCCAGGATGAGGACGGGCGGGTCGCGCAGGATCGTACGGGCGATGGCGAGGCGCTGTTTCTCGCCGCCGGAGAAACGGTGGCCGCGCTCGCCGACGACCGTGTCGTACCCGTCGGGCAGGGACGAGATGTGGTCGTGGATCTGGGCCGCCCGCGCCGCCGCGTGCAGTTCCTCGTCGGTGGCGTCCGGTTTGGCGAAGCGCAGGTTGTCGGCGACCGTGGCGTGGAAGAGGTACGTCTCCTGGGAGACGACGCCCACCGCGCGGGCGAGCGTGTCGAAGTCGAGGTCGCGGACGTCGACGCCGTCGAGGGTGACCCGGCCGCCCGTCACGTCGTACAGCCGGGGCACGAGGTGGCCCAGCGTGGACTTGCCGGCGCCGGTCGGGCCGACGATCGCCAGGCTGCCGCCGGCCGGGACGGTGATGTCGACGCCGTCGAGGATCGGTCGGCTCTTGTCGTCGTAGCGGAACTCGACGTCCTCCAGCCGGACTTCGCCCTTGACCGTGTCGAGGTGGACCGGATTCTCCGGTTCGGTGATGTCGATGGGCAGGTCGAGGTACTCGAAGATGCGCTGGAAGAGCGCCAGCGAGGCCTGGAGCTGGACGCCGGTGCTGAGCAGACTGACGGCGGGCCGGAACAGTCCCTGCTGGAGCGAGACGAAGGCGACGAGCGTGCCGATCGAGACGGACGGGCCGCCGAACTGGAGGGCGAGACCCGCGGTCCAGTAGATGACGGCGGGCATGGCGGACATGACGATGCCGATGACGGCCATCCGCCAGCGGCCGGCCATGCTGGAGCGCACTTCGAGGTCGACCAGGCCCTCGGACTCGTCGGCGAAGGAACGGGTGAGCGAGTCGGAGCGGCCCATCGTGCGGCCGAGCAGGATGCCGCTGACGGACAGCGACTCGGTGACCGTGGCGGCCATCGCGGCCATCTGCTTCTGGCGCTGGGTGGTGATCCGCTTGCGTTCGTTGCCGACGCGGCGGCTGATCCAGACGAACACCGGCAGCAGGAGCAGCGAGACGGCGGTCAGTCGCCAGTCGAGGGCGATCATCGCGACGATGGTGGCGACGACGCTGGTGAAGTTGGAGACCAGGGAGGTCGCGGTGGAGGTGACGGTGGCCTGCATACCGCCGATGTCGTTGGCGATGCGGGACTGCACCTCGCCCGTGCGGGTGCGGGTGAAGAAGGCGAGCGACATGTTCTGCAGACGGCCGTAGACGGCTGTGCGCAGGTCGTGCATGACGCGCTGGCCCACGGTCGTGGAGATCAGCGTCTGCAGCACACCGAGGACACCGCCGAGGACGGCGCTGAGGATCATGCCGAGGGCGAGCAGACTGAGCAGTCCGGTGCGGCCTTCGGGGATCGCGACGTCGAGGGTCTCCTTCAGGAGGAAGGGGGTCGCGACGGACACGAGTGACGCTGCGGCCACCAACAGGCCGACCACGGCGAGCCGGCCGCGGTAGGGGCGGAAGAGTTTCAGGATGCGGCGGACCTGGCGCGGCTGCTCCACCGAGTCGGCGGAGGGGGTCCAGGTGGATTGTTCGGGTTTCATGGGCTCCTTCGGGAGAACCGGTGATGACGACGACTGGCGGAGCTTAGCTCATTGTTACCTATACTCACAATGAACTGCATCCTGATATTGTTCCCGTATGAGTTCCCCCGACGCCGACGGTCCGCTCGCCGACCAGTTGCTGAGTCTGACCCGCCGTCTGCACCGCAGCCACAAGCAGCAGCTGGAACAGCGCGGAGTCGGCATCACCCCGGCCCAGTCCCGGCTGCTGCGCACCCTCTCGCACCACCTCCAGCACCATGGCTCCCCGCCCCGGATGGCCGATCTGGCGGAGCGCCTGGAGGTCGTGCCCCGGGCGGTGACGACGCTGGTCGACGCGCTGGAGGCGAGCGGCAAGGTGCGCCGGGTACCCGATCTCGACAACCGCCGGGTCATCCGGATCGAACTCACGGACGACGGACACAAGGCGCTGAGCGAGTTGCGCGGAGCGCGCAGGGCGGCGGCGGAGGAGATTCTGGCGCCGCTGACAGACGAACAGCGGACGGTGCTGGGCGGACTGCTGGACACGCTGATGGACGGGGTCGGCGCGCCGCCCGAGCGCCGCTGCTGAATGGAAACGGGCACCTTCTCAGTCCGTCCACCCTGCCCGGGAGAGTCACCTGTGACCGTAGCGATCGCCCCGTCCGAAACGTCCGAGTCGCCCGAACCTTCCGAGACACCCGAGATGCCTTCCGTGGCCGAGGAGTTCGCCGGGTCCGAGTGGTCCGAGCCGTCCGCGGAACCCGGCGACGCCGACGGCGCCACCGACGAGGCCTCCGTCGACCCCGCCGACGTGTCCCCCCTCGTGGCGCGCGACGCGCAGGAGTTCGGGGCCTACGCACGGACGGGAGGCTGGGCCTTCGGGCTGAAGGTGGCGCGGAGCGTACGGCCCGGCGGTCAGCCGCCGGTGAGACGCCGAAGGTCTCCGCCAAGGAGTTCGCCGCTCTCGCCGACTGCTCGCCCGAGCGGGTCATGCGCT
>NZ_AEJB01000544.1 GCF_000331005.1 Streptomyces turgidiscabies Car8
CCCGTTCAGTTCGAACCACACCGCCTTGCCCACGCCGTGCGCCCTGACTCCCCACGCGTCGGCGAGGGACTCCACCAGAACCAGCCCTCTGCCATGCGTACCGTCGTCGGCGACCGGTGCGCGCATCCTCGGCCTGCGTCCCACGAAGTCCCCGTACCTCCACGCGTAGTCCGTGCGGTGAGACGGTCGCCGTCAGCACCGCGTCGCGGTCGGTGTGGACCAGCGCGTTGGTGACCAGCTCGCTGGTGAGCAGTTCCGCTATCTCGGAGCAGCCGGGCCGCCCCCAGTGCCGCAACAGCTCGCGCAGTGCCCTACGGGCCTCCGGTACCTCCCGCAGATCCGAACAGCCCAGCCTGCGCCTCATGTACGACGCCTCCCCCCGGTGCGTGCCGCCGCCGTCGCCGACGGCGT
>NZ_AEJB01000545.1 GCF_000331005.1 Streptomyces turgidiscabies Car8
CGGTGCTGGCCGACGGCCGGCGGATCAACGCGTGCCTGGCGCTGGCGGTGCAGTACCAGGGCCGTGAGATCACGACCATCGAAGGCGTCGACCACCCGTTGCAGGCGGCATTCGTCCGTACCGACGGATTCCAGTGCGGCTACTGCACGCCGGGCCAGATCTGCTCGGCGATCGGGATGCTCGCCGAACACAAGGAGGGCGCACCCAGCGCGGCGACCGAGCACCTTGCCGACAGTGGCGGGGAGTTGGACGAGGCGGAGATCCGGGAGCGGATGAGCGGCAACCTGTGCCGCTGCGGCGCCTACAACGGCATCGTCTCGGCGATCAAGGAGGTCGCGAAGTGAAGTCGTTCTCCTACGTCAGCGCGCCGGACACGGCCACGGCGCTGCGCACGATCGCGGACAACACTGACGTGAAGTTCCTGGCGGGCGGGACGAACCTCGTCGACCTCATGCGGGAGGGCATCGAACAGCCGTCGACGGTCGTGGACATCACCCGCCTGCCGCTGGACGGGATCGAGGAACTCCCGGACGGGGGGATCCGCGTTGGGGCGCTGGTGAGCAACAGCGCGCTCGCGGCCCACCCCCTCGTCAGGACCCGCTACCCGGTCCTGGCGCAGGCGATCCTGCTGGGGGCCTCGGCCCAGTTGCGGAACATGGCGACCGTGGGAGGCAATCTCCTGCAGCGCACCCGCTGCGTGTACTTCTACGACGAGACCTCCGCCTGCAACAAGCGCACACCCGGCAGTGGTTGTGACGCGATCGGCGGGTTCTCCCGGGGCAGTGCGGTGCTGGGGGCGAGCGAGCACTGCATCGCGACGCATCCCTCGGACATGGCGGTTGCGCTGGTGATGCTCGACGCCCTCGTCGAGGTGGAGAGCGTGCGCGGTATCCGGCGTATCCCGGTCGCCGACTTCCACCGCGAGCCGGGCAACACCCCGCACATCGAGACGGTGTTGGCCGCCGACGAGCTGATCACGGCCGTCGAGCTGCCGCCGGTGCCGGTCGCGGCCACCTCGCGCTACCGCAAGGTCCGCGACCGCGCGTCGTACGCCTTCGCCCTGGTCTCCGTCGCCGCCGCACTGGCCG
>NZ_AEJB01000546.1 GCF_000331005.1 Streptomyces turgidiscabies Car8
ACCCCGAGCCCACAGCCGGACCCGGGCGCACCCCCGCACCTGCCCCTGACCCCGGACCCGACGCCGACCCCGCTCCAGACCCTGACCCCGACCTCGACCCCGACCCCGACCGCCGATCCTCCCCCGCCCCGATCCACTCGTGCTCCCCCGCCAGCGCCAGCCCCACCTGGGCCAGCGCCGCGATGTCCCCGGTGCCCACCGATCCGAACTCGTTGACCACGGGGTACGCGCCGTTCTCCAGCGCCTCGCACAGGGCGGTGACGACCCCTGGCCGCAGTCCAGCGCCGCCCGCCAGCAGCTGGTTGGCGCGGACGGCGAGCATCGCCCGTACCTGCCGGGCCGGCAGCTCCGCACCGATGGCGCCGGCATGACTGCGCAGCAGGCGCAGGCCGTGGTCGGCGGCGGCCTCGGTGGGGACGTCCTCGTTGCGGTTGGCGCCGACGCCGGTGGAGCGGCCGTACACCCGGCCGGTCGCGGCGATCCGGCGGGCGACGTCCCAGACCTCCTCGACGCGCTTCATCGCGTCGGTGCCGGGGACCGGCCGCGCGGCCCCGTCGGCGAGGCGGACGACGTCGTCGACGCCGAGGCCGACGCCGTCCAGAACGACGATGCCGGTGGACACCGGCGGCGGCACCGGCGACGGGACGGAGGGCGCCGTATCCACGATCCGAGACGACATAAGGCGAAGACTCCCCTCAAACAGGACGTAAGCCGGGCACTCGATCTTGCTTGCCGGACGTCCGTTACCTCGGATTAACACCAGGGCATTGACAATCTATTCAGACACAGAGAACTCTGCATGACGTTATACAAGCCCGGCAAGGGACACCCCATGATCCAGTTCGACGCGGTCCACAAGCGTTTCCCGAACGGCACCACTGCGGTCCACGACCTCTCCCTCCGGATGCCGGAAGGCGGCGTGACCGTGCTCGTCGGATCCTCCGGATGCGGCAAGACGACCACCCTGCGGATGATCAACCGGATGGTCGACCCGACCTCCGGCACGATCAAGGTCAACGGCCGGGACGTCCTGCGACAGGACGCCGCCGACCTGCGCCGGTCCATCGGCTACGTCATCCAGCAGTCCGGCCTCTTCCCGCACCGCACGGTCCTCGACAACATCGCGACCGTGCCGCTGCTCCTCGGCTGGGGCCGAAAGAAGGCCCGCTCCCGCGCGGCGGAGCTGCTGGAGACCGTCGGTCTCGCCGCCGACGCCGGCAAGCGCTACCCGCACCAGCTCTCCGGCGGCCAGCAGCAGCGCGTCGGCGTGGCCCGCGCCCTCGCCGCGGACCCGCCCGTCCTCCTCATGGACGAACCGTTCGGCGCGGTCGACCCGGTGGTCCGCACCCAGCTCCAGGACGAACTGCTGCGTCTGCAGAAGGAGTTGAACAAGACCATCGTCTTCGTCACGCACGACGTGGACGAGGCCGTCCGGCTCGGCGACCAGATAGCGATCTTCCGCACCGGCGGCCATCTGGTCCAGTGCGCGGCCCCCGCCGAACTCCTCGCCCACCCGGCCGACGACTTCGTCGCCGACTTCCTCGGCGCCGAGCGCGGCCTCAAGCTGCTCTCGCTGAAGACCCTCGCGGCCCTTCCGCAGGCCCCGGCCCCCGAGGGCGGCGCCTGGACCCTCGTACTCGACGAGGCCCGCAGGCCGCTGCACTGGCACGCGGCGGGTTCCAGCACGCACGGCACCGACATTCCCGTACGGCCGCTGCGGGACGGCGACTCGCTCCTCGCGGCGCTCAACGAGTCGATCGCCTCCCCCACCGGGCTCGTGGCCCGCGTGGACGCGACGGGCGCCCTCACCGGTGTCTCGTCCCGCGAGGACATCCACGCGCTCGCGGGCCGGGCGCACACGGAAGCCCGGACGGAAGCCCTGGCAGCCGCCCCGGAAGCCACGGAACCCCAGGTCACGGCATGACCATCGACTGGTCGTGGATCGGCGACCACACCGACGACCTCACCACCCTCACGGTCTCCCATCTCCAGGCAGCCCTGTCGGCGGTCTTCTTCGGCCTGCTGATCTCCCTGCCCTTGGCCGTGATCGCCCACCGGGTCCGCCCCCTGCGCGGCTTCCTGCTCGGACTGTCCAACGTCCTCTTCACGATCCCGTCGATCGCGATCTTCGTGCTCCTGCTCCCGGTGAGCGGCCTGACCCGCACCACCACCGTGATCGGCCTGACCGTCTACACCCTGGTCGTGCTGCTGCGGAACACGGTCGAGGGCCTGGACTCGGTCCCGGTGAAGACGAAGGAAGCGGCCAGGGCGATGGGCACGCGCCCTCTGCGCACCCTCCTCACGGTCGAACTCCCGCTCGCCCTCCCGGTGATCATGGCGGGCGTGCGCATCGCGACGGTCATGTCGATCTCGCTCGTCTCGGTCGCGACCTACATCGGCGACGGCGGCCTCGGCCAGCTCTTCACGGACGGCTTCCAGCGCGACTTCCCGACCCCGGTGATCGTGGGAGTGGTCCTCACCCTCCTCCTCGCGGTGGTCGCGGACGCCCTGCTGGTCGCACTCCAGTACGTACTCACCCCGTGGACGAGGCGGCGAGCCTGACATGTACGAACTCTTCAAGGACCTCGGCACCTGGCTGACCAGCGGCGACCAGTGGTCGGGCTACGACGGCATCGCGCACCGTCTCGCCGAGCACCTCCAGTACTCGCTGCTCGCGACCCTCGTCGCGACGGTCATCGGCCTGCCGCTCGGCCTGCTCATCGGCCACACGGGCCGGGGCGCGTTCGTGGCGATCAACCTGGCCTCCTTCGGCCGCGCCCTGCCGACCGTCGGCCTGGTCGTCCTGGTGTTCCTGACCAGCGGGCTGTCGATGTGGCCGGTGTACATCGCCCTGGTCGCGCTCGCGGTGCCGTCGATCGTCACCAACACCTACGCGGGCATGACGGCCGTCGACCCGGACGTGAAGGACGCGGCACGCGGCCAGGGCATGCGCTGGCACCAGGTCCTCCTCCAGATCGAGCTGCCCCTCGCCCTCCCCCTGATCATGACCGGCCTGCGCCTTGCGCTGATCCAGGTGGTCGCCACGGCCACCATCGCCGCGTACGTCTCCTTCGGGGGCCTCGGCCGCTATGTCTTCGACGGCCTCGCCCAGCGCGACCTGGTCCAGGTGATGGGCGGCGCCGTGCTGGTCGCCGTGGTCGCCATCGCGCTGGACCTGACGCTCTCCGGCGTCCAGCGCTTCCTCTTCCGCCACCGCCCCGCGTAAACCGAACCGCCCAGGAGCACTTCCGATGGCCCTTCCGATGAACCGACGCGCCCTCCTCGGCGGCCTCTTCGCAGCCGCCTCCGTCCCCGCCCTCGCCGCGTGCGGGGGTGGCATCACCTCCCTCGACGAAGGCGGCGCCGGCGCGGGCGGAGGCGGTGGCTCCAGCGCCGGCGGCCTCACCATCGGCACCGCCAACTTCACCGAGAACCAGGTGCTGGGCTACCTCTACGCGGCCGTGCTGGACGCGGCGGGCGTGAAGACGAAGGTCCGCCCGAACCTGGGCAGCCGCGAGATCCTCATCCCCGCGATGAAGGGCGGCGACATCGACCTCCTCCCCGAGTACCAGGGCGCCCTGCTCCACTACCTGGCCCCCAAGGCGACGGCCACCGAGGAGGGCGAGATGCAGAACGCCCTCACCATCGCCCTCCCGGCGGGCCTCCAGGTCCTCCCCTACGGCATGGCGGAGGACTCCGACGCCTTCGTCGTGACCCGCGAGACCGCCGAGAAGTACGGCCTGACCTCCCTCGCCGACCTGAAGAAGCAGAACGGGAAGCTGACACTGGGCGCGGCGGCCGAGGTGAAGACACGCGAGGTGGGCGTGGTGGGCCTCAAGGAGGTCTACGGGGTCGAGTTCAAGGAGTTCAAGTCGCTCGACTCCTCCGGCCCGCTGGTCAAGGGCGCCCTGAAGAAGGGCGACGTCGACGTGGCGAACCTCTTCACCACGGACACCGACATCCTGGACAACGGCTGGGTGGTCCTGACGGACCCCAAGAACCTGATCCCCGGCCAGCACGTCGTCCCCCTGATCGCCGACCGCAAGGCCGACCCGACGGTCCGCAAGGCCCTCGCCGAGCTCGGCAACGTCCTCACCACGGCCGACCTCACCGAGCTGAACCGCAAGGTGGACAAGGACAAGAAGGACCCCGAGGACGTGGCGAACGCGTACGCGAAGGACAGGGGCCTGACGAAGTAACCGCCCCGCCGGTACTCCGTTCCCCTGGCCCTCTGGATCCCCTCGCTCCCCTGGAAATCCGGTCCCCTAGGGTCCGGCCCAGGGGCAACAGGGGGGCTAACCCCAGTGCCGTGCGGATGCCGTTTGCCTACCGTGGTGTGCATGACCGGTATGGACGCGACGGGCGCACACGACGCCGACCTGAACAAGGAACTCAACGCCACCCTGCAGGCCCGCAGGGAACTGGGCGACGAGTACGAGTCCGCGTTGGTCGACTCGTTCCTGGAGAAGGTCGACCAGCGGATAGACAGCTCGGTCGAGCGCCGGGTACGGCGGCAGCTCGCCGAGCAGCAAATGGTGGTGGCGCGTGACGCGCGGGGGCCGAAATCCACCGACAGCTTCGGCGAGCGCTTCGGCTTCGGCATCGTCTCGCTGGTGCTGGCGATACCCCTGTCCGCGATCGGCGGCGGCGTCTCGGGCCTCCCCGGCCTGCTGGTCGCCTGGGGCGGCATCGTGGGGGTCAACGCGTTCCAGGCGGCACGCAGTTCGGCGTGGCTCTTCGGCAGCAGGCACCGCGGGTCCGCCGGTCAGGGCAGCACCTGGGAGGACTGAGGATACGCCGGGGGTGAAA
>NZ_AEJB01000547.1 GCF_000331005.1 Streptomyces turgidiscabies Car8
ACTCCGTGCGCAGGCCGTCCGGCCGCATCATCCGCAGCAGCGGCGGCAGACTCAGCACCGTCACCAGCAGCACGACGCCCGCGCCGATACCGGTCATCGTCAGTACGGCGGCCCAGTCGACGCCGAGCGACCTGCTCGTCATCTTCAGCAGGACGACGCCCAGGACCAGCCCCACCCCCGTCGACAGCAGCAGCCCCAGTCCGACCGGGATCGCCGTCTGCCACAGCACCGACAGGCTCAGCGTGCGCCGCCGGGTGCCGAAGGCGACCAGCGACGACAGCAGCTTCCGGCGCTCGCGCAGCTGCTCCAGCTGGGAGACCAGCAGGCTCACCCCGATCAGCAGCAGGACGCATGCGGAGCCGACGAACAGACCGGTGCGGATCGAGTTGAACTGCCTCGTGCGGTTGGTGGCCGTCCAGATCTGGGGATCCGCCAGGGGGTCGATCCGCGCCGCCGTGTTGCGGACATGGTCGGGGGCGTCCGCCACCTTGGGATCGAGGCTGACGAAGACGCGTCCGGCGGCCTGCGCCACGATCCCCTTGGGCAGGGCGCCCGGCGTGGCGAGAATGCCACCGTTCTCGCCCCCGGACGGGTCCTCGCGCGAGTCGGCCTGCTTGAGGCCCGCCGGCACCGTCCAGGCGACCGCCGGTGTCTCGGACTGCAGACTGCGCGGGGTGACCCACACCTTCAGGCCCGGTTTGACCTGCAGGGAGGGCGTGTCCGTGTAGTAGTCGGCACCTTCTACGGTGAAGACGTCGCCGTCCCGGCACGAGGGGAGCCGGCCCACCTCACGCAGCGCCGCGCAGTCGCCGATGGTCACCTCGGTGTACTTCTGCGGGGACTTGGCCTTCTCGCTCACCGAACCGTAGAAGAGAACGGTGACCTTCCGAACGCCCTCGGTCTCGGCAAGCTGCCTGCCCACCGGGAGGAGCGGGACGTCGTAGGGCATGCCGACCTCCATCTGGGCCCGCTCGACATTCTCCTTCGACGGGGTCTCGTAGGCGCCGGCGACCCCTGAGAAGAACATCTGGAGCGCGATCGCGCCGGCCACCGCCACCGCGATGCCGTTCACCATGCGGGCCGCCGTACCACTGCTCAACTGAAGTCGTCGGACAGCCAGTTGCCAGGAAAGTCCGCCGGAGCCGAGCCGGGCGACCGCCGCCTCGACGACCCAGGGCAGAAGCGCGGTCACCCCGATGAGCAGCATCGAGACACCGGCGATGACGAGGAAGTCGTTGAAGTTCCCCGAGTCGTTGCCCTGCCCGATCATGGGGGAGAGCGCGGCGACCCCGCCCAGCGGCAGCAGCAGCCGCCACCACAGCCGACGGCGCGGGGGCCGGGCCGTACGCACCACACCGAGCGGTTCGATCACCACACCGCGCAGCGCGAACAGGGTGACCAGCACGGCGGCCACCGGCACCACGACCCCGACCAGGACGGCCAGCGCGGGCGCCGGATTCAGGTCACTGGGGAACACACTCAGGTCGAGGATGGAGACGTAAGCCGCTGTCTGACGGCCGATGAGGAAGAACACGGCGCCGAGGACGAGCCCGACCGCGGCGCCGGCGAACGCCTCGCCCGCGGCGATCCGCCGGGTCATCATGCCGTCGGCCCCGACCAGCCGCAGCGCGGCCAGCCGGCGGTCGCGCCGCTCACCGCCGAACCGTACGGCCGTGGCGATGAAGACGCCGACCGGCATCAGCAGCACCAGGAAGACGACGAGGGTGAGGAGGAGCAGAATGGGGTCCATGCCCTCGGACGTCGGATGCGGGTCCCCGAACCGGTCGAGCCGTGCCACCACACCGCCGGAGAAGTGTTCCGCGAGCCCCTCGCCGCCCCGGTAGAAGGTGAGTTCGGCCGGTCCGACGAGCCCGCTGTCTCCGATGGTGCCGACGATCCGGTCCGGCAGCCGCTCCCGCAGCAGCTTGTTGTCACCGGACTTCAGCAGTCGTTCGAGAGCGGGCGAGACGAACATCTCCCCGACCGCCGGGAACCTGTCGATCCCCGGCGGCAACGGCGCCCGTACCCCTTCGGGTTCCAGTTCCCGCCCGCGTATGTCGTCCGTGCGGAAGGTCGTGTCGACTCTGGCGACGACCAGTGTGTTGTCGGCCTTCGGCATCTGCTTGTCGACGTACACGACGTCCGTGCGGGCGTCGTTGCGATCGTCCCGGGCCGCCAGCGCGCTCGGGATGGCGGTCGTCAGCAGCAGCAGCGCCACCCCGAGCCCGACCCCGACGGCCGTCAGCAGGACCCGCCCCCAGCCCTCGCGCCCGCCCGTGAAGGCGAACCGGACCCCCATGGCCAGGTCCCTAGTCCACTGCCTCCCGCTCATACGACGCGCTCCATGTCCCGCGACTTCCCGTCCCGTACGACGATCTCGCGGTCCGAGTAGGCGGCCACCCGTGCCTCGTGCGTGACGAGCACGACGGCCGCGTTGGTCGACCGGGCGGCCTCGGTGAGCAGCTCCATCACCCGCTCGCCGTTGAGCGAGTCGAGGGCGCCGGTGGGCTCGTCGGCGAACAGCACCCGGGGGCTGGTGACCAACGACCGTGCCACGGCGACTCGTTGACCCTGCCCGCCGGACACCTCACCGGGCCGCTTGCTTTTGAGGTCGTCGACCTCGAGCCGTTCCATCCAGGAGAGCGCGGTCCGCTCGGCCTCCTTGCGGGAGGTCCCGGCCAGACGGAGCGGGAGGGCGACGTTCTCGACGCAGGTGAGTTCCGGCACGAGCTGCCCGAACTGGAACACGAACCCGAACTCGGTGCGCCGCAGCAGACTGCGCTGGGCGTCGCTCATCCCGGCCATCTCCCGCCCGGCGTACATGATCGAGCCGGAGTCGGGCGGGACGATCCCGGCGAGACAGTGCAGCAGGGTCGACTTGCCGGACCCGGACGGGCCCATCACGGCGACGACCTCACCGGGGTGGATCGAGAACTCGGCGCCGTCGAGCGCGTTGGTCGGACCGTATGCCTTGCGCAGTTCGCTCGCGACGAGCAGGGAACCGGGAGGAGGAGTCATCGGGACGTCACCACCAGAGCGAGTTTGTCGAGGCGCGCGGAGGTCAGTTCCAGCCAGCGCAGATCGGCTTCGAGATGGAACAGGGCGTGGTCGCAGATGAGCTGGTCCGCGAGGTCTCCCTTGCGCTTGCGCTCGGTCAGCATGCGCATCATCCGCAGGTGCTCGGCGCGCTGCGTGTCGAGGATGTCACCGGCGTCACGATGGGTGAGCAGCGCGAGGACGACCTTCGTGTAGAGGGTCGACTGCAGATACGGCTCGGGCTTCTCGGGCGTCGCGAGCCACCGCTGTACGTCGGTGATCCCGGCGTCGGTGATCGCGTACCGCTTGCGCTCGGGACCGTCGCCGGCCTCGATGCCGTCGACCTCGACGAGCCCGTGCTTCAGCAGCCGGGACATCGTCGAGTAGACCTGCCCGTAGTGCAGCGGGCGATCGTGACCGAACTTCTCGTCGAAGGCCCGCTTCAGGTCGTAGCCGTGCCGGGGGCCGGACTCCAGGAGCCCTAGGAGGGTGTGACCGATGGACATGGGGAGGACTATACGCACGGGGTATACGTGGTGTGTATACATGCCGTGTATAGATCATGGAGCCAGGAGGGGTGGGGCGATGAGTGCGCAGGTGGGAGCCGGTTGTCACGGTTCTGTCACCGGGCTGCCGGGGGCGAGCGTCGCAGCGCCGGGCGGGCACATTCACCCGCCCGGCGATCGAGGACGAGGCCCTTCAGGCCGACGGGGGTCTGGGGGCGGAGCCGCCAGGGGGACGCCCGCGCCGGGGGATGGGACCCGTCTCCCCGGGCAGCCTTCCCGCCTCCGCCAGGGCCCGCCGCAACAGGAACTCGATCTGCGCGTTGGCCGAGCGCAGCTCGTCCCCCGCCCACCGGGCCAGCGCGTCGTACACGGCAGGGTCCAGCCGCAGCAGCACCTGCTTGCGCTGCTGCCGCGGCCGGCGCTCGGTGTGTTCGGGGTTCTCGGCGGCCGAACCCCCGGAGGGATCACTCACTGGTACAGGGACCCCGTGTTCACGACCGGCTGCGCCGCGCGGTCGCCGCACAGCACCACCAGGAGGTTCGACACCATCGCCGCCTTCCGTTCCGGGTCCAGCTCCACGATGTCCTGCTCGGCGATCCGGGCGAGCGCGGCCTCGACCATCCCCACCGCGCCGTCGACGATCAGCCGCCGCGCCGCGACGACCGCCCCCGCCTGCTGCCGCTGGAGCATCGCCGAGGCGATCTCGGGAGCGTACGCGAGGTGGGTGAAGCGGGACTCGATGATCTGGACGCCGGCCGCCTGCACGCGCGCGTGCAGCTCGACGGCCAGCTTCTCGGTGATCTCCTCGGCGTTGCCGCGCAGTGAGAGCCCGCCCTCGTCATGGGCGTCGTACGGGTACTCGATGGCGATGTGCCGGACGGCCGCCTCGGTCTGGGTGGCGACGAACTCCAGGAAGTCGTCGACCTCGAAGCTGGCCTGCGCGGTGTCCTTGACCTTCCAGACCACGACGGCGGCGAGTTCGATCGGGTTGCCGTAGGCGTCGTTCACCTTGAGGACGGGGGTCTCGTGGTTGCGTACCCGCGTCGAGATCTTCGAGCGCGAGGTGAGCGGGTTCACCCAGCGCAGCCCGTCCTGCCTGATCGTCCCCCGGTACCGCCCGAAGAGCTGGACCACCCGGGCCTCGCCCGGCGCGACCATGTTCAGACCGCACATGGCGATGAAGGCGGAGAGGCTGATCAGCACGCCGGGAATGATCAGGGCCGCCTTGGCTCCGCCGTCGGAGACGGTTGTGGCGCCGACGATCAGACCGACGCCGAGCGCGAGTCCGAGGAGCCCCAGCAGCAGGGCGGCGCCGCCGCCGATGCTGCGGGCCGGGAACTCCCGGACCTGCGGGTCGGGCATGTCGGGCAGATCGACGTCGGGGTCGGCGGTCGCGGTGGAGTCGTGCGTGGTCATGGATGGTTCCCCCGTTTCGTGGCTGTCTCGGCCAGAGCCTAGCAGCGTTCTAGCTAAGTGATATCACTTTAGGGGATCCGGCAACCTTCCGCACCCCCCGGTGGTCGGTTCCAGTGGGGCGGGTGCTGATTGTCACGTCCGGAAAAGGGGGGCTCGAAAGCTCGTCGTCTTATCAGCCGGTGTTAGTTTTCTGAGCTGACCTGAGCCACGAACCTGTGCGAAGAAGGAAGCGGAGCGAAGCGACCCATGGGACGAGCGGACGAGAGACGAGCGCGGCAGCATCGCGGTGGCCGCCGCGCGGCGCCGAAGAGTTCCTCCAGGGACGCCTCGACCGACACCGGAGCGGAGACCGGTACGGAGGGCGGGACCGCGACCGCGACCATGACTCCGGGCAGGGCGGCAAGCAGGGCTGCGGCGCGCGGCAAGAGCGCCAAGAAGGGCAAGAACGGCAAGGAAGGTAAGAGTTTCCTACGCCGGCTCTTCACCTGGAAGAAGATCCTCGGCGCGTTCTTCGGCTTCCTGCTGCTCGGCATGGGCGCCTTCGTCGTGATGTACCTGATGATCGACGTGCCCGCGGGCAACGCCGCCGCGGAGAAGCAGAGCAACGTCTACAAGTACAGCGACGGCGCCGTCCTCGCCCGCACCGGCACGGTCAACCGCGAGATCGTGGACCTGGACGAGGTGCCCAAGAAGGTCCAGCTGACCTTCGTCGCCGCCGAGAACAAGTCCTTCTACAAGGACGCCGGCGTCGACTTCAAGGGCACCGCCCGCGGTCTGATCAACACGCTGTCCGGCAAGGGCAAGCAGGGTGGTTCGACGATCACCCAGCAGTACGTCAAGAACTACTACCTGGAGCAGGACCAGACCATCACGCGCAAGCTGAAGGAACTGGTCATCTCGCTGAAGGTGGACCAGAAGAGGACCAAGGACTACATCCTCGCGGGCTACATCAACACCAACTACTACGGCCGCGACTCCTACGGCATCCAGGCCGCCGCGCAGGCCTACTACCGCGTCGACGCCAAGGACCTCAGCGTCGCGCAGGGCGCGTACCTGGCCGCGCTGCTCCAGGCGCCGAGCCAGTACGACTGGGCGGTCGCCTCGCCCGTCGGCAAGAAGCTCGTGACGGCCCGCTGGAACTACGTACTCGACAACATGGTCGGGGAAGGCTGGCTCGACAAGACCGAGCGCGACGCCATGAAGTTCCCGTTCCCGAAGGACCCGAAGGGCGCTCCGGGGCTGGAGGGCCAGACCGGTTACCTCGTCGACGCCGCGAAGAACGAGCTGGCCAGGCAACTCGTCGCGCAGGGCACGGCCGACGACGCCAACAGCGCGAACGCGCTGGTCGACAAGGGCGGCTGGACGATCACGCTCAACATCGACCGGAAGAAGCAGACCGCGCTGGAGAAGTCCGTCAAGAGCCAGCTCACCAGCAAGCTCGACGCGAAGAAGCGCAAGGTCGACGGCAACGTCCAGGCCGGTGCCGCGTCCGTCGACCCGAAGACCGGACGGGTACTCGCGCTGTACGGCGGCACCGACTACTTCAAGCACTACATCAGCAACGCGACCCGGCGTGACTACCAGCCCGCGTCCACCTTCAAGCCGATCATCCTCGCGGCGGCCATGGAGGAGGAGGCGCGTACGCAGGACGGCGACCTGATCAACCCGAACACGATCTACGACGGCACGAGTGGCCGGCAGGTCGTCTCCGACGGCAAGAAGGTCGGCTTCGGCCCGCCGAACGAGGACGACGCGGACTACGGCGACGTCACCGTCCAGACCGCGATGAACAAGTCGATCAACTCGGTGTTCGCGCAGATGGGCGTCGACGTCGGGATGTCCGAGGTCATGAAGGTCGCGGACGAACTCGGCCTGGACACCACCGGGTTGCAGGCGGTGCCCGCGCAGACCCTCGGCACGATGGGCGCGAGCCCGCTGGAGATGGCCGGCGTCTACGCCACCCTCGACAACCACGGCCGCAAGGTCACCCCGGCCGTCATCAAAACGGCCGAACACAAGGACCGTACGGTCGAGATGCCTTCCCCGCTCGGCGAGCAGATCATCACCCCCGAGGCCGCCGACGCGGTCACGTCGGTGCTGACGGGCGTGGTCGACGACGGTACGGCCCGGGCGTCGGTGGCCCAGGCGGACAACCGCAGGGGCCAGCAGGTGGCCGGCAAGACGGGTACGTCCGACGAGAACAAGTCGGCCTGGTTCACCGGTTACACGCCCGGCCTGGTCACCTCGGTGGGCATGTTCGGCGAGGACACGAAGGCCAACAAGCAGGTCTCCCTGACGGGCGCCACGGGTCTCATCAGCGCCGGCGGAGGCCGGATCAACGGTGGTGGTTACCCGGCGAAGATCTGGGCGGAGTACACCTTCGGCACGATGGGCAAGGTGACCAAGTTCGACCTGGACACCTCGTTCGGCGCGGGCGTGAAGCCCACGCCGACACCGACGCCCAGCCCGACCCCGACCGAGAGCACCTCGGAGTCGCCGTCGCCGACCCCGACGCCGACTCCCACGCCGACCCCGACTCCGACCCCGACGCCGACTCCCACACCGACCCCCACCCCCACTCCCACGCCGACCCCGACGCCGACCCCGACTCCGACGCCCGACGACGGCGGCGTCATCCTTGATCCGCCCGGGGACGACGGGCAGTAGCCGTGTACGAC
>NZ_AEJB01000548.1 GCF_000331005.1 Streptomyces turgidiscabies Car8
CAGCTGTCCGGTTGGCCAGCCCGGTCGCTGGGACCGGCGCTCCCTCAAACCCCGTACACCCTCAGCTCACCTGCTCCTTCAGCCCATGTACTCCGCCGCCGCGTCGAGCAGCCAGTCCGTCAGGTAGCCGGCGAACGACGAGCGGACCAGCACCCAGAAACCGGCCCTGGCCTCGTCCCGGGCGACCAGTACCACCTGGGTGCGGCCCAGGGTCGTCTGGGCGCAGCGGCCGGGTCCGAAGGCGCGCGGGTGGAGGTCGAGGGGGCAGCCGTGGGCCAGCAGGTCGCGGGCTCGGGGGCCCGTGACGAGGAGCGTGGTGCGCTGGGCGGAGACGTCGATGACGGAGACCGGCTCCTCTCCAGCCGCCTCTCTGATACGGCTCTCCAGGTCCCGTTCACCGCCGGGCGGGCCCACGATCAGCCACTCGTCCGGGCCCAGCCACAGGGCGACCAACTCCCCTGCGCGGACGACGGTGTTGGGGGCGAGGGGCAGCGGGAGATCCAGCGCGAGCCCGATGGCGTCCGCCGCCGCGCCCTTGGGGTCGAGACGCACGTTGAGCTGGGTCAGGAAGGGGAGTTCCGCCAGCCGGATCGTGCCCCCGGAGGTGCGGGTCGCGGCGGCCAGCCGGCCGGCGGCGTCCGCCAGAGGCGACGCCGGCGACAGGGCGGACAAGGGGGACGGGGAGGCCTCGGAGGACGAGGACAAGGAGGGCCGGGCGGCGCTCAGGGTGGTGGTGTCAGCCATCTCGGCGGGCTCCCTCGGGGTCGTAGAGGACGGGGCTCGCGACGGTCACCGGGACCAGCCGGTCACCCACGGGTGCGTACAGGCGTTCGCCTACGCGTTCCCGGCCGCCCTTGATCAGGGCGAGCGCGAAGGTCCGGCCGAGAGCCGCGCTGCGGTAGCTGGAGGTGACATGGCCGAGCATCGGTACGGGCGGCGCGGGCAGTTCGCTGTCCGCGACCAGCTGGGTGCCCTCGGGGAGGAAGGCGCCGGGGTCGTCCGGGAGCAGGCCGACCAACTGCTTTCGGTCGGGGCGGACGGCGTCGGCACGGGCGTACGACCGCTTGCCGATGAAGTCGGGCTTCTTCTTCGAGACCACCCAGCTCATGCCGAGGTCCTGCGGGGTGACGGTGCCGTCGGTGTCCTGGCCGATGATCGGGTAGCCCTTCTCGGCGCGCAGGACGTGCATGGTCTCCGTGCCGTAGGGCGTGATGCCGTACGGGGCGCCGGCCTCGTACAGCGCGTCCCAGAGGGTGCGGGCCTCCCACGGCGACACGTTGATCTCGTAGGCCAGTTCGCCGGAGAAGCTGATCCGGCAGACGCGGGCGTCGATGCCCGCGACGGGCGTCTCGCGCCACGCCATGAACGGGAAGTCGGCGTTGTCCACGGCCAGTTGGGGTGCCAGGGAGCCGAGAACCTCGCGGGAGCGGGGGCCCACCAGGGCGACGGTGGCCCACTGTTCGGTGACGGAGGTGCAGTGGACGCGCAGGTCCGGCCACTCGGTCTGGGACCACTCCTCCATCCAGTCCAGTACGGCGGCGGCGTTGCCCGTCGTCGTGGTGACCAGGAAGCGGTCGGGGGCGAGGCGGATGACGGTTCCGTCGTCGAAGACCATGCCGTCCGGGCGGCACATGACGCCGTAGCGGATCATGCCGACCTTCAGGGTGCTCATCATGTTGGTGTAGAGCAGGTCGAGGAAGACGCCCGCGTCCGGGCCCTGGACGTCGATCTTGCCGAGGGTGGACGCGTCCATGAAGGCCACGCTGTCGCGGGCGGCGGCGCACTCGCGCAGGACGGCCGCCTCCATGTCCTCGCCGGCCTGCGGGTAGTACCAGGGGCGCTTCCACTGGCCGACGTTCTCGAAGAGCGCGCCGTGCTCGACGTGCCAGGCGTGCAGTGCGGTCGTCCGGATCGGGTCGTGCAGCGCGCCCCGGTCGCGGCCCGCGAGGGTGGCGAAGGAGACAGGCGTGTACGGCGGCCGGAACGTGGTCGTGCCGAGCGCCGAGATGTCGACGCCGAGGAGCGCGGCGACGATGCCGCTGGCCAGGACGCCGGACGTCTTGCCCTGGTCGTTGGCGGTGCCCGCCGTCGTGTAGCGCTTGGTGTGCTCCACCGACCGCATACCGGCGCCCGTGGCGCGGGCCAGGTCGTCCACGCTGACGTCACGCTGGAGGTCGACGAAGGAGTGCGTGTCGGAGGCGTCGGGGATGGCGTACACGTGCATGGGCGGGGTGGTCGGCGGTTCGGCGGCCGGAGTGGGGAGGCGGGGTGCCTCGGGGGTGTAGCCCTCCGCCGCGAGTGCGCGGGAGGCCGCGTCCACGCCCTGGGCGAGGACCGAGGGCAGGTCCAGGGCTCCGGCCGCGCTGCCCGCGACCTCGACGGCCTGACGGCAGCTGTCGGGGACGAAGGTGCCGAGCGCGTTGTCGTAGCGGAGCTTGCCGCCCGCCTGGCTGAACAGGTGGGCCACCGGGTTCCAGCCGCCCGAGACGAGGAGCAGGTCGGCGGCGAACTCCCGCCGGCCTGTGCTTCCGCCGGACTCCGTGGGCTCGCCTTCGTAGGGGGCGACCCTTACGGCGGTCAGGCGCGGATTGCCTTGTGCCTCGCCTTGTGAGCCGCCTTGCGTGCCTACGACCGCGTGTCCGGCGAGCACCTCGATGCCGGCCGCTCTCGCGCGCTCGGCCCACTCCCCCGGGTAGGGGCGGGTGTCGACGATCGCCGGCACCTCGACGCCCGCCGCGGTGAGGTCCAGTGCCGCCGCGTACGCGCTGTCGTTCGTCGTGAACACGACCGCCCTGCGGCCGGGCAGGACGCCGTGCCGGTTCACGTACGTACGCGCCGAGGCGGCCAGCATCACGCCGGGGCGGTCGTTGTCCGCGAAGGCCAGGGAGCGTTCGTGGGCGCCGGTCGCGAGGACGACCCGGCGGGCGCGGATGCGCCAGACGCGTTCGCGGGAGACGTTCTCGGGGGCGGCCGCGCCGAGGTGGTTGGTACGGCGCTCGACGGCGAGGAGGTGGTTGTCGTCGTAGTAGCCGAAGACCGTGGTGCGGGTCAGGACTCGCACGTCGGGGGCCGCTCGCAGGTGAGCGGTGGTCGACTCCACCCAGTCGAGGTGCTCGCCCGTGCCCAGGAGGCTGCCGCCCGGCTCCGGGCGGTCGTCGGCGAGGATGACGCGGGCGCCGGTGCGGGCGGCTGCGGCGGCTGCGGCGAGGCCTGCGGGGCCCGCGCCGACGATCAGCAGGTCGCAGTGGGCGTGTACGGCGTCGTAGCGGGCGGGGTCGGGGGTGGTCGCCAGGCGGCCCTGGCCGGGGAGGCTGGTTGCCGCGAGGCCGTCGTACAGCTCGACCGTGGTGGCGGGGAGCATCGGCTCGGGGAACGGGGCCTCTATCTGGATGACGGCGTTGGGCTCTTCCGGGCCTGCGGAGAAGATGCCTCGGGGGCGGCCGAGTTTGATGCTGGTGCCTGTGTGGATGATGCCGTTGGCGAGGAGGGCTGAGGCGAGGGTGTCGCCTTGGTAGCCCTGGTGTTCGGTGCCGTCGAAGGTGAAGGTGAGGGGGGTGTTTCTGTTGATTCGGCCT
>NZ_AEJB01000549.1 GCF_000331005.1 Streptomyces turgidiscabies Car8
ACCCCCGCATGCCGGACTACAACTGCCCTAGGGCTCCCGCTGACTTCACTTCGCCGGGCAGGGCTGCCACGCCAGGTGGTAGACCGTGTTGATGTCGCCGTCCGTCGAGTCCATCGCCATGAAGCTGGTGCCCGTCGACGTGCCGGCGTTCACCCGCAGCTCCGTGTTGATGTTGAAGTTACGCTGAACTCCACAGGGCGCGTAGACCAGTTGGGCCCAGTCCGTGACGTCCGTGGCCTGCCAGTTGTCGTTGAGCGGGCCGTTGTACGTGTGGGTACGGGCCACCGTGGCCGATGAGCCCTGGAAGTAGTACGAGGCCTTCTGGACGGCACTCGCGCCCCGCTGGAGGGCGGCGAAGCCCCGGTAGTCGGCGCTGGCGATGGCGTACGTGAAGCCCGCCGGGACGCGCACCTTCAGGTTGAGCTGGCAGTTCTTGCGGAACGCCGTCGGGTCGGAGTTGCCGCCGACCTGGGCGAGGTAGTCGCTGTAGGTGACGGTGAAGGCGGTGTTGTCGCCGGAGACGGCCACCGCGGCCGTACCTGCGGGACAGCCGGAGCCGTTCACCGTGGCGACGGTGATGACGATCTTGTCCGCGGGCGGGTCCTCGAAGGACGACCCGGCACCCTGGGCAGGTATCGCAGCGGCGAACAGAGCGGCTATCGCGCCGCTCACAAGCAGACCACCAGCCATGGTTCTCCCTTTCATCGCGGTGTTGCAGTGGGGGGTGAGAGCCACGCACACAGTCATGCGCATGCCAAATGCATACGCACGCCCGCACCTTGTCTGTGATTGAGCAGTGAAGGACCTGTGAAGTCGGGGCGGTCGCAGCATAGGTGGCGGGGCAGTTACCAGCCAGGTCGATCCCCGGCCAATCCCCGGCCACGCGCGGCCTGATTCCCTCGTCGATGTAACCCACAGCCAACGTCACGCCACGCGGAGTGTGCCCCAACTCTGCCCCAATCCAGCGGAGTTGGGAGGTAGGTCCCCAGGGCGTTCACAGCCGCGATTTAAGGAAAACCTCAGGTACGCCCCTAGGTTTCCGGGTCATGACAGAGAACACGAACCCCCAGAGCAACGCCCCCGAAGCCTCCGCCGACACCACCGGCGCCGCCGGTTCCGTGGGCAAACACCGGCTCGGCAAAACCGTCCAGCGGCGCCGCGTCCTGATCGGTGGCGGTACCGCGGCGGTCGTCGGCGGACTCGCGGTGGCCGGCTTCGCCTCCGCCGCCCCGACCGCCCCCGCCGAGAAGTCCTCGTCGGCCACCACTTCCTCGTCGGACAGTTCCTCCTCGACCAGTTCTTCCTCGACCACCAGCAGCGTCTGCGTCCTCAACGCCGAGGTGACCGAGGGCCCGTACTCCCTCGACGGCGCTCTCGTCCGCGCCGACATCCGCGAGGAGAAGGAAGGCTTCGAGGTCCGGTACACGTTCACCGTCGTCGACGTCGCCGACGACTGCGCCCCGCTCGCCGACGCCCTCGTGGAGATCTGGCACTGCGACCACCTCGGCGAGTACTCCGGTTTCGTCGGCGGCAACGGCCACCAGGAGGAGGACAACGGCACCTTCCTGCGCGGCGGCCAGCTGACCGACGCCGACGGCCAGTGCACCATCACGTCCATCTGGCCCGGCCACTACGTCTCCCGCGCCGTCCACGTCCACATGCGGGTGCACACCGACGTCACGCTCACCGACACCTCGTACACCGGCGGGGAGGTCATCCACACCGGCCAGCTCTTCTTCGACGAGGCCATCAACACGACAGTGCAGGCGACTTCCCCGTACTCGGCGAACACCACCTCGGAGACCACCCTCTCCGACGACAGCATCTACGACGACGGCGGCGCGTCCTCCGGCCTGCTGACGCTCACCGCACTCGGTTCCAGCGTCTCCGACGGCTACACGGCCACCCTCACCGTGGGCGTCGACAGCTGACGGGGAGAAAAAGCGAGGGCGGCAGGCCGTAGAGGCGCTTGCCGGTGGCGATGTCGACGACGGCGGCGGTCTGGCGGGTACCGAGGGCGGGGTTCCTCAGGAGCGGGTCCAGGACGGCCGCGAGGGCCCTTCCCGCGG
>NZ_AEJB01000550.1 GCF_000331005.1 Streptomyces turgidiscabies Car8
ACGGGTCTGCGAAGATCACGTTCCGTACAACCAGAGGCTCCACGTGGCGTCCAGTATCACCTACACCGCCGTGCTCGATGTCCGCAGGGCGACCGCCGAGCATCTCGCGAAGCTGCTGCGCGGGCATCGCGAGCAGCTCGGGACCCGCAAGGGCACTCGCGCTCTGGGCGTCTTCCGGCAGGCGGTGCTCGTGCTGCGCTGGTTCGTCGACGGTACCCGGCTGGTCCAGCTTGCCCGGGACAGCGGCATCTCGGTACCGACCGCCTACCGCTACCTGCACGAAGGGCTGACGGTGCTCGCCGACCACGCACCCGATCTGTCCACCGCGCTGGAGAGGGCGGCGGCGGCCGGGTACACCCACCTCAACCTGGACGGCACGGTCATCCGCACCGACCGCGTGGCCGCCGCCGGCCCCAACGGCGCAGACCTGTGGTGGTCGGGCAAGCACAAGCACCACGGAGGAAACGTGCAGGTCATCGCCGCCCCGGATGGCTGGCCCCTCTGGGTCTCCCCGGTCCGCCCGGGCCGCGAGCACGACACCACCTGCGCCCGCGCCCACGGACTGGTCGACGCCCTGAACCGGCTCGCCGCCACCCTCGGCATCCCCACCCTGACCGACCTCGGCTACGAGAACGCCGGGCCCGGCCTCCGCCACCCGGTCAAGAAGCCCAAGGGCGGTGAACTCGCCGAGCCCGACCAGGCGTTCAACGCGGTGATCCGAGGCGTCCACGCTGTCGCCGAACGTGCCAACGCCCTGCTGAAGGTCACTTTCAAGGCCCTGCGCAGGGTCAGCCTCGACCCTGCAGCC
>NZ_AEJB01000551.1 GCF_000331005.1 Streptomyces turgidiscabies Car8
CGCGGGCGATCAGTCGTCAGGGGTGCGTGATGTGTCCGGAGTGGCTCACGCGCCCGAGATGCCGCCGAGGCAGAACTGCCACACCTCATCGGCGGTCACCGGCTGGGCATGGCTGCCCGAGGGGACGCCGTTGGCCTGAGCGGCGAACATGACGGTCTGCATGAGGAGCGCCGCCAGCCTGCGGGGCTTGTCCGCGTGGACGCTGCCCGTCTCGGCGGCCTGCTCCAGCAGCTCGGTGAACAGGTTCAGCAGAGGCAGGTGCGCGGTCGCCACCTGCGCGGGGTGCTTGACCAGCAGTTGCAGGGCGAAGTCGCTGAACAGGGGGCGCTGGACACCGGGGTTGGGCAGCGACTGCTCGAACAGCATCTCCACGGCGATACGCAGCCGGGGCAGCGGCTCTCCCGCGCCCGACGTGGCTTCGCGGATCTCGACCGCCGAAGTGGAGAGGGCGTCCTCGAACAGGGCGAGCAGCAGCTCGTGCTTGCCGTCGAAGTGCTGGTAGAAGCTGCGCAGCGACTGCTTCGAACGGTCGACGACCTCCTGGACGGTGAAGTCCGTCGTCCCCTTCTCCGCGATGAGTTCCTGCGCGGCGTCCAGGAAGCGCTGAACGCGCTGCTCGGCGCGCTGTTTGGCGGCGCGGGTGGATCGCTCTACGGCGCGCTGGCGCCAGGCTGGCTCTTCGGGGATGGCGGTCACCCGCAGAACGATACTGCACTTGAGCGGTAATCAGGCGAAGCTCCCTACCGAATCACGCACCGCAACTTTCGAGACCCTTACTTGCATGGAACGAGAATGTTATTCTCACCTGCATCGCGGACGTACCGGAGCAGTGCCCGCGCGGCATCGAGCTGTCGAAACGAGGGTCGTCTGACATGGCATGGGACTTTTCCACCGAGCCCGAGTTCGAGGAGAAGCTGGAGTGGATCAGGAGCTTCCGCGCCGAGCGCGTGGAACCGCTGGACCTCCTCTACCCCGACCGGGCCTACCATCCCCTCGACGACGAGACCGGGCCGGTCGTCCTGGTCCTCAAGCAACAGGTGCGCGACCAGGGGCTGTGGGCACCGCACCTCGGCCCCGAGCTGGGCGGACGCGGGTTCGGGCAGGTCAGGCTCGCCCTCATCAACGAGATCCTCGGTGCGTCGGGCTGGGCCCCCGTCATCTTCGGCACGGCGGCTCCGGACACCGGCAACGCGGAGATCATCGCCCGCTACGGCACCGAGGAACAGAAGGAGCGCTACCTTCGCCCGCTCCTCGAAGGCGAGTGCTTCTCCTGCTTCTCGATGACCGAGCCGCAGGCCGGAGCCGACCCGACGATGTTCACCACCCGGGCCGAGCGCGATGGCGACGACTGGGTCATCACCGGCCGCAAGTACTTCTCCTCCAACGCCCGCACCTCGAAGTTCGTCATCGTGATGGCGGTGACCGACCCGGACGTCAGCCCGTACAAGGGCATGTCGATGTTCCTCGTGCCGAGCGAAACCCCTGGCATCCGGATGGAACGCAACGTCGGTCTGCTCGGTGAGGGCCCGGAGGACGGCATGCACGCGCTGATCGCCTACGACGGGGTCCGCGTCCCCGGTGACGCGCTGCTCGGCGGGGAGGGCCAGGCGTTCGCCATCGCGCAGACCCGGCTGGGCGGCGGCCGGGTTCACCACGCGATGCGCGTCGTCGGGCAGTGTCAGCGGGCGCTGGACATGATGGCCGAGCGCGCGCTGTCCCGTGAGACCCAGGGCGGCCGGCTCGCGGACAAGCAACTCGTGCAGGCCGATCTCGCCGACTCCTACGCGCAGTTGACCCAGTTCCGGCTGATGGTCCTCCACACGGCCTGGCAGATCGACCGGTACAACGACTACAAGCGCGTCCGCAAGGACATCGCCACGATCAAGTTCCTGACGCCGAAGGTGCTGCACGACATCGTCTACCGCTCGATGCATCTGCACGGCGCCCTGGGCGTCTCCAACGAGATGCCCTTCGCCGACATGTGGACCGGCGCCGCCGTCATGGCCGTCGTCGACGGACCGACCGAGGTCCACAAGATCACCGTGGCCCGCGACCTGCTGCGCGGCTACGAGGCCACCCCCGGACTCTGGCCCACCCAGCATCTGCCCGCACGCCGGGAGTGGGCCCGCGAGCAGCTGGAGAAAATGTGAACACCGACTCGCTCGCCCGCTGGCTGGACGGCCAGGACATCGCCCCCGGCGAACCCGTCGAGATCTCCCTCATCTCCGGGGGCACCTCCAACGACATCTTCGAAATCCGGCGCGGCGACCGGCGGTTGGTGCTGCGCAAACCGCCCGAGAAGGTTCCGCCGGGCCGCAACGAGACCATGCTGCGTGAGTTCCGGGTGCTGAACGCCCTGAACGGGACCGACGTTCCGCACCCGGAGGCCGTCGCGGTGTGCGAGGACACCGACGTCATCGGGTCCTGCTTCTACCTCATGGGCCATGTCGACGGCTGGTCGCCGATGAACGTCGAGGGCGGCTGGCCCGAGCCATTCAAGAGCGACCTCTCCCTGCGCCCCGGCCTCGCCCACGAGCTGGTGTCGGGCATCGCCCGGCTCGGCAACGTCGACTGGCGGGCACAGGGTCTGGAGGGCTTCGGCCGGCCCGACGGCTTCCACGACCGTCAAGTCGACCGCTGGCAGGCCCACTTGGCGAAGTTCAAGTTCCGCGAGATACCCGGACTCGACGCAGCCGCCGACTGGCTGCGCACGCACCGGCCGAGCCACTGGACCCCGGGCATCATCCACGGCGACTACCAGTTCGCCAACGTGATCTTCCAGCACGGCGCCCCCGCCCGCCTCGCAGCCCTCGTCGACTTCGAGATGGCCACCGTCGGCGACCCGCTCCTCGACCTCGCCTGGGTGATCATGGGCTGGCCCGACGCCGACGAGGACCGCTCGCAGAAGGGGTACGTCAGCTACGAGGGCATGCCCGACCGCGCCGACCTCCTGGAGCACTACGCCAAGGTCAGCGGCCGGGACGTGAGCGAGATCGACTACTACGTGGTGCTGGCCCGCTTCAAGATGGCCATCGTCCTCGAAGGCGGCTACGCCCGGCACGTCAAGGGCGAGGGCGGCAACCCGAAGATGGCCTACTACGGCGACACGGTCCTGACGATGGCCGCCCAGGCCGCCGAACTGGCCGCGACGACCCGGCTGTGAGGGCCGCCCGCTGTCACACCCTCGGCGGTCCGGTGACCCTCGAAAACGTCCCCGAACCGCAGGGCGAGGTACTGGTCGACGTGCACTTCGCGGCGGTCAACTTCGCCGACGTGCTGGTGATCGAGGGCGCCTACCAGGTGAAGGCCGAGGTGCCCTTCACTCCGGGGAGCGAGTTCGCCGGGGTGATCGCTCGGGACGGGCACGGCTTCCGCACCGGGGACAGGGTCTTCGGCTCCGTCTTCGTCGGCGCCTTCGCCGAACGCGTCGCTGTCCCCGCCACCAGCCTCCACCGCGTCCCCGCCGCCGTGCCCATGGAACGCGCGGCGGCCTTCGGCGTCTCCCACGCCACCGGCTTCAACGCCCTGCGCCTGGTCGCCGACGTGCGTGAGGGCGAGCGGGTCGCGGTGCTGGGAGCCGCCGGCGGGGTCGGTCTCGCGGCCGTCGAACTCGCCCTGCTGCTGGGCGCGGAGGTGGTTGCCGTCGCCTCCAGCGAGGAGAAACGCGCCGCCTGCGCCAAGCTCGGCGCCCACACCGTCCTGCCGTACGAGAACCTGAAACGGGCGCTGCAGGAGGCCGGCGGCGCCGATGTCGTCGTCGACCCGGTCGGCGGGCCGCACTCCGAGCAGGCGCTGCGCGGGATGCGCTGGGGCGGACGGTTCGTCAGTGTCGGATTCGCGAGCGGGGAGATCCCGGCCATCCCGCTGAATCTCGCGATGCTCAAGGGCGTCACCATCCACGGCTTCGACTTCGGCGGCTGGGCCCGGCACGACCGGGCGAAGCTGGTCGCCGCCCGCACCGAACTGCACCGACTGTTCGCCGAGGGGGCCATTCACCCTCGTATCCATGCCGTGCACCCCCTCGAAGAGGTGGGCGCCGCGCTGCGGCTGGGCCGCGGTGCCATCGGCAAGGTCCTTCTGGAGGTCGCCCGTGGAGTTTGAATTCGACGAGGACCAGCGGCTGCTGCAACGCGTGGTCCGCGAGACGGTGGCCAAGTCGCGAGCCCTGCCCGAGAAACAACTCTGGGCAATGTATGTGGAGTTGGGCTGGCTGGAGGCTCCTCCGGTGGAACTGGCGATCATTCTGGAGGAGTTGGGGTACGCCGCCGATCCGACACCGTTCCTGGCCACGGCCACCTGGTTCGCGCCCCTGGCCGGACGGCTGCCGAACGGCTCCGGCACGGCGGTCTTTGACGGGCTCGGGGAGTACGTCCTCGACGCGGACCATGCGGACGAGATCGCCCTCCTCACGTCGGAGGGAGTCGTCGTCCGCAGCGGCGCCGAGGTGCGCGCCGAGCGCGTCGCCGTCTTCGACCCGACGATCCATGTGGCTCGGGTCAACTCCGACCTAGAACTGGTAGCCGGTGTACCCGAGTTGGCGTTGATGGGGCTGGCCATGTCCACGGTCGGCAGTTGTCGGCGCATCCTCGATCTGGTGGTCGCCCATGTGAAGCAGCGGCATCAGTTCGGGGTACCCATCGGGTCCTTCCAGGCGGTCAAGCACAAGGCCGCCGACATGTACGTCGCGATCGAACGGGCCCGGGCGCTCGCCCTCTACTGCGCCCTCACCATCGCCGAGGACGACCAGGAACGGGCCAGGGCGGCGGCGATGGCCAAGGCGGCGGCAGGGGAGTGCCAACGACTCTGCTTCCAGAGCGGTTTCCAGCTCTTCGGCGCGATGGGCTACACCTGGGAGAACGAGCTGCAGATCCATCTCAAACGGGCCAAGGCCGGTGACCTGCTGCTGGGGACAGCGGCCGTGCACAGGAAGGCGCTGCTGGTATGAGACTCGCCGCCGACCCCGGAATCGAGGAGTTCCGGGCCGAGTTCGCCGCGTTCCTCGACGCCAACCTCCCCACCGCCGAGGAGGCGGTGCCCCGTGCCAGGTCGAGCGCGGACGTGCCGCCCTGGGCCCGGGCATGGCAGCGGAAGCTGTTCGACGCGGGCTGGCTGGTGCCGGGAAACCCGCCCGAGTACGGCGGACGCGACGCCACCCTGCCCCAACTGCTGGCCCACGCCCAGGAGATGTCCCGGCGCCGCATCTACCAGAGTTTCAATCCGCAGGGCGTCGGCATCATCGCGGCCTCGATCCTGAGCTTCGGCACCGACGAGCAGAAGCGGCGGTGGGCGGCGCCCATTCTGCGCGCCGAGCTGACGGCCGCCCTCGGGATGAGCGAGCCGGGCGCCGGGTCCGACCTCGCCGGGCTGCGTACCCGCGCGGCCCTGGAGGGCGACCACTTCGTGGTCAACGGGCAGAAGGTGTGGACCTCCGGAGCCCACGACGCGGACGTGCTGCTGACCTTCGTACGCACCGATCCGGAGGCGCCCAAGCACAAGGGCATCAGCGTGCTGATCGTCCCCACCGACACGGAGGGCGTGGTCAGGCGGCCCTTCGGGTCCATCGCCGCCCCCGACGACTTCGACTTCAACGAGGTGTTCTTCACGGACGTCCGGGTGCCCAGGGAGAACCTGATCGGCCCGCTGAACGAGGGCTGGAAGGTCGCGAACGGCTCGCTCGGGCACGAACGGACCCTGCTGTGGCTGAGCTACGCCGAGCGGCTGGAGGACCTGATCCGGGACGCGCCGAGCGACGAGGAGTGGTACGCCACGCTCCAGATGGACTTCCAGGCGCTGAAGCTGCTGGGGTACCGCCAGCTCGGCACCGACCGGAACCCGGCCGAGGTGTCCGTGCTCAAGCTGTTCGGCTCGGAGGCCGTGCAGAACGCCACCCTGCGTGGCCTGGAGGCACACGGTACGGAGGCCCTGCGCCACCCCGTCTCCACGGCCCCGCACTTCCACATGAACATGGAGGTGTTCTCCTCCAGCTGGTTCGAACGGTACGCGCGCAGCTTCGGCGGGACCATCGCCGGCGGCACCTCCGAGATCCAGCGCAACATCATCGCCGAGCGCATCCTCGGCCTGCCCAGATAGCCGCCGGACCGACAAGGAGCACGCGGATGGACCAGATTCTGTACGAGGTCAAGGACCGGGTCGCGGTCATCACGCTCAACCGGCCCGAGGTCGCCAACGCCCAGACGATGTCGCTCCTCGACGATCTGGACGACGCGTGGAGCCGGGCGGCGGCCGACGACGACGTACGCGTCATCGTGCTGCGCGGCAACGGGCGGCACTTCTCCGCCGGGCACGACCTGAAGGACCGCTGGCCCGGCCCGAAGGAGATCACCCTGGAGTGGATCTACAACGCGGAGAGCCGCAGGTACCTGGAGTACACCCTGCGCTGGCGGAACATCCCCAAACCGTCGATCGCCGCGGTGCAGGGCAAGTGCATCGCGGGCGGGCTCATGCTCTGCTGGCCCTGCGATCTGATCGTGGCCGCCGACAACGCCGAGTTCTCCGACCCCGTCGTGCACATGGGGATCGGCGGCGTCGAATACCACGGCCACACCTGGGAGTTGGGCGCCCGCAAGGCCAAGGAGATCCTCTTCACCGGGCGGGCCGTCACGGCTGCCGAGGCGGAGAGGGCCGGCATGGTCAACCAGGTCGTCCCGCTCGACGAACTCGACGCGGCGGCCATGGACCTGGCCGACCGCATCGCCCAGATGCCGCCCTTCGGCCTGCGCCAGGCCAAACGGGCCGTCAACCAGACCCTGGACGTACAGGGCTTCTACGCGGCCGTCCAGTCGGTGTTCGACATCCACGAGACGGGTCACGGGAACGCGCTGAGCGTGAGCGGGTATCCGGTGCTGACCCGGCTGGAGGGCATGAAGGAGCACATCAAGGGCCAGTGACGCCCTCGCACGAACAGGGCC
>NZ_AEJB01000552.1 GCF_000331005.1 Streptomyces turgidiscabies Car8
AGGGGTGCCCGGTGGCGAACCCGAAATTGGCCACGCTCGCCGACATGTTCAGCGGCGCTTCCCTAAACGGGCGGACGCCGTTTGTCCGTCAGCCTCCGCTGGAGGCCGACCACTTCTGGTTGGAGGCGCCGGTGCAGCTCCACAGCTGGACCTTGGACCCGTTCGCCGTGGCCGTGCCGGTCACGTCGAGGCAGAGGCCGGACAGGTCGTTGGTGACGCTGCCGTCGGCGTGGAAGGTCCACTTCTGACTTGCCCCGCCGTTGCAGTCCCAGGTGACGACCTTGGTGCCGTTCGCGGTGCCGTTCCCGAACGCGCCCAGGCACTTGCCCGCGACCTGCAACTCACGGCTCGGCGAGTACGTGTACTGCTGGTTGGCGCTCCCCGACGTGCAGTCCCAGATGTTCTGCTGGATGCCGTTGGCCGCGTTGCCGGTGTCGTCCAGGCACCGGTTCGAGCCCTGGCCGACGATCTGTCCTGCGGTTGTCTGCGCGCCGCGGGTGAAGGTGACCGTGGCGTGCGAGGGCAGCGTGTAGGAGAACGATCCGGTGTTGTTCCAGGTGGTGGTGAACGTGGTGGCGGAGGAGTTGTTGTTGTAGGCGACCAGCACCTCGCCGCCGTCGGGGTTCTGGTAGGCCTGCGCCCAGATGCCGCCGCCGTCGCTGTAGCCGATCCGGGTGGCGCCGGGGACCAGGAACTTCGAGAACTGGCCGAGCTGGTAGTAGTTGTCGGTGTACGTGGCCTTGCCGGTGGCCTGGTCGACGGTGACCAGTCCGGTGCAGTTGGTGCAGCCGACGCCCATCTTCGGGCCGCCGTCGGTGTCGAGGGCCAGGTTCCACAGCAGGGCGCCGCTGGCCCAGTTGAAGGTCGACTCCAGGGCGAGCTGGGCGGCGTTCATCGGCGCGATGCCCGGCCCGGTGGAGCACTCGCTCTCGTAGAGCCGCTTGTCCGGGAAGGAGTTGTGGATGGTGGTCATCTTGCCGAGGTCGTTCGCGTAACAGTGCCACGCGGTGCCGTACATCGCGTCACGGGCCGCCTGATTGGCCATCAGCGTGTTCGCGTAGTCGGGGTACACGTGGTCGGCGTCCCCTGCGAGGATCTTCGTGCCGGAGAGGCCGGCCTGCTGGAGTGCGGGGGCGAGGTTGTCGGCGATGAAGGTCGCCTCGTTGCCCGCGGACCACAGCATCGCCGAGTACGTGGACGGTGAGATCGTCGGCTCGTTCTGCGGGGTGATGCCCCAGACGTCGACGCCCTTGGCCTTGTACTCCTGGAGGAACTTCACGTAGTACTGCGCGAGCGGGCCGTACATGTCC
>NZ_AEJB01000553.1 GCF_000331005.1 Streptomyces turgidiscabies Car8
TGCTGCCTGCGCCGCATCAGGTCGGTCGGACGCGCCTGCAGCGAACACGGGTCGAACTCGGCGGAGCCGAGCAGCGCGTACTGCGCCGGGACCTCGTCCGCCTCGCGGAGCGCCTCGATCGGCCGGTCGACCCCGGCGGCCTCCAGGGCGGTGCGTACGTCGGCGTCCGGGAGCTTCTCCAGACCGCGCAGGACGTACGCGGCCCGGGCGGGGCCGGAGAGCGCCGACAGCCGCTGGTCCAGGGCGAGTTCGTCGGCGCCGCCCGAACGGGGGAAGAGCCGCAGGCCCCAGACCTGGGGGAGCAGCGGCGGCAACTGCGACCGCTTCGGCAGGGAGCGTCCGCGCCACGGCTGCCCCGCCGCGAGCGCCGTACGCAGCACCTGGAGGCGGACGAGCGCGTAGCCGGGGTCGCCCGCGCGGCCCTTCGGCTGGGCCGGGACGGTGGCGGTGGCCGTGCGCCCCCTGGGCAGCGCACGCTGGGTGAGGGCGTGCGCCGTCAGGACGCGCCGGCTACGGCCGAGGCTCGGCGGCAGCACCAGATAGGCGAGCCGGACGAGCCGGGGATAGTGCTCGACGAGCGCGGCCTCGGCCTGCTCCACGTCGACGACGGGGCGGCCCTTGGCGCTTTTACCGGTGGCGGGGCTGAAGGCGACATCCTGTGACTGCACGTTCAGCAGAACGAGCGAATCGCGGGATGGTCACCTGGCCGTCCGGGAGTTACGCGTCGGGCTCGGTCAGCAGGCGGGCGTAGTTCGCCATCGACCGCTGATAGCGCGGCAGATGAGGAGCGAGGGCGCCGAGGACCAGCGAGAGGCCCTCACGGTCCCGGCCGAGGCTGGACAGGCACAGTGCCAGACACGCTCGTACGGCGTCGTCCAACTCGTCGGAGGGGGCGTCCAGTTCGGGGGTGAGGAGCTTGACGCCCTCTTCGGCCCGGCCGAGGTTGCGCAGCGAACTCGACAGCTGGATCTTGGCGCGGCGGCCCTTGTATCCGCTCTGTTCGCCGAGCCCGAGCGCGAGCGCCTCCCGGTAGAGCGGCTCCGCCCGGTCGGAGTGGCCCGTCGAGTCCCAGGCGCATGCCTGTTCGAAAGAAGCCAGAGGGCTGTCGGCGGGCAGTTCCGCGACGAGGGCGTCGATCACCGCACGGAAGTCGGCCCCGTGCTCCTCGTCGTAGTCGTCGAAGGTCGCCCAGGCGGCGACCACACGCTCTTCCCAGTCTGCGTTCACTTGCCCACTCTCGCACACACGTTCCCTGATTGAGTGGTTGGTGCCCCGTAGCCGTATCGAGGGGGAGGGCCCTTGACCGGGCCTCCCCGCGGCATGGGCCGAGAGTAGTGTCGGCGCCGAACGGACCGGAGGAAGAACAGATGATGGTGACGCGACCGAAGCTCGTGACCGCCGCAGTCACAGCCCTGGCGGCGCTGGCCCTGGCGGGCTGCTCAGGCGGCGCGAGCGACTCGGCGGCCACGACGATCGACGCCACGCCGGTGGCCGCGACCGGCAGCCTGGAGCACATCGCGAGCGAGGCGGGCTGCAAGCCCATCATGCAGATCGACGCGGACGAGCTCCGCCAGGCCGCCTGCAAGACCACCACCTACGGCAAGTTCCTCCTCCTGACGTACGCCACCGACCGCGGCCAGCGTGAGTGGATCAACGGGGCCAAGGACTACGGCGGCTTCTACCTCCTGGGCCGCAAGTGGACCGCGGTCGGCGACAAGAAGGTGATCGCGAAGCTGCAGGGCAAGCTCGGCGGGACCACCGAGGTCGGCACCGACCACAGCGCGCACACCGGCGCCGAGGCGACCCACTCGGCCGGCCACGAGGGCTGACCTGAAGCACACACCGCGGC
>NZ_AEJB01000554.1 GCF_000331005.1 Streptomyces turgidiscabies Car8
ACCACCACAGGTGCCTCAGCCGCTACCGGCTCTCACCGGTTCTCATGGGTTGTCACCGGTGTGACGTGAACTCGACGACCTGCTGGTAGGTCGGACGGTTCTGCCAGCTGATGTTGTAGTGCTTGATGCCTCCCAGGGTGCGCTGGACGATCGAGTCGGCGCACCACTGGTTGCCCGCGGTGGTGCAGAGCTTGTCGGCGGGGTAGACCTGGGCGGCCGTCTTGCCCGCCGCGGTCTTCAGGGTGCTGATCAGGATGTCCCGGCAACCGCTGAGCGTGCCGCCGCCGCAGTACTTCTGCGTCAGCCCGCCCTGCACCGAGTCACCGAGAACCGCCCGGATGTCCTTGTCGACGTAGCTCCACCAGCCGTACTGGAAGGAGCTTCCCGCGTGTGCCCCGGTCGGGCCGTGCGCGGCCGAGGGTGCCTCGTCGACGGGGAGGTTGGTGGTGATGGCGGTGTAGAGGTCGGTGCCGAGGCCCGGCTGGAACTCGGCCTCCACCAGCAGCGGCCACCAGGCGTCCAGGATGCGGATCGCGTCGGCGTTGGCGTACGTCTTCGAACCCGCGGACGTCTCCGTGCGCTTGGCGCCCGCCGTCACCCACGCGGACAGCTTGCTGACGGCAGCCGCGGCCGTGGTGTCGGTGACCGCCGAGCTGTTGAGGACCCGCAGCAGCTTCGGCAGCACGTCCTCGGCCCGCAGGTCGGTGAGGGCGGCGTCGGCCATCGCCTTCACCAGCTGCGCCCTGGTCACACCGCCCGCCGCGACGAGCTTCTTGACCCGGTCCTCCAGGAGGTTGCCCCGGTGGACGGAACCGTCGCCCCACGAGGCGCTGGTGTAGTCCTTGGCCTGTTTGTTGTTCCAGGAGATGTAGTAGTCCTGGTCGATCGAGTTGGGGTGGGCCGAGGCCGGCGTGTAGTCGGCGGTGTTCGTCGCCGGGTTCCAGTTGCGCCACTCGTAGGCGGCCTGCGCCCAGACCGGGAACTCGGCGTCGACGCCGCTCGCCCGCACCGGGTTGTCACCGCTGTTGTAGTACGCGGTGTGCGTGGAGTCGGCGTAGAACCAGTTGAAGGTGTAGTTGATGTGCTGGACGGCGGCCTGGAAGGTCGCCGGGCTCTTCACGTAGTCCGGGTCGTTCAGCATCTGGAAGCCGATGATCGAGTCGGCCTCGTGCATGTAGGAGGAGCGCAGGGTGGTGTAGGCGACCTTCTTCCCGCCGACCGTCGCCCGATGGCTCACCGGACCGTACTTGGTGCGGTAGACCTGCATCCGGTAGGAACCGGCGGCCGTACCGTCGGCCGTGGTCGGCTTCCAGGCGTTGGTCTGCTCGATCTTCTCCATGGCGGTGCAGGTGCCGTGGTAGAAGTAGTGGACGTCGTCCTGGCACAGCTCGACCGCGTACGAGTCGATGATGTCCTGCCCGGAAGTCGTCGCGCTCCACGCGTAGTCCTGGCCGCGGCCGAGTTCGACGTACATGCTCAGCCCCGCGAACGAGGCGCCGCGCGCGCTGAGGCCCGGGCCCTGGATCTCCTGCAGCATGAGCAGCTGCGGGGCGAAGTAGCCCGTCTGCGGACCGAAGACGGCGATCGGGTGGCCGCTGGCGGTCTTGGCGCCGCTCACCACCAGGGCGTTGGACATACCGCGCTTCGCGGAGGTGAGGGCGGTGGCAGTCGCCGTGGTGGAGGCGCTGGTCGCTGTCGTCGTGGCGGCGCTGCCCGTACGGTCGTACACCAGTGGTTCCTCGGCGACCGTGCCCGCGTCCGGCAGGGCCTCGCCCTGCGGGTCGGCGGGCGCGGTCGCGTACGGGAAGCTCTCGCCGTTGTGGACGGTGAGGGCGGCCTCGGGGTCGTTGCGCTCGCGGAACGCCTCCCAGACCTTGGTGCCCTGGACGACGCCGTACTGGGACTGCGCGGCCATCAGCGAGATCGCGTTGTTGACCTCGCCGCCACCGCCGGAGCCGAAGAGCGCGCCGATCACGGAGGCCAGCGCGACCAGGTCGGTGGCCTTGAACTTCTGGATGGTGCCCGCGTTGGTGACGGAGTCCTTCCAGCCGGTGAGGACGTACTCGCCGGGGAAGTACCGGCCGCTGTCGGAGGCGTCGATGTAGGCGTTGATGCCCGCGACATAGGCGTTGACGTCGGCGAGGGCCTGCTGGCCGCGGGCACCGTTGGTGGCGACCGCGTTGTCTATCTGGGCCTGGAGGTCGGCCTCGGTGTACGGGGCGTGGCGCCAGAACTCCTGCTCGAGGCCCTGGTTGGAGGGGTCACCGCCCGCGAAGGGGGTGAGCTGGCCGCGTCCGACATGGCGGAAGACGTCCATCAGCCAGAGGCGGTCCTGGGCTGCGGCGTACCCGGCGCCGAACTCGGTGCCGTAGCGGGTGGTGCCTGTGATGTGCGGCACACCCGTCTTCTTGTCACGGACGATCGTCACGTCGGTGCGGCCTGCCGGAGCCAGGGTGGAGGCGACCTGGTCGGCGGCGACCCCGAACGAGGAGTCGTTGAAGAAGTTGTTGATCGTGGTGTTGGTGAGGCCGGTGTAGCCCGTGGCCAGGTTGGCATAGGGCCCGAGCTGGTCTTCCGCATGGTCGGGCTGCGAACCGAAGGCCTGGTTCAGGAGGATCTGGGCGAGGGTCGCGTTGCCGTTCTGGCCGGGCGGCAGGATGTCGGAACACTGACCGCCGCAGTAGTCGTTCGCGGCGGCGGCCTGAGCCTCGGTCGCGGGGGAAAGCGGAGAAAGCGGCGACAAAAGACCGGCAATGAGTGTGCATACGGCTGCGGTCTTCAGGAACCCGAAGAGTCCGCGGGGAGTTCTCAGTCTGTCGAAGGTTCTGTCGACGGTGTTGCCTGGGGTGCGCCGGGACATGGCAGCTCCTCCGGACCGGGGGGTGGGCCACTCCGAACGGAGTGGGCCAGAGGTTACCGCCGGTATCCCCGCGATAGAAGATGAACATGCGTCACTTTTGAACAACGTGGTACAGGAATTGCGTTGGGGAGTGCGGGGGCACTTCGAGGCGCTGGACGTGAAACCGGTCCGGCGCCGTGCTCAACAGGTGTTGCACAGACGGCCGACAGTTGTGGGAGGTAACCGTGGAGGGTGGTCCGGCGGACGGCTTAGAGCCGTTGACGTCGGTCCCGAGGGGGCCCGGCGAGCGGCTTATGGCCGTCATCGGAAAACAGATGGAGCCGAATCGCTTGTCGATACGTCTATTCGGCGACGTCCGTTCGACGACGCCGAAGTGACCGAAGTACAGGTGCAGATGTGACGGAGGTGCAAGGCGATGGCCGGTTTCCGGAGTCTGGCGAGACAGGTGCGGGACCCGCGGTGCGATCTGGCACTGCGGCGGTACTCGCTCCGTAAGTGCCTTGAGCGATTCGCCCCTTACGGGCACAGGGCGACCTGGGACCACCTGTGCTCCCGGGCCGGGTTCGGACCCGAGGACCGCTCCCCCGATCCAGCGCGGCTCGTGGCCGCACTGGACGAGCTGGAGGAAGCGCGCTCGGTCTGGCAGGCGTACGAGGTGGAGTTCGCGAAGCGCCGCAAGAAGGAGAAGTTCGACGGGCTGCGCAGGCCCGGGAGCGTGGACGACTGGCATCGGCTGACCTGGGGTGGGTTCGGGGTGGCCTGGTGCGACGACCCGGGGGTGCACCCCCACGAACCGCTGGCCGAGGTGCTGCGACGGCTGATCGCCGCCCTGGAACGCGAACCGGGCTCGGTGTGCCCGGTGTGCGACGGGGAGCGCCTCACCTGGAAGTACGACCTGGCCCATGAGCCGTCGTCGGGTCCTGTCTGCACGGAGTGCGGCATCGTGGTGCCGCGGCCCGTACTGACCCCCGAGGCACTGGCGGAATCCAGGCGCGGACGGCTGCTGCTTGCGTCGGCCTGAGCACGACGGGGGTGCGCCGGGGATGCCGCACCCCCCAACCGAACCGGATGGCACCATCGGGGCATGACGCAGGTGTGTCTCAACGGCTCCCGGGGCGCCGCGCACGGCGCGCTGATACCGCTGTCGCCGGAAGCGATGGCCGACTCGGCGGCCGAAGCGGTCCTGGCCGGGGCCACCGACGTCCACGTCCACCCCAAGTCCCCCTGCGGACAGGACACCCTGTCGCCGCGCGCGGTCGCGGCGACGCTGACGGCGATACGGTCGCGGGTCACAGTGCCGGTCGGCGTGACCACCGGCGCCTGGACCGAGCCGGATCCGACGGCGCGGCTGGAGCGGGTAAGAAGCTGGACGATGCTGCCCGACCACGCCTCCGTCAACTGGCACGAGCCGGGCGCGGAGGAGCTGGCGGCCCTCCTCATCGGTCTGGGGGTGGGCGTCGAGGCCGGCATCTGGTCCGGCACGGACGGACCGGCGCGCTTCGCTGCCTCACCCCTCGCCCCGAAGGTCCTGCGCGTCCTGGCAGAGGTGACGGACCCCGACCCGACCACGGCCGAGGCGACGGCCCGCACCCTCCTCACCGACCTGAGCAGGTCGCCCCACGGGCGCCCGGTCCTCCTCCACGGCGAAGAGGCAGGCACCTGGCCGGTACTCCGCCTAGCGGCCCGCCTGGGCCTCCAAACCCGCATCGGCCTCGAAGACACCCTCCACCTGCCGAACGGCGAACGGGCGAAGTCCAACGCCGAGCTGGTGAGAGCAGCCCTGGCGCAGACAAGCGCCCGATAGGGGCGCGGGGAACTGCGCGACAAGCCACAACGAACCCGCAGACAGTCACGCACCCCCGGCGGAGCGCATAGCAGCAACAAAATCCATGGCTCCACCCCTTTCCCACAAGGAGAGTTGGCGAAGATGAGACCCCACTGAGGAGACACCCATGTCGACGCTGCGCGTCACCGCCGAAACCCTGACCATCCACCCACACCCCAACGCCGACGCACTGGAGCTGGCCCAGGTGGGCCTGTACCGCGCCGTCGTGGCCAAGGGCGTGTACCGGACCGGCGACACGGCCGTGTACATCCCCGAGCAGTCCGTGCTGCCGACCGGGCTGGTCGACGAGCTGGGCCTGACCGGACGACTGGCGGGGACCAACTCGGACCGGGTCAAGGCGGTACGGCTGCGCGGCGAGCTCTCGCAGGGCATCGTCTGCCGCCCTCGCGCCCTCGACGGCGTCGACCTGGCGCGGGCCGCCGCCGAGGGCGCCGACTTCGCGGAGCGGCTGGGCATCGTCAAATGGGTGCCGCCGATCCCGCCCACCATGAACGGCGACGTCGAGTCCGCGCCCGACCTTCTGAGCTGGGTCGACATCGAGAACGTCCAGCGCTACCCGGACATCTTCACGCCGGGCGAGCCGGTCGTCCTCACCGAGAAGCTGCACGGCTCGGCCTGTCTGCTGACGTATCTCGCGGCCGAGGGGCGCGTCCAGGTGTCCTCGAAGGGGTTCGGTGCCAAGTCCCTCGCCCTCAAGGAGGACCCGCGCAATCTGTACTGGCGTGCGGTGACCGCCCACGACGTCGCCGGGGCCGCGGCCGAACTCGCCGAGCGGCTCGGGGCACGCCGGGTCGGGATCTTCGGCGAGGTCTACGGAGCGGGCGTACAGGATCTGACGTACGGCGCGGACGGCCGGCGCGAGACGCTCGGGTACGCCGTGTTCGACGTGTCGGCGGAGGTCGACGGGGAGGTCCGCTGGCTCGACCCGGCAGAGCTGCTGGAGGGCCGACTGCCGCTCGTACCAAGGCTGTTCGAGGGTCCGTACGACATCGACCGGATCCTGGAGATCGCGAGCGGGCGCGAGACGGTGTCCGGGCGGGGGCTGCATCTGCGGGAGGGTGTCGTGATCCGGCCGGCCGTCGAGCGGTACAGCGCGGTGACCGGCGGGCGGGCGATCGCCAAGGCGGTCAGTCCGGCGTATCTGACACGCAAGGGAGGGACGGAGTTCGAGTAGCCGGAGCGGCGCCGCGCCTCTCCACCATCAGACGGGATCCCGCCCGGCTCTCGCCGAAGGCGTCGTCCGGGTTGGAGAGGACGCAGCCCTCCAGGGAGAGGCAGCCGCAGCCGATGCAGTCGGTGAGATGGTCCCGGAGCCGGTTCAACTGCTTGATGCGCTCGTCGAGTTCGGCGCGCCAGTTCTCGGAGAGCCGGGACCAGTCCTCCCGGGTGGGGGTACGTTCCTCGGGGAGTTCGGCGAGCGCCTCGCGGATCGTGGCGAGGGGGATGCCGACGCGCTGCGCGGCCCGGACGAAGGCGACCCGGCGCAGCGCGTCACGGCTGTAGCGGCGCTGGTTGCCCGAGGTGCGGCGACTGGTGATGAGGCCCTTGGACTCGTAGAAGTGCAGGGCGGAGACAGCGGCGCCGCTGCGGGCGGCGAGCTGGCCGACCGTGAGTTCGTGGATCTTCTCGGGAATCTGGGGCACCCCTCGAACCCTACCCACCCGGCACGGACCGCAGTCCGTTGACATGGGGCCCACGGCCTACCATGCTAAGCAGTTGCTTAGGCATGAAGTTGTCCGGGCGCAGTGCGGTTGCCTGGACACAGTGGCGAGGAGGCCGGGAATGGCAGAGCCGAGGATCTTCACGGGTGCGGACGACCTGAAGGCGGCGGTGGGCGAGCAACTGGGGTACACGGACTGGCTGGAGGTCGACCAGAAGCGGATCGACCTGTTCGCCGACGCGACCGGCGATCACCAGTGGATCCACGTGGACCCGGAGAAGGCGGCCACCGGCCCCTTCGGGACGACCATCGCGCACGGCTATCTCACCCTGTCGCTGCTGCCGCTCTTCGGGCCGCAGCTGATCACGGTCGAGAACGTGAAGATGGGCGTCAACTACGGGACGAACAAGGTTCGTTTCCCCTCCCCCGTCCCGGTCGGCTCACGCCTGCGCGCCACCGCGCGGATCTCCGGGGTCGAGGACGTGACCGGCGGAGTGCAGGTGACCGTCGCCTTCAGCGTGGAGCGCGAGGGCGGCGACAAGCCGGTGTGCGTCGCCGAGTCGGTGTCGCGGTACTACCTGTGAGCCGGTGAACCCGAGCCGGTGAACACGGGTTGTCCGGCCGCCACCATCCGCAGCACGAGGTCGGCGTAGAGTCCGCCGACCTCGTCCGGGGTGCGCGAGCCGTTGACGTTGAACCAGCGGGCCACGTCGACGCACAGCGACAGCACGGCGAGCGTCGTGCCCTGGACGTCGGGCACGTCGAACTCGCCCGCCTCCACCCCGTCCTCGAGGATCCCGCGCACCTCGGCGTCGCACTGACGGCGCAGCGCGAGGATCTCCGCGCGGGCGTCGGGGCCCAGCGAGTCGAGTTCGTACTGCACGACCCGTGCGGTGGTACGCCCCCCGGCGTGCCAGCGGACGAAGGAGCTGACGGCCTCCGCCAGCCGTTCCGCCGCGGTGCCCTCGGTCCGAGCCGCCGTACGCAGGATGTCGACGGCCTTCTCGTGGCCGATCCTGCTGATCCGGTGGAGCAGCTCTTCCTTGGTCTTGTAGTGGATGTAGAGCGCGGCCGGGCTCATGCCCGCGCGGCCCGCGATGTCACGGGTCGTCGTCGCGTGGTAGCCACGCTCGGCGAAGGCCTCCACCGCGGCGACGAGCAGCCGCCGGGCCGCGTCGGGGGTCACCTCACCCCAAGGCGCCGCCTCGCCGCCGGCCGTCTGCTCCGCCGTACTCATCGCCCGTTCGCCCCTTCCACCGACAGTGACCCCCTACTGTACCGCCGCGGGTGAGCGAGCGCTTAGGGCGCCTGCTCGGGGCCTTGCGGATCAGTGCTTCTCGAAGGGGTCGTACTCGGCGAGCAGCTTCTCCAGCCGGGCCTGGTCGACCCGGCTGACGATCTGCCCGGCCTCCTGGCGGTCACGGATGACCTTGGCCAGGGTGAAGGCGGACGTCACCAGGTAGAGGACGGCGATCCCGAGGAAGCCGCGCACCCAGGCGTCGGCCTGCAAACGGAAGATGCCGATGGTGGTCGCCCCCATGGCGATACCGAAGGACGCGACGGCCTGGCCGTAGAAGGCCGCCGTGTTCTGCTGCTTGACCGGTGTCTCACTCATGGGGACAAGAATCGGCCGACGTGGCCTGTGCCACATCCGTCGGGATACTCAGACAGATACTCAGATCGCGACCTGTCCGGCCCGGCCGCCGCCGACCTCAGAACGCCGATACGCCGGTCAGCGCGCGGCCGATCAGCAGCTTCTGGATCTGGCTCGTGCCCTCGTAGAGGGTCATCACGCGGGCGTCGCGCAGGAGTTTGCCCACCGGATACTCGTCGATGTAGCCGTAGCCGCCGAAGACCTGGAGGGCGTTGTTCGCGGCGCGGACGGCGGCCTCGGAGGCGAACAGCTTGGCCTTGGAGGACTCGGTGGCGAATGGCAGACCGCGGTCGATCAGGTCGGCGACCCGCCAGGTCAGCAGCCGGGCCGCGTCGACGTCCACGGCGATGTCGCTGAGCAGTTCCTGCACCAGCTGGTGCCGCGCGATGGGCCCGCCGAACTGCTCGCGCTCGCCCGCGTACCGCACGGCGGCGTCCAGGGCGGCCTGGGCTATCCCGACACACCCGGCGGCGACCGACATGCGCCCTTTGGCGAGCGCCGACATGGCCACGGAGAAGCCCTTGCCCTCGGGGGCCAGCATCGCCGAGGCGGGCACGCGCACGTCCTCGAAGACCAGTTCGGCCGTGGCCTGACCACGCAGGCCGAGCTTGCCGTGCAGGGTGCGGCGGGTCAGTCCGGGGGTGTCGGTCGGCACGAGGAAGGCGGAGACGCCCTTGTGGCCGGGGGCGTCGGTGGAGCGGGCGAAGAGCAGCACCACGTCCGCCCAGGTGCCGTTCGTGATGAACATCTTGGTGCCGTTGACGACGTAGTTGTCACCCTCGCGCACCGCCCGCGTGGTGAGGTTGCCGGCGTCGGACCCGGTGCCCGGTTCGGTCAGGCCGAAGCAGCCGACGTACTCGCCGGAGGTCAGGCCGGGCAGCCAGCGGCGTTTCTGCTCCTCGGTCCCCCAGTGCGCGACCGTCTTGGCCACCAGCCCCAGGGACACCGAGACGATTCCGCGCACGGAGGAGTCCCCGCGGCCGAGTTCCTCGGTCACCAGGCAGTACGCGAGATGGTCGCCGCCCGAGCCGCCGTACTCCTCGTCGACGGTCAGCCCCAGGAAGCCCACGTCGCCCAGTTTCCTGACGATCGACCGGTCGACGTTCTCGGCGCGGTCCCAGGCGACGACGTTCGGGGTGATCTCGCGCTCGACGAAGTCCCGGGCGAGCCGCTGGACAGCGGTCTGCTCGTCGCTCAGTTCCAGGTTCATGACGAGCCCCACCTCACAGGCGTAGATGCCATTTAAATTAGCACTGCTAGTTTACAGTGGCAGCCCTACTATGTGCGCCATGGCCCGACCGCGCAAGCCCCTCCTCAGCACCGACCTGATCGTCGAGACGGCACGGGCGCTGGTGGACTCGGAAGGACTGGCCGCCCTGTCGACGCGTCGGCTCGCCGCCGAGCTGGGTGTCAGCGGGCCGTCCCTCTACAACCACTTCCGCACGAAGGACCAGATCCTGGAGGCGGTCGCGGACTCGGTGAGTGTGCTGGTCGACCTGTCGATGTTCGACCGGGGCGAGCGGAACGAGGGAGGCGAGGGGGGCGAAGAGGGCGGGGAGCGCCCCGACTGGCGTACCGCGCTGCACGACTGGGCGGTCTCCTACCGGGCCGCCCTGCGCGACCATCCGAACATCGTTCCGGTGATGGCCCGCGGACCCGGCCGCCGTCCGGCCGGCCTGCGCGTCGCCGACGCCGTCTACGGCGGGATGGTCGACGCGGGCTGGCCGCCCGCCCAGGCCACGTCGATCGGCGCGCTGATGCGGTACTTCATCATGGGCTCCGCGCTCGGCTCCTTCGCCGGTGGCTTCGTGGACGACGAGAGCGCGTACGACCCGGCCGACTATCCCCACCTCGGACAGGCCCACCTCCTCTCCGAGCAGCAGGAGAAGATCGACGAGCGGGCCTTCGAGACCGGCCTCGCGGCACTGCTGGCCGGACTGGCACAGCAGTACGAGCAGCTGCAGCGATCCGAGTAGGCCCGGACAGGCGTCCCGCCCGGGCACATTTCGGTGGGCGCCGAAGTATCCGTACCCCATGCTGAAGCCATGACCACGAGGGATGCGAGGCAGCCGAGGGCGGCGAGGAGGCCGGGCCGCGCGTCCGGTCTCGCGGCGCTGGCCGGACTGCTGGCGGACGAGACACGGGCCGGTTTCCTGCTCGCGCTGCTGGACGGACGGGCGTGGACCGCCGGCGAACTGGCGCGGCATGCCGGGGTCGCCCCGTCGACCGCCAGCGAGCACCTGGGCCGGCTCGTCGCCGGCGGGCTGCTCACCGAGGAACGCCAGGGACGGCACCGCTATGTGCGGCTGGCCGACGCCCGCGTGGCCCAACTGGTGGAGGAACTCGCCGCCCACGCCGGTCTCACCGCGCCCCAACCGGCGCGCACACTGCGGGAGTCCGGCGCCGGGTCCGCGATGGCACGCGGCCGTACCTGTTACGACCATCTCGCCGGACGGCTCGGCATCGCCCTCACCGACGCGCTGACCGGGCGGGGGCTGCTGAGCCAGGACAACGGGTTCGCGCTCACGGACGCCGGGCTGCGCTGGTTCGCCGGCGCCGGCATCGACCTCGACCGCTCCGGTCGCCGCCCTCTCACCCGCGCCTGCCTCGACTGGACCGAGCGCCGCCCCCACCTCGCGGGCACCGCCGGCGCCGCCCTGTGCCGGCATGCCCTGGACGCCCGCTGGTGCGTACGCATCGGCTCGGAGCGGGCGGTCAGGGTGACCCCCGAAGGGGAACACCGCCTCGCCCAGCTCCTCGGCATCGAGGCGACGGCCCTGCGCTGAACGGCCGTACGACCGGCACCCAGCCTCACGTCCGAAAATCGCGAGCCCTTCCCGCCTGATCTGCCTAGCCTCTGGAGCATGATGACCTCCTCCCCGACCTCGCGCCCGGCCCCTCGCGCGGAGGTGCTCGCCACGGTCGCCGCCTGTGTGACCGTGGTGCTGTGGGCCTCCGCGTTCGTGTCGATCCGCAGTGCGGGGGCCGCCTACTCGCCGGGGGCGCTGGCGCTCGGGCGGATGCTCGCCGGGTTCGTGACGCTGGGGGCGATCTGTCTCGTACGGCGGGAGGGGCTGCCGCCCCGGTCCGCGTGGCGCGGGATCGCGATCTCGGGGGTGCTCTGGTTCGGGGTCTACATGGTGGTCCTGAACTGGGGCGAGCAGCAGGTGGACGCGGGGACGGCCGCCCTCGTCGTGAACGTGGGCCCGATTCTCATCGCCCTGCTCGGCACCCGGCTGCTCGGCGATCCGATGCCGCCCCGGCTGCTCGCGGGCATGGCGGTGTCGTTCGCGGGCGCGGTGACCGTGGGGCTGTCGATGTCCGGCGGGGGCGGCACATCGGTGCTCGGGGTGGCGCTGTGTCTGCTCGCGGCTGCCGCGTGGGCCACGGGTGTCGTCGCGCAGAAGCCGGTTCTCGGCCGGGCGAGCGCCCTTCAGGCGACGACGTTCGGCTGTCTGGTCGGGGCCCTGACCTGTCTGCCGTTCGCCGGGCAACTGGTCGGCGAGGCGGCCGACGCGCCGCTCTCGGCCACCCTCAACATGATCTACCTGGGCGTCTTCCCGACCGCGCTGGCCTTCACGACCTGGGCGTACGCGCTGGCCCGTACGACGGCCAGCCGCATGGGCGCGACCACCTACGCCGTGCCCGCCCTGGTCGTCCTGATGTCCTGGCTGGCGCTGGGCGAGGTGCCCGGACTGCTCACGCTGGCGGGCGGCGGGCTGTGCCTGGCGGGGGTGGCGGTGTCACGGTCCCGGGCCCGGGCTCGGACACAGGTGCCGGGGGCCGTGGCCGCCGAGGGGGTCGCCCCGGCGCGGCCACGGCCCGACAGGGCCGACGAGTCAGCGTGAACGCGCCCTGTCCACGCGGCCCGGGGACGCGGACGGCGCCGGTCGCGTCGCCGTCAGATGGGCGTACACGACGATGTTGCCGCTGTAACCGGTCCGTCGGTCGTAGCCGCCGCCGCAGGTGATGAGCCGCAGCTCGGGACGGGCGCGGGCGCCGTACACCTCCTTGCTGGGGAAGTGCGCCTTGTCGTACGTCTTCACGGCGTCGACGGTGTAGACGGCCGTACGCCCGTCCGCGCGCCGGAGTTCGACCCGCCGCCCGGGTGTGACCGCGTCGAGGCCGATGAACACGGCGGCCCCGGCACGGGTGTCGCGATGCCCTACGACGATCACCGTGCCGTTCTCGCCGGGGGACGGCCCGTCCGCGTACCAGCCGGCCAGGTTGGAGTTGTCGTCCGGGGGCGCGGTGAGCTGCCCGTGCCGGTCGAGGTGCAGGTCCACGACCGGCGCCTCGACATCGAGGTACGGAACGGTGAGCGTGGTGGGACGGGAGCGGGGAAGCAGGGCGGGCACCCGTGGCGTGGCCGGCCCTCCCGGGCGGGCGCGGGGCGGCGTCG
>NZ_AEJB01000555.1 GCF_000331005.1 Streptomyces turgidiscabies Car8
ACCGCCCCCTGCTACGCCCCCGGGTGCAGTCCGAGCGTGCCGGGGGTGGGGTCACCCTTGACCTCGCCGAAGTACAGGGCGAAGGTCTGCTTCCAGCGTTCGACGGCGGCGCGGTCGGACATGAAGCGGGGGAAGCCGTCGACGTGGGCGTTGGGGTACTCCCAGATGGGCTTGAGGCCCGCCGGGGGAGTGATGTCGGTGCGGACGGACCAGCCGTTGAAGGAGTTGTTCTGCATCTCCGTCGACAGCTGCCAGTTGAGGAAGAGCTTGGCGGCGGTGTCGTTCTTCGCCTGCTTGAGTACGGCCATGCGCTGGCCCCACGCCATGAAGGGGTGTCCGGCGCCGACGGCGAACGTCACGGGATCAGTACTGACCGCGGACCCGGCGGTGCCGACGCCGATCGTCTTCTGACCGCCGAAGACTGCTTCCCCCGGAGTGTTGCTGCCGCGGGAGAACCGCACGTCCTGGGCGGCGAACCTGGCGACCCAGTCCCAGCCGTACTTCTGGGCGTACAGGGTGTAGAGGTAGAGGACGGCGTCGTCGTCGTGCGGGTAGGACGAGGCGATCTTGCCCTTCCACTTCGGATCGACCAGGTCACGCGGGGTGAGCGGCGTCCGCGCGCCGGCCGCCGCCGTGTCGTACATGAAGCTGAAGGCGATGGCTCCGGTGGCGACCCAGGCGCCCTGCGGGTCCTTGAACTTGTCGTAGACCTTGGAGAAGCCGGCGGGCTTGTAGTGCAGGAGGCGGCCCTGCTGCTTCCAGCGGTCGAAGTCCTGCAGGGTCTGGAACTGGACGACGTCCGGGACCAGGGTGTCCGTGGCGAACTGGTTGTCGACTCGGACGTCGTGGTACTTGCTGTAGTCGACGATCAGTGTCAGATCGATGTCGGGGAAGCGGTCCTTGAAGGCGGCCTTGGTGCCGTCCTGCTGGGTGGGGGTGTCCCCGCCGGCATAGACGACGAGCTTGCCGCCCTCGGCGAGAGCGGCCCGGTAGAGCTCGTCGAGGGTCCTTTTCTCCTCGCCCCGGGTGGTGCCGCGCGAGGCGGCCGGGGAGGCGGCGGCCGGGGCGGTGTTCGCGGCGACCGCGCCGATACCGAGGGCGGCGCCCGCTCCGGTGGTGAGGACACGTCGTCTGCTGAGGAAGCTGGACACGCTGAGGAAGCCTCTCTGGTGGGGGGTGTACGAAGTCATCCGGCGCCGGGGAGTCGGTAGGGGAGCCGGGCGGCCCCCATCCTTGCCCGTCATCCACGCTTGGGCAACGTTTCCCACGGGTGGAATCTCATATTCAACCGAACGGTTGAACGTTTCCTCGCGGTTCGTCTGGGGCTCGGGCGGAGCTACGCCGGTGGCCGGTTCGTGGTCCGGCGCGGTATCAGAGTGGGGGAGAGGCGGACCTGTTCGGTGGGCTTGTGCTGGTCGGCGAGTCGTTCCAGAAGCAGGCGGGCGGCGTTCTCGCCGATCTCCTGGCCTACCTGGTCGACGCTGGTCAGGGAGACGGGGCCGAGAGCGGCGAAGGTGGTGTTGTCGTAGCCGGCGACCGAGATGTCGCCGGGGGCGGAGAGGCCTGCTTCGTTGATCGCTTCCAGGACGCCCATGGCCACGATGTCCGCGCCGGCGAAGACGGCCGTAGGAACACGGGAGCGGGCCAGTAGTTCCTGGGCGCCTTTGTAGCCGCCTTCCTGGGTGTACGTGGTGGAGATGACGTCGATCCATTCGGCGAGTCCGTGTGTGCGCATGGCTTGTCTGTAGCCGTCGGCGCGGCGGGCGTTGGGCATTTCGGCGAGGCGGGTGGGGTCGGTTTCGTGGTGTTCGATGTGGGCGATGCGGTGGTGTCCGAGGGCGGCGAGGTGGGCGACGGTCAGGGAGGCGCCCTGGACGTCGTCGTCGACCACGGTGTCGTAGAGAGGGGAGGTTCCGTGGCGGCCGACGACGACGGTGGGTACGCAGGAGGCGACGTGTTCGAGGTGGGTGCGGGGTGAGACGGGTGCGACGAGGATGAGGCCGTCCATGCCGCGGTCCAGCATCGCTTCGGTGACCCGGGCTTCTTCTTTTTCGCCGTTGCAGCCGGGGCCCAGGAGGACCTGGTACTCGGTGTCGCGCAGTCGGGCGGTGATGCCGTCGAGGACGTCGGGGAAGAAGGGGTTGCGGATGTCGGGGAGCATCACGCCGATGGTGTAGGTCTGTCCGCGCAGGCCTCTGGCCCCGGCGTGCGGCCGGTAGCCGAGTTCGTCGATCGCTCGGCGTACCTTGACACGCATCTCGGGGCTGGCCCCGTAGGCGTTGCGCAGCACCTTGGACACCGCGGTGGTGGACACCTGGGCGTGGCGTGCGACATCGACGATCGTGACGCGACGGCGCCGGGCTGGTGGCTCCATTCGATTCCTTTTTCCGCTGGTGAACGCTGTCGGGAGTCTACGGACGGCTCTGAGGCCCGAAAGGAGCCCCGGGACGGCCGCGAGGGGCCACGCCGTAACAATCGTGCAGCGTGCGCGACCTCTTGACGTCACGCGGGACGCTCTCTATGGTCTGGCCACACCCTATGGGCAACGTTACCCATCGGCTCCACGGAACTATCCACCAGGCGTCGGACACCTCCATGCCAGTGGCCACCGACAATGCTTTGAATCGATTCAAGAAGGGAGGCGTGCTGATGGCCATAGCCCCGCATGAGCAGCTTCCGGACCATGACCGGCCGCACCGGCTTCCGGACGCCGAACCGGTTTCTGAGGTCCGGCGGGCGCGAAACACCCCGCCTTGGTGGTTCGCTCTGCCCGCGGCGCTACTGTTCGCCTTCGTCGTCCTGGTGCCGAGTGTTCGTGGTGTCTACTACGCCTTCACCGACTGGGACGGCCTGGATCCCCACTTCTCCTTCGTGGGCCTCGACAACTTCTCCGAGCTGTTCCGCGATCCCGACGCGAGGCAGGCCATCTGGCACACACTGTTGATCGCCGTGTCGATCACGGTCATCCAGAACGCGCTGGGCCTACTGCTCGCACTCGGGGTCAACTCCGCCATCAAGTCCCGCAACGTGCTCAGGGTCCTGCTGTTCGCCCCGGCCGTGATCACCCCGATCGTCACCGCCTACCTCTGGCGCAACCTGCTCGGTCCCGACGGCGCGGTGAACAGCCTGCTGAGCGCGGTCGGACTGGGCAGCCTGCGGCAGGACTGGCTGGGCAGCCCGACGGTCGCCCTGTGGTCGGTGGTCGGAGTGATCGTCTGGCAGTTCGCCGGCTACTCGATGGTCATCTTCCTCGCGGGACTCCAGTCCGTACCCAAGGAGGTCCACGAAGCCGCGTCCATGGACGGCGCGGGCCCCGTCCGGCGATTCTGGTCGGTCACCCGGCCATTGCTCGCCCCCGCCCTCACCATCAACCTGATGCTGTCGATCATCGGCGGCATCAAACTCTTCGACCAGGTGTACGCGTTGACAGGCGGTGGGCCGGGGCACGCGACCGACACTCTCTCGACACTGATCTACAAAGACGCCTTCACGCTGGGGGAGTTCGGCTACAGCATCGCGCTCGCGGTCATCCTCACGATCATCGTGGCCGTCGTTTCGACCGGACAGTACGCCGTGCTGTCCCGCAACGAGAGGGCCACGTCGTGAGCCGCTACCGTCGCCGCACCTTCGGGCTGGAGCTGGCGATGATCGCCATCGCCCTGATCGTGGGCTTCCCGGTGTACGTCCTGGTCAACCTGGCCGTACGGCCGGCATCGGACACCTCGTCGCCGATCAGCCCGACCACCTCGCCCACCCTGCACAACTTCACCGAGGCCTGGCAGCAGGGCGCGCTGGGCGGGGCGTTGCTCAACAGCCTGCTGGTGACCGCGTGCAGCGTCGCGATCGTGCTGGCCGTCTCCTCGCTCGCGGCGTTCCCACTGGCGCGTGCCACGGCTCGCTGGTCCCGGGGCACGTACCTGGGCTTCCTCCTGGGCCTTGTCCTGCCCTTCCAACTCGCCTCGCTGCCCCTGTACCAGACCATGCGTGACCTGGGCCTGCTCGGCACACCATGGGCGCTGGTCCTCTTCTACTCCGGTTTGCAGGTGCCGTTCACCGTCTTTCTCTACGTCGGCTTCCTGCGCGCCCTGCCCCGCGACTTCGAGGAGGCGGCACTGCTCGACGGCTGCACACCGCTGCAGGGCTTCCGGTACGTGGTCCTGCCGATGCTCAAACCCATCACGGTCACCGCCCTGGTGCTCAACGCCGTAGCGGTGTGGAACGACTTCTTCACCCCGCTGCTGTATCTCAGCGGCAGCGCCCAGCAGACCATGCCGGTCGCGATCGCCGGCTTCGTCGGCCAGTACGTCACCGACTGGAACCTCATCTTCGCCGCACTGGTGATCAGCATCCTGCCCGTCCTGCTCGTCTACTTCGTGCTGCAGCGCAGCATCATCAACGGCTTCGCGGGCGGGCTGAAGGGCTGAAGGGATGACCCCCGACGCCCGACCGTCCCCGCATGCCGATGGCTCTTCCCCCGAGAGGGACATCATGAAGACACGCACACTCCCGATCCTGATCGCCGCGATGACCTCCATGGCTGTGCTGGCCGCGTGCAGCGGTGGCACCAAGGCCGGCTCCGACGGCGGCTCGGGCGGCTCGAAAACCCTGACGCTCGCCTCCATCGACCAGGGTTCGGTCGAGGACGTCGTCAAGGCGTTCGAGAAGGCCAACCCGGGCGTCAAGGTCCGCTACACCACCAGCGGCGCCGACCAGTACCAGCAGCAGATCCGCACCCAGCTGTCCTCGGGCACCGCACCCGACGTGATGTCGGTCTGGCCCGGCAACGGCAACCCGGGCGCCACCTACACCCTGGCCAAACCCGGCTACCTGCGCGACCTCTCCGACCGGCCCTGGGCCGCCAGGATGCCCGACGCGATCAAGAGCGTCGCCCAGTACGAGGGGAAGACCTACACGGCGGTCTTCGGGCAGAACGGCATCGGCGCCGTCTACAACGAGCAGGCCCTGGCGAAGGCGGGTCTCACGCCGCCGGACACCTGGACGAAGCTGCTCGCCTTCTGCCGGGCCGCGAAGGCCAAGGGAACGCCCGCCTTCGCCCTGGGCAACCAGGACAACTGGGTGACCCAGCTCGTCCAGTACGCGCTGGTCGCCACGAGCGTCTACGGCGACGACCGCGACTTCGACAAGAAGATGCAGGCCGGGCAGGCGACCTTCGCCAAGTCACCCTGGCTCACGGCCCTCGACAAGTACGTGACGATGGAGAAGACGGGCTGCTTCCAGAAGGACCCTCTGGGGACCAACTACGAAGCCAGCCAGGGTCTCGCCGCGACCGGAAAGACGCTGGGCATCATCCAGGGCAACTGGGTGATCGCCCTCCTGGAGAAGAAGAACCCGAAGGGCACCTTCACGCTCAAGGCTCTGCCGGCCACCGACGATCCGTCAAAGACCCTCATACCCGCTGCGGCGGGCGCAGGCTACGGCGTCAACGCCAAGGCGAAGAACGAGGAACTCGCCCTGCAATTCGTGGACTTCGTGATGTCCCCCGAGGGCATGAACCTGTTCGTCAAGAAGCAGGGCGGCCTGCCCAGCCTGCCCGACACGGGCTTCGCGGTGAACCCGTCGCTGGCCGAACTCTCCCAGTTCATCAAGGCCGGCAGGACCGTGCCGTTCATGGACCAGCTCTGGCCCAACGCGAAGGTCCAGCAGACCATGCTCAGCGGTCTCCAGGAGATCTTCAGCGACCAGTCCACACCCGAGAAGCTCCTCGGTGAGATGGACACCGACTACAAGGCCGGTAGCTGATTTCACGCCGTCGGCCACCCTCGGTGGCCGGCGGCGTTTCGCGTCACGCGATTGAAACGTTCAATTCGAATCGCATATCGGAGGATCGGCATGCCCGATGTCCAAGGTGGAGCAGCGTTGAGTCGTAGGCAGGTTGTCGGCACCATGGCCGCCGTCTCAGCAGCGGGGCTGGCGGTACCCGTCGTCCCAGGGCTCCCCGTTCAGGAGGCCTACGCCGACCAGGATGGCGAGAGGCAGGGGGCGAGGGTCACCGGTCTCGCCGTCGACGGCCGTGAGGACGAGCCGCTCGGCGTCGACGACCCCGCCCCACGACTGAGCTGGCGGGTTGTCGGCGCGCGTTCGGGATGGACGCAGTCCGCCTACCGGATACGCGCGGCGCGTACGGAGGCGGACCTCGGCCGGGGCCGTCTGCTGTGGGACAGCGGCAAGGTGAGTTCCCCGGCCCAGACCGACGTTGGATGGCACGGTCCCGCCCTGGCCTCGCGGGACCGGGTGGTCTGGCAGGTGCGGGCGTGGGACACCCACGGCGAGGCGACACCGTGGAGCCGGGCCGCCTCGTGGGAGATGGGGCTTCTCAAGCGTGCCGACTGGGGCGAGGCCCAGTGGATCGAGTACGCGGGCCGCACCGTCGACCAGCCGCTGCCCCTCTTCGCCCGCGCCTTCCGGGTGGACGCGGGCCGGGGGAACCGGGGGAGGGTCGTCCGGGCGAGGCTTTACCTGTCCGGCGTCGGACTGCAGGTGGCGTGGCTCAACGACAAGCCCGTCACCGACGAGGTGCTCGCCCCGGGCAACTCCAACTACCAGCTCTCCACCGAATACCGGGCGTACGACGTCACACGCCTCGTCCGCTCCGGTGCCAACACCCTGGGCGTCGAGCTCGGCCACGGCACGGCTCTGGTGACCCGCTCGGTCACGAACCCGACGACCGGCCGAACAGCCCCGTACAGCTGGTGGCAGAGCCAGTTCAAGGGCAGCGGCAGCCTGGTCGCCCCCGCGGCCCCGGGGGCCACCACAGCCAAGGTGAACAGCGTGGCCAACTACCACGTCGGCGGCACCGTCAACATCGACACCGGCGACGGCGGCGGGCGCCTGGAGTCGCGCACCATCACCGCGATCGGCACCGCCGGCGCCGACGGGACCGGCATCACCTTCGAACCCGGTCTCTCCCACGGGCACGAGAGCGGCGCGGCTGTCACCGGCTCCGGCAACTCCCTGGCGAACACCGACCCGAGCGCGGGCGCCGCCGTGACCCCACGCCTCATCGCGCGCCTGGAGCTCACCAGGGCCGACGGGACGGTGGAGACAGTCGTCAGCGACCGCTCGTGGCGGACGGCGCTCGGCCCGACCACCACGGCCAACTGGTATTCCGGTTCCGACTATGACGCCCGGCGCGAGCAGCATGCCTGGACCGCCCCCGGCGCGGACCTCGGTGCGTCGGCGAAGCGGCGCGACGGTACGGCCGTGGGCTGGGTCGGTGCGGGAATCGCCCCGCCGCCCAACCTGACCACCGAGTTGGTCTGGCGCGTGGCCGAACCGCTCAAGGTCGTCGACAGGCTTCGCCCGGTCGGCGTCACACAGCCTCAACCCGGCGCCTGGGTCTTCGACTTCGGGCAGAACTTCGCCGGCTGGCCGCAACTCGAACTCGACGGCCCCCTGCCGGCCGGCACCACGGTCAAGCTGCGGCCCGCAGAGTCGTTGACCGCCGACGGCACCGTCAACCAGGCGTCGATCATGGGTGGCGGCGCCGCACGCGGCACCGACGTCTTCGCCGCCTATACGACGTACGGCGACCGAAAGGGCGAGCGATGGCACCCCCAGTTCCACTACTTCGGCATGCAGTGGCTCCAGGTGACCGGCCTGCCTGAGGGTTACGTTCCGACACTCGACACGGTGACCGGTCTGCAGATCCACGCGGACGTGCCGGCCGCCGGCTCCCTGCGCACCTCCGACGACCGGATCAACCGCATTCACCGCATGGCCCGTTACTCCATCATGAGCAACACCATGTCCACCTTCACGGACTGCCCGGGCCGCGAAAAGCTCGCCTACCCGGCCGACTACGTGCAGCCCTTCGAATCACTGCAGCGCACCTTCGGATACGCGGCCTACCTGCGCACCATGCAACGGCACCTGGCGGAGGGCCAGTCCAGGGCCGGTGACGACATCGGCAACGTCGCGCTCAAGACCCCGGTGTACGACTGGGGTTACCTGGGCCGGTTCGGCGACGAGATCAACTGGGGCAACGGCATCATCCTCGTTCCCTGGCTGCTGTTCGAGACATACGGCGACACCCAGACGATGGGCCGCTACTACCCGCAGATGCAGGCGTTCCTGAACTACATCAGGACCAGAAAGGCCGGCACCGGAGCGAACGCCCACCTCGTCGACGCCGCCCTCGCCGACTGGATCGCCAGTGAGAACACCTCCGGACGCATCACCGGAACCTGGGGCTACCACCAGATCGCCGACCGCATGGCCCGTATGGCGTCGCTGCTGGGCCGTGACGCGGACGCGTCCGAGTACCGCAACCTCGCGGTCAACATCAAGGACGCGTTCAACGACGCCTTCTACAACGCGGCGCTCGGCCGGTACACCGCCGAGGGTGACCAGGGCGGCGCCGGCGCCACGCAGGCCGCGCAGGCACTCGCGCTGGACGAAGGCCTCGTACCGGAGTCCGAACGAGGGAAGGTGCTCGACGCGCTCGTGGAACTGGTCGGCGCACACCAGCCGTTCGGGGGCGGACCGCACCTGAGCGGCGGAACCATCGGTCTCGCGCCGATCGTCAGGGCCCTGCACGAAGGCGGCCGCGACGACGTCCTGTGGGACGTCCTCCAGGAGGACACCCGGCCGAGCTACGGCTACTTCATGGCGCCCACCACCGCCAATCCCCAGGGCCTGACGACCGTGCCCGAAGAGTGGGGCATGGGCAACTCCAAGAACCACATGATCCTGCTCCAGATCGAGGAGTGGTTCCACAGCGGCCTGGTCGGCATCCGCCAGGCGCGCGGGAAGGCCGGTTTCCGTGAGCTGGTGATCGACCCTCGCCCCGTCGGCGGCCTCACCCATGCCGAGGGCAGCTACCGTACGCCGTACGGCGTGGTGTCCGCGCGCTGGACGCGAAGGAACGGCACGTTCCGGCTCGACGTGGAGCTGCCCGCGAACACCACCGCGCAGGTCCTGCTCCCCACAGACGGCCGTACCCCGCACTCAGTCGGCTCGGGCAGGCATACGTTCACCGCGCACGATCCCCTGACCGACTCCCGCGAAGCCGAGAGGACGAAGTCGTGAGCCAGGAAGCAATGCGGTACGGGCGGCGCCGATAGCGAGGCCACCGAGGCAACACCTCCCCACGCGGACAGCATGGTGGTACGTCCTCGAACCGCGCTCGCGGTGACAGTCGGTGCCGTGTCGTCAGGGGGAGGTGTCCTGGGCGCGTGGGCGGAGCGCGATATTGCATTCTGATGCCCTTTGCGCGGTCCATTCGCGCCACACGCTACGGGGACGAACTGTCATTTTCCTCCTGGTGAACGAGGTCGCCTGAGACGGGTGATCTCGTCCAGGAGGGGTTCGTCGTCTGTCGCGGGTGATCGAAGCGCGCTGAGGCAACGGGTGGCGTGGGCGAGGAGGGCGTCTTTGAGCTCGGGTGGGCCGCTGACAAGGGTGAAGTCGGTGTCGACCGACGTGATCATCGAGAGCAGGGTGGACGGGGTGTCGGCGCCGATGTGCAGGAGGCACGTACGGTCGTCCACGGCCTCGATGACGCCCGTGCCCGGCGAGATCCGGTCGGCGACGGCGTCGGCCGGCGTGTGAAGGGTGACCGTGGCCCGGTAGGGCCATGCCCGCGAGGAAAGCTGGTGTCCGACGTACGTGGCGACATCGCCGTGAGGCAGCTGCCTGGGAGCGAACCGGGGGCCGGTGGGCGTACGGGGTTGCAGCCGGTCGACCCTGAACGTACGCCAGTCGCCACGGTCGATGTCCCACGCGACGAGGTACCAACGGCGGACGAAGCTCACCAAGCTGTACGGCTCGACATTGCGAACCGTGTGGCCTGCGCGAGGGCCGGCGTAGTCGAACCGCAGGCGTTCGTGACGGCGGCAGGCCTCCGCGATCGCCATCAGCGTGTCCGGACTGACCGCGGGGCCGGCCGCGCCGACGCGTACGGTCGCCTGGTGCAGGGTAGCGACACGGTGCCGCAGGCGGGACGGCAGTACTTGCTCGAGCTTGGCCAGCGCACGCAGAGACGTCTCCTCGATCCCCTCGACCGAGCCGCCCGCCGCCGTGCGCAGACCTACGACCACGGCGACCGCTTCGTCGTCATCGAGCAGCAGTGGAGGCAGCGACGCGCCGACCCCGAGCCGGTAGCCCGACACGCCTTGAACGGCCTCGACCGGATAGCCCAGGTCACGCAGGCGCTCGACGTCCCTGCGAACCGTGCGGATGGTGACACCCAGGTGCTCGGCCAGCCGGGCCCCGGACCAGTCACGGTGGTTCTGGAGCAGCGACAACAGTTTGAGCAGCCGCGCGGAGGTCTCCAGCATGTCCGCCAGACTCCCACACGATTCGGTCGAGACTTAGGACCGCGGTTGTCCTAAGTGGGTTCTAGCGTCATACGCATGAACGACATCAAGCCCTTTCGCATCGAAATCCCGCAGTCCCAGCTGGACGATCTGCACGCCCGGCTCGACCTCACCCGCTGGCCGGACGAGCTGCCCGGAGTCGGATGGAGTTACGGAGCCTCCCTCGCTTACGTCAAGGAACTCGTCGAATACTGGCGCCACTCCTACGACTGGCGGGTGCATGAGCGGCGGCTCAACTCCTTCCCGCAGTACACCACGGAGATCGACGGGCAGAACGTGCACTTCCTGCACGTCCGGTCCACGAACCCGGACGCGCTGCCACTGATCATCACGCACGGCTGGCCCGGCTCGGTGGTGGAGTTCGACAAGCTCATCGAGCCCCTTGCCGACCACTTCCACCTGGTCATCCCGTCGATCCCCGGCTTCGGCTTCTCCGGACCGACCACCGACACGGGATGGACCGTCGAACGTGTCGCCAGGGCCTGGGCCGAGCTGATGCGACGCCTCGGCTACGACCGTTACGGCGTGCAGGGCGGCGACTGGGGCTCGGGTATCTCGCTCGCACTCGGCAGGATCGCCCCCGAGCACGTCGTCGGGATGCACGTGAACATGCTGCCGACGTTTCCCTCGGGTGATCCGGCCGAACTGGCTGAACTCAGCGATGAGGAGAAGGGCCTCCTGGGCGGCTACCAGCGGTTCAACGACGAACTGTCCGGTTACATGAAGGTCCAGTCCACCCGGCCGCAGACCCTGGCCTTCGGCCTGCACGACTCACCCGTCGGGCAACTTGCCTGGATCGTGGATCCTTTCAGGCTGTGGACCGACTCCGAGAACGTCCCGGAGGACGCCGTCGACCGCGACCAGATGCTGACCAACATCATGGTCTACTGGCTGACCGGGACGGCGGCCTCGTCGGCGCGTATGTACTACGAGAACTCCCGGTGGGAGAACATCCAGGAGCCTCTGAACGTCCCGCTGGGCGTCGCCGTGTTCGCACACGAACTCGCCCAGCCGATCCGTACGTTGGCGGAGAAGTCCTACAACATCATCCACTGGTCGGAGTTCGGTCACGGTGGTCACTTCGCCGCCATGGAGGCGCCGGAAGAACTCGTCACCGACATCCGCCGGTTCTTCTCCGACATGTAGAGACCAGCAGCGTGCATGCGTGCCGTAACTCGTCCGGTGGGGTGCGGCGACGGGCCCAGCTGTGCTCCCCGGACGGGCAGCACCTAGGTCTATGTGCTGAGTACGGTTCGGCCTGGGGGCGGGTTCCGTTGGCGAGCTGTGTGGATAACGTTGGCCATCAGTCACTGTCACCTGTGTGACGCGCCCCCCGCGCGGCTTGCCTAACGTATCGCCGGGGAGCGGATGCCCGACCCGGGTGAAGTGAATGCACCCGAGGAGAGCGATGTCCAGCAGCGGTTACACGTATCTTTGCGAGTTCGACGTGTTGGAGGAGGGCGTGCCCCGACGGTTCGAGGTGGAGGGTGTTCCCGTTTCCCTTGTCCTGGCCGAGAAGCAGGTGTTCGCGATCCACGATGTGTGCTCGCACAGCGCCGTCTCGCTCTCCGAGGGTGAGGTGGACGGGTGCACGATCGAGTGCTGGCTGCACGCCTCCCGGTTCGACCTGCGCACCGGACACCCCCTCGACCCGCCGGCGAATCGTCCCGTGCCCGTGTATCCGGTGCGGATCGACGAGGGATGCGTGTACGCGCTCGTGGCACCGCGGGGTGAACGGTGACGCAGCGACCGGACGAGGCCCCCGGGGAGCGAGCCGATGCCGCCCGCAACCGGGCCCGGCTGTTGGAGGCGGCAGCTCTGCTGGTGGCCGACAGGGGAGCCGACCATGTGACGATGCACGAGGTCGCGCAGGCGGCCGGGGTGGGCAAGGGCACCCTCTTTCGGCGGTTCGGCGATCGCAACGGGCTCCTGTTGGCTCTACTGGATGACGCGGAGGCCGAATTCCATGAGGCGTACACCTCCGGTCCGCCTCCGCTGGGGCCGGGAGCACCGGCGAGAGACCGACTGACGGCGTTCGGCTGCGCCCTGATCGCGCGTATCACCGACGACGGGGACCTGGGTGCCGCGCTGGCACGCCAGGTTCCCCTCGAACGGCGCCATGGTTCGGGTGTCGGCCGGGCTTTCCACGACCATGTCGCGTCCCTGTTGCGGGAAGCGGGAGCAGAGGGTGATCACGACATGCTCGCCCATGCCCTGCTCGCTTGGACGAACTTCGAGACGATGGACTATCTGCGTGAGCAGGACCAGGTCGCCACCGCACGTCTGCAGTCCACCTGGGTGGACCTGGTGCGGGGGATGGCCGGCGCGGACGAACGGGAATGCGGGAGCCCCGCGCCCTGACTGCAAGCAGCAGCAAGGGGGGCACCCATGACCGGGTGAACAGGTCGAGGCCGCCGTGATCTCAGGGAGCCTGCCATCACGGCGGGAAGACGCGTACGGCGCTCCTCCCGCCCATCGCTTCCGCCTCCAGGGCGTCGTGCGCACTGTGGCGGACGACGACGTTGCCCAGATCATGGGACAACTGGGTGACGAGGGCGGCGACGTCCTGCTGCCAGTCAGCCGGGGCGACTGCCGGAGCGACGACGATCAGCTCCAGGACATCCGCCGCATGGGAAGCTGTTCCGTCGATGACGGCGCCGGTCAGTGCGAGATAGTCCGGTAGCGGGTGGAGGTGGGCCTGCGCCTGTTCGCGGACCGTGTCGATGACGCGGTCCCGCAGGTCGTTGAGCTGACGCAGAGCTCCCCAGACAAGATGCCCCGCGACGAGACGTACGGCTTCTCCCTTGCGTCTGGGCGCGATGAGGCCGAGCAGACCGAGGCGGAACAGCGCCGCTTCCATCTGGCTGGGTGTCACCGCGGCGTCTTTGGACAGCTCGTCGAGTGTCAGGGGTCTGTCGGCGTCGGCGGCGTGATGATCGACGAGAGCGGTGAGGAGCCGGCCTGAGGTTCCGGGAAACAGCGCGGACAGCGGAGTCCGGAAGTTCATGGCGTGGCCCGACCGTCCGGAGGCGGTGAGTATCCGAGGAACTCGCCGGGGACGATCCGGCTCGATGCGGCGTTGGACAAGCGAAACACTCGGCTTCTGTAAGGGAAGGGCCTCGCGGCAGGGGGGCAATGGGGTTCTCGTCGGCTTCGCAGGCAGTGGGCACCGACGACGAAGCCGACGAGAGTCTGAGATCCGGATGCTTCGGTTCGACCTGTCAGCCGCCGGAAAATCGATCGCTCGCGAGCGCGGTGGCGGTCGCCTGAAACTCCTTGAGTACGTTGAGGAATCCGGGTCTGCCCCACAGCGCCAGGCCCAGAACCGCGATGCCTACGGCCGTCGTGTGCACGGCCATCGGGAGGTTGCTGCCCGACGACGCGCGCATCCCCGACTGGTCCCCACGGGCCCATGCCCGCGTCGCCTCGGCAATGGCGAACTCATGGTGGGGCGGGGCGGCGGCAGCGACCTCGTCGGTATGCCGAACCAGGTCGTCCAGCCTCCACTGCTTGCCGCTCAACTCCATGATGCTGATGGTGGAACGCGACAGACCGTTCAGGAAGGCGTACACCTCTGCCCAGCCGCCTGCGTCCAGACCGGCCAGCGCCTCTTCGACCGCGATGGCGTCGTGGTCCGTGTAGCCCCGGACAACGTCCACCGCGCGTTCATGGGACGCCTTGAGTGCTGCATCGCTCATGTGCCTCACACTATGGTCGCCCCGAGCGGCGGGCATCGGTCTCATGTCCCAATGCGCCTAGGAAGAACGGACTAAGACCTGCGACCGTTCCGGAGACCTGGGAGAGATGGTGGAAGCGGAAGGCACTACCGAGCGCCGAAAGGCATGTAGATCTCGGTCAGGTGCGCGGAGATCTCTCCGTGGGTGAGGCCTTCGCGGACAGTGACAGCACCGTCTCGTCATCGCTTGCCAGCCGACGCTGGACCGACGTCGGTCAGCTGCCGCAGCAGCTCGCCCGCACCGGTCAGCTGTATTCCCTCGCTCCGGGCCGCGTCGGACCAGCATCGCGATCATCTGCTGGTCCGACGTGGCGACACCGACCGGCTCAGCCGCTGACTCGTGCTCGACCGGCATCGCACTCACTCGCCGTCTCCATGATCAACAAATCCGCCGATCAGGGGACACTTTCCGTCGAAAATCTCAGCCGAGAGTCCAGTCGACGGTGTCGGTGTAGGTGGAGCCGTTGATGGTCGCGGTGACTCTCACGGTGTTCTGCCCCTGCCTCAGCGTGACGTTGCCCCACCTGAAGATGTGGTCGCTGCTGCTCAAGGTGGACAAGGTGGTGCCGTTGAGGGTGGCGGTCACCTGACTCGCGTTGGAGTACACCTTCAGTTCGGTGGTGGCTTCGGTGCGCTGGGTCCAGCGCCGGCTGGTGATGTAAAGGGTGGGAGTGTTCGCCCAGTTGGCCTTGTACCAGTAGAAGGCGTCCTTGCGGATCTGCCGGTCGTGGGTGACCAAACCCTTGTCGTTGATGCCGGGCTGACTTCCTTCGTTTCGCCCGTCGGAGGCGAAGTCGAACATGGCCCAGACGAACGTGCCCCAGATGTACGGACGGGCGGCGAGCTGCTTCCAGGCCGCTTCGTGGAACAGCGACTGGTACTCCTCGGGGTGCCAGGAGCCACCGGGTGAGGGCTTCGCCGGGTTGAGGGCGTGCTGGGTGGTGTTGGCGCCGGCGCCGTACTCCGAGATGGCGATCCTGCGGGTCGGTGAGGTGGCGTGCAGGTTGTCGGCCCAGGCGCCGAGCTCGCCGTCCTTGGAGCCGTAGTACCAGCCGAGGTACTTGTTGTAGCTGGTTGTCTGCGTGTGCAGCCCTGCCTGCGCGTTGTCGGGGTCCTCGCTGCGCACGGCGTAGGTGGAGAGCCGGTCGGGGTCCTCGGACGCGACGATGTCGGCCAGTGACTGGAGCAGCGTGTTCGTGGCGGTGCCGTTGTAGTCGGTCTGCTCGTTGCCGATGCCCCAGAAGACGATCGACGGGTGGTTGTAGTTCTGCCGGATCAGCTCACGCATCTGGTTCTGGGTGCTCGCGGTGAAGGCGGCCGAGTTGGTCACGGAGTTGACCACCGGGATCTCCGCCCAGACGATCAGCCCGCGTTCGTCAGCGAGGTTGTAGTCCTTCTGGTCGTGCTGGTAGTGCGCCATGCGGATGGTGTTGGCGCCGACCTCCTGGATGAGGTCGAAGTCCTGGGTGTGGTCGGCGTCGGTCATCGCCCAGCCCCTGACGGCCCGTTCCTGGTGCAGGTTGACACCGTGCAGGCCGAGGTGGCTGCCGTTGAGCTGGAAACCGGTGCCGGCGTCGACGGCGACTGAGCGAAGGCCCAGGCGTTCGGTCACCACGTCGGTGATCGTGTCCGCGCCCGCGGTGACGTCGTGGATCTCGACGGCGGCGTTGTAGAGGTAGGGATCTGCCTGCCCGTTCCACAGACGTGGGTTGTTGACGGTGGCGGTCTGGCTGACGTCCACCCCGGTGGCCGCGGCAAGGGGCCGTGCGGTGGTGCTGGTGTCCGCGACGACGTTCCCACTGCTGTCGGAGATGACGGTGCGGACCACCACCGATCTGGTGCTGCTGCTGTCGTTCCACAGTTTCGTCGTCACGGTCACCGTGGCCGACGCCGACGTCACATTGCTCTGCCGCAGGTAGACACCGGGGCCCGCGAAGTCCGTCATCCGCACGTGCAGGTTGTCGATGGCCCACAGGCTCACGTTGCGGTAGATGCCGCCCTCGAAGGTGTAGTCCGCGCTCACAGGCGCGATGCCTGTGTCGTAGGCGTTGGTCACCTTCACCGCGATCACGTTGTCCCCGCCCGGGACGAGTACGCCGGTGACGTCGAACCTGAACCGGGCGTATCCGCCCTTGTGCTGCCCGAGGTACGTGCCGTTGACCCAGACGTCGGCGACCTGGTTGACCCCGGCGAACTGCAGGTACAGCCTCTTCCCGGCCATGGCGGACGGCACGGTGTAGTGGCGGCGGTACCAACCCACTCCGCGGTAGTAGTTGTTGCCGCCGTCGGCACCGTCCACGGCGTTCCAGGTGTGGGGCGTGGTGACCGACGTCCATGCGGAGTCGTCGAACCCGGGCGCTTGCGCACCTGTGACGTCCTGCCTGATGAATCGCCACCCATCGTTGATGTGTACCCACACACGCGGATTCGGTGCCGTGTACGTCGCGGCGGAGGCGGCCCCGGCAAGCGGAATCTGCGCCAGTGAGGCCAGCGCTCCTGCGACCGCCCCGCTCAGCACGTGCCGGCGAGTAGGGGAACCTGTCATGTCGGAACTCACTCCCTGAAGGTGAAGTGGAAGGTCTTCTTGGCACGTGGCACGCGCTACGCCGACGGTCGCCGTGCGCCGACAGCATCCGGACGGAGTGACCGGCTGCGCGATGCGGCCGGGAGACATGCCTCGGCTGTACCTCGCGTCCGGTCGACCGTTCTCCCGGATCGCGGCGCCGTACTCGCACGACATGTGGTTCTCGGACATGAGTGTGCGCACGGCTGGTTGCCGCGATACCCCTGTAGGGGCGGTCGCGGCGTGGAACGCGGGTGGCCGGGCTCGTCGGTCTGGTCGGCGAGCCCGGCCGGTTGGGTGCGGGTCACTCTGTCTTTCGTTGCGTCAGTTGACGCGGACGATTTTCCAGAGCTGGTCGTCGACGGTGAGGTTGTTCCACTGGACGACGGCCGCGCCGTCGGTGGTGGAGGACTGGGCGACGCCGGCGATGAGGGTGCTGTTCACGTTGCGGAGTTTGTAGTAGCCGTCGCCCGCGTCGGTGAGGGTCCACTTCTGGGAGTCGGCGGTGGAGGCGGTGTTCTGGACGATGGCCGCGCCTGCCGTGGTGGAGGAGTTGCGGATGTCGAGGTTGAGGTTGCTGTTGGCGTTCTTGATGGTCCAGGCACCGTTGCCGGCGGACTGGAAGGTGAACAGCTGGCAGGTGCAGGCGGAGTTGCGCCACTGGTCCGCTGCCGTGTTGGTGGCGGTGGAGGCGGCGGGGATGTCGAGGTATTTGCCGCTGTTCTTGTTGACGAGGACGTACTGTCCGGTGCCGAGCGGGGGCAGGGCGGTCTGGGTGAGGTTCCAGCGCTGGCAGGCGCAGTTGCTGGTGGTCCACTGGTCGGCGGCGGTGCCTGCGGTGGTGGAGGCGCCCGGAATCTCAAGCAGCTTGCCGGTGATGCGGTTGGTGATGGTGTAGCCGCCGGCGGGGTTGGGGGCGACGGCCCATTCGTGGTCGAGGGTGCCGTTGTCGTCCCACTGCAGGACGGCGGCGCCGTCGGCGGTGGACTGGTTCTGGACGCCGAGGACCTTGCCGCTGGCGACGTTGAAGATCTTGAAGAACCCGGAGGGCTGCGCTGCGAAGCGCCACTGCTGGTTGGTGGAGGTGGTGGGGGTCTGCTGGGTGGCGGCGGTGCCGTTGGTGGTGGTGCCGCCCGTGATGGTGAGGTTCAGGTTGCTGCCCGCGTTGGAAGCGGTGTAGGTGGCACCGTCCGAGATCCCGCCACCCAGATCGATCGTGCTGTACTGGATGGGGTTGAGGGCGCTCCCGTTGCGGCCCCCGCTGAACACCATCAGGCTGTGCCCGTCGGACAGGGGCAACAGACCACGGCTGTAGCCGCGCGGGACGTTCGCCCGTATGCGGGTCCAGGCGTTCGAGGCGCCGTTCTGGGTGTTGAGGAACAGGTCGTCCTCAGTGTCGCCGCTGACGGCGAGGGTGCCGTTGGGGCCGCCGGTGGGCAGCCAGGTGACATAGGGCGCACCGCTGGGGATGGTGCCGTCGGTCGACCGCAGCAACTGGTCGGTGGCCGGACCGAACGCCTCCGGGTCGGCGGCGATCTTGTAGTAGACGGAGCAGCGGCCCTCGGGCGCACCGCAGTACTCGTGTGTCATCACGTAGTTGCCGTTGGGCAGCCGGGTGACCACCGGCATACCGGGCCGGTCCGCGTAGTTGGGCTTCGACACGTCGTCCACGATCGGGCCCCAGTTACGCAGGTCCGTGGTGACCTGGTGCACGATCTCCTGGCCGTGGTCGGTGTCGCGCTGGTCGGAGTAGTAGGCGATCAGCTTGTTGCCGGAGACCAGGAAGTAGGGCTCCCACACAGGGGTGTTGCCGTTGCTGGATATCGCCCGGCCCCCGGTGGCGATGTTGCTGACGAAACTCCAGGTCAGACCTCGGTCGGTGCTGGCGTACAGGTCGATCTTGGTCGCGGAGCGGTCGCTGGGGACGGAGTCGCCGGCGACCAGGATGGTCCCCGCCGGGAAACCGCCCATCGCGGTGGGGAGTTCGAACAGCTCCGGTTCCCACCGCATGCCCCAGCCGTTCTGGGTGTCGGCGACGTCGGAGATCTTCGTCCAGGAGGTGCCGTTGTCGGTGCTGCGGTAGACCGGGAAGACCGGCTTGCCGTTGGTCCACTGCTCGAAGGTGGCCAGGATCGTGCCGTTGGCCGAGCCGTTGTGCTGCAGCCGCAGAGCCCGCGGGTAGAGCGAGCCGGGAGCGGGGGCGTCCGACGGCGGCGTGTACAGGGTCTGGGCGGGACGGGAGAGGGCGTCCGCCCTGCCCACGGCGGGCAGGACCAGCGTCGCCGCGGCCAGGGCGAGGACGAGCAGGAGGAACAGGAGGGAGGCGGTACGGGGACGTGGAGCGGTGCCGAGTCTGGCGCCGGGGTGTGCGGAGGACATGTGCGGCTCCCAAGCGGGAAAGGGGAAGGGGTGTTTCGGTGTCGGCCGCTCCGGTACAGATCCGGAGTGGCGCAGCGGGTTCGTCGGGCGCGTGGCCCGGGGAACGATCGGGCGCCGCTGCGAGGCGCCGACCGCATGCCCCAGGATCATGGGACAAGCGGGGGAGGGCGCGGAGGCGGGGCGTCCCGGCCGGTGGGCCTGTGCCCGAGCAGTGGCGTGCTGAGGGTTGGTCAGAGCGGGGGCGGGGGCGCGGTCGAGCCGCGGACGATGAGTTGGACGGGTAGGTCACTCGCCGGCGGCGGTTCGGTGTCGGGCTTCTCGATGGCGTGCACAAGAAGCTGGATTCCTTCTCGTGACGCGGCCTCGAAGGGCTGCCGGACGGTGGTCAGAGGAGGGGAGAAGTAGGCGAAGACGGGGTTGCCGTCGAATCCGACGACACTGACGTCCTCCGGCACCCGGCGCCCGGCTTCTCGCAGGGCGTGGATCAGGCCGATGGCCATCTCGTCGCCCCCCGCGAACACCGCGGTCACCGAGCTCTCCGAGGCCAGCGCACGGCCCGCGGCATACCCGGAGGCCGCCGACCAGTCACCGTTCAGCACGGGTGGTTCGTACGCGCCTTGTGCCGCCAGCGCCGCCTGCCACCCCTCGATACGGTCTTTGGTGGCGTACCACCGACGCGGCCCGGCGAGGTGATGGACGGTCGGATGCCCCAGGTCCAGCAGGTGTTCGGTGGCCGCGCGCGCCAGTTGATGGGCGCCCACACCGACGGTCAGTGTCCGGGCCGCGGTGAAGACCGGTGGCGCTCCCAGGAAGAGGACCGGCACGTCGACGCCGAGTGGGACCTCCCCTTCGACGATGGGTTCGGAGACGACGACTCCGTCCACCCCCTGTTCGAGGAGTGACTCCACAGCGCCGGCGATGCTTTCCGGGTCACCGTCCGGCGTGTTGACCACCCGAAGTGCGTAACCGGCGTCCCGTACGGCCTGCTCGATGCCCACGAGCAGGGAAGCGGTTCCATAGCCCGCGGTCGCCAGAGCGACCACGCCGATGGAGCGGGTCCGTCCCGAAGCCAGTGCCCTGGCGGCGTGGTTCAGCCGGTAACCGAGCTCCTCGGCGGCCGCGAGGACGCTTCGCCGGGCCGCGTCGGAGACGTACGGCTCGTCGTTGAGAACCCGTGAGACCGTCTTACGTGAGACGCCGGCCAGCCTGGCCACGTCCGCGCTGCGCGGCGCGGAGGAGCCCGCGCCGCGCTCCACCCCTGCTGTCATGAAGTCTCCCAACGACCGTGTGCCTACATCGAGCTGGGCCAGTGATGACCACGCGGTCTGATCGCGCGGTCAATGTCTACGCACCGACCGGCCGCTCGTCAAGAGTTTGGGTAACGTTCCCTGCCTTCCGTCGTCGACGGTCGCCGAGGGCGCGGGCTACGCGGAGGGGGCCGTCCAGCGGGTCCAGGAATCTCCAGCGGCCGATGCGTCAATCCTGGTCAGACAGCAATTGCCCGGCGTGAAGCGGCGCGACGCGCGGCCCCGTCAGCCTGGTCCGGCTGCAGGCGAGGCGTTTTTTCGCGGCTTCCTGTCGGCAACGTCCGACTGCGCGCAAGCCTTGACAGTGAGCCCTCAGAGCATCCAAGCTTCCTGGCGTCCGTCGGTCGAGGTTGTTCGATCGTGTTTGTTTGTGGTCGCTCGACGACCCTCTCTCCGTCGTCCCCCTTCCTGTTGACGTGCCATTCCGGGGTACCGCCAGCCCCGCCTGGAGCCGAAATGCAGCAACGCCGCCCAGACGATGGTGGAGAAATGCGCGGAACGCAGCCGCCTCACCGGTGCCGAGGCCGTCGCCAGACGCAGACGGCCCGCTCGCCGACGTGCCCGCCGTCATCCGCCACACGTACGGTGGTGGAACCGCCTTGTGCGTCGCCGCCCGGCTGGAACCCGAGTCCCTGGCCGCTCTCATGGAGCGCATCCGCCAGGAGACGGGTGTGCTGCCGGAGTGCGAGCCACCCGCGGGAATCGAGGTCGTGCGGCGCCGTTGCACGGACGCCGGCCGGCCGTGTCTGCCACCCGGCGCACGCTGCGCCGCATCGCGGCTGCCCTTCCCTCCGTCTACCGCTATCGAGCCGTCGACGCGACCCGGACTACGATGACCGCACAGGTCGCCGCAGGGCATGAGCAGAGCCGGGGGAACCGCTGAACAAGGTCACGATTCGGGATGTCGCCGAGTTCGCGCGGGTGTCCCAGTCCACGGTGTCGAATTACTTCCACAAGCCCCGCAAGCTCTCGGATGCCACCAGGGAGCGGATCCGGCAGGCGGTGGACACGCTCGGATTCGTGCCCAATGACGCGGCGCGCATGCTGCGTACCGGGACGAGCCCGGTCATCGGCTACGTGGCGTTCGAACTCGCGAGTGCCACAACACCGGAGATCGCCACCGCCATCGAGCGGCGTGTGTCCGCCGAGGGCATGTATCTGCTGATGGCCAATGACGCGGGATCGCGGCAGCGTGAGCGTGAGTATCTGCAGCTCTTCGAGCAGCAGCGGGTGGCGGGGATCATCATCTCGCCCGTCGGTGACGTGGAGGACGAACTGGCGCGTCTGCGCCGGCGCGGTATCGCCAGCGTGCTGAGCGCTCGTCACGCGGTCTCCCCGGCCCAGGCGTCGGTGTCGATCGATCATGTCGCCGGCGCCCGCCTCGCGGTCCGGCATCTCGTCGAACTCGGCCGTCGGAGGATCGGCTTCGTCGCCTCCTCGCCGGATCTCCAGCAGATCGCCGACCGGCAGCGGGGGGCACTGTCCGTGATCGAGGAGGTGCCGGACGCGTCGCTGGAACTCATCTCCGTCCCCGAACGCACGGTGGAGGCCGGGATCGCCTGCGCCGAACGCCTCGCCCACCGCGATGCCACCGACCGGCCCGACGCGCTCTTCTGCGCCAACGACCTCCTCGCCATCGGCATCATCCAGTCCTTCGTCGCGAGCCGACGCATCCGTGTGCCCGACGACATCGCGGTGATGGGCTACGACGACATCGCGTTCGCTCAGTCGACCATCGTTCCGCTGAGCACCGTACGAACGCCGCACGCGCAGCTGGGAACGGCCGCGGCGAAGCTGCTGTTCGACGAGATCGCCGCACTGCGCGCCTCCGAGGACACGGAGGCCAGGGAGGGGGCGCCTCAGATCGAGTTCGCACCCGAGCTCGTGGTCCGCGACTCCACCACCGGAACCTGACGCCACGGCCATCGCGGGGCAGGATCTGTCCCAGCTCCCGATTGAATCGATTTACCTTTTTCCCGCCAACCTCTTGACCGCTCCACGGGTCGCCGTGCTCCTATGTCCTGCGTCAATGGTAAATCGTATTACCACCTGGGTCCGGTCAGGGCCGCAGGCGAAGAACGGAGAACCTCATGGCGGAGCCGACGAAGACGTCGCCGCTGCTCGACCGCAGGCACTGGATGCTGGCCGTCGCGGCCGGCATGGCGTCCTTCCTCGACTCGGGAGCGATCATCTCGGTCGGCCTGGGGCTCGCCCTCTGGAAGGAGAGCTTCGGACTCAGCGTCTGGACGGTCGGGGTGCTGGGGTCGGCGCTGACCCTGTTCATCGCCGTCGGAGCGCTGACCGGCGGACGGCTCGCCGACCTTGTCGGCCGCGGGCGGGTCTTCTCGCTGACCATCCTGCTCTACGCCGTGGCCGCGCTGGCCGTGGCCTGCGCCCCCAACGCGGCCGTGCTGGTCGCCGGGGTCGTCGTGATCGGTGTCGCGGCGGGCGCGGACCTGCCGACGTCGATCGCCGTGCTGTCCGAGAGGGCTCCGGACGGCACCCAGGGACGGCTGGTCGCCTTCACCCACGTGATGTGGACCGCGGGCGTGGTCGTCACCACGCTGCTGGGCTTCGCGGTGTCCGGACTGGGCACGTTCGGTATCCGGCTGATCTTCGTGATCCTGGCCGTACTTGCCGTCGGGACCTTCGTGTTCCGCGCCTTCTATCCGGCGTTCCGGGACCTGGAGGCCGAAGCCGAGGACAGGCACACCGCCAAGGGCGTCGACGCCTCCCAGGCGCTGCCCCTGAGCGCGCTGTTCCGTGACCGGAACTTCGCCGGCATGATCATCACGACCGCGCTGTTCTACCTGTTCTTCACCCTGGTCGCTAACACCTTCGGCTCGTTCAAGACCTACTTCCTCGTAACCGTCGGAGGCACCTCCCAGACCACGGCGACCGCGCTCTCCTTCTGCACCACGCTCGTCGGACTGGCCGGCACGATCGTCTTCACCCGGATCGCCGACACGAAATGGCGCAGCCGCTTCTTCGGCGCCGGCGTCGTGGTGTTCACCGCGTGCCAGTTGCTGATCGCCGTCACGGGCGGCAGCATCCTGCCCGCGATGATCGCCGCGCTCGTCCTGTACAACCTCGCGTTCCCGTTCATCGGCGAGGCGCTCTACAAGGTCTGGACGCAGGAGTCGTTCCCGGTCAACGCACGCGCGACCGTCCAGGGCGCCACGATGGCGGTGGCGCGTTTCGCCGCCGCCGGTTTCGCCCTGGTCACCCCGGCGCTGATCGACTGGAGCCCGTCGGGCCTCTTCTCCCTGCTGGCCCTCTTCGCGCTCACCTCGGGTGCCATCGGCATGCTGATCATCCGGCGTTCCCGCACCCCGCGAGAGGCCCACACCGCACCGAGCGCCCTGTCCACCCCTGTCGCGGGAGACGCTCGATGACCGCCGTCCAGAAACCCACCGTCCAGGTTCACCATGTACGCGTCGGGTGGACCGATGAGACCTTCGTGCCGGACCCTCGTCCTCCGCTGACCTGGAAGACCTCGGCAGCGCGGCCATCGTGGATCCAGCGGGCGGCCGAAATCTCGGTCACCCGCGACAGCGGCGAGACCTTTACGGTCTCGCTCGACGCACCCGACTCGGTGCTGGTGGACTGGCCCTTCGCACCCCTCGCACCGGGAGAGACCGCATGCGTCCGGGTGCGGGTCCACGGCGCCGACGGCTCGGCATCCGCCTGGAGCGCCGACGCCCCGGTCACCGCGGGCTTCCTGCCCGCCGACGCCTGGGAGGCCCGATTCGTGGGCTCCGGCAGCGACGAACCACACCTGCTGCGGGGCACGTTCGAGGCGCGGGGCAGGGTGAACCGCGCTCTGCTCCGCACCACCGCGTTCGGCGCCTACGATGTCCAGGTCAACGGCGTCACAGTCGACGACGCGGAACTCAAGCCCGGCTGGACGAGCTACCAGTGGCGGCTGTCCTTCGACGTCGCGGACGTCACCGAACACATCCGCCCCGGCCGGAACGCTCTCGGTGTCGTCCTTGCCGGCGGCTGGTACACCGAGCGGTACGGCTTCAGGGATGCCGCACGCCGCTTCTACGAAGGCGCTCCCGCCGCGGCCGCGCGGCTGACGCTGGAGTACGAGGACGGTTCCGTGGACACCGTCACCACCGACGAGAGCTGGACCTGGTCCCGGGGACCCGTGGTGTCCGCGAGTCTCTACCGGGGCGAGACCTACGACGCCCGGCTGGACCTGCCGGGCTGGTCCACACCGTCGTTCGACGCGTCAGCCTGGACCGGCGTCGAGCTGGTCGCCGTACCGGATGTCACTCCGACGATGCGCACGCTGCCGCCGGTCCGCGTCATCGAGCGCCTTCCGGTGGAGCGCGTTGTGACCACGCCGAGCGGCGCGACGGTTCTCGACTTCGGGCAGAACCTCGTCGGCCGGGTCCGTGTCCGGGTCCGGGGCGAGCGCGGGCACACCGTGACGCTGCGGCACGCGGAAGTGCTGGAACACGGAGAGCTCGGCACCCGGCCCCTACGCAACGCCGCCGCGGCCGACCACTACGTGCTCAGCGGGGCGGGCGAGGAGGTGTGGGAGCCCAAGTGGACCTTCCACGGCTTCCGTTACGTCCAGGTCGACAACTGGCCGGGAGCACTCGACGTCGATGACGTGTCGGCCGCGGTCATCCACACCGACATGTCACGCACCGGCGGATTCGCCACCTCGCACCCACTCCTGCAGCGTTTCCACGACAACGTCGTGTGGGGCATGCGCGGCAACTTCCTCTCCCTTCCCACCGACTGTCCGCAGCGCGACGAACGCCTCGGCTGGACGGGAGACATGCAGGTCTTCGCCCCCACGGCGGCGTTCCTGTACGACTGCGACGCCTTCCTGCGGTCCTGGCTGGAGGACCTCGTGCTGGAGCAGCGGGCCGCGGACGGAGTGGTGCCGATGGTCGTCCCGGCCGTGATTCCCCAAGTGCCGGGACTGTTCCAGCCGGTCGCGGCCTGGGGCGACGCCGTCACGGTCGTACCGGATGTCCTGTGGGAGTGCTTCGCCGACCGGGACGTCCTCCAGCGTTCTTTCGACGCCATGGCGGCGTGGGTCGACGTCGTGCACTCCCGGACCAAAAGAACCCTGCTGTGGGAGGAGGGCCTCCAGTTCGGTGACTGGCTGGACCCGGATGCCCCACCGGAACGCCCGGGGGACGCCAAGACCGACGCCGGCATCGTGGCCACCGCGTACTTCTTCCGCTCGGCGGCCCTGACGTCCAAGACGGCCGCACTGCTCGGCCGGGACGCGGACGCCCGCCGCTACGCCGACCTGGCCGCCCGCATCGCCGACGCTTTCCGCAGCGCGTACGTGACACCGCGCGGGCGCATGATGTCCGACGCGCCGACCGCCTACGCCCTGGCCATCGTCTTCGGCCTGGCGGAGGCCGGCAGGTGCCAGGCACTTGGCGACCGCCTCAGGGACCTCGTCCGCGCGGCCGGCTACCGCATCACCACCGGCTTCGTCGGTACGCCCATCATCTGTGAGGCACTGACCGCCACCGGCCACACCGACGCGGCCTCCAGGCTGCTCACCCAGACCGAATGCCCCTCCTGGCTGTACCCCGTGACCATGGGTGCGACCACGGTGTGGGAGCGCTGGGACTCGATGCTCGACGACGGATCCATCAACCCCGGGCAGATGACCTCGTTCAACCACTACGCTCTGGGCGCCGTGGCCGACTGGCTCCACCGACGAGTCGCCGGACTCGCCCCGATGGAACCGGGCTACCGCGTCATCCATGTTTCCCCCGTCCTGCTCGACGACCTGGACGACGCGTCGGCCTGGCACGAGACGCCGTACGGACGAGCCACGGCCGGCTGGCGCCGCGAGGGCGACCGGGTGCGCTTCCACGTGGAGATACCGCCGAACACGCGCGGGGTGGTGGAACTGCCCGGCGGCGCCCGTCATGAGATCGGCAGCGGCACCCACACCTGGGTCGAGGAGCACCCGCGACCCGGCTCCTCCCGCGGCCGACTGACTCTCAGCAGCAGCCTCACCACGATCATCGACGATCAGCCGGCGTACGAGGCTGTCCTCGCCGCGATCCGCGGCGTCGACGCCTCTCGCGCCGAGAGCTTCCGCCGCACCACCCGGTGGAGGGCAGGCCGAGCACTTCGCGAACCCCTCGACAAGGCACCTCTGGAGGTCCTGGCCGCGGTCGAAAAGGCCCTCGCCGCCCTGCCGGACAGCGACAACGGTCACTGAGTCCGGCCCCGCCCGTCGGGGCCGGCTCCCAGGCGTCGGTGAAGTACCTTGCGCGCAGGCGCACTTGAGGTCCGCCACCCACAACGAGGCGTCTGCGTACCGGAGATCGACCTGAGTTCGAAGGTTCACTGTTTCCTCACATAAAGCCTGACTGTGCAGATATTTATTGCGCGAAGCTGGTCGATCATTCGGGATCGCCTTCCGGATGATCGGCGACCTCATTGCATCGATTTACCTCGACGCTCCCCGTTCCTTCAGCACCAGGGATGCCCCATGCCCCTCACCCCCCACCGTGCCCCGGCAGCGGGCGCAAGACGCGTGGCCCGCACAGCAGTTGCGGCGAGCGTGGCGGCCGCGCTCTCCGCAGCCGCGCCGATGCCTCTCGCCTTCTCGGCGAGCCCGGTCACCTCGGCCGTCGCCCCGGCAGACACCGATCCCGCCCCCAAGTCCGCACAGGACAAACTGGGTTCCGGGGACGACCGCCTGCTCGCCGCCGCCAAGGCCCGTGGCGACAAGAACGTCACCATGATGATCGCGACTGCCCCCGGCCGGACCGAAAAGGTCGCCGAGGCACTCGACGCGGTCAACGGCGGTTCCGTGGGCCGCACTTACGACAAGCTCGGATACGTCCGGGCCACCGTGCCCACCTCCAGGGCGGATTCGGCCCTCGCGACCGCAGCGAAGCTCCCCTCCGTGCAGGCCATCGACCTGCGGCAGAAGATCGACCCCGAACCTCCGCTGCCCGGGGCGCAGGGGGCGAAGGGAGCCTCCAGCAAGGCGAGTTCGAGCGCCTACCCCGGCCCGGACAAGAACACCCCGGCTGCGAATCCGTACAACCCGACGTTCGAGACGGGCGCCGTCGACTTCGTGAAGAAGCACCCGGCAGCGGACGGTCGAGGCGTCACCATCGGTGTCCTCGACACCGGCGTGGACCTGGCCAACCCGGCGTTGCAGAAGACGACGACCGGTGAGCGCAAGATCGTCGACTGGGTGACGTCGACCGATCCGGTCGTCGACGGCGACGCCACCTGGCGCCCGATGACGACCTCGGTGCCAGGACCGGCCTTCACCTACGACGGCAGGTCATGGAAGGCACCACGGGGCTCCTACCAGATCAACGAGTTCCACGAGTCGGCCACCACGGGCAGCACCGCCGGAGGCGATGTCAACCGCGACGGCGACACCACCGACGCCTGGGGCGTCCTGTACGACCCGGCGGCCGGCACGGCCACCGTCGACGTGAACGACAACGCCGACTTCACCGACGACACGCCGATGAAGCCCTACAGGGACGGCTACCAGATCGGCTACCTCGGCACCGACGACCCGTCGACCGACGTCGCCGAACGCATGCCGTTCGTCGTGGAGATACGCAAGGACGTCCCGACGGACCCGCTGGGCGGCACCTGGGTCGGAAGGAAGGCCGACTTCGTCAACATCGGCATCATCGTGGAAGCGCACGGCACCCATGTGGCCGGCATCGCCGCCGCGAACGGCATGTTCGGCGGTGACATGGACGGCACGGCACCCGGCGCGCAGATCGTCTCGTCACGCGCCTGCGTCCCGGGCGGGATCTGCACCAACGTCGCGATCGCCGAGGGAATGATCGACCTCGTGGTCAACCGAGGTGTCGACATCGTCAACATGTCACTCGGTGACCCGCCGATCGCCCTCAACGACGGCAACTACGCGCTCGCCAGGCTGTACACACGCCTCATCGACACCTACGGCGTCCAGCTGGTCCTCGCGGCGGGCAACGACGGCCCCGGAGTCAACAGCATCGGCACTCCCGCCGTCGCCGACAAGGTCATCGCCGTCGGCGGGTGGTACTCGAAGGAGACTTGGGCCGCCAATTACGGCTCGGTCGTGGAGAAGAAGATCGCGCTCTACCCCTTCTCCGCGCGCGGCCCGCGTGAGGACGGCGGCTTCGCCCCGACCCTCCTCGCACCCGCCTCCGCGGTCAGCACCTACCCGACGTGGCTGCCGGGCCTCCAGCCCGTCCCCGGCATCAGCTGGAAGCTGCCGGCGGGCTACGCCATGATCCAGGGCACGTCGATGGCCGCCCCGCAGGCCGCAGGTGCTTCCGCGCTGCTGCTGTCCGCAGCGAAGAAGCAGGGTATCGAACTGACGCCCGTGAAGCTGCGCACGGCTCTCACCTCGACCGCCACCCACATCGAGGGCGTACAGACGCATGAGGAGGGCGCGGGGCGTATCGACGTCATGGCCGCCTGGAAGGCGGTCAAGGCCGGCGCGACCGCCCATGACTACCTCGTGAAGGCCCCCGTCGACACCGCGCTCGACCAGTCCCTGGAGACGCCGGGCTTCGGCGCCGGACTCTACGACCGCGAGGGCGGACTGAAGGCCGGCCAGAAGAAGTCGTACGACGTCACCCTCACCCGTACGTCCGGACCGGACGCGCCACTTCCGCACAGTCTGCGTTTCAGGAACGACACCGAGCGCACTTTCTCGGTCGTCGGCCCGCGGGTGATCGCGCTGCCGCTGAACGAGCCGGTCATCGTCACGGTCCAGGCCGCGCCGACGTCTCCGGGCGTCAAGAGCGCGATCCTGGAGGCCGACGACCCGGCCACCGCGGGAATCGACAAGCAGATCCAGGCGACCGTCATCGTCTCCACGCCGGCCGAACACGCCTACTCCGTCTCGGACTCCGTGCAGCGCAACAGCACGCGCGCCTACTTCGTGACCGTGCCCGAGGGCGCCACGTCCCTGAAGATCACGCGCACCCAGACCGGCGACAACGATTCCGCCTTCTTCGGTGTCGACCCGTACGGCGTTCCTCGCACCTTCGCGGACGACACCGACCCGGCACCCGACGTGATCGAGTACGCCACCCCGACGCCCGGCGTGTGGGAGATCGTGATCCGGGGGTACTACAACGCCAAACTCCTCGACAGCTCCTACGAACTCGGCGTAACCGTCCACGGCGCGTCCGTCGGCAGCCCGACCGTCGGCGAGGCCGCGTCCTAGGCAATACCTCTCAAGTCACCGGGGC
>NZ_AEJB01000556.1 GCF_000331005.1 Streptomyces turgidiscabies Car8
CACGACCACCGGTGACTTGGCGAGCATCCAGGCCAGGCACACGCGCTGCGGACTGACGCCGTGGGCCGCGGCGATCCTGGCGAAGGGGGCGTACGCCGAACCGAGGTCGCCGGCCCGGGAGATACCGCCGAGCGGACTCCAGGGCAGAAACGCGATGCCCAGCTCGTCGCACAGCCGCAGTTCCGGTTCGCTGGAGCGGAAGGCCGGGGAGAACTGGTTCTGCACGGCGACGAGACGTCCGCCCAGGATGTCGCCGGCCTGCCGGATCTGGTCCGGGTCGGCGTTGGAGATTCCGGCCATACGGATCTTGCCCTCGTCCAGCAGGTCCCGGACCGCGCCGACCGACTCCTCGTACGGGACCTTCGGGTCGGGGCGGTGGAACTGGTACAGCCCGATGGCCTCCACGCCCAGGCGGCGCAGCGAGGCCTCGCACGCCTCCTTGATGTGTGCGGGGGAGCCGTCCAGGGTCCAGCTGCCGTCACCGGGACGCAGATGTCCGCCCTTGGTGGCGACCAGGACGTCCGGGCCGCGCTCGTGCGAGGCGAGCGCCTTGGCGATGAGGGTCTCGTTGTGACCCACGTCGTCGGCGCGCAGGTGGTAGGCGTCCGCCGTGTCGATGAAGGTCACGCCTGTGTCGAGCGCGGCGTGGATGGTGGCGAGCGAACGGGCTTCGTCCGGCCGCCCCTCGATCGACATGGGCATGCCGCCCAGACCGATCGCGCTGACCTCCACGTCACCGATGCGTCGAGTCTGCATTGCTCGTGACCTCTTCCGGGTGTCGCGACGTAAGGATGTGCTTCACCACCCTTGCTCGCCGACGCCCAGAGGTCCAACAGGGGAATGCGAACGCATTCAGCACCCGCACCACTGAATCACGATGCCACCGCTGATAAAATGGGGTCACGCTTCGACACCGCCGGGGCCCGTGCCAAGGGGTACGGGCCCCGGCGCGTTGCGGGCGTCAGACCAGGAAGGCTCCTCATGAACGCCAAACCGTCGGCTCACAACGCGCCGCAGGGTGAGCTCACCACCCCGCGGACGGTGTCTCCGGGCCTGCCGCCTGCCGTGTCCTTCGACGCGCTCGGGCTGCCGCCGGAGCTCATGGAGACGATGGCGGGCCTCGGGGTGACGGAGCCCTTCCCGATCCAGGCGGCGACCCTGCCGAACGCGCTGGCAGGCCGTGACGTCCTCGGCCGGGCGCGCACCGGCTCCGGCAAGACACTCGCCTTCGGGCTCGCGCTGCTCGTCCGGACGGCGGGCCGGCGTGCCGAGTCCAAGCGCCCGCTCGCACTGGTGCTGGTGCCGACCCGGGAACTCGCGCAGCAGGTGGGCGACGCGCTGACGCCGTACGCGCGGACACTGAACGTACGACTGGCGACGGTGGTCGGCGGCCTGTCGATCAACCGGCAGCAGGCCGAGCTGCGGGCCGGCGCCGAGGTGGTCATCGCGACCCCTGGGCGGCTGACCGACCTGGTGTCGCGCCGGGACTGCGTCCTGAACCACGTGCGGATCACGGTGCTCGACGAGGCGGACCAGATGTGCGACCTGGGGTTCCTGCCCCAGGTGTCGGACCTCATGGACCAGCTCCCCTCCGACGGGCAGCGGCTGCTGTTCTCGGCCACGCTCGACCGCAACGTCGACCAGCTGGTGCGCGACCACCTCCACGACCCGGTGCTCGCCACGGTCGACCGGCTGGCGAGCTCGGTCGCCACGATGGAACACCACGTCCTGAACATCCACGCCGCCGACAAGTACGCGACCGCGACCGAGATCGCCGCGCGGGACGGCCGGGTGCTGATGTTCCTGGACACCAAGACCGGCGTGGACCAGTTCACCCGTCATCTGCGGGCCAGCGGGGTGCGGGCCGGAGCGCTGCACAGCGGGAAGTCGCAGCCGCAGCGCACGCACACGCTCGGTCAGTTCAAGGATGGTGCGATCACGGTGCTGGTGGCCACCAACGTGGCCGCCCGGGGCATTCACATCGAGGCCCTCGACCTCGTCGTCAACGTCGACCCGCCCGCCGACGCCAAGGACTATCTGCACCGTGGCGGGCGTACGGCGCGCGCGGGGGAGTCCGGAAAGGTGGTCACCCTGGTCACCCCGAACCAGCGGCGCGACGTGAACCGGATGATGTCCGACGCCGGGATCCGCCCGATGGTCGCCCAGGTGCGCTCCGGCGAGGAGAAGCTGACCGCCATCACCGGTGCGAAGCGCCCGCCGACCGAGACGAAGACGCACACCGGCAACGCGCCCTTCCGTGGCATCGGCACCCGCCCGGGCCGCCCCGCCAAGGAGTCCCGCAAAGCCGCCGAGGCCCGCAAGGCGGCCGAAGCCCGAGCGGCCGCCCGAGTCCGCAAGGGCCGCTGACACGGAGCTGAGAGCGGGCTGAAGCCTGCCTGGAGCGCCTGGCGCTGCTCCAGTCGGTCGTCAGAGGGCGAACGCCTCGGTCAGGCGCACGCTGTAGCCGTCCTCCTCCATCAGGACGACGGTGACCCCGAAGGGTGAGGGGTGGTCGATGTCCAGCGGGATGAAGGAGTAGTCGACGGCGGCCCGGACCGGGGGGATCAGTTCGCCGCCCGGCTGGGGTTCGGGTGCGGGGAGCCACTCCGGGTCGGCCGCGGCCTGCTCGGCGTAGGGGAACCGGTGCAGGGTGTGGCCGTCCTTCGTGGCGTGCACCAGGTTCAGGCACGGCGACGGGCCGGTGACCGGCAACTCGCAGGTGGCGGCGACGTCCTGCGTCTCCCAGGCGAGGACGACCTCGTCGGCACCGGCCGCCGCCGCGATGTTCGACAGCTGGGCGATGCCGGTGAGCGCGTCCTTGCCGGTCTCGACGGGACGCAGCCAGATCAGGCCGACCAGTTCACCGCGGACCAGCGGCATGATGACCGGGCGGGGCAGTTGGCCTTCGCCCGGGCCCGCGACGTACGCGTTCCTCATCGATGCGGCCAGGGCGTCCCAGGTCTGCGTGTCCACGAACTTCCTCTCACCAACTGCACGTTCACACGTTCACGATTCTGGCGACCCTGTCACGGCAGCCGCGCCGACGCCAGTTCGTTCCACCGGGACCAGCGGCAGAAGCGGCCGGTCGGGCAGGGCCCTCGGGACGCGTTCCAGGACGCCGCCCGCGAACACGTCGTACAACGGCAGTGTCTCCAGGTGCACGTATCCGATGTGGCAGTCGCACACCTCCGAGGGGCAGGCCCGTGGGCCGAGCGCGTCACGGTAGGAACCGTCGTACAGATTGCCGAGTTCCGCGCGGACGAAATGGCAGCGGCGCACCGTGCCCTCACCGTCCACCGAGAGCACCGACTCCCCGGTGCGGCACGGCAGGCCCGCCGAGCGGTGCGGATGGCGGCTGAACGGGAAGAGCGGGTCCAGCGCGGTCCACTCATCGGCCTGCTCGTCGGTGTAGGTGTGCCCCTCGGCCGCGTTGACCCACAGATAGACCTGTTCCGGGAGCTCCGCGCGCAGCCGCCGTGCGTGCTCCAGATGGTCCGGTACGCCGACGATGCCGACGCTGAAGCGGATCCCGAGCGCGGACAGCTCGTACGTCCTGGCCAGGAACCGTTCGTAGGGCGTCTGCCCGGGGTGGTAGGTGCACCACAGGGCGACGGTGTCGCGGTCCGCGTCCGCGAGCCAGTCGGTGCGGCAGCTCAGGTTGGTCTGGATGGCGACCCGGCGTATGTGCGGCTGACGGGAGAGTTCGACCAGAGCGCGCCGGTACCAGGAACGGACCAGGCCCTCGCCCCACGGGGTGAAGAGCACCGACAGCTCGTCCTCCCGCTGCGCGCACGCCCACGCGGTGAAGCGCTCCAACGCCGCGCGGTCGGCGCGCAGTTGCGCGGTGCTGTCGCGGCGCTTCGCGAACGGGCAGTAGGGGCAGTCGTAGTCGCAGGAGGCGAGCGGCCCGCGGTAAAGCAGCGTCAGATCCACCGGGCGCCTCTCACTTCGTCTCGTAGGCGGCCATGGCGTCGCGCACGTCCGGTGAGAAGAACTCCGGGCCGATGGCGTCCGAGTGGGCCAGCCCTTCGGCGGACAGACGCAGTCGGTGGGGCCGGTCGCCGTCGAGCCAGCCGCGCGCTGCGAGGGTGTCCAGCTCGGCGGGGAAGTCGTCGTACGGCTGCGAGCCGAACCGGAGCCGGTACTCGGCGAGGGGCATGCCCTCGGCCTGGAGGAGGGACTGCAGCAGGTGCCGGCGCCGTGCCTCGTCCTCGTCGACCCGTCTGCCGTGCAGGGCGCGGGAGAAGTCCTCCGTGGCGGTGTAGTCGTCGATGATGCCGCGTATCTCCCGCATCGAGACCGCGTAGTCGAAGGAGTAGTGCAGCCGGGAGGTGTACGAGCGGGCACCGCAGCCCAGACCGATCATGCCGTCGGTCTGGCAGGCGTAGTCGTCCGGACCCTGCGGCGGCGCGTCCGAGCGCCGGAACATCCGCATCGACACCTGCTCGTAGCCGTGGGAGAGGAGATGGTCGCGGCCCTCCCGGTAGCGGCGCAGCCGCTGCTCGTCCCATTCCCGGTCGGCCGACCCCGGATCGGTGTGGCGGCCGAGGCCGGTCAGGGGACGGATGTAGAGGGGGTAGAGGTAGATCTCCTCCGGGCGCCAGGCGAGGGCCGCGTCGAGGGAGTAGCGCCAACTGGCCGCCGTCTGCCCGTCGATGCCGTAGATCAGGTCGATGTTGAGGACCGGCACGGCGGCCTCGCGGATACGGGTCAGGGCCGCCTCGACATCGGACCTGTGCTGCGGGCGTACGGCGGCCCGCGCCTCCTCCTCGACGAAGCTCTGCACGCCGAGGCTGACGCGGGTGGCGCCCCGCTCGGCGAGCACGGCCAGCCGGTCGGCGGTGGCCGTGGACGGGGACGCCTCCACGGACAGGGGGACCGCCCGCAGGTCCACTCCCATCTCCTGCTCGGCGATGTCGCACAGCCGCTCCAGCTCCGCCGCCTCCAGAAAGGTCGGAGTGCCGCCGCCGAACGCTGCGTTGACGAACCGCGGGGGCTGCGCGTCACCCAGGGCCTCACGGACGGCGGCGGCCTGGCGCCGCAGGGCGTCCAGATAGCGGCCCGTCAGCCCGTCGGGCGCCCCGATCCGGGTGAACAGGTTGCAGAAGCCGCAGCGGACCTCGCAGAACGGGATGTGCAGGTACAGCGACAGCGACTGACGGGACTCGTCGGCCCACAGGTCCGCGAGCCGGGGCCCGGGGGCGAGCGGCCGGTAGGCGGTCTTGTGCGGGTAGGCGTACGTGTAGCTCTGGTACGGACGCGGCGGGTCGCCGGCGGTGTCCGTCGCAGAGGTGTCCGTCGAGGTGGCGGTGGGGCTCATACGGACGGCTCCAGGAAGAAGTGGCCGTAGGGCACGGTCCACACGGATTCATGGCCGAGGCGGTGACCGGTATGACCGTCGTCCCCGTAGGCGGTGCCGTGGTCGGAGCAGACGACGGCGAAGCAGCGGCGACGCGAACTCATCGCCGCGAACAGCCGCCCGACATGACGGTCGACGTACTCCAGCGCGGCGGCATGGGTGAGCCGGCTGTCGCCCGCCTCGCGGGTCGCGCCGGGCAGGTGGAACCAGTTGGGCTGGTGCAGCGCGGAGACGTTCAGGAAGAGGAACAGCCGCTGCTCGGGCGGCAGTTCGGACACCGTCTGCTCCGCGCGTGCCACCTGCGCCTCGAAGGAGGTGGGGGAGGCCACGGAGAACTCCGGCTCCCAGTGGCTCTCCTGGAAGAACCCGGGCAGTACGTCGCCCAGGGCGCCCTGCTTGTTGAAGAAGCCGACGCCGCCGACGCACACCGTGCGGTAGCCGTGCGAGGCCAGGCCGGACACGAGGTCGGGGGTGTCGAAGACGTATGTGCCGTCCGCTGTCGTCTCGCTGCCCGCGAACCGGGCCGCGAACAGCCGCGGATGCGGCCCCGGCGCCGCCGGTGTGGGCAGGAAGCCCGCGAACATCGCCTGGTGGGAGGCGTAGGTGAAACTCCCGGGCGCGTGGCGCTTCTCCCAGGTGCCGCCCGGCAGATGCGCGGTCAGGTTGGGCAGCCGTCCGGCGGCGGCGAGTTCGACGGCCACGTCGTGACGGAGGGTGTCCAGGGTGAGCAGCAGCAGGTCGTCGCGGCCCACCACCTGGTTCATGTCCGGCCCGGCGGCCGGGTCGGGAAGGGGCTCAGGCGGTGGCATGTGCGGTCCTCGGAAACGTGTGCGATGGAACGGATGGAAAGGGTGAGTGGCCGGGGGTGAACGACGTGGCCGCGGCGACCTGTGCGGCGTACGTGTCCAGGCCCTCCGCCCCGCTGCCGGGGAGGCCGGTGAGGCGGGGGAGCAGGTCGCCGAACGCGTTGACCTCCCCGACGGCGAAGCGGCGCCAGCCGATGGCCGGCAGCAGATCGACACCGACGCACAGGGTGCCCGGGAAGCAGGCCGCGGCCCGCTCACTCGTTTCGAGGGCGGTCGCCCAGCGGTCACCGGCGAGCGCCCGTACGGCCGTCAGGTCGCCGCGCGCCCCGCCGAGATGCAGATTGGTCAGCGGGGACCGGCTTGTGCGGACCACGGCGTGGGTGGCCCGGCCGCCCACGACCACGATGCGCAGATCCGCCGACCGGCCGCCGAGCGACGCCTTCGGCAGCCACCGCTCGATGTGCAGCCCGTCGGGGGCGAGGGTGTCGACGATCGCGGCGATCTCCCCTTCCTCGGTGTAGCGGCGCACGCGCAGGGAGTTGTGCAGCCGGCCCTCCCCGGTCCGCTCCACGGACGTGGTCGCGCGGATGCGCCCCGACGCGGTCGTCTCGATCGCCAGGACACCGGAGGCTGAGGAGCCGTGCGCGAGCTTGACGAACACCCGCCGCAGGCCCGCCTCCTCCATACGGACGCGTACGTCCGCCCAGTCCCGCACCGGCGCCGCGCCCCCGGAGGTGGGGGACGGCGGTACCGGCACGTCCGCCCGGACGAGCCGCTCGTGACAGAGCCGTTTGTCGAACATCACGGCCAGGTCGAACGGGTCGTCCAGCCGTCGCCCGCCGCGCAGCGAGGCCACGCCCTCCAGGAACCGGCCGTACCAGCGCGCGGAGCCCTCCACCCGCGTCGGATCGTCCACACCGCGCAACAGGACGTCCACCTCCGCGCTCTCTCCGGGGGAGTCGAGGCGGACGAGTTCGTCGTCGGCGAAGTCGTGTCCCCCGTCGCGTAGTACGTCCCGCCACTCGACCACGCGAGGCGTGCCATGACCGGCGGCCTCGGTGGCCGCCGCGAACAGGTTCACCCGGCGGTTGTCCCCGTTGGCGACCACCGCCCACCTCGGCGAGACGCTCCCCGCCTCCGTGTACCGCATGCCGCTCACCCTCCCCCTGCCTGCCCTGATCCGCTTCGTCCCGGCGCCGTCGTGCTACTCGCCCACCGCGACGAAACGCCAGACCGTGCCGTCGTCCTCCTCGTCGGAGTCGGCGTCGTCGGGATCGGCGTCGACCACCACACCGGCGGGCTCCAGCGTCTGGAGCAGCCGTGTACGCAGCGCTTCACTGAGGTAGTTGTGGTGCAGGTCGAGCTTCTTCAGATGGGTCAGCGGCTGACCGCTCAGCAGGGCTGTCGCGCCTTCGTCGGTGAGTACGCCCATCGAGACGTCGAGCACCTCCAGACGCGCCACCACCGGCGCGGACGCGAGCGCCGAGCAGACGGCGTCCTGGATCTCGCTGTTGCGCAGCGCGAGCCGCCTGAGGCCGGGCAGCCGGGTGCCCGCGAAGAAGGGCTCCAGGTCGGCCACGTCGGCGTCGCCACCGTACTCGGACGTGCCCAGCCACAGGTCGAGTTCGACGAGGGCGGGCAGATCGCTGCCCGCGATGCCGCGCACCACCTCGATGGGCAGACCGCCGGTTTCGACGGTCAGGGTGCGCAGGCGCTCATGACGGACGGCGGGAAAGACCAGCTCGTTGCCGCCGCGGACCCCGAACTCCTCCAGATCGGGAAAGGCTTTCAGCAGGGGAGTGACGTCGCCCTGGGTGATCCAGGAGATCTCGCACTCCTCCGACAGGACGTCGGCCAGGAACAGGCCGCGCAGAGCGGGCAGTCGGTCGCGGGCCGCCACCAGCGCCCCGATCACCTCGTCGGGGCCGCTGTCGTACATGTCGCTCCACGCACCGACGATCAGCGCGCGCACCTGCCGGGTGTCGACGGTCTCCAGGAAGCGGGCGAAGGCCTCTTCCCACTGCTCCTTGGCGTCGTAGGAGTCGGCCGCGATGCGCCAGGCGACGGCCTCGGGCGACGGAAGAGCGGACATGTCCGCCGGAGCGTCACCGGCTTCGGGAAAGGTGAAGGCCGGCAGGCCGTGGAATTCCCCGAGGTGGCTACCGAGTGTCATGCGTGCGTGCTCCCTGATCCAGAGGCCGGTGGATCGGCGGTCGTGGTCCTGCGCCCGGCGCGCGCCGACCGCGTCCAGGTAGAGGAGTTCTACCAAGCCCCACTGACAACGCCGCGAACAGGGGGGCCTCCTGGGCAACCCCGACAACCGGTCGGCGAGCCGCGGACGGCCGCACACCACACCGACCAGGACCGATTGTCAGTGGTCGCCTCTACGTTCGTTCCCATGGCACACGGAGTGCCGCATCGGGAGGGAGACCCATGTACCGGCAAGGAGACGTACTGATCGTGTCGCTGGCCGAGGGCGCGGTGCCGGAGTACGCGCTCGACGCGGCGTCAGAACCGCGTGACGGTCGGGGCAGACTCGTCCTGGCCCTCGGTGAGGTCACCGGCCACGCCCATGCGGTGGCCGGTCCGGGGCGGCTGATCCGTGAGGCCGGCGTGTTCGGGCCGATGCTGCTGCACGTGCCCGAGGGCGCGCGTGTCGTGCACGAGGAGCATGCGGCGATCTCCCTGCCGAAGGGCTGGTACCGGGTGATCCGGCAGCGGGAGTACATCCCGGGTTCGGTGCGCGTCGTCGCCGACTGAGACACCGGAACCCACGGGCGAAGCGTAGGACCGGGCGGCACGGGGATGCGGCCCGGCACGGTACTTGGAGAGGAACGGCGTTGACGGATCAGGGCAGTTGGCGGACGGCGGCAGCGGCGACGGGACCGGGTGACCGGGCGGCGGCCGAGGAGGGCGTCCGGTTCGCGTACCGGCGTGCGGGACTGCCGGAACCGGACCGCATCCTGTGGACGCGCTCGCCCCGCGAAGCCGTACGGATGCTTCTGACGGCCGCTCACCCGGACGGTTCGGCGCTGGGACCCCTCGGTGCCGGCGTCCGCGACGCGGTGCTGGGCGCGCCCTGGGCGGCGGAACGGGCGCGGCTGCACACGGAGTTGGGCCCGGAGCGGTGGAGCGGGCACTGGCGGGCCACCGGAGCGGGCCTGTGGGACTCGACGAGCATGCTGGTCGACCGGGTGCGGGCGGGAGTAGTCGAGGAGCTCGCCGCCGACCGGCGGGAGGAGGCGCAGGTCCGCGTGCTGCTGCTGGACGCCGCGCTGGGACAGCACGACGCGGCCTGGCTGTGCGCGTTCGAGTCCGGCGACGACAGCCCCCTGGCGGGCCTGGCCGCCGTGGCGCGTGAAGCGGGCTGGTGGTGGCCCTACGAGAAGACGGCGATCGTCAGTGAACGCCCCCTGGCCCTGCACCGCGACGAGGCGGGCCGCCTGGACCGCGGCGACGGCCCGGCGCTCGGCTACGCGGACGGGTTCGAGCTGTACGCCTGGCGTGGCATGCCGGTGCCACGGGACTTCCTGGACGAGCTGACCGCGCTGACCCCGGAGCGGATCCGCGGCGAGGAGAACGCCGAACTCCGGCGCGTGATGCTGGAGTTCTACGGCTACGACCGCTACCTGGACGAGTCGGGAGCGAAGCCCGTCCACCGTGACGAGACCGGGGTGCTGTGGCGGGTCGAACTCGTCGGCGACGAGGACGTGGTGATGGTCGAGGTCGTCAACTCCACACCCGAACCCGACGGGACGAGCCGCACCTACTGGCTGCGGGTGCCGCCGACGACCCGTACGGCCCGCGAGGGCGTGGCCTGGACGTTCGGCCTCGGCGCGGACGTGTACGAGCCGTTGCGGCAGACATGACCGCGGTCGGGCCGGACGTCAGGCCTGCTGCAGCTTCCCGAGCTGGGCGGAGACCAGTTCGGCCGGTACCTCGGCGGCCGAACCGGTGCCGCTCACCGCGTAGAACATGACGACGGTGGCGCCACTGCGCACGACCACGAAGGCGTCGGGGGAGTCGCCCTGGGTCTGCAGGCCGAAGGCGACGGCGTCGTCGCCCGCGTCGGGTGCGGTGGCCGACCTGACGGTGGTCCGGGCGGGTACGCCGCCCTCATAGGCGGTGCAGTCCTTCAGGGCGGTGCGCAGGCCGTCGAGGATGCCCTCGGCGTCCGGCTGGTCGTAGGCCATCAGGCCGATGGTGGTGGCGGAGCCCGCCGACGAGCCGGCGGTGGCGTAGGCGAGCAGACCGAGGAACTGCTTCGGCGCCGGCTTGGGGGACGCGGTGCGCATGTTCTCCAGCGCCTGGCAGGCCGCGGGCCTGGCGGTGCCGCCGCCGGCGGGCTTGGCAGGGAAGTCGGTGATCTGGAAGCCGTCCACCTCTGTGCCGGACAGTGCGGCCGACTTCAACCCGGCCGCGTCGAGCGGGTCGGCGGCAGCCTCCTGCTCCTGCGCGGACGCGGACGGCGAGGTGGACGCGGGCGCGGAAACGGACGGTGATTCCGACGGGGAGGCCTTCGCGTCGGAACTGTCGTCACCGCCGCCGCCCCCGCATCCGGTGAGCAGCGTCGCTGTGCAGAGGAGTGCTGCCAACTTGACCTGTCTTATGGGCACTTGGTGACTCCCTGATCTCGATTCCGACCGAATGGATCAGCATTGCTTCATACGTGCGGTGGTGGGGAGTTTTTACCGACACGTGATCTTTGCGTGGGGTCGGCGCTCAGGGCACCTGTACCGGTGCGGTCTCCAGGAGTTCGCCGGCCATTTGGCGGGCGGGGGCATCCGTCTGTCGCGCGATGCGGTGGAAGGTCTCCTGGGCCGCTCGGGCAGGCCAGTCGGGAGGCAGGTGGCCGGCGGGCAGCCTCGGGTCCGTGCGGATGGTGTCCAGCCATTCGCTGATCACGCGCAGCCGGACCCCGAGCGGGTCGTCGGCGCCGGTGCCGGGCCAGCCGGACCAGCGCTGCTCGAACTCGGCGTACCGGGCGCCCACGCCGGCCAGGTCCCAGGTGTCACGGATCATCAGGCCGATGTCGGTGGCGTCGTCGGCTCTGGCGTGGAAGATCTTCACGTGGGCGGCCAGGCCGAGTTCGGAGACGAGCGCTGAGGCGTCGATGTCACCGGGAGCGATCCACAGCCCGCTGTACAGGGCGCCGAAACCCGACCAGGTGAGCCGGGAGCGCAGATCGTGCCGCTGGCGCTGCCAGGATTCGGGGAGCGAGAAGCCGAGCAGTGTCCAGGTGCCGTCCCACTCCTCGTTGACGGCGCCGGTCTGCCAGAGGCGCCGTTTGCCGTCCATGAGGATCTCGGCCGTCTGCGGGGTCAGGCCGAAGTACATCCTGCGCCCATGGCGCTGACGCTGCAGCAGGCCCCGGTTGACCATGCGGGTGAGGGTGGACCTGACGGCGTGTTCCCCGACTCCGGCGCGGGCGAGCACATCGATGATGCTGCCCGAGTACACGTGTCCGAGCCCCTCCTCCAGAACGTAGCTGCCGAAGAGGGCGAACATGAGCGACTGGGGGCGCGGCTGCGGTCCGGCGGAGGTTTCCTCGGCGGCCTTGGTGATCTCGTCGTGCACGTCGGAAAGGGTACGGCCGCCCGGCGGATCCCCGGCATCGGGGGGGACGGGCGAGGTCACGGCGATGTCGGGCCGACGGCGCCGTGGATTCTCATGCGGGGCTGCACAGACAGAACTCCCTTTCGGCTGAGCCTCGTTGGCTGAGGCCGCGCCCTTCGAAGTTGTCGGGGCCTCTCTTGTCCTGAGTACTGACAGCGCGAACATAGGTGTGTACATTGCGGCCGTCAAGAAAGTGCACAACATTTGGGTCGCAGGTCCGCGCGACTCCTTCCGTCACCTCGGGGTGGTCCCCTCCCCGTTCACCGTTGATTCCGTCAGGAGAGGCCCATGCAGAGGCGTGTTCTCGGGCTTGCGGCAGTAGTGATCACGGTCGTCGGCGCGGCCGGATGCGGGTCGTCGGACCCGGCAGGAAGCGGTTCGTCGTCCTCGGACGGCTCCAAGGCCACGAAGGTCAAGGTCGGCATCATCCCCATCATCGATGTCGCCCCGCTCTATCTGGGCCAGAAGAAGGGGTTCTTCAGCAGCAGAGGCATCGAACTGGAGATGGTGCCCGCCCAGGGAGGCGCGGCGATCATCCCCGGGGTGGTGAGCGACCAGTTCCAGTTCGGGTTCAGCAACACCACGTCGTTGATGATCGCCCAGGTCAAGGGCGTACCGATCAAGTCCGTGGTCAACGGCGCGGCCTCCAACGGCAAGGTCGGGGCGGACGTCACCGGTGTGGCCGTCAAGAAGGACAGCTCGATCAAGTCGGCCAAGGACCTCGCCGGGCGCACGGTCGCCGTCAACACCCTGCAGAACATCGGGTCCACCACGGTGCGTGAGTCGGTGCGGCTGGCCGGCGGCGACCCGTCCAAGGTCAAGTTCGTCGAAATGCCGTTCGATCAGATGCCGGCCGCGCTCGACGGCGGGCGGGTGGACGCCGCCTGGATGGGTGATCCCGCGATGACGATCGCCAAGGCGCAGGGTGCCCGCGTGGTCGCTTCGCCGTTCGCCGAGACGGACCCCAAGCTCACCGTGGCCACCTACTTCACCTCCACCCAGATCGCGAAGCAGAAGCCCGACCTGGTCAAGAAGTTCGCCGCCGCCATGAGCGAATCGCTCCAGTACGCCACCGACCACCCGGACGAGGCACGCCAGATCCTCACCACCTACACGAAGATCAGCGGCGATGTCCTGAACAAGCTCACGCTGCCCAACTGGCCGGCGGAGATCGACATGGCCTCGCTGCAGAAACTGGCCTCACTCGGGGAGACGGACGGCCTGTTCGACGGCAAGAAGCCCGACCTGAACGCCCTGTTCTCATGACCCGCGCCGCCACCGCCGACGCGACGGGCTCCGCCGGGCCCTCCGCCCGGCGGCTCCCGGAGCGGGCCGTCGCCCCGCTGCGCGGCCTGGCCGGACTCGCCGGGCTCGTCGCGGTGATCGAGGTGCTGCCGCACACCGGCCTGGTGTCCGCCGACTATCTCCCACCGGCCTCGGTGACCGTCCGCGCGCTGTGGACACTCCTCGCCGAACAGACGTTCTGGACCGCGCTCGGTGACACCCTCACCGGCTGGGGCCTGGGCCTGGCCATCTCCGTCGTGGCGGGCGTGGCGGCCGGCCTGGTCATCGGCTCCGTACCCGTCCTGCGCGCGATCACCGCCTCCACCATCGAGTTCCTGCGCCCCATCCCGTCCGTCGCCCTGATCCCCGTAGCCGTCCTGCTCTACGGCGCCGACCTCAGGTCCAAGCTGCTGCTCGTCGTGTACGCCGCCTTCTGGCAGGTGATCGTCCAGGTCCTGGCCGGCATCCAGGACGTCGACCCCGTCGCCGACGACACCGCCCGCAGCTACCAGCTCGGCACCTGGGGACGGCTGCGCCACGTCATGTGGCCCACCGCCCTGCCGTACGTGATGACAGGCGTACGGCTGGCCGCCACCGTGGCGCTCATCCTCGCCGTCACCGCCGAACTCGTCATCGGCGCACCCGGACTCGGTCAGGAGATCGCCGTCGCACAGACGTCCGGAGCCGTCCCGCAGGTCTACGCCCTGGTCCTGGTCACGGGACTGCTCGGCGTCGCCGTCAACCTGGTGGCGCGAGCGGTCGAGCGACGGGCGCTGCACTGGCACCAGTCCGTACGCACGGAGGTGGCCTGATGACCGTCCTCACCGTCCTGCGGCGCGCCCTGCTTCTGCTGGGCCTGCCCGCCGTCCTCTTCGCCGTGTGGTGGTACGCCACCGCCGGCAGCACCGACTTCTATGTCCCGCCGCTGTCCAGCATCCTGGAAGCCTTCGGGAAGGTCTGGACCGCGGAGCGGCTGCTGTCCGACGTCGTCCCGAGCCTGCTGCGCCTCGCCGCCGGCTACCTCGTCGCCGTCGTGGCCGGAGTGGGGCTCGGCCTGCTGGTCGGTATGCGACGGGCCGTGCGGGACGTCCTGGAACCCGTCCTCGAACTCTTCCGGGCCGTCCCACCGCCCGTACTCGTGCCGCTGATCATGCTGTTCGCGGGTATCGGCGACACCATGAAGGTGCTCGTCATCGTCAGCGGCTGCGTGTGGCCGATCCTGCTCAACACCGTCGAAGGCGTCCGCGCCGTGGACGAGGTACTCAGCGACACCTGCCGTTCCTACGGCATCACCGGCGTCGCCCGGCTGCGGCATCTGGTGCTCCGCGCGGCGAGTCCGCAGATCGTGACGGGCATGCGGCAGGCGCTGTCGATCGGGATCATCCTCATGGTCATCAGCGAGATGTTCGCCGCCAGCAACGGCCTCGGCTTCACGATCGTGCAGTTCCAACGCTCGTTCGCCATCCCTGAGATGTGGAGCGGCGTCCTGCTGCTCGGCATCCTCGGCTTCCTCCTGTCCCTGCTCTTCCGGTTCGCCGAGAACCGGGTCCTGGCCTGGTACCACGGCCTGCGCCGCGCCCAGCGCAACCCCTGAAACGGAGCCGTCGATGCTCGACGTACGCAACCTGCGGAAGATCTACACCGGACGGAACCGCAACGTCGAAGCCGTGCGGAACCTGACGTTCCACATCGATGCCGGTGAACTCGTCTGCCTGGTCGGCCCCTCCGGATGCGGCAAGACCACCCTGCTGAAATGCATGGCGGGGCTGCTCGACCCCACCGACGGCGAAGTACTCCTGGACGGACGCCCGGTCGTGGGGCCCCCGCCCGGGATGGCGGTCGTCTTCCAGGAGTACGGCCGCTCCCTGTTCGCCTGGATGAACGTCCGCGACAACGTCGCCCTGCCCCTGCGCCGCAAGAAGCTCGGCAAGGCGCGGACGCGGGAACTGGTGGACCACGCACTGGAGGTGGTCGGCCTGGCCGACGCCCACCAGGCCTACCCCTGGCAGCTGTCGGGCGGTATGCAGCAGCGCGTCGCCATCGCCCGGGCCGTCGCCTTCGAACCGAAGGTCCTGCTCATGGACGAGCCCTTCGCGGCCGTCGACGCCCAGACCCGGGCCGAACTCGAGGACCTCATCCGGCGCTTGTGGCGGGAACTCGGCGTCACCGTCCTGTTCGTCACCCACGACATCGACGAGGCCGTCTACCTCGGCCAGCGCACCGTCATCCTGTCCGCGTCACCGACCGTCGTGCAGGAGGACGTCACCATCGATCTCCCCGACGAACGCGACCAGTTGCACACCCGCTCCAGCCCCCGCTTCGCCGAACTGCGCGCCCACGTGTACGAACAGATCCAGCGGGCGAAACACCAGAACGGCGACACGGTCACCCAGGCCGCCGACCGGACGCCTGAGCCCGCGCTGCCAAAAACCGTGCACTGAGCGGCAGTTGACGGGGAATCTGTGCCCGGCGGCCGACCGTCGTCCCTCACCTCTGATGCTCCAACCGGCGCGCGGGCGACCTGGCCAGGTGCGCGGCGAAGGCCATGACGACGACGGAGACCAGGACGAGGCCGGCGCCGACGTAGAGCGGCGCCGTGTAGCCGAGGCCGGCGGTGATGGCCAGGCCGCCGAGCCAGGCGCCGAGGGCGTTGCCGACGTTGGACGCCGACACGTTGGCGCCGGCGGCCAGTGCCGCGCCATGGGCGTAATCGGTGACGCGAGTGATCATGCCGGGCACACTGGCGAACCCGGTGACTCCCATCAGGAACACGAGGACCACTGACGCGGCGGAGCTGGAGGCCAGCAGACCGAACACGGCCAGGGTGACGGTGAGCCCGAGCAGGGAGAGGACCAGCGTACGGTCGCGGTCCCGGTCGGCTGCCCGCCCGCCGACCAGGTTGCCGACGACCAGTCCGACGCCGTACACCATCAGCAGCCAGGCGACGTCCGACGACGAGAAGCCGCCGACCTCGGTGAAGGTGTAGGCGATGTAGGTGAACGCGCCGAACATGCCGCCGTAGCCGAGCGCGGTGGCCGTCAGCGTGAGCCAGACCTGCCAGGAGCGGAACGCACGGAACTGGGCCCGCAAGCCGCTGGGCGGCGCCGGCTCGGAGCGCCCCGTCACCGCCGACGGCCGGGGGTCTCCGGGCGAGCCGGGCACGAGGGCCGCGATGCCCGCCAGCGCGAGCAGGCCGATCGCCGTGACCGCCCAGAAGGCCGTCCGCCAGCCCCAGCGTTCGCCGACGAGTGCGCCGAACGGCACGCCCAGCACGTTCGCCACCGTCAGCCCGGCGAACATGACCGCCACCGCCCGGGACTTCCTCTCCGGCGCGACCAGACCACGCGCGACCAGCGAACCGATACCGAAGAACGAACCGTGGCACAACGCGGCGACGATCCGCCCGAACATCATCACCTCATAGGTGGGCGCCACCGCGGAGAGCAGATTGCCGATGACGAACAGCGCCACCAGGCCGACCAGCACCTGCTTGCGGGGCAGCCGGGCCGTCGCCGCGGTCAGCGCGATCGCGCCGACCGCGACACTGAGCGCGTACCCGGAGATCAGCCGGCCGGCGGTCGCTTCCGTCACGTCGAAACTCGACGCGACCTGCGGCAGCAGCCCGGCGATCAGGAACTCGGTCAGCCCGATACCGAAACCGCCCAGAGCCAGCGCGATCAGTCCACTCGGCATCCGTCGCATCCCTCCACCGTCAACTCCCGGAGGTGAACCCGTCCATGGACAAAGATCGTCGGGGCTTGGACGGAGTTCGCGGGGTCCAACGGTGGGAGAGTCAGGACGTCGTGTCGTGCGGCTCCCGGACGACGGCGACGCCGCCGGCGGGGACGGTGACGGTCCCCGTCACCTGGACGCCCGTGAGGAGTTCCACCCCCTCGGCGGCGACTTCGGCACCCTTACCGGCGTGGTCGATGAGGAACAGGAAGTCGGCCTCCGTGCCGCGCCGCCGGACGACCTCGATGCCGGCGGGCGCCTCGTGCTCGGGAGCCACCCCCGCTTCCTCACACAGCCGGTCGAGCAGGGCGGCAAGAGTGTCCGGATCGGGGTGGGTGGCCACGTACCAGGCGGCGCCGGTGCCGTACTCGTGGCGGGTGACGGCCGGCAGGCCGGTCAGCGGGCCGTCGGCGTAGGAGACGACCTCCAGCGCGCCGGCCAGTCGGACCCGCTCCGACCACAGGTCGGCCGTGGCGCCCGGGGGTACTTCACCGGCCAGCCCCGTCCGGTCTCCCGGCAGCATCGGGAAGAGCTCGTCGGTGTGTACGCCGAGAAGCTCGCGGAACGCACCGGGGTACCCGCCGAGGAACACATGCCCGTTCTCGTCGACCATGCCGCTGTGGAAGCCGACGGCGACGGTCCCCCCGCTTTCCGCGAACCGGGCGAGGTTCCCCGCGGCTGCCTCCGTCACCAGGTACAGCGACGGGACCAGGACGAGGGAGTAACGGTCCAGATCGGGGTCGTCCGGGCGGACGAAGTCGACGGCGACGCCCGCTCGCCACAGGGGGGTGTACCAGTCGCGCACCAGGTCCTGATAGCGCAGTTCACCGCTGGGCTGGGCAGGCAGTTCCAGTGCCCAGCGGGCGTCCCAGTCACATACGATCGCCACCCGCGCCGCGACGTCGGAGTCCCGCACCTCGGTCAACGCCCGCAGATCGGCGCCCAGTTGGACCACGTCCCGCCAGGTCTGGCTGTCGGTGCCGGCGTGCGGGAGCATCGCCGAGTGCCACTGTTCGGCTCCCGCCTTCGCGGCCCGCCACTGGAAGAAGGCGATGCCGTCGGCGCCCCGGGCCACGTGCGCGAGGGCGTTGCGCCGCATCTCTCCCGGGCCCTTGGCCCGGTTGACCGGCTGCCAGTTGACGGCACCCGTGGAGTGCTCCATGAGGAACCACGGGCCGCCCGCGAGGGATCGCATGAGATCGCCGCTGAGGGCGATGTCGAGCTCCGCCTCCGGGTCGTCGGACATCAGGTAGTGGTCGTTGGAGAGAATGTCCAACTCCGGGGCCCAGCGCCAGTAGTCGAGGGCGTCGAAGGTGCGCAGGACCATGAAGTTGGTCGTCGCGGGGAGGTCCGGCGCCGCCCGGAGCAGTACCTCGCGCTCCGCGGTGCACAGCGACAGGAGTTCGTCGCTGCAGAAGCGGCGCCAGTCGAGCTGGTGGGTGGGGTTGGGGACCGCGGCGGTCGCGCGGGGCGGGATGATCTCGGCCCAGTCGTAGTACCACTGGCTCCAGAAGGTGGTGCCCCAGGCGTTGTTGAGGGCGTCGAGGTCGTTCTCGTAGCGTGCGCGCAGCCAGGTGCGGAAGGCCTCCGCGCTCTCGTCGCAGTAGCAGGCGGGGTTGTGGCAGCCGTATTCGTTGTGGACGTGCCACATGGCGACGGCCGGGTGGTCGGCGTACCGCTCCGCCAGTGCTCCGGCGATGCGCAGGGCGGCTTCGCGGTAGGCGGGGCTGGAGGGGCAGAACGTCTGGCGGCTGCCGTAGAACAGGCGCCGTCCGTCCTTGTCCACCGGGAGGGCTTCGGGGTGGGCGCGGAAGAACCAGGCGGGCGGGGCCGCTGTCGGGGTCGCGAGGTCGGCGGCGATGCCGTTCTCGTGGAGGAGGTCGAGGAGGCGGTCCATGCGGGCGAAGTCGTAGACGCCCTCGGCCGGTTCGAGCAGTGCCCAGGAGAAGATGCCGACGCTGACCATGGTGACCCCGGCCTCGCGCATGAGGCGCATGTCCTCGGCCCAGACCTCCTCGGGCCACTGCTCGGGGTTGTAGTCACCGCCGTAGACGATGCCGGGAAGGCGGAGGGGGCGTGCGGTACTCATGGGTGGGGCTCCGGGAGATCGAGGATGGGGGGTGATGGTGCGTCAGGGGCTGTCAGCCCTTGTTGGCGCCCAGGGTCAGGCCGCTGACGAACTGGCGCTGGAGTGTGAAGTACACGATCAGGGTGGGGATCGCGGTCAGCAGCGCGCCTGCGGCGACCAGGTTGGGGTCGGTGAAGTACTGGCCGGAGAGGTTGTTGAGGGCCGAGGTGATCGGCATGTTCTCGCCGGTGGAGATGAGGACGATCGCCCAGAAGAAGTCGTTGTAGATCCAGATGGAGAGCAGGGTGCCCAGAGCCGCCATCGCGGGCTTGCACAGCGGCAGCACGATCTGCCAGTACAGGCGCCAGACGGAGGCGCCGTCGACGAGGGCGGCCTCGGTCAGCTCGTGCGGGAGCGAGCGCATGTAGTTGGCGAGGACGAACGCGCAGAACCCCGACTGGAACGCCACATGGATGAGGACGAGGCCGAGTGCGGAGTCGTACAGCTTGCCCGAGGCGGTGATCCCGGGCAGGTCGATGAGCAGGTACATGCGGTACAGCGGGGTGATGATGACCTGCTGGGGGAGCAGGTTGCCGGCCGTGAAGACGAGCAGCAGGAACAGGTTGATGCGGAAGTCGAAGCGGCTGACGTAGAAGGCGACCATCGACGACAGGAACAGCGTCAGCAGCACCGCCGGGATGGCGATGATCAGCGTGTTCCCGAAGTAGTGGAGCATGTCCGACTGCGTGAACGCGTTGGTGAAGTTGGCGAGGCTCAGCTTGTCGGGCCAGGAGACGTAGCCCTTGTCGCTGGTCTCGGCGTAGGGGCGCAGTGCCGCGAACAGTGCCCACAGCAAAGGTGCCAGCCAGGCCAGGGATGTGACGACGAGGAAGGTGTGCAGCAGGACCCGGCTGGGGCGGACCGGTGTGCGCTGCTTCAGCGGCACCGTGACGATGGGGGTGCTCATGCGCTCCGCTCCTTCCGGAAGGTCGAGATCAGATACGGGATGATCACGACGAGCGAGATCACCAGCAGGACGACGGCGATGGCGGATCCGTAACCGATCCGGCTCGACTCGCCGATGATGTTGTTGGTGACCAGGATCGACAGCAGTTCGGTGCCCTGGGCGCCCTTGTTGAAGACGAAGACCAGGTCGAAGGCGCGCAGGGCCTCGATGATCGTGACGACGAGGACGACCGTGTTGGTGGGTCGGAGAGTGGGGAAGATGACGTTCTTGAACGTCTGCCACTCGTTGGCACCGTCCAGCGAGGAGGCCTCGCGCAGTGACGGGTCGACACCCTTGAGGCCGGCCAGGTAGAGGATCATCATGTAGCCGGTGTGCCGCCAGCAGGCGGCGACGAGCACGGCCCACAGGTTGAGGTCCGGGTCACCGATCCAGTCGATGTAGTGGCCGGGCTTGTTGGCGCCGATCAGGCTGTTGATCAGGCCCGTGTCCGGGTTGTAGACCAGCTGCCAGACGAAACCGGTGACCGCCAGCGACACCACGACCGGCAGGAAGAACGCCGTCTGGTAGACCCGGCTGAACCGGATGTTCTTGTCCAGCTGGACCGCGAGAAGCAGCCCGAACGGGGTCGGGATCAGGATGAGGACGACGAACCAGATGATGTTGTGCTGGACGGCCGGCCAGAACTGAGGGTTGCTCTCGAAGAGTTCACGGAAGTTCTGCAGCCCGACCCACTTGATGGAGTCGAAGCCGATGCCGTCCCAGGTGGTGAAGGCCAGCGCGATGGACGCGAGGGCGGTGACCCAGACGAGGGCCACGTGCAGGATCGTCGGCACACCGGCCATCAGGCCGAGGGTGAGCCGGTCGCGGCGGGTCAGCAGGCGTCGGTGGCCCTGCGCGGGCCGCTTTTTCGAGGGCACGCCCCGGGGCGGCTCGGCAGCCGCCTCCGGGGACTTCGTGAGGATGTCGGTGTTCATGAGGAGGCGAAGATCGCCTTCTTCTGGCGCTCGATGGACGACAGGATGCCGTCGATGCCCTTGGGGTCGCGGACGAACTTCTGCAGCGCGGGCTGCATGACGGTGGAGGTGAAGTCCGGGCGGCTGTCGCGGTCCATGAACTGGGTGAGGTGCTTCGCCTGCGCGATCATGTCGTAGCCCTTCTTCTGAAGGGTGCTGTACGCGGAGGTGTCGGCCTTCGTGGAGGCGGCTATCAGGCTCGGGTCGGCCTTGAGGTAGATCTCCTCGGCCTGCGGAGTGCCCAGGAACTCGAGCAGTTTGACGGAGCCGGCGTGGTTCTTGGGCTTCTTGCTGAGCATGATGCCGTCGGTCGGCGCCTCCACGGTGTCCTGCCCGTGCGCGGGGTCGATCTCGGGGAAGGCGAAGAAGTCGAGGTCGTCCAGGTCCGCCTTGTCGGTGAACTGCTGGGCCACGAACATGCCGAGCATGTACATGCCCGCCTTCTTCGCGACCAGCGTCTGGGCGGCGTCCTGCCAGGTACGACCGACGGCGCCCTCCTGGTGGTACGGGAGAGACTCGGCCCAGGTGTCGAAGACCTTGCGGACCTTCGCGTCGGTCCAGGAGGCCTTGCCCGCCATCAACTCGACGTGGAAGTCGTAGCCGTTGAGGCGGAAGTTGATCTGGTCGAAGGAGCCCATCGCCGGCCAGGCGTCCTTGTCGCCGAAGGCGATCGGGACCAGCCCGTCCTTCTTCATCTGCTTGCACAGGGCGATGTACGCGTCCCACGTGGTGGGGACCTCGTAGCCGTACTGCTGGAAGACGCTCTTGCGGTAGAACACCGCCCACGGAGAGGTGGTCAGCGGCACCATGTAGTACTTGCCGTCCTGACCCTTGCTCAGGTCGTGCATGGCGCTGGGGAAGTTGGCGCCGATCGTCTTCCACACGTCGTCGATCGGGGTGGCCAGTCCCTTGGCCGCGAAGAACTGCATCCGGTAACCGGCGAACCACTGGAACACGTCGTCCGGCGTGCCCTGCAGGTAGGAGTTGATCTGCTCCTGGAAGGTGCCGTGGTCCTTGATGTTGAGGTCGACCTTGATCCCGGACTGCTTCGTGAAGGCCGCGTAGACGTCGCCGTACGCCTTCTTCGGGACGGCGTCCGAGGCGTTGGAGCCGACGGTGACGGTCTTGGCGTCGGTCCCGGAACCGCTGCCGCCGCACGCGGACAGCAGCGGGACACCGGCACCGATCAGTGCGGCTCCACCGAGTCCGCGCAGCACGGTGCGACGGCTGGTGTCGGACATGGATTGACCGAGGGAGGAAAGGCGCATTTCGGCTCCTGAAGGGCTGTCATGGCCCGGGCGTGGCGCAACGGCTCAAGGGGGCATGACGGGAAACGGTCGACGATACGACCAGAAACAAACGCGATCGGACAGAACCGATCGGCTGACGCGGTGAAGAGTGAACTTTCCGAGGGCCCGCTGTCAAGACTCTGGGGGGAAGTGGCCCGGTGGATCGTCCCTTGTGCATCGATTCGGTCCCCGGCGCAGGAAATCCGGCACCTTCTCTTGACGGGTGGCCCTATGGCTGGTTAGACATGACCGCGCGGTCAGTGACCGCGCGGTCATACGGTTGACCTGGTTCGATACTCACGGCCATCGGGAGTTCTCATGACACGAGTGGTGGGGCGGAACGCGGGTTCCCCCGCGCCGCGCAGCGTGGACGTGGCCCAGGTGGCCGGCGTTTCGCGCAAGACGGTGTCGCGGGTCCTCAACAACGAGCCGTACGTCTCCGACGAGGTCCGCCAACGCGTCCTGGAGGCGGCCGAGAAGCTCGGATACCGGCTGAACCACGCGGCCAGGGCACTGGCCTCGGGCCGGAGCCGTTCCATCGGTGTCGTCGCCCTCGGGACGGCCGGGTACGGAACCGCCATGCTCCTCGTGGGCGTGGAGAAGGCCGTACGGGACGCCGGCTACGCACTCCGCGTGGTCAACACGCCGGACGGCGACCCCGAAGGCATCGCCGGCGCGGTGCTGTCACTCCTGGAACAGGGAGTTGACGGCATCGTCGTCTCCGAGCCCATCGTGGAAGGAGAGGTCTCCGTCAGGATCGACGTGCCCGTCCTCTTCCTGGGCGCGCCGCCCGCCTTCACCTCCGCTCGGACCCTGAGCGTGGGTGTGGGCGCCTTCGAACTGGCGCGAGCGGCCACCGATCACCTGCTGGACCTGGGGCACTCGACCGTGCGCCATCTCGCGGGCCCGGGACGCTGGTACGCCTCGAAGGACCGTATCGACGGCTGGCGTGCGGCGCTGGCGGCGCGGGGCGCGCCCGAAGCTCCCGTGCTCGACGGCGACTGGTCACCCGAATCCGGTTACGCCGCGGGCCGCGAACTGGCCGAGGACCCTTCCGTGACCGCCGTCTTCGTGGCGGGCGACGAGATGGCCATCGGCCTGATCCACGCCCTGCGCGAGGCGGGCCGCCGGGTACCGGAGGACATCAGCGTGGTCGGCTTCGACGGCAACCCCGTCTTCGCCTACGTCACCCCTCCGCTCACCACGGCCCGGCAGCCCTTCGACGCCGCCGCACGGGAGGGGATCAGGCTGCTCGTGCACGCCATCGAGGAGCCGGAGACCGACCTGCCCGCGGCGAGCGAACCACCGGTCGAACTCGTCGTCCGCGGCTCGACCGCGCCCCCGCCCTCCCACCGGAGGCAGCCGGTGCCCCGCACCATAAGCACCATCTGAACCACCTTCTCGGCCACGTGTGGCACAGGACCCACGCGTGAGCCCCACCTCCGTCTCCGAGGACCTTCGTACTTTGAGGTCCGGTGGAGCCGTTCTCACCACGACGTCGGCCGCTGTCAGGGCCGGCCGGCGTCACCCGTCCCTCACTCCGCCGTTCCACGCCGGGCCCGATCCGGCGGGTGGCCGGCGGCGGTCATGGACACCCACCACACTCCTCATCCCTTCCCCCAGGAGCCGCAATGTCCCCTGCCCAGACAGGCGCCAGACCCGGCGTCGCTCCGCAGTCCCGTCCCCTCTTCCTCCTGACGGCCGTACTCGCCCTGCTCGCCGCGGTGGCGACACTGCTGCTGCCCGCCGCGGGCCGGGCGGACGCACTGGCCCGTCCGTCGCAGACGATGTACACGCCGCCGTCGAACGCTCCCTCGCCCGGGTCGTTCTACCCGCGAGAACTGCGTCTGCAGCACAACGGCTCGGCCAACGGCACGATCCTGTCGACGTTCGAGCAGTACACCACCGGCACACCGGTCTTCCCGATCTATCGCAGCACCGACAACGGCAACGCCTGGACGAAGATCTCCGAGGTCGCCGACACGCAGAACGGCTGGGGCATGCGATGGGAGCCCGAACTGTTCGAACTCCCCGCAGCGATGGGTGACTTCCCGGCAGGCACGATCCTGGCCGCCGGAGCGTCCGTCCCCGCCGACCGTTCCGCCATCAAGATCGATGTCTACGCGAGCACGGACCGCGGACTGACCTGGACGTTCGTCAGCAACATCGCCACCGGCGGCCCGGCCTTCGACACGAACGGTAACGGCAACACCCCCGTGTGGGAGCCGTTCTTCCTCTACGCCAACGGCAAGCTGATCGTCTACTACTCCGACCAGCGTGACTCCGCCTACGGCCAGAAGGTCGTGCACCAGGTCTCCACCGACGGCCGCACCTGGGGCCCGGTCGTGAACGACGTGGCGATGCCCACCTACAGCCAGCGTCCGGGCATGCCCACCGTCGCCAAGCTGCCAGGCGGCAACTACGTCATGACGTACGAGTACGGCGGCTCGGCCGCGGGCAACTTCGCCGTCTACTACAAGATCTCCGCCGACCCGGAGGCGTTCGACTCCGTCACGGGCATCCCCCTGCGTGCCACCGACGGCACGGTCCCCACCAGCACCCCGTACATCACCTGGCTGCCCACCGGCGGGCCCAACGGCACCCTCGTCGTCAGCGCCTACAGCACCGGCGACCTGTTCCTCAACACCGCGGGCGGCGCCGCCGACACCTGGACGCGCATCAACTCCGCAGTCGTCGGCGGCTACAGCCGCGGCCTGCTGCCCCTGGCCGACGGCCACAGCCTGCTGGTGCTCAGCGGGGGAAGCGGCGGCAGCAACGTCCGTAACCCCGTCACGTACGCCACCATCGACCTGGGCGGCGGCATCTCGGACGGCGCCACCTACACGGTGTCGAACGCCAACAGCAACTTCAGGCTGACCATCGCGGGCGGCACCACCGCCAACGGCACCGGCGCCACCCAGCAGAACGCCACCACCGCCACCGACCAGCAGTGGCGCTTCGCGGCGCAGCCCTCCGGCTTCTTCAAGATCTTCAACGTGGCCAGCGGCAAGGTGCTCGGTGTGGAGAACCAGTCCACCGCCAACGGCGCCAAGGTCCTCCAGTGGGACGACAACGGCACCCTCGACCACGAATGGGCCGTCGCCCCCAACCCCGCCGGCGGCTACACCATCACCAACCGCGTCACCGGCAAGCTGCTGGAGATCCCGAGCGCCTCCACCACTGTCGGTGCCACCGCCGGACAGTGGGGCGACACCGGCTGCGCCTGCCAGCGCTGGAACCTGACGCAGACCGCTCTGCCGCCGCTGGGGACGGGGCAGTACGTCCTCGTCAACAAGAACAGCGGCAAGTACCTCGACATCCCGGCCGGCTCCACCGCCACCGGTACGGCCGTGGGCCAGTGGGACAACTCCGCCTGTCTCTGCCAGCTGTTCACCTTCCAGTCGGCGAGCGGCGGAGCCTGGACCATCAGGAACGCCAACAGCAACCTCAACCTCGACATCCGTAGCGGTTCCACCACCGCGGGAGCCGTGGTCGTCCAGAACACCGCCTCCACCGCCAACTCGCAGAAGTGGACCCTCACCGACGCGGGCAACGGCTACTACAAGCTCAAGAACGTCAACAGCGGCCTCAACGCCGGCGTCGCCCAGTCCTCCACCAGCAACGGCGCGGGCGTCGTCCAGTGGACCGACGTGAACGTCGACGACCAGCTCTGGAAGATCGTCCGCATCAACTGAGCGGCTGTACGCCCGCTCACACAGGGCCTCCTGTCAGCTCCGGTTCGCGACGCGACCCGGGCGTCAGGAGGCCCTGCGTCTTCGCCGACCTCGGCATCGGGCATCGGACACCCCACCACACCGGCTCCAGATCACGCCCCCTGGAGTACGGGTACAGGGAGTTCGCCCGACCCCCGGACGATCAGGCGGGTGGGGACGGTGGCGGTTCGGGCTCGGGTGCGGTCGCCGTCCAGGCGGGCCAGGGCGGTGGTCGCCGCCGCCCTGCCGAGTTCCTCCGCGTCCTGGGCGACGACCGTCAGAGCCGGCTCCAGCGCCTCGGCGAGAGCCACGTCGTCGAAGGCGACGACAGCGACGTCCTTGCGCCTGCTGCGGGCCAGTTCGGCGACCGTGCCCATGGCCATGATGTTGTTGCCGGCGAACAGCGCCGTGGGCGGATCGGCCAGGCCGAGGAGCTGGGCGGTCGCGGCCTCGGCGCCCCGCTGGTCATGGGCGTTGGTGACGAGCGAGCGGTCGTGGGGAATGCCGGCTTCCTGCAGTGCCGAGCGGTAGCCGGCCATGCGTTCGCGTCGGGTGTACAGGTTCAGGGGCAGGTCACCGACGAAGCCGACTCGGCGGTGTCCGTGGGCGACGAGGTGGGCGACGCCGTCGTGGGCGCCGGCCCGGTTGGAGCTGACGATGCTGTCCGTGGCGAGGCCGACTCCGGGCCGGTCGAGGAAGATCACCGGCAGCCCCGCCGTACGGTGAGACTTGAGGTGGGAGTGGTCGGCGCCGACGGACGGCACGACCATCAGGATGCTGACCCGGCGGGCCAGGAACTTGTCCGTCAGGGCGCGTTCGCGCTCGGGGTCGTCCGCGGAGGAGCCCATGAGCAGGGTCAGTCCGCGCTCGCGGACGGTGTCCTCTATGGCACGGGCCACGGCTCCGAAGAAGGGGTTGGCGAGGTCGGGGATGACCAGGCCGATGGTGGTGTCGGGGCCGCCGACGCGGATGTTGCGGGCCATCAGGTTCGGCTGGAAGCCGAGCTTGGCCACTGCGGCCAGTACCTGTTCCCTGGTCTGCGCGGAGGCGGGCCCGTCCTCGTTGAGGACTCGGGAGACCGTCTTGGCGCTGACACCGACTTCGCGGGCGACGTCGGCCAGGGTGGGGCGGCGGTTCGCTGCCATGGAGGAAACCGTCTCCTGAGGGCTCTCGGTTGCGGCCGCGGCCTCGGCCGGCAACTGCGAGAGCGAGGGTTGTTCTGTCAGGTGGCCTGGACTCCGGCGGCCTTCGCGGCCTCCGAATCCGCTACGACAGTATCTCCGGCCTCGTCGACCGTGAGTGCGCCGGTCATGATGGCGACGACCTCGGCCATGGAGTAGTCGGAGGGCTTGATCACGGCGGCGCGCCGGCCGAGGCGGTGCACGTGGATCCGGTCGGCGATCTCGAAGACGTGCGGCATGTTGTGGCTGATCAGCACGACCGGCATGCCCTTGTCCCGGACCCGGCGGATCAGGTCGAGCACCTGGCCGGACTCCTTGACGCCGAGGGCGGCGGTGGGTTCGTCCATGACGACGACGCTGCTGGCCCAGGCGACGGACCGGGCGACCGCCACGGCCTGCCGCTGTCCGCCGGAAAGCGTCTCCACCGCCTGTGTCAGTGAGCGCAGACCGATCTTCAGGTCGGCCATGTGCTCGGCGGCCTCCTGACGCATCCGCTTCTTGTCGAGCATGCGGAAGACACTGCCGAGAACGCCCGGGCGGCGCAGCTCCCGCCCGAGGAACACGTTGGAGGCGATGTCCATCGAGGCGGCCACGGCGAGGTCCTGGTACACCGTCTCGATGCCGTGGGCGCGTGCGCTCTGGGGCCCGGAGAAGGTGATGGGTTCGCCGTTCAGCCGTATCTCGCCCGCGTCCGGCGTCACCGCGCCGGTCAGGGCCTTGATGAGGCTGGTCTTGCCGGCGCCGTTGTCGCCGATGACCGCGAGGACCTCGCCGGGGAGCAGGTCGAAGTCGGCGCCGTCGATGGCGGTGACCTGGCCGTACCGCTTGACCAGACCTCGGGCCTGCAGCACGGGCGTGGGGGAGGAGGTGGCGGTCATCGGGCCTTCTTCCGGGAGAGCTGGTCGACGGTCACCGCGAGGATCACCAGGACCCCGGTGATCAGGGTCTGGTAGATGGAGGCGACGCCCATCAGCTGCAGGCCGTTGCGGAACACCCCGACGATGAGGACGCCGATGAAGGTGCCCAGCACCGAGCCGCGCCCGCCGAAGAGGCTGGTGCCGCCGAGGACCACGGCGGTGATGCTGTCGAGGTTGTCGGTCTGCCCGGCCTGCGGATCGCCCACACCGGTACGGGAGATGAGCAGCACGGCGGCGATCCCGTACAGCAGGCCGGCCACGGTGTAGATGCCGATGGTGAGGCGGGAGGTGCGGATGCCGTTCAGCCGGGCGGCCTCGGCGCTGTTGCCCAGGGCGTAGACGTGGCGGCCCCAGCCGGTGTTGCTCAGCGCGTAGGCGAGGAGGAGGAACAGGGCGATGGTGACGAGGGAGCCGTACGTGATGTCCGTGTGACCCATCGGGAAGGTCTCACCGAGGGCGGTCAGCGGGCCGGGCAGGTTGGTGACCGTCTGCTCCTCGGAGTAGATGTGGGTCAGCGCGAACGCCACGTTGAGCATGCCGAGGGTGACGATGAACGGCGGCAGCGGGATCTTCTGCACCAGCAGCCCGTTGAGCAGCCCGAACCCACCGCAGACCACCAGGCCCAGGGCGATGGCGAGGAGCGGGGGCAAGGAGCCCTCGGCGGCCATCTTGGCGATCACGATGCTGCCGAACGCCATCACGGCGCCGCACGACAGGTCGATGCCCGCGGTGAGGATGATCAGGGTCTGCCCGATGGCGAGGGTGCCCACGACCATGACCTGCTGCACGATCAGCGAGAAGTTCCCGCCGGTCAGGAACTGGTCGGTCGAGATGGAGAAGAAGGCGCAGGCCAGGACGAGGGCGACCAGGGGTCCGGTGGTCGGCGCCGTGAGCAGTCTGCGTGCCGTCGTCGGTGCTTTGAGTTCGGAGTACGGCGTGGTCGTGGCTGTCATGCGAAGTCCTTGTCGGAAGACAGATGTCCGTGTCGGCGGACGGGGGAACGAGGGGGGTCTGGCGAAGTCGGGTGGCGCGAGAGCGCCCCCGACAGGGGCGCGGAGAACTGCGCGACCAGCCACACCGGGCCCGCAGCAAAACACCGCGCCCCCAGCGGAGCGCCCCGCTCAGCCCCAGCAGTTCTCCAGGCCGTAGGCGGTGTCCTTCGACGCGACCCCGTCCTGTGCCTTGTCGCTGATCAGCGTGACGCCGGTGTCGGTGTAACCGGACGCCTTCTTGCCGCCCTTGGCGTACGTCACGACGGCCTTGACTCCCTCGGCGGCCATCTTCAGCGGGTACTGCTGCGAAGTCGCGGCGATCTTGCCGTCCTTGACGGCCTGCGTGCCGGTGCAGCCACCGTCGACGGAGACGATCAGGACGTCCTTCTCCCGCCCCTTGTTCTTCAGCGCGGTGTACGCGCCCAGGGCCGCCGGTTCGTTGATGGTGTAGACGACGTTGATGTCAGGCTCCTTCTGGAGGCAGTTCTCCATCGCCGTCTGGCCCTTGGCCTGGTCGCCGCCGGTGTCCTGGGCGCACGCGACGTCCTTCTCGGTGGCGCCGAAGCCCTTGAGGAAGCCGTCGTGCCGCTGGATGCCGACGGAGACGCCCGGCGCGAGGTCGAGCGCGGCTATCTTCGCCGTCTTGCCCTTCATCGCGGCCTTGGCGTACTCGCCGATCAGCTCACCGGCCTTGAGGTTGTCGGTGGCGAAGAGGGCGTCGACCGCGCTCTCCGGCTCCGTCGGGGTGTCCAGGGCGATGACCAGAACGCCCTTGGCGCGGGCCTTCGCGATCGCGGGCACGATCGCCTTGGAGTCGCTCGGAGTGATCAGGATGCCCTTCACCCCGGCGGCGACCATGTTCTCGATGGCGGTGACCTGACCGGCGTTGTCCCCGTCGAACTTGCCCGCAGCGGTGGAGAGTTGGACGCCGTTCTCCTTGGCGGCCTTCTCCGCGCCCTCCTTCATCTTCACGAAGAACGGGTTGGTGTCGGTCTTGGTGATCAGACCGACCTTGACCTCGCCCGAGCCGGAACTCGACGAGCTCGATCCGGAACCGGACCCGCAGGCCGTGAGGGTGAGCGCCGCGACCCCGGTGACCGCGGCTGCTCTGATGAGGGACGAGGACAGGCGAGTGGTGCGAGACATGATCGACTCCTGTGAGATAGCGGGCGGCACTGGGGTTGGGATCAGCACATGCCTCCCGAGGTGTCATCGTTGACTTATGTCATCGTTGACACTGCCTGGCGAGGATGATGGACTCCGGATCCCGGCAACGTCAATGCCTTCCACCCGTCACAAATCAGCAACGTCCACCGGCACCGCCTCCGAACAGCCGGTCACGGCGGGCCGCCGAGCCTCCCTCGTGGCCGCCGTTCCCTGCCGTCCGGGCGCGTCCGAGCAGGTCCGAGCCTTTTCCGAGAGAGAGCAGCCCATGAGCCCGCGTCAGATCACTGTTCTGGGAGAGTGCGTCGCGGATGCCTTCGCCGAACCGGCGAAAGGCGCCTCGAACGAACTCGCTCTGCGGGTGCTGCCCGGCGGAGGGCCCGCGAACACGGCGGTGGCCCTGGCCCGCCTCGGCACCCCGGCCCGCTTCCTCGCCCGGCTGTCCGGCGATGTGTTCGGCCGGCTGTTCCGGGCCCACCTGGAGGCGTCCGGCGTAGACCTGTCCGACGCCGTCGCAGCCGCCGAGCCCAGCACGCTGGCCGTGGCGGAACTGGACGCGGCAGGGCAGGCCGCCTTCTCGTTCCACGCGCAGAACACGGCCGACTGGCAGTGGACCGCGGCGGAACTGGCGCAGGTGGACCTGTCCGAAACGGCCTGCCTGCACACCGGATCGCTGGCACTGGTCCGTGAGCCCGGCGGGGCGGTGGTGGAGGAGTTCCTGGCCGTGGCGGCAGCCGCCGGGGGGGCCACGATCAGCATCGATCCCAATGTCCGGCCACTGTTGGTGCGCCCCGAGGTCTACCGCGCCCGGCTGTCCCGCTGGTGCGCGCTCGCCGACATCCTGCGCCTGAGCGAGGACGACCTGGAACTCCTTCTGCCGGGCACCGCGCCCGAGGAGGCGTGTGACACCTGGCATGCGGCGGGAGTACGGCTCGTCGTGATCACGCTCGGCGCCGGTGGAGCCCTGGCCTCACTCGACGGTGAACGGCTGCGGGTGCCCGCGGTGACCACGCGGGTCGTCGACACGGTCGGGGCGGGGGACTCCTTCACCGCCGGCCTGCTGCACCACCTCGGCGCCCGCGGACTCCTCGGTGGCCGACTGACCGGGCTCGGTACCGACGATGTCGCGGAAGCCTGCCGGTTCGCCGCCCGGGTCGCGTCCCTGACCTGCTCGGTCGCCGGCCCGAATCCGCCGTGGCACGACCAGTTGGAACAGCTCGCGACAGCCGATCACGCCTGACCGCCGACCGGGCCCCAATTGGGCAATCCAGCCAGAACAGTTGACGCATCGGCCGGATGACGCTCATCATCGGGCCACTCGATGTCAGCGTTGACACAAGTCATCGTTGACACCCTCTGGTCGGCGGTGTGGACGACATCGCCGGCCGGGGCGTCACATTTTCGGACCGCCCGCCGCAGGCTGTGCTGCGCGGACGGCCGCAGCACAGGAGACACCATGAGCTCTGGACGCGTATCCCGGCATGTCCGCGTGCGGATGACCGCTGCGGCGGCCGTCTGCGCCCTGTCCGCCGCCCCGCTCGCCCCCCAGGCCGTGGCCGCCGATCCCCCGCCGTACTCCGAGACCTATCGTCCCCAGTTCCACTTCACCCCGGACAAGAACTGGATGAACGACCCCAACGGACTCGTGTACTACCAGGGCGAATACCACCTGTTCTACCAGTACAACCCGAACGGCGACTCGTGGGGCGACATGTCCTGGGGGCACGCGGTGAGCACGGACCTCGTCCACTGGCAGCAACTGCCGCTCGCCCTGTCGCACGACGACAAGGAGATGGTGTTCTCCGGCAGCGCGGTCGTCGACGAGAACAACACCACGGGTTTCGGCACCACGGAGAACCCGCCCATGGTGGCGGTCTACACCAGCCACAACACGTCCACCGGCATCCAGTCGCAGTCGCTCGCCTACAGCACCGACCGCGGCCGTACCTGGACCAAGTACCAGGGCAATCCCGTCATCGACATCGGCTCGAGAGACTTCCGCGACCCCAAGGTCCAGTGGTACGCGCCGACCAGGAGCTGGCTGATGACGGTGTCCCTGTCCGCCGAGCACAAGGTGCGGTTCTACTCCTCCAAGAACCTCAAGGACTGGACGCAGCTCAGCGAGTTCGGCCCGGCCGGCGCGACGGGCGGTGTGTGGGAGTGCCCCGATCTGTTCCCCCTCGCCGTCGACGGGGACACGGACGACATCAAGTGGGTCCTGGTCGTCAACATCAACCCCGGTGGCATCGCGGGCGGTTCGGCGGCCCAGTACTTCGTCGGCGACTTCGACGGCACGAAGTTCACCGCCGAGGACAACGGCACCTACACCCCGCCCGCCGGGACCGTCGTGCAGGACTTCGAGGGCACCGGTTTCGGTTCGTGGACGGCCACGGGCACCGCGTTCGGCGCGGGACCGGCGGCCGGGACGCTCGACGGGCAGCAGACCGTCTCCGGCTTCGACGGCCAGGGCCTCGCCAACAGTTTCCACTCCGGCGACGCCACCACCGGCACCCTCACCTCGCCCGCCTTCACCGTCGGCAGCCCCTATCTGAACTTCAAGGTCGGCGGCGGCCGGCACCCGCACCGGCCCGGGAGGATCCTCGCCGACTTCGACGGCGGCACCTACGGCGGCTGGACGACGACCGGCACCGCGTTCGGCTCGGCACCGGCCACCGGCACCCTCCCCGGCCAGCAGCAGGTCTCCGGCTTCCAGGGCGGCGGCCTGGTCAACACCTTCCTGAACGGCGACGCCACCACCGGCACCCTCACCTCGCCCGAGTTCACCCTCGACAAGCGGTACGTCAACTTCCTCATCGGCGGCGGCAACCACCCCGTCGGCGCCGCCGGCCCCACCGCCCTCGAACTCCTCGTCGACGGCCAGGTCGTGCGCAGCGCCACCGGGAAGGACGCCGAGGCACTCGAGACGGCCTCCTGGGACGTCAGCGACCTCGCCGGCAAGAAGGCGCGGATCAGGGTGGTCGACGACAACACGGGCAGCTGGGGCCACATCAACGCCGACCAGATCGTGCTGTCCGACACCCGGGCCCAGCCCGGCGCCCAGGAGACCTCCGTCAACCTGGTCGTCGACGGCCAGGTCGTCCGCAGCGCGACCGGCTCCGACAGCGAGACCCTGGACTGGGCCTCCTTCGACATGCGCCCGTACCTCGGCAAGCAGGCTCGGATCCAGCTCGTCGACATGAACACCGGCGGCTGGGGCCACATCCTCGCCGACCGGTTCACCACAGCCTCCGTGCCCGCGAAGTCCGTCGTGCAGCGTGCCGACTGGGCCGACTACGGCAAGGACTACTACGCGGCCGTCTCCTGGGAGGACGCCCCCGACGGCGAGCGGTACATGATCGGCTGGATGAGCAACTGGGACTACGCCGGCGCCGTCCCCACCTCCCCCTGGCGCGGGGCGCAGAGCATCCCCCGCCGGATGGCGCTGCGCACCGTCGACGGCCGGGTCCGGCTGACCAGCGAGCCGGTGGACAGTGTGGAGTCCCTGCGGCAGGCATCCCCGGCGACCGCCACCGCCGCCACCGTGACGAACACGTCGACGGCACTGGTCGGTCCCGCCGCCGAAGGCAAGGCGCTCGACATCGAGGCCACCTTCTCCCTCCAGGACGCCGAACGCTTCGGGCTCAAGGTGCGCACGGGCGCCGCGGGCGAGGAGACCGTCATCGGCTACGACACCACGACCCAGGAGCTGTACGTCGACCGCACCCACTCCGGCGCCGTGGACTTCAACAGCACGTTCCCCGGTATCCAGACCGCGCCCCTGAAGGCCGCGAACGGCAAGATCAAACTGAGGATCCTCGTCGACTGGTCGTCCGTCGAGGTGTTCGGCGGCGACGGCGAAGCGGTGATCACCGACCAGATCTTCCCCGACCCCGCCAGCCAGGGAGTGCGGGTCTTCGCCGAGAACGGCTCGGTGACGCTGGACAAGGCCACCGTCTGGCACCTCGACTCCACCCACGACTGACACAACGCCACCCGCCCCGACAGCCACCACAAGGACACGCACCGTGAAGAAGACCCTGCTCGCAGAGTTCACCGCCCGCGAAGGAACACAGGACGAGGTCGCCCGGATGATCGGGGACTACGCCCTGAAGGTCCGCGAGGAAGAAGGCAACCTCACCTTCGACGTCTACACCAAGGCAGCCAGCCCACGCGCCTTCTGGATCTTCGAGGTGTACCGGGACGAGGACGCCTTCCAGGCCCACCTGAACGCCCCGTACGGCGGCCCCTTCAACGCGGCCCTCGTCCCGCTGATCGAGGAGGACGCCTCCGTGCTGACGTTCCTGGACCCGCTGGCCGCGAATCTCTGACCGCCGCGTCGGCCGCCCCGACATGGAACCGGGCCGCATCTCCGTGGAGATCCGGCCCGGCCCTGCGACGGAGTCGGCCAACTAGCCGATGATCCGGCCCAGTTCGATCCGGTCGATGTTCGGGGCCCACGCGGTCGCGTTCCCGAACGTCAGCTTGTTGGAGCCCGCCTTGAGGTCGACGGGGACACCCACCGTCCAGTAGTCGTCCCAGCTCCAGGTGTTCTTGAAGGTGACCGTCCGGGGAGCGCTCGTCCCCACCGTGAGGTCCGCCGTACGGGACATGATGTCCGTGTTGTACGAGTGGCCGTTGTCGCGCCGCTCGTTGTGCGCGTAGCTGATGACCAGCATGTAGCGGCCCGACCTGGGCGCCTTCACCGTGAACTCGGCGGTGCCGGCAGCGCTGTTGCCGAGCCGGCCGATGTAGGAACCGGCGGACGCGTAGGCGGAGTCGACGAGCTCGGCGCCGCCCGCCAGGGTTGCCGAGGCGCCCTCGTAGGAGAGGGTGCCGGCGGTCGAGCCGTTGCCCGAGACGTCGAGGGAACGGACGGAGGCGGCCTTCGCGGTCAGCGCGATGCGGTTGTTGCCCGCGACCAGGTAGAGCCGCAGAGCCTTGCCGGGTACCGCGGTCACCTTCTGGCCGTGCAACTCCAGCCGCACCGGCGCCGAGGCCCGCGGCACCACCGAGTAGTAGCCGTCGCGCGGTGCGTAGGCGTCGAAGACCGCCTTGTCACCGGAGCGCAGGACGAGAGAGCCCGTGCCGACCCCGGCCGACGAGGAGTAGTCGTAGGACGGCCGGCCGCTGATGTCCGCGAGGGTGGCCTCGTACGACGCCGAGGGGACGGCGGAGGTACGGGCGGTCAGGTCGACGCGGTCGAGGGTGACCTCGGCGTCGCCCTTCGCCAGCGTCAGCACGTGCCTGCCGGCCGGGAGGTCGACGATGACGTCCTGCTTGGCGCGGTAGGTCCAGTTCTCGGTGGAGGGGTAGGAGACGGTGACCGGAGCCTGGCCGTCGACGGAGAGCTTCTGCGTGGCCGGTGTCCCGGACTGGTTGCCGTACAGGATCGCCAGGTCATAGGTCCCGGCGGCGGGCACGTCCACGGTGAAGTCGACCTTGCTGGTGGCCTGGTTGAGCGAGCCGACGTCCTTGGTGCCGGATGCCGCGTAGCCGTTGGCATTGCTGACCGTGCCCTGCGTGTAGACCTTGCCGTCGGTGATGGCCGCGTCCTCGGCCTCGTACGACGCCGACCAGGGGACCGACGCGGCGGACGGGGTGCCGGAGCCGCCCGGGGTGAGGACGATCCGGTACGCGGACATCTTGTGCAGGCCCCGCAGCGGGACGGTCACCGTGCCGTCGGCCGCGACCTTCACCTTCGTACGGGCGAGGACGCGGGGCGCCGCGTGCTGCCCTTCGTAGCCGGACCAGGCGGCCTCGGCGACGGTCGCCGTGACCGTACGCCCGAAGGCGGACCGGGAGACGTTGCGCACGACGACGTCGGCGTCACCGGCCGAGCCGCCGAGCAGGACCTGCGCCTGGCGGCGCTTCCTGTCGTACGAGGCCAGCCCCTGGAGGGTGTCGACGGTGTCGGCCTGCGGCGGGGTCACCTTGACCGTGTCGCCGGTCAGTCCCGCGTACCAACGGAAGAACCACCAGCCGCCGTTGGGGATGTTGCTGCGGACGACATTGCCGTCGAGGTTCCCGGCCGCGTCCCAGTAGGCCTGGTTGGCGTACACCTTGTTGCGCTCGAACATCGAGACCCACTGGGCGAGTTGGCCCGGCACGGACAGGTCGCGGCGGTTGGCGTACTCATCGATGTTGATCTTCAGGGGCGCTATGCCGAGTTGACGCTCGATGGACCGGTAGTTGTCGAAGTTTCCCTGGAAGTTCTTCAGTGAGCTGGAGTCCAACTCGTGCCAGGTCAGGACCTGGGGCAGGACGTTCTCCCGCTTGGCGAAGGCGAGGAAGTCCGTCAGCAGACGCGAGTGGTAGCCGGACTCGTTGGGGCCGGCGATCCTGGCGTCCGGGTCGATCGCGCGGATGCGCTCGTACACCGTCTTCCAGTCCTTGAAGAACCGGTCGCGGTTGACCTCGTACCGCGCCTGGTCCGAGGTGCCGAGGTTGTACCAGATCTGGTCGGGCTCGTTGAAGGGGATGTAGACGAAGTGCTCGCTGTTCGGGTCGGCCGACACCTCCTTGACGATCTTGTCGACCTTGGGGAGGTAGTCCTCGATGCCGAGGTCCTCGTAGGGCCACTTCGCGTAGATGTCCTGCATCATCACGTTGATCTCGCCGCCGCCGTTGCGGAAGAACGACCTGGAGACCGTGAGGGCGTCGCCGTTGGGGTGCTGGGCGCCGCCCTCCGGCTTCTGCGAGATGCTGGTGATCTTCAAGGGGGCCAGCATGGCGTCGCTGGGCACGCCGTCGTCGCTGAGCCCGTACAGGGTGCCGTTGGCGCCCAGCATCACCGGGCCTTCGGACGCGCCGAGGTCGACGGTGACGCGCTGCGGATCCGCAGCTGCCGCGGGTCCTGCGGCGGGAAGGGTGCCTGCCATGGCGGCTGCTCCAAGTACGGCTGTGGCTAGGACGGTTGCGGTACGGGATCTGGTGCGGGTTCGCGTGGGGGTGCGGGGGCTCACGCTGAGGGACCTCCGGTCATGTGACGGCTCCGTTGGTGCTTCCGGGCACGATCCAGCGGTCCGGCCGGGAAGGTGCGAGCGGGCGGAGCAGGTGGGGGACGGACGACGGGGGAGAGGCGAGCGGGGGGCGGGGCCGGGCGGGCGGCGAGTGCGGAGAGGAACAGCTGAAGCGGGCGCGGGTTCAGTCGCGTCCGGGCGGTGGTCCCGAGCTCTCCCGCACCACCAGCTCCGGTACGGAGACGGGGTGCGGGGCGATCGGCGCGGACTCCTCCAGTACGCCGTGCAGCAGGGCGAACGCGGACCGGCCCAGGCCCGTGAAGTCCAGGCGTACGGTCGTCAGCGTCGGGGTGAGATAGGCGGAGTGCGGGGCGTCGTCGAAGCCGGCCACGCTCACCTCGCCGGGGACAGTGCGGCCCATCTCGTGGAGGGCCCGGATCACCCCGAGCGCGAGGTCGTCGTTGCCGCACAGGATCGCGGTGACGGCGGTGTCCTTCGCGAGCTCGAGGCCCGCCGCGTGACCGCCCGCCGGACCCCAACCCCCTTGCAGGGGACGGGGTTCGGTAGCTCCGGCCTCCCTGAGCGCCTGTTGCCAGCCGGACGTGCGGGCGCTGGTGCGCCGGGTGCTGGACGGGATGGCGACGTAGTGCACGGTCTCGTGGCCGAGGGAGAGCAGATGCCGGGTCGCCTCGTAGGCGGCCTCGCGGTCGTCGGTCCACACCCAGGGGCGGTCGCCGCCGGGCGGACTCGCGGGGGTCTCGACCACGCCGACGACGGGGAGTTCGGCAGGGACGGCGCCCAGGGCCCGCACACCGGCGGGGTCGTACGCGATCACGATCAGTCCGCCACCCGCGTCCGCCGCCCGCTGCACCTGGGCGTCGACGGCGGCCTCGTCGGTGCCGTCGGCCGATTCGAGGACGCCGACACCGACGGTGTACGCGGCGGCACGGGCGGCCTCCTCGATGCCCTGGAGGATCGAGGCGTAGCCGTAGTGCGTCGTGTTGGAGGTGAGGACGGTCACGGTTCGGGTGCGTCCGCTGGCGAGGGCGAGCGCGGTGGAGTTGCGCCGGAAGCCGAGTTCGTCGATGGCGGCGAGCACCCTGTCGCGGGTGGACGGCTTGACGCTGGGATGGTCGTTGATCACCCGGGAGACGGTCTGGTAGGAGACTCCGGCAGCGCTGGCGACATCCCGGATACTCACTGAGCGTCTCGTGTGACCGGTCACATTCATAGGGGAATGGTGACCGGTCACACGGGGGGTCGTCAAGAGACCGTAACCATAATTCCATGCGGCAGAAGCGGCCGTGACGGGTGGCAGGCGGCCACGTGCCGCGAAGGTAATGGCGCATATGTGGTGATATGGCCCGTGTCCCGGGAACACGGGTGCCGCCGGCGCGCATCCAATGCGTGCCCACACCCGGAAGTGGTCACCAGCGGGCACCGCCCGTCCGTCCCTCCTCCTGCTCCCCGGAGTGCGCACCATGAACGTCTCGGTCGTCCTGTTCACCGCCGACCTGCGTCTGCACGACCATCCGCCGCTGCGGGCCGCCCTGGACGACAGCCGCACGGTCGTCCCGCTGTTCGTGCGGGACCCGGCGGTGGACGGCGCCGGGTTCGCCGTACCCAACCGGCTGGCCTTCCTCGCCGACTGCCTGCACGACCTCGACACCGGTCTGCGCGAGCGGGGCGGACGGCTGGTCCTGCGCCACGGCGACCTGGTGCGCGAGGTGTGCCGGGTCGCCGCCGAGGTGGACGCCGACGAGGTGCACATGGCAGCCGACGTCAGCGGTCACGCGCGCCGACGGGAGGACCGGCTGCGCCGCGCCCTGGAGGCCGACGGCGTACGGCTGCACGTCCACGACACGGTGACGGTCGCCGTCGCCCCGGGGGCGGTGGTTCCGGCCAACTCCGACCACTTCGCGGTCTTCACGCCGTACTTCCGGCACTGGTCGCAGCACCCGCTGCGGGAGCCGCTCGGGGCGCCGCGGACGGTACGGGTGCCCGACGGCGTCGAGTCCGATCCCCTGCCGTCCGGGAGCGGCCTGCCGGGGCTTTCGGAGGGGCTCGCCGCCGGTGGTGAGACCGAGGGCCGCGCCCGGCTCGCCGCATGGCTGCGCGCCGGGGTGGCGTCGTACGAGGACCGCCATGACGACCTGGCCGGCGACGCCACCTCCCGGCTCTCGCCGCATCTGCACTTCGGCACGCTCTCCGCCGTCGAACTCGTGCACCGGGCCCGCCGCGCGGGCGGACCGGGCGCCGACGCCTTCGTACGGCAGCTCGCCTGGCGCGACTTCCACCGACAGGTCCTCGCGGCCCGCCCCGGCTCGGCGACCGCCGACTACCGCACCAAGCACGACCGTTGGCGGTCCGAACGACAGGCGCGCGAAGACGTCGAGGCATGGAAGGAGGGCCGCACCGGCTACCCGATCGTCGACGCCGCGATGCGCCAGCTGCGCCACGAGGGCTGGATGCACAACCGGGGACGGCTGCTCACCGCGAGTTTCCTCACCAAGACGCTGTACGTCGACTGGCGGGTCGGCGCCCGGCACTTCCTGGACCTGCTGGTGGACGGCGACATCGCCAACAACCAGCTCAACTGGCAGTGGATGGCCGGTACCGGGACCGACTCGCGGCCCAACCGGGTCCTCAACCCCGTCACCCAGTCCAAGCGGTACGACCCCGACGGCGCGTACGTGCGGCGCTGGGTACCCGAACTGCGGTCGCTGGCAGGCCCGGCGGTGCACGAGCCGTGGAAACTGCGCGGCCTGGACCGTGCCGCCGTCGACTACCCGGACCCGATCGTCGGCCTGTCCGACGGGCTCGACCGCTTCAAGCAGGCCCGAGGCCTGGACTGAGTCGCCAGGTGTCCCCTGCGACCCCTGAGACCACCGCTCCCACCGCGGACGGTCTCACCGGCCCGTCGTGTAAGCGTCTCCGCTGTACAGCGCCTCCAGTGTGTCCAGGGCATCCTTCAGGGAGGTGGGCCACGGCATCCCCGGGTCGGACCGGCCGGTCCAGCCCGGGCCGCTCGGCAGCACCAGGGGGCCGCGGCGGGCGCCCTTCACCCCCCACCGGGTACGGGCGACGCGCCGGGCCAGCGGGAGGCTCGCCGTGGAGCGGGCCTGAGCCCACAGGACAA
>NZ_AEJB01000557.1 GCF_000331005.1 Streptomyces turgidiscabies Car8
GGCGCAGCGGCACCGCGCGCCCGGCGGACGCGGCCCGCCCGCGCAGCACCCGTAACCCGGCGCGTGCGGCAGCGTCCGCGGCCTCCTCGACGAGGCGCGACTTGCCGATACCCGGCTCGCCCAGCACGAACACCGAGGTGCCCCGCCCCTCACCCGCCGATCGGACGGCCGCGGTGAGAACATCCCGCTCCGGTTCTCTGCCGACCAGTACCGATGACGACAACGACGACACCCAGGCCCCCTGCGCCCTCTTCCGGAGTACCCCCCACCGGCACCCGTCGAAAGCTCTTTCGAGTCCGCACAGCGTAGTACCCACGGGCCACAGGGACCGCACAACTACATGGGGGATCTTCCCCGATGTCCGCGGTGGTGTGCGGGCGGCAGGCTCCTCTCCAGCAGGGCAGGGGGGCAGGGCATGACCCGGGGGGGACATGCCCTGCCTGCTGTTCATTCTTCGATGGGGGTCGCCACATGTCGTCAACGCCGTCAACGCCGTCAACGCCGTCGACGCCGCGTGCCCGCGTATGGATCACCGCCGGGCTTCTGTGCGTGGCCCTGTGCGGGTGCTCGTCACTCACCGGAAGCACGGGCGGAGGTACGGGCGACGCCGCGGGAGGCGACAACGACGGTTCGCCGTCGACGAGTTCGGCGGCGGACACACCGGACGTACCGGCGACCGCGCTGGACCTGGAGCGGGTGTGCACGGACGGACTCGGCTACGCGGGGATGCCCGCCTACGACCATACGAAGAAGACCGTGCACCCGGCGCTGCTCATGAACAACCCGGGCGACAGCTGGTCGCAGTCCGAGCCGCCCGCCGGCGACTTCCCCAAGGGCTGGATCCTCGGCTACTCGGACAAGCCGGCCGACGCCGAGCTGGTCGTCTGCGTCGAACGCACCAAGGCGAGCGCGACCGGCAAGAAGTGCGACATGGAGAGCGACGACGGCAAACCCTTCACCGTCAGTACGTACGACACCACGTACCGCCTGAAGGTCGTCGAGGCGCGCACGGGCAAGGAGTTGCACAAGTACACGGGTGAGGCCAAGTCCGACGAGTGCCCGATGTACATCTTCACCTCGGAGGGTGAGGACAAGGACAAGCACTACAACGAAGTACGGCCGAAGGACTACCGCAAGCGCGTACAGCCCTTCATCGCGCCCTAGTCTTCACCTCTGCCGTCCCACCGTCGCCTGCACCTCGGCCCGTACCCGTCGCCTCTCCCCCGGAGGACACCATGCCCGACACGACTTCCACCACGGTCGACCTGACCGAGCTCAGCGTCGCCCGCGGTGGTTCCCGCCGGCTCACCGGTCATCTCACCCGGCCGGCAGGGGAGGGCCCCTGGCCGGGTGTGGTCGTGGTCCATGAGGCGCTGGGAGTCAATGATGTGATGCACCGTCAGACGGAACGGCTGGCGAGAGCCGGGTACCTCGTCGTCATGCCGGACCTGTTCACCGACGGAGGCGCCGTCCGCTGTCTGGTGCCGACCTTCCGGGCCGCTCTGTCCGGACACGGCCGTGCCTTCGGCGACATCGAGGCGGCCCGCACCCGTCTCGCCCAGGATCCCGACTGCACCGGGCGGATCGGCGTCATCGGCTTCTGCATGGGCGGTTCCTTCGCCCTCCTCGCCGTGAATGACGGCGAGTTCGACGCCGCCTCCGTCAACTACGGCCGTCTGCCGAAGGAGATCGACCGGGCGCTCGACGGTTCCTGCCCGGTTGTCGCGAGTTACGGAGCCCGCGACCGTACGCTGCCGGGCGCGGCCCGCAAGCTGGAGGCGTCCCTCGACCGGCTCGGCATCGTCCACGACGTCAAGGAGTACCCGGAGGCCGGGCACTCGTTCCTCAACGACGCGGAAGCGGGGTCACGCGCACTGCGCCCGCTGATGCGTGTCGCCGGAATCAGGCCGCACCCGGAGTCCGCCGTCGACGCCTGGCGGCGTGTCGACGCCTTCTTCGCCACACACCTCAAGGCGGAAGACGACAAGCCCCGATGTGCCCCGAGCAGCGTGGAGTCGAACTGACTCGGGATGCCGGCTCAAGATCTCCGTGAGCACCCTGTAGGCAGCCGGCCCCTCGATCACCGGGGCGCCCGCGCCGACTGCTGGTAGTGGTCGGCGACCACCCGGGCCATGGCCCCGATCTTGTCGGCGCCCACTTCCTTCGCGGAGAAGAAGACGTGCCCCCGCGCCTCGGGGTAGCTCTGGGCGAGGGTCAGGTGCCGGGACAACTCGGCCGGGTCCTGCCAGGCCGCGGGCTGCGCCGGGTCGCCCGCCTTGTACAGCGCCTCACCGACGTACAGCTTCGTCCCCGTGCCCTTCGCTACGCCCGCCCACCAGGGCAGCAGCTTCGCGTAGTCGGCGGCGGCGAAGCCGATGTTCCAGTAGATCTGCGGGCAGATGTAGTCGATCCAGTTCTGCCGCACCCATTTCCTGGTGTCCGCGTACAGGTCGTCGTACGTCTGCACACCCGCCCGGGTGTCCGAGCCGAGCGGGTCGGTCGCCGCGTTGCGCCACACGCCGAAGGGGCTGATCCCGAAGTCGGCGCCGGGGCGTACGGCCTTGATGCGGGCGGCCGTCTCCTGGACCAGTCTGTCGATGTTGTCGCGCCGCCAGGAGGCCCGGTCGGGGAAGGCCCCGCCGTACTCCGCGTACTCGGCGTCGTCGTCGAAGGTCTGGCCGGCGACCGGGTACGGGTAGAAGTAGTCGTCCCAGTGGACGCCGTCGATGTCGTACTTCCGCACCGCGTCGAGCATCGCGTCCTGGACGAAGCCGCGGACCTCCGGCAGACCGGGGTTGTAGTACAGCTTGCCGCCGTACGGCACCACCCAGTCCGGATGCCTGCGCGCCGGGTGGGAGGCGATCAGCTTGTTCGGGTCGGTGCTGTTGGCGACGCGGTACGGGTTGAACCAGGCGTGCAGTTCGAGACCGCGGGCGTGCGCCTCCTCGACCGCCGTGCCCAGCGGGTCCCAGCCGGGGTCCTTGCCCTGGGTTCCGGTGAGGACCTGCGACCAGGGCTCGTACGGTGAGGGCCACAGGGCGTCGGCGGTCGGGCGGACCTGGAGGAACACCGCGTTGAGGCGGCGGCCGACCGCCGTGTCGAGGTGGGTGATCAGCTCGGCGCGCTGCTGGGTCGCGCTCAGCCCCGCCTTGGACGGCCAGTCCCGGTTGGTGACCGTGGCCAGCCACATGCCCCGCAGCTCGCGCGGTGCCCGTCTGCCCTTGCCGTCCGGCCCGTCCGGCCGGCTCGGCTCCGCGCCGGCCAGCGCGGCTCCCGCCACCGCCCCGCCCGCGACGAGCGTCGACAGGGCGGTCACCGCGAACGCCCGCCGTGACATGCGCGCGTGCCGCGCCTTCCCACTCATTCCCGTACCTCCGAATATGCGCCGTGTCGGACAAATCACAGAGCGTCCGTACCCGTCCGGGGCCAGACTCCCATGGGAGGCCCGGACAATCGGGCAATGGCCGCCGAAGGTAACGTGCAGGTTTGGCGCAGGCCCCGGACGGACGGAAGATCCCGGACGACGGCGGGCCCGCGAAGGCCGTACGGCCTGTGAAGAGGATCTCTGAAAGGGACGATGTGACGGACAGCCCAGCGGGAGAGATCTCGCGCGTCGGAGTTGTGGGCTGCGGCCAGATGGGAGCGGGCATCGCCGAGGTGTGCGCCCGCTCCGGGCTGGACGTGAAGGTCGCCGAAACCACCGGCGAGGCTCTGGAGTTCGGCCGCACCCGGCTGTTCAACTCCCTCTCGAAGGCGGCCGAACGCGGCAAGATCACCGAGGCGGAGCGGGACGAGACGCTGGCGCGGCTCAGCTTCACCACCGACCTCGGCGAGTTCGCCGACCGCGACCTGGTGATCGAGGCCGTCGTCGAGAACGAGCAGGTGAAGACGGAGATCTTCCAGGTGCTCGACCAGGTGGTGACCCGCCCGGACGCGATCCTGGCCTCCAACACCTCCTCGATCCCCCTGGTGAAGTTGGCGGTTGCCACCTCCCGGCCCGATCAGGTCGTCGGCATCCACTTCTTCAACCCGGCCCCGGTGCAGAATCTCGTCGAGCTGATCCCGGCGCTGACCACCTCCGAGGGCACCCTCGCCCGCGCCCAGCTGTTCGCCGAGAAGGCCCTCGGCAAGCACGCGATCCGCGCCCAGGACCGCTCGGGCTTCGTGGTGAACGCCCTGCTGATCCCGTATCTGCTCTCCGCGATCCGGATGTTCGAGTCGGGCATGGCCAGCCGCGAGGACATCGACAACGGCATGGAGATGGGCTGCGCCCACCCGATGGGCCCGCTGAAGCTCTCCGACCTGATCGGCCTGGACACGGTCGCGTCGGTCGCCTTCTCGATGTACGAGGAGTACAAGGAGCCGCTGTACGCCGCTCCCCCGCTGCTCCAGCGCATGGTCGACGCGGGCCGGCTCGGCCGGAAGTCCGGCTCGGGGTTCTACACCTACGCGTGAGCATCACCCAGCGTCACGCTGGGGGTCGGTACGGGCCCGGCACTCTTCGGAGTGCCGGGCCCGCGGCATTCACACACCGTGTGCGGCCCGGACACGCATATGCCGCTCGCACACTCTCCCCGCGCGCCCACCAGGCGAGTTGACTCATCATGCGCATGCAAGGGATGTGAAGACTACGGAAAGGAGCGGACAAGTGACCGCCGACCCCGAGCATCCCGTGGCTCATGGAGAACTCGCAGAGTTACGCCGCCGCCTCGATGTCGCGTACGCGCGCGTCGAGGGAGGGCTGGCCCTGCTCAGTCATCGCACGAAGGAGACGGACAAGGAACTCGACGACCTGAGCACCCGCGTCGTCCACCTCGAACACGGCCGATGGCCGCTGCCTGCGGTCGCGGCCCTCACCGCCCTCGGAGCACTGGTCGTGACGGTCTGGCAGGTGCTCGGACACTGACACCCTAGGTGTCGTCGCCGAGCCTGAGATGGTGCAACAGCAGTAGCGCGGCCGCCATGTTGGCGGCCGGGACCTCCCCACGGGCGACCATGTCGGGGACGAGTTTGAGCGGGATCCATTCCCGGCGGTCCGACTCGAAGTCGTCCACGGGGTGGCCGATGTACTCGCCCTCCTCGGCCCAGTAGATGTGGTGCCGGGCGTCGGTGAGCCCGTTGGACGGCTCGACGCTCATGAGATGCCGCAACGGTCCCGGTCGCCAGCCCGTCTCCTCCTCCATCTCCCTGGCGGCCGCGAAGGCGATGTCCTCGCCGTCCTCCACGACCCCGGCCGCGAGTTCCCACCCCCAGCTGTCGGTGATGAACCGGTGCCGCCAGAGCAGGAGTACCTCGTTGGCGTCGTTCACCACCGTCGCCACGGCCACGGGCCTCAGCCGTATGAGGAAATGGTCGAGATGCCGCCCGTTCGGCAGCTCGACATCTGCGAGATTGACCCTGAACCAGCGGTTTTCATACACAGTTTGTTCGTTCTGTTTCGTCCACTGCACGGTTCTGCCACCTTCCGCCGAGTAGATGGCAATATGGCAGCAGGAGCGTGCTGACAGCAGGCGCACAGAAAGTGGCTCACCGCGCGGCTACCCGAGAATCCGCGCGCCAAAGGTGCCTGGAGAAGGCTGTCTAGAGCGGTACGCGCAGCGCCCCGTCGATCATTTCGGCCGCCTCGGCCGTGCCCGCGCAGCCGTTGCGCACCAGGTGCTCGCGTACCTCCCGGAGTCTGTCACGCAGTCGCTGGGACTCCATTCCGCGCGCCTGTTCGGCCATCTGCACCGCCGTGGCCACCGCCTTGTCGGCGTTGCCCCGGCGCAGCTCGATCTGGCTGAGCATGGCGAGCCGGTGCACTCTGCCCCGGTCGTGCGCCGGGGTGTCCACCGCCGCCGTCGCGTGCTCCCCCGCCGCCGCCAGATCGCCGAGGCTCAGCAGCGCCTCCGCCACCTGGACGTTGACCAACCCCGGCTGGACATAGCCGGTTTCGTCGGGCTCGTATCCGCGCCGGATGCGTTCGGCGGCCTGCTCGGCCCGCCGGATGCAGGACAGCGCGCTGCTGCCGTCGCCCAGGTGCGCGTACGCCTTGGCCTGCATCGCGTAGAGGTCGGAGGCGAGGGCCGGCGTGATGTGCTTGCCCGCGGCGCGCAGCGCGGCCTCCGCGAAGGCGACGGCCTGCCGGAACTCCCGCATGAACAGCGCCTGGTTGACCAGCAGCCCGATGACGTACGCCCCGAGTCCCCGGTCCCCGCTGGCCTTTGCCAGCCGCAGCGCCTGATGGAAGTAGCGCTGGGCGAGGCCGTGGGCGTCGGAGTCGTACGCGCAGATACCGGCGATGGCCACCAACCCACCGGTGGCCCGGTGCAGTTGGCGGCCGGTGGCGTCGGTGTAGCTGCCGCGCAGCAGGGGCGCCGTCTCGGCGTTCAGGAAGCCGACGACCCGGGCGCGGGTCGCGATGCCACCGGCCTTGCGGTACATCTGCTCGTAGTGGGCGCGGGCGGAGCGGAGCATCTCGATGTCGGCCATGCTGACCCGGTGCCTGCCGCCGCGTGACACGTCGACGTCCTCGGGCGGGTTCTCCCACTCCCACACCGGCATCACGGCGGGCGTACCGGTGACCGCGGGGGCGCCGAGCAGGTGCGGGCGCTGCTGTTCGTCGGAGCGCCACAGGGCGGTCGCCCGCTCGACGAACCCGGACAGCGAGGTACCGGCCGAGCCGACCGGACCCGCGGTGTCGCCCGCGACACCGAGGCCGATGTCGTCCAGCCTGACCGGGCGGCGCAACCGGTCGGCGAGCACCTCGCAGATCAGGTCGGGTACCTGGCCGCGCGGACGCTGCCCCTTCAACCACCGGGCCACAGCGGTGTGTTCGTACCTCAGGGCGAGGCCTCGCGCCCGGCCCGCCTGGTTCACATGTGCGGCGAGTCCCGCGTGCGAGATGCCCGCCTCGTCGAGGATCGCGTCGAGCAGGGTGTTGGGCTGCATGGATGCCCTCCGGTGGCTCGGTGCCGACGGCGCACCTACCGTGTCCGTCAGCGTAGTGTGTCCGGCTTCACACGGGGTGTGATCGAAGTGCGCGAATTCGTAGCGTGTGCGCTCTGTCGCGGAGAGTTTCCACCGGGTTGACTGAAATGCCTCGCAAGAGGCCGCCGGGCCGCCGGCTCCCCCTCGTACGACGCGGCGGCCTGGCTCCCCGAAAGACCTGTGGCTCAGGTGACTTGATGGGCCACCGGGGGTTCCTGCTGCTGTCTCGGGATGTGATCACGGTCGTTCCGCAGCACCAGTACGGCCACGTCGTCGGTCGGATGGCCGCCGGCGTGACGGAGGAGGCGGGAGAACACGGCCCCGAGCACCGCCTCGGGCGAGACCGGGTGGGTACGGACCGCCTCGGCCAGGACCCCCGGGAGGGGAAAGAACCGGCCATGAGCGTCGCGGGCGTCCTCGACGCCGTCCGTGTGCAGCACGAGGGCCTCGCCCGGGAGCAGTTGGCCGAAGTGTTCGGCGGAGAGCTCGGCCGGCAGCGGGAACGGCCCCAGCGGCGGCAGGGGTTCACCGGCCGTGAGTACACCGGCCCGGCCACCGGCGAGCAGATACGGCGCCGGATGCCCGCAGTTGAAGGCCCGCATCTCCCCGTCCCCTCGGATCTCCAGCAGCAGGACGGTGACGAACTCCTCGGCGACCGGACTGTCGGGGTCCAGCCCGGCCGAGGGTCCCACCGAGGGATGCTGGGCGCGTGCCCGCTCGCCGAGATGCCGGGCCAGGGCCCGCTCCAACCGCCGCAGTACGCTGCCGAGTTCGGCCTCGTCGTGCACGGCCTCGCGGAAGCTGCCGAGGACGGCGGCGACGGTCCCGATGGCGGCGATGCCGTGTCCGCGCACATCGCCCATCACGACCCGTACGCCGTGTTCGGTGGCGATGACCTCGTACAGGTCCCCGCCGACCACGGCGCCCCGGTCGGCGGACAGTTGGGCGGCGGCTACCCGCAGACCGTCGATGCGCTGCGGCAGCGGACGCAGCAGCACGCTCTGCGCAGCCCCGGCGATCTGCCGGGCCGCCCTCAACTCACGCAGAAGCGCCCAGCGGACGTGGAGTACGAGCCCGGTTCCCACGGCGAAGAAGACGGCGCTGGTGATGATCCGCGCCCCGAGCCCGTTCTGCTGGGCGAGCGGACAGACGAGCTTGTACGTGATCGCACCGGCCCCCCACACCATGGGCAGCGCCACCGAGAGCACCCTGCGCGGGGGCCGCCGTCCGACATGCAGGGCGGGCCGACGCTCGGGCGGCCGACGCTTCTTGCGGCATCCCGGCCCCGCCCTCCCGAGCCGGAACCCGCACCCCCGCCCCACGAGCACGGCCCGCAGTCGCCCTGTCCGGAGCCGAGCCCCGCAGGAAACCCCAGCCTTGATACGGATCATGCCGATGGCCCCCCAGTCAGGCCCTGACAACACAGATCGGACCGGCCCCGAAAGACCGGTCCGATTCTGTCGACCACATGCCCCGAAGGGACCAGATCGCCCCAACTTGTCACCCGAAGGAGTGAAGTGACCGATGGGGTTCCCCAGGGGCGCGGGGAACTGCGCGACCAGCCACAGCGGACCCGCAGCCGAAAACCGCTCCCCAACCCCAACGGCGCTAGCTCCGCAACACGGCTCCCGTTCGCTCCCCCGCGAGAGCGACCGCCGCATCCCGAGCAGCCGACGCCTCGTCAACCGTCAGGGTCCGGTCAGCCGCGCGGAAGCGCAACGCATAGGCAAGGGACTTCCGCCCCTCCCCCAACTGCTCCCCGCTCTCGTACACGTCGAACAGCCGCAGAGACTCCAGCAGTTCTCCCGCACCCTCCCGCAGCGCCGCCTCGACGTCCGCGTGCGGAACCTCGCGCGCGACGACCAGGGCGACATCCTGCGTGGCGACCGGGAACGTGGAGATCTTCGGGCCCTTGGGCACGCCCGAACTCGCCGCCTCCAGCTTGTCCAGGTTCAGCTCCATCGCACAGGTGCGTGCGGGCAGATGCAGAGCCTTCAGGACGCGGGGGTGCAGCTCACCGGCGTACCCGATGACCTGCTCGGTGCCGTCGACGACCACGGCCAGCTCGGCGCAGCGGCCGGGGTGCCACGGGCCGTACTGGCCCGGGCGGACGAGGAGTTCGGCGCCGGCCTCGTGGGCCAGGCTCCGCGCCGCCTCGATCGCGTCGGCCCAGTCGGCCGGGTGACCCTTGCCCCACCAGCCGGCCTGCTCACGGGCGCCCGCGAGGACGACGGCGGCGTGCCGGGGCTGGACGGGGAGCGCGGCCGTGAGGGACGCGACCTCCTCGTCCGTGGGACGCCGGTCGACGGGCAGCCGGCCGGCGATCAGCAGCTCGTCCTGCGGATGGAAGACGAGGCCCGTCTCGAACAGGGCCAGGTCGTGACTGCCCCGCCCGTCGTTGCGGCGCAGCGCCTGGAGCAGGCCCGGCAGCAGCGTCGTACGGAGCGCGGGCTCCTCGTCGGAGAGCGGGTTGGCCAGCCTGACGACCTTGCGCTTCGGGTCGTCGGCGGCCAGGCCGAGCTGGTCGAAGACGGACTCGCCGATGAACGGGTAGTTCAGCGCCTCGACGTAGCCCGCCCCGGCCAGTGCGCGCCCGACGCGGCGGTGCAGGCGCTGCCGGTCGGTCAGTCCGCGGCCCGCCGGGGGCTTCGGCAGGGTGGAGGGCAGGTTCTCGTAGCCCTCCAGCCGGATGACCTCTTCGGCGAGGTCGTTCGGGTCCGTCAGGTCGGGGCGCCAGGACGGGACGGTGACGAGCAGCTCGTCCTGCCCGTACACGTCGCAGCCGACCTCCTGGAGACGGCGTACGACGGTCTCGCGGCCGTACTCGACGCCCGCGACCCGGTCAGGGTGGTTCGCCGGGATGGAGATCGTGCGCGGCGCGGACGGCGAGATGACCTCGGTGACGCCCGCGTCGGCGGTGCCGCCGGCGAGGAGGACCAGGAGGTCGACCGTGCGCTGGGCGGCGGCGGAGGCGGCCTGGGGGTCGACGCCGCGCTCGAAGCGCTTGGACGCCTCGGAGGCCAGCTTGTGACGGCGGGCCGTGCGCGCGATGGTGATCGCGTCGAAGTGGGCGGCCTCGATGACGACCTCGGTGGTGGTGCCCTCGGTGTCGTCGATCTCGGTGTTGGCGCCGCCCATGACGCCCGCGAGGCCGATGGCACCCCGGTCGTCGACGATGAGCAGGTCCTCGGCGTCCAGCGTGCGCGTGACGCCGTCGAGAGTGGTGAGCTTCTCGCCCTGCTCGGCCCGGCGTACGCCGATGGCGCCCTGGACTCGGGTGCGGTCGTACGCGTGCAGGGGCTGGCCCAGCTCCAGCATCACGTAGTTGGTGATGTCGACGGCGAGCGAGATCGGGCGCATGCCCGCCTTCTGGAGGCGGCGCCTGAGCCAGATCGGGGACTGCGCGTCCGGGTCGAGCCCGGTCACCGTGCGCGCGGTGAAGCGGTCGCAGGCGAACGGGTCGGCGACCTCGACCGGGTAGCCGTACGCGTTCGGCGCCGGTACGTCGAGCAGGGCCGGGTCGCGCAGCGGCAGGCCGTAGGCGATGGCCGTCTCGCGGGCGATGCCGCGCAGGGACAGGGCGTACCCACGATCCGGGGTCACGGCGATGTCGAGGACCTCGTCGACGAGCTGGAGCAGCTCGATGGCGTCGGTGCCGACCTCGTGTTCCGGCGACAGGACGATGATGCCGCCGGTGCCGTCGTCGCCCATGCCCAGCTCGTCGCCGGAGCAGATCATGCCGTGGGAGGTGTGGCCGTACGTCTTGCGCGCGGCGATCGCGAAGTCGCCGGGCAGGACGGCGCCCGGGAGGACCACGACGACCTTGTCGCCGACGGCGAAGTTACGGGCGCCGCAGACGATCTCCTGGGGCTCACCGGTGCCGTTGGCGGTGCCGACGTCGACCGTGCAGAAGCGGATGGGCTTCTTGAAGCCCTCCAGCTCCTCGATGGTCAGCACCTGGCCGACGACCAGGGGGCCCTTGAGGCCGGCGCCGACCTGCTCGACGCTCTCGACCTCCAGGCCGACCGTGATGAGCTTCTCCTGGACGTCCCGGCCGGTCTGAGTCGCCGGCAGGTCGACGTACTCCCGCAGCCAAGAAAGCGGGACCCGCATCAGATCTCCATCCCGAACGGCCGGGTGAACCGGACGTCGCCCTCAACCATGTCTCGCATGTCTTCGACGTTGTGGCGGAACATCAGCATCCGCTCGATGCCGAACCCGAAGGCGAATCCGCTGTACTTCTCGGGGTCGACGCCGCACGCGACGAGCACGCGCGGGTTGACCATGCCGCAGCCGCCCAGCTCGATCCAGCCCTCGCTGGAGCAGGTCCGGCAGGGCCGGTCCGGGTTGCCGACGGACGCGCCCTTGCAGACGTAGCAGAGCATGTCCATCTCGGCGGACGGCTCGGTGAAGGGGAAGTAGTTGGGCCGCAGCCGCGTCTTCATGTCCGAGCCGAAGAGCGACTGGACCATGTGGTCCATGGTGCCCTTGAGGTCGGTCATGGTCAGGCCCTCGTCGATGGCGAGGAGCTCGATCTGGTGGAAGACCGGGGTGTGCGTGGCGTCCAGCTCGTCGGTGCGGTACACGCGGCCGGGGCACACGATGTAGACCGGCGGCTCGCGGTCGAGCATGGAGCGGGCCTGCACGGGCGAGGTGTGCGTGCGCAGCACGACACCGGACTCGTCGCCGGTCGTCCCCTCGGGGCCCTCGACGAAGAAGGTGTCCTGCATCTGCCGGGCCGGGTGGTCCGGGGTGAAGTTCAGGGCGTCGAAGTTGAACCACTCCGCCTCGACCTCGGGGCCCTCGGCGACCTCGTACCCCATGGAGACGAAGACGTCCGCGACGCGCTCCATGAACGTGGTCAGCGGGTGGCGCGCGCCGGCCGGTACCCGGTCGTACGGCAGTGTGACGTCCACCGCCTCCTCGACCAGCACGCGGGCGTCCCGGTCGGCCTCCAGCTCGGTCTGGCGAGTGGCGAGCGCCTTGCTGACGGCGCCCCTGGCCTGGCCGACGAGCTTGCCGGCGGCGGCCTTGGCCTGCGGGGGCAGGGCGCCGATCTCGCGGTTGGCGAGGGCCAGCGGCGAGGTGCCGCCGGTGTGGGCGACCTTGGCCTCCTGGAGTGCGTCGAGGGAGCCCGCGGCGGCGAAGGCGGCGAGCGCCTCGTCCCGCATGCGCTCGATCTCTTCCGGTTTCAGGGCCTCGACCTCTACAGGGTCGTACGACTTGTTCGGTGCCGACATCTCTTCCCGTGCTTCCGGTTGGCTGGCTGATGGTCCCCGTCTACGGCTCGGAGACGAATGGTCCACAGAGAGGGACGCAAAGGTGCCAAAGGCCGAGTCTAACGGGGGTGAAGTGTTCGAACGCGCCCGTGGGGCCTCGTCGGCGTTACTGCAGGTACGCCGGGGTGCTCACGGGCAGCATAAATCGGAACTCGGCGCCGCCGCCGGGGGCGCGGCCGACCGTGATGGAGCCGCCGTGGGCCTCGACGATGCCCTTGACGATGTACAGCCCGAGGCCGGTGCCGCCGCGCTTGCTGCCCCGCCAGAAGCGGGTGAAGACGCGGTTCATGGACTCCTCCGGGATGCCGGGCCCCTCGTCGCTCACCGTGACCGACGTGGCCGTGTTCTGGTCGGCGTCCCCCTCACGCGGGGAGAGCGCGGCCGTGACGTCGATGGTGACGGTTCCCTCGCCGTGGCGCACCGCATTTTCCAGCAGGTTGCTGAGCACCTGGTCGACCTTGTCGGGGTCCGCCCAGAGCGCGGGCAGGGGCTGCTCCATCCGGAGCAGGAACCGGTCGGCGGGCTGCCCGGCCGCCACGTACGCCTGGATGTGCCGTCCGACGGCGGCGCCCATGTCGACGGGCTGACGGCGCACTTCGAGCCGCCCGGAGTCGATGCGGGAGATGTCGAGCAGTTCGGCGATGAGCCGGGTGACGCGGTTGGCGTCGGCGTCGACGGTCGACAGCATCAGTTTCTTCTGGTCGTCGGTGAACCGTTCCCACTTCGCGAGGAGGGTCGCGGTGAAGCCCTTGACCGAGGTGAGCGGCGAGCGCAGTTCGTGGGCGACGATGGCGATCAGTTCGGCGTGGTTGCGCTCGGAGCGGCGGCGGGCCTCGGTGTCACGCAGGGAGACGACGACCCGGCGGATCGGTCCGGTGGGGTGCGTACGAAGGTAGCGCGCCGAGACGAGCACCTCGCGTCCGCCGGGCAGCAGCAGGTTCCGCTCGGGCTGGCCGTTCCTGATCGCGAGTCCGCCGTAGGGGTCGGTCAGCTGCCACCAGCGACGCCCCTCCAGGTCCTCTAAGGGAAGGGCCCCGTCCAGCCGGAGGCCCAGGGCGTCGGCGGCGGGGACGGCGGTGATGCGCTGGGCGGCGGCGTTGAAGCAGATCACCCGGCCGTGCTCGTCGGCGACGACGAGTCCGTCGGGCAGGTCGTCGGGGTCGATGCCCGGCTCGGCGCCGAATCCGGCCTGGAATCCGGCTCCGGGCCCGGCGGGATCACCGTGCGGGGAGGCGGCTTCGCTCCGCAATTCCCATGCCCCCAGTGTTCCGCTCGTGCCGACAGTCATCCCCGTACCCCACCTCTCGGACAGGCGCAGTGGGCCCCCGAGCCCGTCACCCTACTAGCTCTCGGTGACGGAGCGGCACCCTCCGGAGGCGCGCTGCGCACGGGCGGACGCGTAGAGACATACGGCGGCGGCGGTCGCCAGGTTCAGGCTTTCCGCCTTTCCGTGGATCGGAACGCGCACGACGGCGTCGGTCAGCGCGCGCGTCTCCTCCGGGAGCCCCCAGGCCTCATTCCCGAACACCCAGGCGGTGGGGCCGCCCATGGTCCCCTTGTCCAGCTCGTCGTCGAGGTCGTCGGTGCCCGCGCCGTCGGCGGCGAGGATCCGTACGCCGATGTCCCTGAGCCCGCCCACGGCCTCCTCCACCGGCACACCGACGGCCACCGGCAGATGGAACAGGGAGCCCACGGAGGCGCGTACGGCCTTCGGGTTGTACAGGTCGACGGAGGCGTCGGTGAGGACGACTGCGTCGGCGCCGGCGGCGTCCGCGCACCGCAGCACGGTGCCGGCGTTGCCGGGGTCGCGCACGTTCGCGAGGACGGCGACGAGACGGGGCCGCGCCTTGAGGATGTCCTCGAAGGGGGTGTCGAGGAACCGGCAGATCCCGACGAGGCCCTGCGGGGTGACGGTGGTCGAGATGTCGGCGATGACGTCCTCGTCTGCGAGGTGTACGCGGGCACCGGCGGCGCGGGCCTCCCCGACGATGTCGGCGTACCGCTCCGCGGCGTCGACGGTGGCGAACAGCTCGACCAGCGTGTCCGCGTGCCCGCCCGCCTCCCGCACGGCCTGCGGTCCCTCGGCGAGGAACAGCCGCTCCTTGCCCCGGAAGTTCCGCCGGGCGAGGCGCCGCGCGGCGGAGACGCGGGCGGAGCGCGGGGAGATCAACTCGGGGCTGGCAGGCATGGGTCACCTTTCGAGGGTTGGGTGCGTTGTCGGGTGCGGGCCGGTGGGGGCTTCTCGCGAGTTCCCCGCGCCCCTGAAAAGCAGGGGCTGCGCCCCATGCTTTTCGGCCCGCGGGGCCC
>NZ_AEJB01000558.1 GCF_000331005.1 Streptomyces turgidiscabies Car8
GTGTCGTCCCGGGACAGCCTGATCCAGTCCCCGAGGACCGTCTGGACATCGGCCCCGCGCTGGTCGCCCTCGAAGAGGATCTGGAAGGCACGCTTGCGGGCCGTGTTGCGGGCAGCCACGGTTAGCTGTTCACCCGGCCGAGGTAGTCGCTCGTACGGGTGTCGACCTTGATCTTCTCACCGGTGGTGATGAAGAGCGGGACCTGGATCTGGTGGCCCGTCTCCAGGGTGGCCGGCTTGGTGCCGCCCGTGGAGCGGTCGCCCTGGACGCCCGGCTCGGTCTCCTGGATGACCAGCTCGACGGCGGCCGGCAGCTCGACGAAGAGCACCTCGCCCTCGTGCTGCGCGACCGTGGCGGTGAAGCCCTCGATCAGGAAGTTGGCGGCGTCGGCGACGGCCTTGCGGTCCACCATGAGCTGGTCGTACGTCTCCATGTCCATGAAGACGAAGTACTCGCCGTCCATGTAGGAGAACTGCATGTCGCGCTTGTCGACAGTGGCCGTCTCGACCTTGACACCGGCGTTGAACGTCTTGTCGACGACCTTGCCGGAGAGCACGTTCTTGAGCTTGGTTCGCACGAAGGCCGGGCCCTTGCCGGGCTTGACGTGCTGGAACTCGACGACGGACCAGAGCTGGCCCCCGTCGAGCTTGAGAACCAGGCCGTTCTTGAGGTCGTTCGTGGAAGCCACGGTTGCGGAATCTCCTGGACTGACGTGGACGACCCCGGGGCAGACGCGACAGCTCGAAGCTAGAGCGCGAGCAGTTCCTTGGTCGTGATGGTAAGTAGTTCGGGTCCGCCGTCCGCCTCAGGGCGTACGACGAGCGTGTCATCGATCCGGACACCGCCCCGGCCCGGGAGGTGGACCCCCGGTTCGACGGTGACCGGCACGCAAGCGTCCAGTTTACCCATGGCCGCGGGGGCGAGCTGCGGCTCCTCGTCGATTTCGAGCCCGACACCGTGTCCGGTGAGCTCCGGGAGGCGGTCCGCGTACCCCGCGGAGTCCAGTACCTGGCGTGCCGCACGGTCCACGTCACGGTAGGCGGCGCCGGGTGCCAGGGCCTCCCGTCCGGCGCGCTGGGCTGCGAAGACGAGGTCGTAGAGCTCGATCTGCCAGTCGGCCGGCGAGGTCCCGATGACGAATGTGCGGCCGATCTCACAGCGGTATCCGCGATAGACGGCGCCGAGACAAACAGAGAGGAAGTCTCCTTCCTCCACGCGCCGATCGGTGGGCCGATGCCCCCGGCGGCCGGAGTTCGGCCCGGTGGCGACGGCGGTCGTGAAGGCCGGCCCGTCGGCACCGTGGTCGACGAGCCGCCGCTCCAGCTCCAGGGCGAGATGCCGCTCCGTACGCCCGACGAGGATGGACTCCAGCAGTTCGCCGAGCGCCTGGTCGGCGATCTCGGCGCCGATCCGCAGACAGGCGATCTCCTCCTCGTCCTTGACCACCCGGAGCTGCTCGACCGCGCCGCCGAGGTCGGCCAGGCGCAGCCGGGGCGCGACCGAGCCGATGGCACGGTGTCGGGCCACGGTCAGGTGGTGTTCCTCGACGGCGAGGGACTCGGCGCCCTGCGCGGCGGCGAGATCCGCGGCGGCGACCGCCGGATCGCCTCCGGAAGCGGACAGCGTGTGCACGCGCAGCGCCTCGTCCGGACGGCTGCCCTCGGGGAGCCTGTCGTTCTCGGAGCCCGCCCACACGAGCAGGTCCTCACGTTTTCCCAGCAGCAGTACGGCTCCCCGCGGGGCAGCGCCCGCGAGATACCGCACATTGGCGGCCCGGGAGACCAGGGCCCCCGCACTGCCGCCCGCGTGACACCGCTCCCGAAGCCGCGCTCTGCGCGCCGCGTAGACCTCTGACATGCCCCGAGCGTAAGAGCGCCGCCGGGTCGGCGCCGGTCGAAGGGGGCCGAGTGGGCGGCGGTCGTTCTCTCGCCCCCGCCGCCCCTACCCGTCCCATCCGTCTGGGGCTCCGCCCAAGACCCCGCTCCTCAAACACCGGAGGG
>NZ_AEJB01000559.1 GCF_000331005.1 Streptomyces turgidiscabies Car8
CCCCCAGACCCCCCTTCGCGCCGAAAGCGCTCGTCCTCAAACGCCGGACGGGCTGAACGTGCGGGTCGGCGGCGGGGGTGAGGGGTACTTTCTCTTTATGGGGAAGCACGGAACGGCGCACATCGTCTGGGACTGGAACGGGACCCTGTTCCATGACACCGATGCCGTCATAGGGGCGACGAACGCCGCGTTCGCCGAGTTGGGGCTGGCGCCGATCACGTTGGCGCAGTACCGGCAGCTGTACTGCGTACCGGTGCCTCGGTTCTACGAGCGGCTGCTCGGGCGGCTGCCCACGGACGCCGAGTGGGCTGTCATGGACGACATCTTCCACCGGTACTACGCGGAGCACCGCGTGGCGTGCGAGCTGGCCGTCGGTGCGCGGGATCTGCTTGCCGGGTGGCAGTCGGCGGGGCGCAGTCAGTCCATTCTCAGCATGTACGGGCATGCCGATCTCGTTCCGCTGGTCAGGGGATTCGGGATCGAGCCGCACTTCGTCCGGGTCGACGGGCGGACCGGGCCCTCCGGCGGCAGCAAGGCCGAGCACATGGTGCGCCACTTGGAGGCCCTCACCGGCGTCGAGGCCGCGCGCACGGTGGTCATCGGGGACGCCGCCGACGACGCGATCGCCGCACTGCACGCGGGTGCGCTGGCCGTGCTCTACACCGGTGGCTCCCACGGCCGGGCCAGCCTCGAAGAAGTGGGTGTCCCTGTGGTGGACAGCCTGGAGGAGGCGGTCGCGGAGGCCGAGCGGCTGGCCGCGTAGTCGTTGTAGTCGCTGTAAGCGCCGTTCGGGGTGTCTGGAAGGCCTCTCTTTCTCTCCACTGTGCAGACTGGCAAACTTGCCGACCGGTTTTTGTACACAAATGGCGTATGACGTGGCCCCCGTGATGAGCGATAGCCTGGTGGCGTGATCAGCGCGATACGTCGCGGGGGCGCAGTCGTCCCTGCCTTGCGCCCGGAATGCACGGACCACATCCGTGCCCGGGTGGCGATCGCTGGTCGGCGCGGGCGGGACGGAACCCCGAGGGTTCCCAGGACGCCGTACGCATCCCACGGACCGGCGCTGCCGAGAGCAGCGTCACACTCCGCCGGGGTGCCGAGAATGGCTGATAACCCCCCGCTCTTCCCCCCTTGCGGCATAGCGTCGGAACAGACCGGAGACCCCGCGTCGAGGCGTTGTACCGCGGGAGGGACCGTACTTCCTTCTACGTCACGCAACGGCGCGCGACAGGAGTCAGAGGACAATGCAGACCAAGCTGGACGAAGCCAAGGCCGAGCTGCTCGAAAGGGCCGCCCGGGTAGCTGAGAACAGCCCGGTCGGGGGGCACCTACCGACCGGGACGACACGTGCAACCATGCCCGGCGGAGACCCCGGCACCCCGGACCACGACACCGTGCTCGCGTTCCTCCAGCGCTACTACCTGCACACCGCCCCGGAGGACCTCCTCGGCCGCGAAGCGGACGACGTCTTCGGCGCGGCCTTCTCGCACTACCGGCTGGGCGCGACCCGTCCGCAGGGCAAGGCGAGCGTGCGGGTGCACACCCCGACCGTCGAGGAGAACGGCTGGACGTGCAGCCACTCCGTCGTCGAGGTCGTGACCGACGACATGCCCTTCCTCGTCGACTCGGTCACCAACGAACTGTCCCGGCAGAGTCGCGGCATCCATCTCGTCATCCATCCGCAGTTCGTCGTACGACGGGACCTCACCGGCCGGCTCATCGAGGTGCTGCCCACCCCGGTCGCCGGGACCGAGCTGCCCCACGACGCGCACGTCGAGTCGTGGATCCATGTCGAGATCGACCGCGAGACCGACCGCGCCGATCTGAAGCAGATCACCAGCGACCTGCAGCGCGTCCTGTCCGACACCCGTGAGGCGGTCGAGGACTGGGACAAGATGCGCGACGCCGCGCTGCGCATCGCCGACGAGCTGCCCAAGGAGCCGACCGCCGACGATCTGGTCGACCAGGACGTCGAAGAGGCGCGCGAGCTGCTGCGCTGGCTCGCGCAGGACCACTTCACCTTCCTCGGCTACCGCGAGTACGAACTGCGCGGGGACGACTCGCTGGCCGCCGTGCCCGGGACCGGGCTCGGCATCCTGCGGGCCGATCCGCACCACTCCGAGAACGAGGGGCATCCGGTCAGCCCCTCCTTCGAGCGGCTGCCCGCCGACGCCCGGGCCAAGGCCCGCGAGCACAAGCTTCTCGTGCTGACGAAGGCCAACAGCCGCGCCACGGTTCACCGGCCGTCGTATCTCGACTACGTCGGGGTCAAGAAGTTCGACGAGAACGGTGACGTCGTCGGTGAGCGGCGGTTCCTGGGGCTGTTCTCCTCCGCCGCCTACACCGAGTCCGTGCGCCGGGTGCCCGTCGTCCGCCGCAAGGTCGACGAGGTGCTGCGCGGTGCCGGATTCGGGCCCAACAGCCACGACGGGCGCGACCTGCTCCAGATCATGGAGACCTACCCGCGCGACGAGATCTTCCAGACGCCGCCCGACGAACTCCGGGCGATCGTCACCTCGGTGCTGTATCTGCAGGAGCGGCGCCGGTTGCGGCTCTACCTGCGGCAGGACGAGTACGGGCGTTACTACTCCGCCCTCGTCTATCTGCCCCGTGACCGGTACACCACCGGCGTACGGCTGCGGATCATCGACATCCTGAAGGAGGAACTCGGCGGCACCAGCGTCGACTTCACCGCCTGGAACACCGAGTCCATCCTGTCGCGGCTGCACTTCGTCGTCCGCGTTCCGCAGGGCACCGAACTGCCGCAGCTGTCCGACCAGGACAAGGAACGCATCGAGGCACGGCTCGTCGAGGCCGCCCGCTCCTGGGCCGACGGTTTCGCGGAGGCCCTCAACGCGGAGTGCGGTGAGGAGCGCGCCGCCGAACTGCTGCGCCGGTACGGGAACGCCTTCCCCGAGGGCTACAAGGCCGACCACACCCCGCGTGCCGCGGTCGCCGACCTGGTCCACCTGGAGAAGCTGGGCGTCGGCACGAACTTCGCGCTGAGCCTCTACGAGCCGGTGAACGCGGCGCCCGGTGAGCGCCGCTTCAAGATCTACCGCACCGGCGAGTCCGTCTCGCTGTCCGCAGTGCTCCCCGTCCTCAACCGGCTCGGCGTCGAGGTGATCGACGAGCGGCCGTACGAGCTGCGCTGCTCGGACCGGACCACCGCCTGGATCTACGACTTCGGGCTCCGGCTGCCCAAGTCGCTGAGCAGTGGCGGGGATTATCTCGGGGACGACGGCCGCGAGCGTTTCCAGGAGGCTTTCTCGGCCACCTGGACCGGCCAGGCCGAGAACGACGGCTTCAACGCGCTGGTGCTGAGCGCCGGCCTCGACTGGCGTCAGGCGCTGGTGCTGCGGGCGTACGCCAAGTACCTGCGGCAGGCCGGTTCCACGTTCAGCCAGGACTACATGGAGGACACCCTCCGCAACAACGTCCACACCACCCGGCTGCTGGTGTCGCTGTTCGAGGCGCGGATGTCGCCGGAGCGGCAGCGGGCGGGCGTCGAGCTGACCGACGCCCTCATGGAGGAGCTGGACGCGGCCCTCGACCAGGTGGCCTCGCTCGACGAGGACCGCATCCTGCGGTCGTTCCTCACCGTCATCAAGGCGACCCTCCGGACGAACTTCTACCAGGAGCGCGCGGGCGGCAAGCCGCACGACTACGTCTCCATGAAGTTCGACCCGCAGGCCATCCCGGACCTGCCCGCGCCGCGTCCGGCGTACGAGATCTGGGTCTACTCGCCGAAGGTGGAAGGCGTCCACCTGCGGTTCGGGAAGGTCGCGCGCGGCGGGCTGCGCTGGTCGGACCGGCGCGAGGACTTCCGTACCGAGATCCTCGGGCTGGTCAAGGCGCAGATGGTGAAGAACACCGTCATCGTGCCGGTCGGCGCCAAGGGCGGGTTCGTCGCCAAGCAACTGCCGGATCCGAGTGTGGACCGGGACGCGTGGCTCGCCGAGGGGGTCAGGAGCTACAAGACGTTCATCTCGGCGCTCCTCGACATCACCGACAACCTGGTGGCCGGCGAGGTCGTGCCGCCCGCCGACGTCGTTCGGCACGACGAGGACGACACCTATCTCGTCGTCGCCGCCGACAAGGGCACGGCGACGTTCTCGGACATCGCCAACGAGGTCGCCCAGTCGTACAACTTCTGGCTCGGGGACGCCTTCGCGTCGGGCGGCTCGGCCGGGTACGACCACAAGGGCATGGGCATCACCGCGCGCGGCGCCTGGGAGTCCGTCAAGCGGCACTTCCGCGAGCTGGGCGTCGACACCCAGAGCGAGGACTTCACCGTCGTGGGCGTCGGTGACATGAGCGGTGACGTGTTCGGCAACGGCATGCTGCTGAGCGAGCACATCAGGCTCGTCGCCGCCTTCGACCACCGGCACATCTTCATCGATCCGAAGCCCGACGCGGCCACCTCGTACGCCGAGCGGCGGCGTCTGTTCGAGCTGCCGAGGTCCAGCTGGGCGGATTACGACAGCCAGTTGATCTCGTCCGGGGGCGGCATCTTCCCCCGCACCGCCAAGGCCATCTCGGTCAACTCGCACATCCGCGAGGCGCTCGGCATCGAGGGCGCCGTCGGCAAGATGACCCCGGCCGACCTGATGAAGGCGATCCTCCAGGCGCCGGTCGACCTGCTGTGGAACGGCGGCATCGGTACGTACGTCAAGTCGAGTACGGAGTCGCACGCCGACGTCGGTGACAAGGCCAACGACTCCATCCGTGTCGACGGCGGCGACCTGCGTGTCAGGGTCGTCGGCGAGGGCGGCAACCTCGGGCTCACCCAGCTCGGGCGGATCGAGTTCGCGCAGCGCGGCGGGAAGATCAACACCGACGCCATCGACAACAGCGCGGGCGTGGACACCTCCGACCACGAGGTGAACATCAAGATCCTGCTCAACTCCCTTGTCACCGAAGGTGACATGACCGTCAAGCAGCGCAACAAGCTGCTCGCCCAGATGACCGACGAGGTCGGCGGGCTCGTCCTGCGCAACAACTACGCGCAGAACACGGCCATCGCCAACGCCCTCGCCCAGTCACCGGACATGCTCCACGCCCAGCAGCGCTTCATGCGCCACCTGGTGCGTGAAGGCCACCTGGACCGGGCCATCGAGTTCCTGCCGACCGACCGGCAGATCCGTGAACGGCTGAACACCGGGCAGGGGCTGACCGGTCCGGAGACGGCCGTGCTCCTCGCGTACACGAAGATCACGGTGTCGGACGAGCTGCTGCGCACCTCGCTGCCCGAAGACCCGTACCTGCGGCGTCTGTTGGACGCCTACTTCCCGAGCGCGCTGCGCAAGAAGTTCCCCGAGCAGATCGAGGGACACGCGCTGCGCCGCGAGATCATCACGACCGTGCTCGTCAACGACACGGTCAACACGGGCGGTACGAGCTTCCTGCACCGGCTGCGTGAGGAGACCGGCGCCTCGCTGGAGGAGGTCGTGCGGGCGCAGACCGCGGCTCGCGCGATCTTCAACTCCGGTGCGGTGTGGGACGCGGTCGAGGCGCTCGACAACACGGTCGAGGCCGCCGTCCAGACCCGGATCCGCCTCCACTCGCGGCGACTTGTGGAGCGTGGCACCCGCTGGCTGCTCAACAACCGGCCGCAGCCGGTGCAACTCACGGAGACCATCGAGTTCTTCGGTGAGCGGGTCGGTCAGGTCTGGTCCCAGCTGGCCAGGTTGCTGAGCGGCGCGGATCTGGAGTGGTACCAGAAGATCTACGACGAGCTGACCGAAGCCGGCGTCCCCGGCGAACTCGCCACCCGGGTCGCGGGGTTCTCGTCCGCCTTCCCGACGCTGGACATCGTCTCGGTCGCCGACCGGATGGGCCGCGACCCGATGGACGTCGCCGAGGTCTACTACGACCTCGCCGACCGTCTCCACATCACGCAGCTCATGGACCGCATCATCGAGCTGCCGCGGGCCGACCGCTGGCAGTCCATGGCCCGCGCCTCGATCCGTGAGGATCTGTACGCGGCCCACGCGTCCCTCACGGCGGACGTCCTCGCGGTCGGCAACGGCTCGTCGACGCCCGAGCAGCGCTTCAAGGCGTGGGAGGAGAAGAACACCGCGCTCCTGGGCCGGGCGCGCACGACCCTGGACGAGATCCAGAGCTCGGACGCCTTCGACCTGGCGAACCTGTCGGTCGCGATGCGGACGATGCGGACGCTGCTGCGGGCCCATTCGTAGGCGGTACGTGAACGGCCGTATGTGAACTGCGGTAGGTGAACGAGCGCCCCCGGCTGTGACAGCCGGGGGTGCCCTCGTTTTCTTGACAACTGTTAGAGAAAAGCAGACGGGGAATTTACCCTTTCCTGCTAGACCGGACACCTCGGATAAAGTCGCGGGCGTGAGTGTGAATGTCTCCGAGGAGCGCCCGTCCGTTTCGGTCCGGTCGGTGCGGCGGGTAATCCTTGAAGCGGTGAAATTCGGGGCCGTCGGCGGCAGTGGCGTGCTCGTGAACTTCGTGTTCTTCAACCTGCTGCTGCACGGGCTCGGTTGGCGGGCGATGACGGCCACGGTGTTGTCCAGCCTCATCGCCATGGGCTCGAACTATCTGGGTTTCCGCTATTTCACGTACCGGGACAGGGCCTCACGTACCAGGCAGCAGATCGCGCTGTTCTTCGTGTTCAGCGCGATCGGCATCGCGATGGAAAGCGGGCTGTTCTACATCGGTTATCACGGTCTGGGATTGCACGGTCCGGTCGAGTCGAATGAGGTGAAGGGCGTCTCGATCGTGCTCGCCTCGGCGTTCCGCTTCCTCGTCTACCGCACCTGGGTGTTCCGCCACTAGGACCGGTCGAGGACCTGCCCTAGGCGGCGCGGGCGGGCTTGGCCGCCGGGCGGTTCGTGAAGGCCTCGTACTCCTTCAGTACGTCGTCCGTCGGGCCGTCCATGCGCAGTTCGCCGCGTTCCAGCCACAGGACGCGGTCGCAGGTGTCGCGGATCGACTTGTTGTTGTGGCTGACCAGGAACACCGTGCCGGCGTGCTTGCGCAGCTCGCGGATGCGTTCCTCGGAGCGCATCTGGAAGGACCGGTCGCCGGTGGCCAGCGCCTCGTCGATCAGCAGTACGTCGTGGTCCTTGGCGGCGGCGATGGAGAAGCGCAGACGGGCGCCCATGCCGGAGGAGTAGGTGCGCATGGGCAGGGTGATGAAGTCGCCCTTCTCGTTGATCCCCGAGAAGTCGACGATGCCCTGGTAGCGCTCCTTGATCTGCTCCCGGGACATGCCCATCGCGAGACCGCCGAGGTAGACGTTGCGCTCGCCCGTCAGGTCGCCCATCAGGGCCGCGTTGACGCCGAGAAGGGAGGGCTGGCCGTCCGTGTAGATGCTGCCGTTCTCCACGGGCAGCAGTCCGGCGACGGCCTTGAGCAGCGTGGACTTGCCGGAGCCGTTGGTGCCGATCAGGCCGACGGCCTCGCCGCGGTAGGCCACGAAGGAGACGTTCTTGACGGCGTGCACCTTGCGCACACCGGCCGCCTTCTCGCTCTGCTTGCGCCGCATCATGCGGTTGAGGGCGGCGGTCGCGGTGCCGCGACCGGCACCCGTGCCGTTGACCCGGTAGACGATGTCGACGCCGTTGGCGACGACGGTGGGAACCAGTTCGTCCGGCGTCTGGTCCTGGATGTTGTTCGGGTTCTCAGCCACGGCCGTACGTCTCCTCAGCCTTCCAGAAGTAGATGAAGCCACCGACGCCCGCGAGCAGCGCCCAGCCGGCCGCGATCGGCCAGACGTGCGCCGGCAACTGGCTCGAGTGGTAGCTGTCGATCAGGGCGAAGCGCATCAGGTCGATGTAGACCGCCGCCGGGTTGGTCTCCAGCATCACCACCACCGCGTGCGGCAGGTGATCCTTCTTCCCCAGCTTGTCGAGGCTCCACATCACGCCCGACACGTACATCCAGGTGCGCAGGATGAACGGCATGAGCTGGGCGATGTCCGGAGTCGACGCGCCCATCCGCGCCATGATCATCGCCACGCCCGTGTTGAAGACGAACTGGAGTGCCAGGGCGGGGATGACCAGCAGCCAGGAGGCGGTGACGGGGATCCCGAAGCAGAGCAGGATGACGATCAACGCGGTCATCGAGAACAGCAGCTGCTGGAGCTGCTGGATGCAGAAGGAGATCGGCAGGGCCGCACGCGGGAAGTGCAGGGCCCGGACCAGGCCGAGGTTGCCGGCGATCGCGCGGGTGCCCGCCATGATCGCGCCCTGCGTGAATGTCCAGATGAACACGCCCGTGACCAGGAACGGGATGTAGTCCGGCACGCCGTGCTTGGTGCCCAGCAGGACGCCGAAGATGAAGTAGTAGACCGCCGCGTTGAGCAGCGGGGTCATCACCTGCCAGACCTGGCCGAGCTTCGCCTGGCTGTACTGGGCGGTGAGCTTGGCGGTGGCGAACGCGGTGATGAAGTGGCGCCGCGCCCACAGCTGGCTGACGTACGTACGCAGCGTGGGACGGGCGCCGCTGACCGAGAGACCGTGCCGGACGGCGAGCGCCGTGAGGTGGTCGCCGGCCTGCGTGACGCCTGGGAAGGGTGGCGTGGACTGGGGCGGTGTGTCGAGGGCCTGGCTCACATCCGCTGCTTTCGCTCGGGGGGAAGGGGGTGCGCGACCGGTTCCCGTCGCAGGCGTCCCCCGCCGGTTCCTTGGGTTCCTTACGCGATTCTTGCAAGACTCTTACGTCGGGACGGGACCGTATCGTCGTGACGGGAGCGTATTCCGATTCGGCGTCGGAACGCAACCGTTTCGTCGTCACGCCTCTATGCTGGTCCCCATGACGACGAACACCGACGAGCCCGGGACCGCACCGGCACGGACCCGCCGCCGGGCCCCCGCCGGAGCCGCCGTACTGCGCGAGGACGTGACGGAGGCGATCCGGTCGGCCGTGTTCGAGGAACTGGCGTCCGTCGGATACGCGCGGATGTCGATCGAGGGCATCGCACGCCGGGCGGGCGTCGGAAAGACGGCGGTGTACCGGCGCTGGCGTTCGAAGCTGCACCTGGTCCTCGACCTGGTCTCGGCGATCGCCGTTCAGGGGCTCCCGGCGCCGGACACCGGCACGCTGGAGGGCGACCTGCGGATGCTGTACGAGCTGACGTCCCGCGCGCTGCGCCACCCGGTGGCCTCGCAGGTCATCCCCGACCTCCAGGCGGAGGCGGCCCGCAACCCGGAGATCGCCGACGCCATGCAGAAGGCGCTGCGGGAGGGGCAGGAGGGCGTCGCCAGCGGGATCGTTGCGGCGGCGGAGCAGCGGGGCGAGGTCCGTTCGGGCATCGACCCCGACCTGGCCCTCGACCTGATCTCCGGGCCGCTCTACTGGCGCTCGGTGGTGATCCGGAACCCCAAGCTGCCGAAGGGCTACCTGGCGTCGCTGGCCCGGGCGACCACGGCGGCACTGCAGGCGCTGTGATCCGCCGGCGGACCGGCAGGCCGGCGGGCTGATCCGCACGACGGAAGCGGTCGCTCCGGCGGCGGTGCCCGGGAAGCCGGGGAAGCCGGGAAATGGTGTAGCGGGCTACACCGTCACCCGGGAGCAGGCTCTCCCGTGCGCCCGACTCCTCGTCGCCTAGCCTGATGACCATGTGGAAGACACTGCGGCAGGCGGCGCGGGCCACGGTCCAGCTGGTCGCGGTGGCGATCCTGGCCTTCGGCTCGTACATCTTCATCACCGTCCTGCTCATCACGGCCACCGCCACGCTCGCGGTGGTCGGCGCCGGGCTGCTGCCCGAGACGGTCCTGCTCGTCCGCCGGATCGCCGGCACCAAGCGGCGGATGACGACCGAGTGGTCGGGCGTGGAGATCCCCGAGGCGTATCTGCCCGTCGAGGGCAGGCTGAAGGAGAAGCTGCGCATCGTGGTCCGCGACCCCGGTACGCGCACCGACCTGACCTGGATGCTCGCCTACTACGTGTACGGCGCCCTGCCGCTGCTGATGATCCCGCTCTGGCCGGTGGGCCTCGTCGTCGACGGTGTGTGGTGCGGACTGCTGCGCCGCGAGGCCGTCGTCCTCCCGCTCATCAGCCGGCTCGCCGACCTCGACGCCGCCTGGTCGGCCGCGCTGCTCAAGCCCTCGCCGAAGGCTCGACTCGTGGAGCGCGTCGAGCAGCTGAAGGCGACCCGGGCCGACGCGGTCGCCGCGCACGGCGCCGAACTCCGGCGCATCGAACGGGACCTGCATGACGGCGCCCAGGCCCGCCTGGTCTCCCTGTCCATGCGGATCGGCCTCGCGAAACGGGCGTACGACCGTGACCCGGACGCCGCCCGCAAGCTGCTGGAGGACGCCCAGGACCAGGCCGAGGAGGCACTCGCCGAGCTGCGCAACGTCGTACGCGGCATCCATCCGCCGATCCTCACCGACCGGGGACTGGTGGGCGCCGTACGGGCGTTGGCGTCGAGCAGTGGCCTGGAGGTCGGCGTGGTCGACGACGGTGTCGAGGACGGCGTACGGGCCCCCGCGGCGGTCGAGGCCGCCGCGTACTTCGTGATCGCCGAGGCGCTGACCAACGCGGCGAAGTACAGCGGTTCGCCGACCGCCTGGGTGGAACTCGCCCGCGTGCCAAGGGGGTTGAAGGTCCGAGTGGGCGACCACGGACAGGGTGGCGCCGACGAGAAGGGCGGCACCGGACTGCTCGGGATGCGCCGTCGGGTGGCCGCGCTGGACGGGAGCGTGGACGTGTCGAGCCCGGTAGGGGGGCCGACCGTGATCGATGTGGAACTGCCCTGCGTATGGTGAGCGCGATCGCCGCTTGACCGGCGAGCTGGACCGGATCGAGAACAGGACCGTCATGCGCGTAGTGATCGCCGAGGACAACGCCCTGCTGAGGCAAGGGCTCGTCCTCCTCCTGACGTCGGCCGGGCACGAGGTCGTGGCCGTCGCGAGCAGCGGCCCCGAGGTGCTCCCCGCCCTGCTCGAACACCGTCCGGACGCGGCCGTGCTGGACGTCCGGATGCCGCCCGGTTTCCGCGACGAGGGTCTGCGGGCGGCGCTGGAGGCGAGGGAGCGGATTCCCGGCCTTCCGGTGCTGGTCCTCTCCCAGTACGTGGAGGAGTCGTACGCGGCGGAACTGCTGGGCGGCGGCGCGAGCGGCGTCGGCTACCTCCTCAAGGACCGCGTGGGCAGGGTCGACGAGTTCCTCGACGCCCTGGAACGCGTCGCCGACGGTGGCACCGCCCTCGACCCCGAGGTCGTCGCCGAACTCCTCACCCGCCGCCGCGACTCCCCCCTCGACTCCCTCACCCCACGCGAGCGGGAGGTCCTGGAGCTGATGGCGGAGGGCCACGACAACACGACGATCGCCAAGACCCTGGTGGTCACGGAACGCGCGGTCAGCAAGCACATCGGCAACGTGTTCCTGAAGCTGGGCCTGCCCCCGAGCGACAGCGGCCACCGCCGGGTGCTGGCGGTACTGGCGTATCTGAACAACCAGTAGGGGCCCGCTGGTTCGCCGAGTCCTAGTCCGTCCGCAGGGCGGATTCCCCCGATTTCCCCGCCTCCGGGTGCAGCCGGACCCAGCCCGCCCACGCCGAGGTGATCATGTCCTGGACGTCGTGCTTGGCCTTCCAGCCCAGTTCCGTGGCGATGCGGTCGGCCGAGGCCACCACTCGCGCCGGGTCGCCCGGGCGGCGCGGGGACACGACGGGGGGCAGGGTGTGGCCCGTCGTCTCGTTCACGCGGTCGATCAGCTCGCGGACCGAGACGCCCTCCCCCCGGCCGATGTTGAGGGTGAGGTCGCGGCCGGGCGTCGCCTCCAGCGCCCTGGCGGTCGCCACATGGGCCTCCGCCAGGTCCACGACGTGGACGTAGTCCCGTACGCAGGTGCCGTCCGGGGTCGGGTAGTCGTCGCCGAAGACGCGCGGGGGTTCATGGGCCGTCAGGCGTTCGAAGACCATGGGGATGATGTTGAAGACGCCCACGTCCGCCAGCTCCGGGGCCGCCGCGCCCGCCACGTTGAAGTAGCGCAGGCTCGCTGTCGACAGGCCTGTCGCCCTGCCCGTCGCGCGGACCAGCCACTCACCCGCCAGCTTCGTCTGCCCGTACGGGCTCATCGGTGCGCACGGCGTGTCCTCCGACACCAGGTCCCCGTCCCGCGCGGCGGACGGCGTGCCGTACACCGCCGCCGAGGACGAGAACACGAAGGACGGGACGCGGGCCGCAGTGACCGCGTCCAGCAGGACGCGCAGCCCCTCCACGTTCTCCCGGTAATAGTGCAGGGGGCGGTCCATCGACTCGCCCACCTGCTTCTTCGCCGCCAGATGGACCACGCCCGTCACCTCGTGGTCCCGCAGGGCCCGCGCCACCCGCTCCCCGTCCAGGGTCGAGCCGACCACCAGCGGGACGCCGTCCGGGACGCGCTCGGCGATACCGGTGGACAGGTCGTCGTACACCACAGCTCGGGTCCCCGCTTCGGTCATCGCGCGCACGACGTGCGCCCCGATGTAGCCGGCGCCGCCGGTGATCAGCCAGGTCATGTTCGGCCGTCCCCTCGTGTGGTGGTGTGGTCGGATGGGTCGGGTGCTCGCTTCGACTTTGTCAGTTAACTCCCGTTAAGCCGCACTTGGTTCCCGCTCGGGAAGTGGACGGGCGGAAGCGGGCGACGGAAGGGGAACCCCGGCCGGCCGGGTCGAGCGCCAGAGTCGTACGAAGGACAGGATCGCCGCCGCGCCGAGCAGGCCGTTGCGTACGACCATCACCGTCACCCCCGTCCAGGTGCAGTGCGCGACCTCCGCGTACAGGACGGGATAGTCGAGGCCGCTGACCGCCGAGGCCGCCACCAGCAGCCACGCCACCGGGCGCTGGCCGGTGTACCGCGAGGTCAGGCACACGGCGGCCAGCCCGAGCAGCCAGACCATGTACTGCGGGCTGATGACCCGGCTGGTGACCGTGAAGAGGAGTACGGCGGTCAGCGCCGCGTCGAACGGCGTGGCCTCCGTCCAGTGCCGGGCCCGTACCCGCCACAGCAGCAGGAACCCGAACGCCACCGCGGTCAGGGCGAGGGACAGGGCCGCCACCGCGGAGACGTACGGGCCCACGAACTCCATCGCGCCGTACTGGTAGCGCACGCGCCCCTGCCACCCGGCGCGCGTGGCGAGGGAGAGCGCGGTGCCGCCGAACGACTCGATCTGCACGCCCCGGCCGCCCTGCTGGCGCAGGAAGGAGAAGGGGTTGCTGAAGACCGTGGCCAGGAGCGCCAGGGCGGCTGCCGCCGTGAGCGTCCCGGACGTCCACGCCGACCGGGTCGTACGGCCCTTCGGCATCCCCAGCAGCACCAGCGCCGGCCAGACCTTCACCAGGGCGCCCAGCGCCGCGAACGCCCCGCACGCGCGCGGGGACCGCGACAACGTCAACAGGGAGATGACGGCGAAGGCCGTGACCTGCACGTCGTAGCGCGCGAGGGGCACATGGAGGAGAAGCGGCAGGCTCGCCGTCCAGTACACGGCACCGTGCAGGGAACGGCCCGGGCGCCTTCCCGCGCGCGTGAGGGCGAACAGGACGAGCGCGTCGGCGGCGAGCGTGAGCACCACGAACGCCTCGAAATACGTCAGCGTCGGCAGCAGCGCGGGCGACAGAAGCACCGGACCCGCGCCCGGCGGGTACTGCCACAGCTTGTCGTCCACCGGGAACGTGCCCTGGGTGAGAACGCCGTACCAGCGGAAGTACAGCCGCTGCACTTCACGTGCCACGCCACCGCCGCCGAGCAGCGGGAGGCCGTCGTGAACCAGCAGCCACAGCATCAGGGCACGGGAGGCGGCCCAGCCGACGGCGAGAGTGAGGAGGCGGGTGATGGGGGTGGAGGTGGGGGGTCTCGTCACGGCCGGATCGTAATCCGGATGAATGCCGCATTCACGTCAATACATCATCGAACTGTAATTAATCCACCAGCAATCATCTGTCGATCACCAGCAAAGATTCTTTAATCGCACAAAATCAGGCCCGTGATCAACAGGCCGATGAACAAGGAGATGAACAAGAAGACAGCCGCCGTCGCGGTCCCCGTGATCCCCATGGCCGTCATGCTGGTGATCGGCTGCTGGGGACTCGACCGGGGCGGCATATGGCGTGACGAGGCGGCCACCTTCCAGGTCGCGCGACGCACGGTGCCGCAGATCTGGCGGCTGCTGCACGAGGTCGACGCCGTGCACGGCCTGTACTACCTGCTCATGCGGCCCGTCCTCGCCGTCCACCCCGGCGAGGTCCTCCTGCGGCTCCCGTCCGTCCTCGCCGCAGCCGCCGCCGCGGGCCTCGTCGCGGTCCTCGGCAGCCGCCTGGCCCGCCCCCGTGTCGGCCTCTGGGCCGGACTGCTGTACGCGGTCAATCCGATGGTCGGCCACTACGCCCAGGAGGGCCGGTCGTACGCCATGGTCGCGGCCGGCGCGGCCGGCGCGACGCTGCTGCTTCTGCGGGCACTCGGGGGCCACTCCTGGATGCCGTACGGAGTGGTCCTCGCCGTCACCTGCCTCCTCCACGAGTTCGCCGTACTGCTGCTCCTCGCCCATGCCGTCACCCTCGCGCTCGCCCGGGTCCCCCGGCGGGTTTGGGCCGGCTGGCTGTGCGCGGCGGGCGTCGTGACGTCGGCGCTGCTCCCGCTGGCACTGCTCTCGCACGCCCAGTCGGCGCAGGTGGCCTGGCTGCGGCCGCCCGGACAGGGCAGCGTCGACCAGCTCGTACGCCAGTTCACCGGCCCGACGGACGAGGTCCTCGTGCCCTGTCTGGTCCTCATGTACGTGGCGCTGCTCCACCCCCGGAGCACACACCCCGGCCGCGGACCGTCCCTCCCCGCCGTCGCCCTCCCGCTGCTCCTCGTACCAGCCATGATCCTCATGACCGTCTCGCAGTGGTCGCCCCTCTACGACGCCCGCTACGTCCTGTACGCCCTCGCCGGCGCCCCCCTTCTCGTCGCCGCCGGGGCCGACCGGGTCGGGCGGGCCCTGCCTCGCTCGCCCCGTGCGACCGTCACCGCGGCCGGGGTGCTCGCCGTGACCCTCGTCTGCGCGCACCAGCTGCCGCTGCTCCGGCAGGACCGTTCCATGGCGCAGCGCGGCGGCGAGAACCTCGCGGTCGCCTCCGCGCTCGCGTCCCGTGAACTGCGCCCCGGCGACCCGGTGTTGTTCCTGCCGGCCATCGGACGGCGCTCGGCACTGGCGTACCCGAAGGGCTTCCGGGGGACCCGGGACCTGGCCCTCGCCGAGTCCGCGCGCACGTCCGGCACGCTGTACGGCGTCGAAACGGGCCCGGCCGCGCTCCGGCGCAGGCTGGCGGGGCTGGACCATGTCTGGCTGGTCGCCGAGCCGTACGCCCTGCGCCCGTCCTGGCACCCGGACAGCCCGACGGAACGGGCCAAACTGGCGGTGGTGGAGACGGAGTTCGAGCCGAGGAGGGAGCTGACCGGAAGCGGGGTAACGCTGCGCCTGTACGAGCGCAGGGCGCTCGTAAGGGGCGCGGGGAACTGCGCGACCAGCCACAACGGCGCCGCAGCCGCCCCAAGAGCGTCACGCGTCCAGCGCTGCCGCGTCCAGAGAGACAGTGAGCTCGTCAAGACGGGCCCGCAACGCGCGGATCTCGTCCACGTCGAAGCTGGTCGCCGCGACGATCCGGCGCGGCACCTGAAGCGCCCGCTCGCGCAGCGCGAGGCCCTCCTCGGTCGCCCGCACCTCCACCGACCGCTCGTCCCGGGCGCTGCGCTCGCGCCGGACGAGACCGGCCGTCTCCAGCCGCTTGAGCAGCGGTGACAGGGTGCCGGAGTCGAGGCGCAGGTGTTCGCCGAGCTTCTTCACGGGCAGCTGTCCGTGCTCCCACAGCACGAGCATCACCAGGTACTGCGGGTAGGTGAGCCCGAGGTCCTTGAGGACCACGCGGTAGACGCCGTTGAAGGCGCGCGACGCCGCGTTCAGGGAGAAGCAGATCTGCTGGTCGAGACGGAGGTAGTCCTCGGCGGAGGTTGCTGACATGGCTCCAGGATACCTCCTTGCCCACCATCTAGTTGTGCACAATTGAATTGTGTGCTCTAATTATCTCCATCACGGAGCCCCGCAGGGGGCTCCCCGAGAAGCTCTGAAGTTGATGAGTTCGATGAGAGGGACGGCTTCCATGGACGCGATCTACACCGCAGTCGCCACCGCCACGCACGGCCGGGAGGGCCGCGCGGTCAGCTCCGACGGCAAGGTCGACCTTGCGCTGGCCATGCCGGTGGAGCTGGGTGGCAACGGCGCCGGAACCAACCCGGAGCAGCTCTTCGCCGCCGGTTACGCCGCCTGTTTCGGCAGCGCGCTCGGCATGGTCGGCCGCGCTGCCAAGGTCGACGTCAGTGACGCCGCCGTGACCGCCGAGGTCGGCATAGGCAAGCAGGGCGAGGGCTTCGGCCTCAAGGTCACCCTCCGCGTCGAGCTGCCCGACACCGTCGACGCGGAGACCGGCCGCAAGCTGGTCGAGCAGGCCCACCAGGTCTGCCCGTACTCCAACGCCACGCGCGGCAACATCGAGGTCGACCTCGTCATCGAGTAGTACCGGTCGGGCGGTGAGTCGCTCAGGAGCCGTTGAGGGCGGGCGTGCCGTCGGTGCTGGGCTGCGGGTGCGGCACGCTCGCGAGCGGAACGGCGGCGAACGCGTCCGCCGCCGACGGCACCGGGTGGCGCTCGGCGAGCGGAGTGACCGGCGCCTGACCGGCCGTTCCGCCCAACACCAGCCGCTGCACGACCCGTTCGGCGGCGCGCCCGTCGTCGTACGGGCAGAACCGCTCGCGGAACGCGGCCCGCAGCTGCGCGGAGCGCGACCCGCGCCAGTGACCGGTCGCGAAGATGTCGATCAGTTCGTCCTCGCTGCGCGCGATCGCGCCCGGCGGGAAGGCCCGCAGGTCGAAGTACGTGCCACGGGCCGCCTCGTACGCCTCCCAGTCGTCCGAGTGGATCACGATCGGCCGGTTCAGGTTGGCGTAGTCGAACATCAGCGACGAGTAGTCGGTGACCAGCGCGTCCGAGGCGAGACACAGCGACTCGATGCTCGGATGGCCGGTCACGTCGATGAGCCGGCCGCCGGAGGCGGGTGCCAGCGGGGCGTCGTAGATGTGGTGGGCGCGGGCCAACAGGACGTAGCGCGGGCCGAGTTGACGCAGGACGCGTTCCAGGTCGAGCGTGTGCCGGGGGCCGCGCATATAGTCGCGGTGGGTGGGCGCGTACAGGATCGCGACCGAGCCCTCGGGGATGCCGAGCGACTCGCGCAGCCGGGCCACGTCCGCCGAAGTCGCCTGCTGGAACACGTCGTTGCGGGGCTGCCCGGTTTCGAGGGTGGTGTAGCCGCCGGGGAAGACCCGCTCCCATACGAGGGTCGAGTGGCGGTTGGCCGACAGACAGTGGTCCCAGGTGTCGACGTCCGCGACGAGCTCCGTGAAGTCCGTGTCGCGGGCGGCGGCCGGTCGCTCCTGGAGGTCGAGGCCCATGCGCTTCAGCGGGGTCCCGTACTGGGTCTGGATCACCGTCTGGCCGGCCCGCTTCACGTAACGGCTGTCCCAACTCCCGTTGTTCACCAGGTACTTGGAGCGAGCCAGCGCCGTCCAGTAGGCGGCGGTACCCGGTCGCACCCGGGCGGTCGCCGTCGGGAGCGTGTGATGGTGCTCGGGGCGGGCCACCCACGCCGTCCGCATGCCCGGCACGAAGGAACGGAACGCGGCTTCCAGGGCGCCGGGGTTGCAGCCGTACCCGCGGCCGGAGTGACTGGCGAAGACCGCCCGGTCGGCCCGCACCGGCAGCCGTCGCTGGACCCGGTAGTGCAGCCGCAGTGCGGCCGATCGGACGCCGCGCGCAAGGGACTTGACGAAACGGGTGAGGTGCCGGCGCAGGGCGGAGGCGAGCCGCACCACCCGGTACGTGCGATAACTGCCCGTCCGGACGAGAAGGTGCCGGAGCCGGGCGTGCAGCGGTACGGCGGCGCCCGGGGTGCGGTAACGGCGGTAGTGGTCCCGGGACCTGCGCAGGAACTCGGCGCGGACGGTGCGCGGCAGCCGGTCCGGACGGGCCAGCACCGCCATCAGCTGGTCGACCATCCGGCGGAACAACACCGGCCGCCAGTGCGCGAGTTCGGGGCGCTCGTCGACGAACGCGAAGACACGGTCGTACTGCTCGTGGATGTCGAAGTGCCCCTGAGCCGGGGGAGTGCTGCCGATCTGCCGCTGCCTGCGGTGGTGGACGCACACCCGGTCGAGGGTCGCCACCGACTCGGCGGCGAGCAGCGAGGGAACCGTCCAGGGGATGTCCGCACAGGCACCCGCCGGGAAGGTGAGGCCCTCGCGCTCCACGAACTCCCGCCGGTAGGCCTTGTTCCAGGCCACCAGCGGGAGTTTGAGCAGCAATGGCCGGTCGTCGAGCCGGAAGGGGACGGGACCCTGTTCGGTGAGCTGATGGAGGAACGGGCTGCGGACGGTCTCGCCGGTCCAGAGGGCGTGCGCGTGGTCGTAGACGAGGACGTCCGGGTCGCCCGCCTCCTTGATCCGGTCGGCGATCGCCCGCAGGGCGTCCGGGGCGAGGGCGTCGTCGCCGTCGACGAAGACGAGATAGTCCCCGGTCGCGCGCTCGACGCCCGCGTTGCGCGCCGCGCCCACCCCGCCGTTCTCCGGGAGGTGGACGGGGCGCACGCGGGCGTCGCGCGCCGCGAACTCGTCGACGAGCGCACCGCAGGCGTCGGGCGAGCAGTCGTCGACGGCGATGACTTCGAGATCCGGATACGACTGGCCGAGCACCGATTCCAGGCACTCCTGCAGATACGCCTGAACCTTGTACGCGGGGACGATGACACTGAACCTGGGCAAGGCACATCCATGGGTCGGTGGGTCGACGCGGGCCTACTGCCCGGGAACGGCCGATGGAGTGACTTGGTTACGCCGATTGCGGCATGTGGGGGACAAGGGCGTTTGGACCCGTAACCCCACAAGTGAGATGCTTATCCGTTTACTTGCTCACTCGCTTCCTTGCGAACTCGCTTACTTGACCGCGCCCGCCATCACCCCCGACACGAACTGCCGCTGGAACGCGAAGAACACGGCCAGCGGAATCACCATCGAGATGAACGCGCCGGGCGCCAACACTTCGATGTTGCTGCCGAACTGACGTACCTGCTGCTGGAGCGCGACCGTCAGCGGCTGCGACTGGGAGTCGGAGAACACCAGCGCGACCAGCATGTCGTTCCACACCCACAGGAACTGGAAGATCCCCAGGGACGCGATGGCGGGCGCGGCGAGCGGCAGGACGACGGTCGCGAACAGCCGCATCTCGCCCGCGCCGTCCAGCCGGGCCGCTTCCAGCAGCTCGCGCGGGATCTCCGCGAAGAAGTTCCGCAGCAGGAAGATCGCGAACGGCAGCCCGAACCCCACATGGAACAGCACCACCCCGATGATGTCGCCGAAGATCCCGATCTTCCCGAACAGGTCGGAGAGCGGGATCAGCGCCACCTGCACGGGTACGACGAGCAGCGCGACGACGACCAGGAACCACCAGTCGCGCCCACGGAAGTCCATCCACGCGAAGGCGTAGCCGGCCATCGCGCCGATCATGACGACCAGAAGGGTCGCCGGGACCGTGATCCAGACGGTGTTGAGGAGGGAGCTGGTGATCGCGTCGTTCTCCAGCAGCGTCCTGTAGCTCTTCGCGGTCAGCTGCCCGGGAGCCGTGAAGACCTTCCACCACCCGGAGGTGGAGATGTCCGTCGGGTCGCGGAACGACGACACGAGCAGCCCGAACGTCGGCACCATCCAGACGAGCGCGACGAGGATGAGGAAGAACCGCATCACCCCGCCCGCCGCGCCGGCGGCCACCCGGGCGGCGAGGGAGCGCCTGGCGCGTACGGGCCGGTCGCGAGTGGGATCGAGGGTCGGATCGAGAGCGGTCACCGCTGGCGCTCCTTCCTGAGTCGACGCAGATTGACGAACATCACCGGCAGGACGAGCAGCAGCAGAATGACGCCGATCGCGCTGCCGACGCCGTAGTTGCCGCCTCCGCCGAACGACGACAGGAACAACTGGAGCGCGAGGACGTTGGCGTCGTCCTGACTGGGCTGCGGGGCGATGATGTAGACGAGGTCGAACACCTTCATCACGTTGATCATCAGCGTGACGAGCACGACGACCAGTACGGGTGCGAGCAGCGGCACGGTCACCCGCCGGAACACCTGCCACTCGTTGGCGCCGTCGACGCGCGCCGCCTCCAGCAGATTCCGGTCCACGCCCGCGAGCCCCGCCGCGATGAGCACCATCGCGAACCCGGCCCACATCCAGGTGTAGCTGCCGATGATGGCCGGGGTGACCAGGGTCGGCCCGAGCCAGTCGATCCCGTTGTAGGAGGCGGCGAAGTTCGAGCCCGGCAGGCGGAGTTGGGCTCCGTCGGCGTCGGCGGGCAGGGTGAAGGTCCCGTCGGCGCCGCTGGTCGCCGAGGCCACGACCTTCCCGTCCTTCACGGCCTCGACCTTGACGCCCTTCAGCGCCTTCTCATCCGGGTCGACCTGACCCTTCGTACCACCGCCGCCGAGCTTGAAGTCCAGCCAGACGGTGCCGTTGATCCCGGAACCGGAAGTGCCGGCCGCCTTCGCGTTCTCGGGCGTGCCGGGGAGCTTGTTGGGGGCGATGCCCACGAGGGGCAGCAGCGCCGGGGTGCCCGGGCTGACGGTTCCGGTGGAGGTGAACGAGCCTCCGCCGGACGACCTGAGGTCGCTCGCCTGGGCGTTCGGGCGGGCCTTCGGATAGACGGAGGAGTCCACGAAGGCGTCGTGCACGGACGTCACGATCGCGTTGGCGACACCCTGGTCCGGGTCCTGCTCGTAGACGAGGCGGAAGATGATGCCCGCCGCGAGCATCGAGATCGCCATCGGCATGAAGACGATCAGCTTGAACGCCGTACCCCAGCGCACCCGTTCGGTCAGCACCGCGAAGATCAGACCGAGCGCGGTGACGAGAGCGGGCGCGACGGCCACCCAGATCGCCGTGTTGCGTACGGCGGTCAGCGTGGCGTCGTTCGTGAAGATGTCGCCGTAGTTCTCCAGGCCGACGAAACCCGATCCGTCGGCGTCGTACAGGCTGCGCCAGACGGAGTAACCGATCGGGTAGACGACGAGCGAGCCGAGCAGGACCAGGGCGGGCAGCAGGAACAGGCCTGCCACCCACCAGCGGGTGCCGGTGACGCTCTTGGCCTTGACCGGGGCCGGGTTTGCGTTCGTACTCGTGTTCGTATTCGTGGTGACGGTGGTCGGCGTGTTGTCTCTCTGCGACTCCATGCCGGTGCCGTCAGCCGTTCTTGTACGCCTTGGCGGCGTCGGCCTCTAGTTGCTTCTGGGTGCCCGCGACGTCCTTCGGGTTCTTCAGGAAGTCCTGGAGGTCCTTCCACTCGCCGACGCCCTGGGTACCGCCGAAGGCGGCCGGAGCCTGGTCGGACATGTCGAAGCGGAAGTCGTCGCCGGCTGCGATGAGAGCCTTCGCGATGTCCCGGGTGACGTCGTCCTTGTAGGCCGACTGGTCCATCGTCTTGCTGGGCGAGAGGAAGCCGCCCTGTGCCGCCCAGATCTCGGCCGCGTCCGTCGAGCCCAGGAAAGTCAGCAGGGCCTGGGCGCCCGCGCCGTCCTTCAGCGACACGGCTACGTCGCCGCCGCTGACGACGGGGGCCTGGTCGCCGACCGCCGGGAACGGGAAGACCTTCGCGTCCGTGCCGAGCTTCGCCTTCGTGTCCGCGTTGATGTTGGCGGCCACGAAGTCGCCCTCGAAGACCATCGCCGCCGGTGTGTCACCGGAGAACGTCTGGGTGACCGACTTCGGGAACTCGGTCGCCAGCGCGCCGGAACGACCGCCGGCGAGGAGATCGTCCTTGCCCCAGAGCTCGGCGAGGGTGGTCAGAGCGTCCTTGACGGACGGATCGGTCCACTTGATCTTGTGCTGGGCGAGCTGGTCGTACTTCTCCGGCCCGGCCTGCGACAGATAGACGTTCTCGAACCAGTCGGTGAGGGTCCAGCCGTCGGCGCCGCCCACGGAGACGGCGGGAGAACCGGCGTCGGAGAGCGTCTGCGCGGTGGCGATGAAGTCCTTCCAGGTGGCGGGGGTGTCCGTGACGCCCGCGGCCTCGAACGCGGCGGTGTTGTACCAGACCAGGGACTTGTTGGCGGCCTTGACGTAGATGCCGTACTGCTTGCCCTCGAAGGCGCCGAGATCCTTCCAGCCGGCGTCGAAGTTCTTGTCGAGCTGGGCCTGGGCGTCCGCGCCGAGCGGCTTGAGCCAGCCCTTCTCGGCGAACTGGTGCAGTACGCCCACCTGGGGCAGGAACGCGACGTCCGGGGGCTTGCCGCCCTGGATCTTCGTACCGAGGAACGTCGACGTGTTGTTGCCGGTCGGTACGAAGTTGACCTTCGCGCCCGTTCGCTTCTCGAACTCCTTCAGGACCTTGGTGAAGTTCTCCTGCTCGGGCCCTGTCCAGACGGCGGCGACCTCTAACGTCTGGCCGTCCAGCTTGGGGAGCTCGACGGAGGCGGAGGTGTCCCCGCCGGTGCTCGTGCTGGGGTCGGTGCCCTTGTCGCCCGGGTCGTCGTCGGAGCCGCAGGAGGCGAGGGTGAGGGCGAGGGCGGTGGCGGAGATTGCGGTCAGGGTGCGTGTACGAAGGATGCTGCGCATGTCTGCCCCGTTCGTCGTTCGGCGTTGAACGTGTTCGGCGCTGTCCGTGCGGTCTGGTCTACGCCGGGTCGTGGGGGTCGGCAAGTGCGCCTCGGGTGTCAAGCGGGTGATCGTGACCGCGTCGTGTCCTTGGTCCCCCACCCACCCGCCTGTCTCGGTCCGTTGGCAGGGTGCCCTCGAAACGCCTTCCCATGCACCCGGCGGCCGCCCCAGGCCGAGTTTTCCCACCCACCAACCCACCCGTTTACTGCATCCATCCAGCGCAGGCCCGCCCCCTCAGCCCGTCCGGCGTTTGAGGACAAGGCCCCTTCAGGGCCGGCAGGGGGGTCTG
>NZ_AEJB01000560.1 GCF_000331005.1 Streptomyces turgidiscabies Car8
TCAGCAACGCCCCGAAGGCGACAGCGGACTCGATGGTCCCCGGGAAGGCGGGACCGGCCTCGGTGACGCCCAGGTGGAGCGGGTAGTCGCACCCTTCGGCGAGCACCCGGTCGGCGTTGACCATGATCACCGGGTCGTTGTGCTTGACGGAGATCTTGACCCTTCAGCGTTGCCGCACTCCTCCTGCCGCGCCCGAAAAAATGCCAACTCGCCTGTCAGCAGCGGCTGTTACGCTCCGGCGCGGAGCGAAATCCATGATCCGGCGATGAGCCGGACCCAGGGGGAGAGAACTGTTGAGTCCGTTGAATCTGTCGGATCTGTTGGATCGTCATGCCTTCGCACGCGGCGGAGTCGCCGCGCTGCTCGCGGCGTCGGCCGTCGTCGCCACGCCATGGACGGCCTCCGCCGCGGAGAACCGGCCGCCGTCCCGGCCCGTGCTGTCCGAGGTGACCACGGAGGACGGGCCGTGCGTCGGCGGTGCGGACCGGCCGTACGTCCGTACGCGGCCGACGCTCAGAGCGGTCCTCCGCGACCCGGACGGGGGCCCGGTCACCGCCGAGTTCGAGGTGTCCTGGACGGACAGCGCGGGCGTACGGCAGGTGCGGAGCACGGTCGGGACGACCGCCAAGTCCAGTGGCTCGACGTTCAGCTGGCCCGTGCCGACCGACGTGCCGGCGTTCGCCGAGGTGAGCTGGCGGGTGCGGGCGGGCGACGGCACGCTGTGGGGGCCGTGGAGTTCCGACGGCGGCAGTGGGTCGTGCGAGTTCGTGTACGACAACGAGGCGCCCGCGAAACCCTCGGTGTCGTCGCCCGAGTACCCGGACGACACCGGGATGTGGCACGACGGGGTGGGCTCGTACGGCACGTTCACCGTGGACTCCGCCTCGGACGACACGGTGTCCTACCGCTACGACTTCCTCGGCGGGCCGCTGCTGACGGCCGTACCGGACGCGCCCGGCGGGCCGGTGCGGCTGCGGTGGCTGCCGCAGTCGGAGGGCGTCGGGGGACTGGAGGTCCAGGCCGTAGACCGGGCGGGCAACGTGAGCGCGACCACCACCTACCAGTTCCGGGTGAGCGGGGGCCGTACGCCCGTCGCCGCCTGGACGCTCGCGGACGCGGCCGGGGCGAGCGGGGCCTCGGCGGAGGCGGGCGACAGGACCGCGACAGCGGGAGCCGGGGTCACGTTCGGCGCCGCGGGCCCGTCGCGGACGTCGGTGACGGGGGCCGTCGGTCTCGACGGGTCAGCCTCCGCCTATCTGACGAGCGGCGCGCCGGCCGTGGACACCGGCGGGGCCTTCTCCGTGAGCGCCTGGGTACGGCCGGATGCCGCCGGTGCGGACATGACGGCCGTCGGCCAGGGCGGGGCGGCCGGGTTCGGGCTCGGGACGAAGGACGGTGCCTGGTCGTTCTCGGTGGGCGGCTCGGTCGTACGGGCCGGTGTGCCGGAGACCGGTGACTGGGCGCACCTCACCGGGGTGTACGACCCGGTCGCGGGCACGGCCCGGCTGTATGTGAACGGACGGGTGGCCGGCACGGCCGAGAACGTCACCCCGTCCTCGGCACCCGGGAACCTCCAGATCGGCCGCACGCTCGAAGCGAGCGCGGGCGGAAGTGGGAACTGGCACGGTGCGCTGGCCGGCGTACGGGTGTGGGACCGGATCGTCGTCGCCGCCGAGGCGGCCGGGGCGGCGAAGCGGGCCACCGTGAGTGAGGGGTACTGGGCGCTCGACGAGGCGACCGGCGGCAGCAGCCCGGAGCGGGACGGCGGGCGGCCACTGACACTCGGCGGGGACGCGACGATCTACCGCGACGACGCCCCCTGCGACTGGCTCGACCCGGACTGCCTGCCCGGACAGTCCCCCCTCTTCGGCTCCGGGCACCTGCTGCTGGACGGCGACGGCGACTTCGGCGCGACGGACGGCCTGGGCATCGCCACCGGGGACAGCTTCTCGGTCGCCGCGCACGTGCGGATCGACTCGGCGGCGCAGGACCGGCCGATGACGGTGCTGTCGGTGGGGGATGCGGACAACTCCCTTGCGGAGGTGCGCTATTCGGGCGCCTCGCAGAGCTGGGAAGTGGCTCTGACGGACGCCACCGGAGAGCGGGTCACGCTCACCGCCGGGGGCGCGTGGGCCTCCCCGGACGACGTTCATCACCTGGCACTCGCGTACGACGACGAGGCCGACGAGATCCTGCTCTACGCCGACGGGCAGCTGACGGCGAGGGCGTCGTACACGCCCGGCTGGACGGCGACGGGTGACCTGCGGATCGGTCGTTCGCAGGGTGCGGACGGCGCGGGCGAAGACCTGGCCGGAGTGGTCGACGAGGTGCACGTCTACGCGGGCGTGCTCAGCGCGACGCAGGTCGCTCAGCTGCGGATCGGCGCCACGGACGTCTGAGCGTGGCCGGGGCAGATATGTTTTCGGCCAAATGAGTCCTCCTGTGACGCATGTCATACCCCCAGCGAGGGCATTGCTGGGGGCATGACAGATGAAGTCGGAGTGAGTGGGCTGTCGGACGAGGAACGGCTCGCCCAGCTCGGTTACACCCAGGTCCTCGCCCGCCGGATGTCGGCGTTCTCCAACTACGCGGTCTCCTTCACGATCATCTCGGTCCTGTCGGGCTGCCTGACCCTGTACCTGTTCGGCATGAACACCGGCGGCCCGGCCGTGATCATGTGGGGCTGGGTCGCCGTAGGGCTCATGACCCTCTTCGTCGGGCTCTCGATGGCCGAGATCTGCTCGGCCTACCCGACCTCCGCCGGCCTGTACTTCTGGGCGGCCCAGCTCGCTCCCCCGCGTACGGCCGCCGCGTGGGCCTGGTTCACGGGGTGGTTCAACGTGCTCGGGCAGGTCGCGGTGACCGCCGGCATCGACTTCGGGGCGGCTTCCTTCCTGGGCGCCTACCTGAACCTCCAGTTCGACTTCGAGGTCACCCCCGGCCGCACGATCCTGCTCTTCGCGGGCATCCTCGTCCTGCACGGGCTCCTCAACACCTTCGGCGTACGCATCGTGGCCCTGCTGAACAGCGTCAGCGTGTGGTGGCACGTGGTGGGTGTGGCCGTCATCGTCGGCGCGCTGACGTTCGTACCGGACAAGCACCAGTCGGCGTCCTTCGTGTTCACGGAGTTCGTGAACAACACCGGCTGGGGGAGCGGCGTGTACGTCGTCGCCCTCGGGCTGCTGATGGCCCAGTACACCTTCACCGGCTACGACGCCTCCGCACACATGACCGAAGAGACCCGGGACGCGTCCACGGCGGGCCCGAAGGGCATCGTCCAGTCCATCTGGACCTCGTGGATAGCGGGCTTCGTCCTGCTCCTGGGCTTCACCTTCGCCATCCAGTCGTACGACGGCGCCCTGAACTCCCCGACCGGCGTACCGCCCGCGCAGATCCTGCTCGACGCGCTGGGCGCGACCGCGGGCAAGCTGTTCCTGCTCATCGTCATCGGCGCCCAGCTGTTCTGCGGTATGGCATCGGTCACGGCCAACTCCCGCATGATCTACGCCTTCTCCCGCGACGGCGCCCTCCCCTACTCCCACCTCTGGCACACGGTCAGCCCCCGTACCCGTACCCCCGTGGCGGCGGTCTGGCTGGCGGCGTTCGGGGCACTGGTCCTGGGCCTCCCGTACCTGATCAACGTGACGGCGTACGCGGCCGTGACGTCGATCGCCGTGATCGGCCTCTACATCGCGTACGTCATCCCGACGCTGCTGCGGCTGCGCAAGGGCGAGGCGTTCGAGCGGGGGCCGTGGCATCTGGGCCGGTGGTCGCGGGTGATCGGGGTGGTGTCGGTGGCCTGGGTGGTCGTGATCACGGTGCTGTTCATGCTGCCCCAGCTCGCGCCGGTCACCTGGGAGAACTTCAACTACGCCCCGATCGCCGTACTCGTGGTCCTGGGGTTCGCGGCCCTGTGGTGGGTGGCTTCGGCGCGCTACTGGTTCCTCAACCCCGACCACGAACGCACCCGGGCCCGCGAGGCGGCTCGCAAGGGGGCACCCGAACCGGTCGATCCGTAACGAGGCCGACCATTTCCGGCGCGGGCCACCGTCCTGGTCGTGGAGCGACCCGGCCGTGTCTCCGATACCCGATCGGAGTCGTGGCCGGGTCCGGCTATGCTCGGGGTTGCAACATCGCGGGGACCCTTAGCTCAATTGGCAGAGCAGTGGACTTTTAATCCATTGGTTGTGGGTTCGAGTCCCACAGGGTCTACGGATGCGGGGGAGGGGAAACCCCTTCTGGCCTGCACAGCAGCGCTCGGGTCGGCTTCGGTCGGGTCGGGCGCTGCGGCGTTTTCGGGGTGGTGGTGGTCCGGTGGAAGCGGACCGGAGGCCTCCGCGGCCGGCCGCGCACCCCGCGGGCCGCTGCCGGTCGGCGGGGGTGCGGCTCGGGAGAGGCTCTTCGGCGGGCGCGTCCTAATATCTGTGGCCGCGAGCTGAGAAATTGACGGAACGCACGGGCAGGTTATTTGCCCCAATGGATAACTGAGAGTTATTCAACACTCGTCGACGGTCGCAGTGTGCTACTGTCGATCTAAGTTGCAGTTGTGGTTCCCGAAATTTTTATCTCCGGTCTTCCGGGCGGGGCAATCATCACGGCGACACGGAGTCTGCGACCTGCGGACCCGTAAGCACCCCCTCTGAAGGAGATATGACATGGCTGCTGGCACCGTGAAGTGGTTCAACGCGGAAAAGGGTTTCGGATTCATCGAGCAGGATGGTGGCGGCCCTGACGTGTTCGCCCACTACTCGAACATCTCCGCCCAGGGCTTCCGCGAGCTGCTCGAA
>NZ_AEJB01000561.1 GCF_000331005.1 Streptomyces turgidiscabies Car8
CCTCGGCGCCGGTCAGGACGGACGTGCGGGGCTGCGTGCGCCGCGCGGCATCGTGGCTAGGACACGACTCCCGTGCCGACCGTGCCCGTCAGCTCCGCGACCAGGTTCTTCGCCGAGGTCTCCAGACCCGCGGTGAGGGTCGGCTTCCAGTTGACCGTCGTCTTCAGCTTCTTCGAGTTCGCGGCGTTGTACGCGGCGACGAGGTCGGTCACCTTGCCGTTGACGAGGTTGCCGCCGCCCGCGACCGAGCCCGTACCGTCACCGCTCAGCAGCTTCGCGACCTTCGCGCCGGCCGGCAGCGTCCAGGAGTTGTTCTCGGCGACGACCTGCGCCTTCGCGCGGGAGTCGAGGCTGTACTTGGGCTCGTAGCCGTTGAGGGTCGCCGTCTCGTAGACGTTGTTGTAGACGTGGATCTGGCCGATGCGGGCCAGCGGGGCGCGCTGGGTGATGCCCTTCCACACGTTGTGGTGGATGGAGACGCGCAGCTTGCCGACGCTGTCGGTGTCGCTGCTGCCGATCAGCATCGTCTTGTCGTGGTTGGTGAACTGGTTGCGCTCCACGGTCACCAGGTCGGACCCGTTGGTGATGTCGAGGGCGCCGTCGTGGATCTGGTACTCGCGGCCGAAGTACGTCTTCTCGGCCTTGTCGAAGAACGGCGAGTCGCTGAACGTGTTGTGGTCCGCCCACACATGCGTGGCCCCGCGCAGGGTGACCGAGTCGTAGGCGGAGTTCCAGTTGCCGGTCGACCCGTCCTTCGGGTCCCACTGCGGGAAGCAGTCCTCGGTGGCGGTGAGGGCCAGGTTGCGGATGATGACGTTGTCGACGTCCTTCACCTGGAGGCTGCCGCCGGTGATGCCCGCCTTGGTGCCGGGCACTCCCACGATGGTGGTGTTCGCCGGCACCTTGAAGACGATGCTCTTCGACTGCTTCTGCTTGGCGGCGTCCCGGGCCTTCTCCTGCGTGCCCGCGGGCGCCTTCTTGCCGTAGGTGGCCGGGTCGTACGCCTTGAGGTAGGCGGCCAGCGAGTATCCGGTACCGGCGGCGTAGTCGGCGCAGGTCAGCTTCTTGCCGGTGTCGTCCGTGTTGGCGTCGATGACGCCCTTGATCTTGATGATCTTCGCCGTGGAGTTGGTGGCGCTGCCCAGCGCCTTCACCAGCTGCGCGCGGGTGCTGACGGTGAAGACGTGCGCGGAGTCGGCACGCGCGCCACCGGTCGTACCGGTGCCGGAGGCCGCCCAGCCGTCCTTCGCGGGCAGCACCTGGTGGGCCAGGTCGACGACGGGGTTCGCGTTCGCGTTCATGGCCAGCACGGCGGCGCCGAGCCCGGCGGCGGCCACGGCCGCGGTGGAGACCAGAACTGTGCGCCGCTTGCGAAGGGACCGGCGGTGAGAAGGGGATGCCACGGATGAGTCCTTACGTGGTTGTGGAACTCGTGCGGTTCGTGAAGCTCCAGTGGGGACGGGGCTTACGGCTCATCAGTGGTCGCCGGACACCGGAAAGGTTGCCGGGCTTCTCCCGGGATTTTTTCCTTACCAAGGCCGATACGAGGGGGAGTTGGGAGGACGGCATACGGCAGGGCCCGGAACCTGGGGGACGGTTCCGGGCCCTTCGCCGAGAGGTACGTGCGGGTATGGGTGCGGGTGCGCCTGCGTCAGCTCGCGGACGCGGACGCCGACGTGCTCGGCTGCGACGCGTCGTCCGTGCCGTCGTGGGTCGCGTCGGGGTCGACGCCCATCGTGATCGAGCCGATCACACCCTTCGCGATGTTCTTCTTGTCGTACTTCAGCTTGAGCAGACCGCCCGTGGTGCCGCTCTGGTCGTAGATGGTGTCCTCGGTGAGCGTCGTGCGCTCGGTCGTCGACGTCGAGTACGGCTCGACCTCGGCGGAGGCGAGCACGGACGCCTCGTCGAAGAAGAACTGACCGGTGTGGCAGGTGGTGCCGCCCTCGTAACCGGCGTCCGTCCAGGTGCCGTCCACGTGCACCTTCGTGTGGACGTGGACGGTGCGGCCCCGGTACCAGCCGGGGAAGACCGTCTTGAAGGTGACCCGGCCCTGCCGGTCGGTCTTCCAGGTGCCGCGCAGGTAGCGCTTGTCGTCGGTCGGCTCCTCGTGCGTACCGCCGCCGCCACCGCCCGTGCCGCCGGAGGGCGCGTCGGTCGGGGGCTCGCCCGTCGGAGTGCCCGAGGGGGCGTCGGTCGGAGCATCGGTCGGGGCGCCGCCACCGCCGCCGGTGGAGAGGCTCTCGTAGCCTGAGTACAGGCCCAGCGCGTCGCAGTGCCAGATGTCGACGGCGGCGTTGACGACCGGCTTGCACGTCTCGGAGTCGATCACCCGAAGGCTCAGGGTCAGCGGGATGCCTTCCTTGTCCTCGGTGATGTCCTGGCGGAGCTTGTCCGCGTCGATGTAGTACGGCCCCTCGGTGGTCTCCGAGGTGAGCGTGTAGCAGACCTCGGAGCTGCTGCCGGAGGCCTTGGGGGTGGGGGTCTTCTTGCCCTTGCCCGTCTCACCCGCGAACGCGCCCGCCGCGAGTCCGCCCGCGACGCCCACCGCGGCGACCGCTCCGGCGCCGGTGACGACGACCTTGCGACGTGTCAGATCCCGTTTGTGCTTCGGCCCTTGGTTCTCTGTCATGGGGCTGAAACCTAGGTAAGAGGCCTGTCAGGAACATGGGAAAGGACTGTGTTTTCCTTTTTCCTTTCCAGGAATGAGGCG